>NZ_CP076547.1:642898-1285796 GCF_018889995.1 Subtercola sp. PAMC28395 | reverse complement strand
CACCGTCAGCCCGGCCAGCACCTGCCCCCGTGTGCCCCGCGCCGTCCCCGAAATCTGGGCCCCGACCGCAAGCACAACAGTAGTGGCCGTCACACTCTGGGTGAGGTGGAGGACCCGACTGTCTGTAGGCTTTATTACCCAATCGTCCACGTAAGGCTTCGAGACGAAATTACCCGTGCCGAGATAGTGGTACTCGATCGCGACAGTGTCGTGATCCCCCACTGGCAGAACGAAATTCCCCGCGGCATCCGTGGTGATCTTTGCATCGTAATCAAGCGGCGTCCACGCCCCCGCATCGTAATACCAGTACCAGATCGCCATATCTCCAACGCCCGCAGGATGCCCGGACGACCCCAGATCCACGTGCCCACTCACCGTGAACCCAGAGGTCGTGGCCTGGGGGGACGGCGTTGCACCTGCCGTCGGCGTAGCACTCGACGTCGGAGTCGGACTTGGGCTCGGGCTCGGAGTCGGGCTCGGGCTCGGGCTCGGCGTAGCAGTCGTTTTGCCGGCCGGAACACCGGCAGTTGGTATCGGTGTGGCAGTTGGTGCCGGTGGAACAGTTGGTGTCGGCGTGGCCGCCGGAATCACCGCCGAAGAAGAAGTCGGTGTCGCACTCGGACTCGGCGTCGCAACCGATCCAGGCTTCGAAGAAGCGGTTGGCGTCGGCGTCGGCGTCGGCACGGTCCCCTCGGCAGACGCCCCCGGAACGAACACCGCCGCCAGACTCAACGAAACCGCGATTGCCGAAACACGAACAAACGATCGACCCACGGCGCCCCCGCCCCACTACCCAATGCCCAATGCCCAATGCCGGCACTAACCGACGCGCCTTCACTGGCGTATCGGCTTCAGCGTACCGGATCGGCGCGCGCGCCCCTCACTGCCTCGAAGCCGACAGAGCCGAACATCTTCTCGAAAATCCTTGGGCCTGAAAAGCTGCCCCGACATCGCTTCGAGCCCACTCCCCCAACTCTCACCCCGCATTCGACCGCACCTCCCCTTGCCGTCCTGCCGACAAACGGTCCGAAAGAAAGCCAGACTGCCGAAACACCGTTCCGCCGGAACACGCCCGAATCCGCCCCTCGGTTTGGGGGTCACCCAATCCGCCAGAGCACCCCCACCGCCGCGCCCCATGCGATACCTTCGGAACGGCCACACCATCGGGGGTGCGGCCTACGCAGAAAAGCGTTTCATCTTCATCGGTTTCGCAGGCCGAGAAACGGGCAGTCCCATGGCACAGCAAAGTTCAGAGTTGAACGACAACCACGCCTCACGGGTTGGGATGATCGTGAAACTCTCGGTCCTCATCCCGGCCGGTCTCATCACAGCCGCCCTCGTGGGCGTGGCTCTCACGCAGCGCCCCTGAGGCGCGGCGCAACGCAACAGTAGCGACAGCAATAACCGCGTCCGAGTCTCAGCCTCAGCCTCAGCCTCAGCCTCAGGCCCCGGCCGAGGCAAGCCTCAAAGCGTGCGCAAGATCTAAGCGACGCCTCGCATCTGACTGGGAGCGCGGTCATGCACCCAGACCACCGTGCGCCGCATTTCGGCATCCCCGCCGAACCCCGAGTGCCGGTCGATGTGCCAGGTCAAGGTGACAATAGTCGACCCCGACGAGCATGTCCACAGCAGTCACGACCCGCTGCCGCCTGATTTCATCGGTCACCGACGAAAGCGCCGCAGCGAACGCACACATTGCGGGTGTCAGAAGACGAAGATCTGTGCGCGCGCGCCACCAATCCGCTCCCGTCACCGCTCCGAAGAAGTAGTGAGTCTGAATTCAAGCAGAGCATGAACCAACGAATTCGCAAAGAATTCACGGAGTGTGCACCCAACAAGGGGGGATGCTTAATGATTCATGCTCGCGTATCGTTTAGTGCCTACAGCGCCGCACAGCCCAAAGCCGAAATACCGGCGCAGAACCGAAAGCACCAATGAGCCCCCCAAAACGAGCCGACAAGCCCTTCGAGCGGCCAGAACTCACGTCGACGTGGCACAAATTCTCGCACAACCTCGTTGTGCAGGTGACCGTCGGCGTAGTGCTTGTTGGCGGAACGGTAGCTCTCGTGGTCGTAGCTTTCACCCAGTAGCCAGCTGCCTCCTAGTCAGGGCAGTGCATGCTGCCTTACCGCCCGCCGAACCGCGCAATACTCCGCAGGAAGTACTCGTTCCCGGCGGTGATACTCTGCCTCAGTCCCGAGTCCCCCACCTGCGGCGCGTCCACAATCGACTGCTGCAACTCAGCAGCCGTCGGCACCCGACCCAGATACTTCTGATACATCGGCACAACCCGAATCCCGGTCGTCTCCGCCGAAGCCCAGAACTGCTTCACAACCCACGTACGACCCTTCTTCGCCGCATACGACGCCCAGAAGTCATACTCGGCGCTGTTCCCAGCGCGATGCAGAAGGCTCTTGTACAACGACGTGGCAAAACCCGAGTTCGTCGAACCATGCAACTGGAAGTACTCCTGCGACGCATACAGCGCGATCTCGATGCCGTCTGTCGTGATCTGCCCCGCACGCATCGCCGCAAGCCACGTACTGACTCCGGCAGGCTCCGCCACACGACCCAGAATCGTCGTGTACGCCGCTTTGATCCGGATGATCCGATACTCATCGCTCGTAGCAAACGCCTTTGCGATCACACCCCGCTTCGTGCCCGTCTGAAGCAGATTCGTGAATGTCGCTTTCTCCTGCGCCGACTGCGTGCGCCCCAAATAGTCCGTGGCGAGCGCCGTCACATACGCAGAGTACTTCGCAGCCAGTGTCAGTGGCGGTGCAGGCTGAGTCGGGGTCGGCGTCGGAGTGGGAGTTGGTGTGGCCGTTTGCTTCGGCGTCACGGTAGGCACCGGAGTGATAGTTGGCGCCGGAGTAACCGTCGGCTTCGGTGTCGTCGTCGGCGTAGGGGGAACAGTGGGTTTCGGCGTGACGGTGGGCTTAGGCGTGACGCTCGGTGTCGGCGTCACGCTCGGTGTGGGCGTGACGCTCGCCGTTGCCGTCCGCCCGCTCAGGGTAGCTCCACCCGAAGCCGCCGAAGCATAAGCAGTGACGCCCGCAGCGTCCGCCGTAGCCCCTGTCGCCGAAACCGCTCCAGCCGTGACCGAACCAACGACGAGCGCAATAATGAGTAGAACTGCCTGGCCCGATGGGCGCCCGCCGCTCACGCTCAGGCTGCCTTGAGTATCAGCGTCAGAACGCGAGCGATCTCATCCAGCGCAGGAACCATCTGCGCGACAGAGAGCTCGTAGACCTCGTCTTCGCGCCGATACGGGTCGATCACGTCATCGAGAGCCGGGTCCGCAGCCGGGTCCCCCTGAGACCGACGCGAAGCCAGCAGCCGGCAGACAGCCTTGACCTTCTCGGCATCAGACCCCCCGGCAGCAGCTGCAGCCGTAACCTCGTCGTCGCTCACCAGGCTCCCGAGCCGCGCGAACTCCCGCACCGTGAACGTCACCAGCAACTTGCGCGGAACCATCTGCACCACCTCGCTGCGATGCCCCCGGGTGAGCGGAAGAATCAGATCCGCCTTCTCGATGTACGGCTCCACCAGATAACGGGCGGAATGCGTCCCCGGCTCGAGCCCGAACCGCTCCGCCAGCGCACCCATCTCGTCCGTCATCGAATCACCATCGCGCGCCATCGTTCCTGCGCTGCTCACGGTGACCCCCGTCAGCCCGGAGAGCTTCGATTGCAGATACAGCGCCGCGAACGGGGATCGGCAAATATTGCCCGTGCAGACGGTGAGAATCGAGAGAGTCACAGTGCGGCCTTTTCACAACTAGCGGGGCATCGGGCAAGTGAAGCAGAAGTCTTTCAAGCGTAGAGGGATTTCCCCATACGCACGTGCGCTCTGTCTGCGAGCACCTCCACATTGCCGCGTACGCGGCTACTGTCTGGTTCGTCGTTGTGTGCAGGGTCGGGGTGTTTGTGTCCAGTCGATCTCGGGCGGCGGGATGATGTGCGGCGCACCCGTGATCATGACGAGTTTCCACCGGCTCTTGTGCACGTTCGAATGGTGAAAGTGACACAGCAGTACCCCGTTGTCGACATCTGTTCGACCCGGCAAATATCCTGTGTCACGCCAATCGAGAACATGATGGGTCTCACACCACGACGGGGGTCTGCCGCAGCCCGGCCACACACATCCGCCGTCGCGGGCGGCGAGGGCCCTGTTCTGCGCCGGAGTGAACAATCGTTTCGTCTTCCCGTGCTGCAACACCCGCCCCTCCCGCATCACCGTCGCAATCACATCCCCATGGCACAGCAACTGCTCGACGGTTGCCACCGGGACGGGCTGGTCGACCCCGTCAACCCAGCCCACACCCCGCCCGTCGACAACATCTTCCAAGGTGACGTGCACGTTGATCGTCGGACGCGCCCCACACAACACCGGCATACCCGGCAACCCCGCAACCCGATCGATATACGCCGTGAACCCATCCGCCAACAACTGCTCACGCGTGCGGCTGTCAGCCAACACCGGACTCACCTCATCGTCGATGTCGTCGTCGGTGTCGTCATCGGTGTCGTCGTCGTCGAAGCGCGGGCCAGAGGATTCGCCACTGCGCGAAGGACTACCCTCTCCGCCAGGTGCACGATGGTCGTTCGGAGCATCGTTGTCGCAGTTCTCATCATCGACCCGTGCCACACGACCGTCGTGAGTCTCGTCACCCTCAAGAACTCCCGAAGCGTCGCCGGGGCCGCCGAATCGCGGGAGTCGGGGGCTGAGGATGGTTTGGGCGATGGCCTGCCACTTCGCACCCTGCACCGCCGTCAACAGACCACCGACCTTGAACGTACCGTCAGCCTGCTGCCGTAACCACAAGCCGCGCTTGTCCTCCAACTCCCGAGCTGTCGGTTCAGCACCATCAGGATCCAGATGCCCCTGCCACTGCGCTGCCATGATTGCCACCTGATCCGCCGACAACGAAAGCCCCACCTCCGTCCTGGGGTCAGCGGCGAGCACCAACATCCGCTCACACTCATGCAGATCCGCACCGAACCCCACCCGGCGCGCCGAATCCCCCAACATGCGAGTAATGACCTGGGCACTATCGACCCCGAGCCGCCCCGAACGCAGCGCCTCCAGCACGGCAGGGAAGTTGCTCTCATTCACCAGCCCCACCAAGGACACCGACGACCGCACCGCCATACCGAGCCGCACCCGGCCTGCCGCGGTCTTCTTCGACACCCCCGTCAAACCACTGATCAGCGACACCACATCCGCGCAGCCATGCTTCACCGTCAACCGGTCATCACCATGCTCACGTTTAGACCGTTCAGCCAGCTCCCCCGCCGCCTCGACAACGATCCCCTCCGCACACCGCAGCAACGCCTCACCCGCCACCGCCCAGGCCAGCAACTCCTCGTCGGCAAGCCCGCAGGGCGCGGCAGCCCCAAACCCACCCGACGACACAACCGCTTCTACAGCCGCACGCAACGCCGCAACCCGAGGGTCATCAAGACCCTCAGGCGACGACCCGGAACCTCCGGCAGCTGGTGTTTTCATACCCCCATCCAAACACCCACCACTGACAATCCCTCACTAAACGAGAGCCGCCACCAAGATCAGTGCACAGCCTCTCATGAGCACCCGTTGTTAGGGACTCTTGACCCAACGAGGGCAGCGATATGCCGAACAACAGACTGTCGCGAATTCGGCAACCCTCCGCTGTTCGCGGGATGAGAAGGCGGCCCGGTTCGCCTGGTTCGGGCAGTTCAGGCGCGCTCGGTGCTCACGGGCTCGACTGCGTCACCTGGCGCGCAACCAGTGCCCCGGCCCCGACCAAGTTAAGCTCCCCACCCACCAGATCCTGGAGCCGATTGGACGCTATGCCTCTCATTGCAAGTACTGGGCGCAGAAGCCAAGGAGGTCCATGCCTGCCTGTTTGAACACGCCAGTGTCGACGGTCGCATTGACCCTGCTCGTTTGTATCGTGAGGAGCTGGCGCAGTGTGACTTCGTTCCGGTCGATCAGCCTCTCCGAACTGACTGAAGCCCGGGTGCGAACATCGTCGAGGGCGATGATTGTGCTCTGGAGCTCACCGACAGTAACGAGGGAGAGATCCGGTTTCGTCTCGAACCTTCGCACGATATCGACGGCATCGACAATTGGGCCATCTGTACTGGCTCCATACAGGGCATCACATGTGGTGTTGTCATCGACGAGCGCTGTTGGCATGAGGGCGTAGCGCCCAGCAGCTGGCGTGTCTGCAGGTTCGCCTGTGCAACCGGTGAGCGGGCAACTCACGAGGACTATTGCCGCGATGGCAGGAACGAAGCGCATCAGTGCAACTTACGTTCATGCCGCAGGATCGTCTGCGCCTACAAGTGGGGATTACGTCCGGCCCGGTCAATCGACAGTCCAACCCGCATTGCTGTGCGTGAGGTAGCAATCAACATTGCTTTACACCGGGTCTAACCCGCAAAGCCCCCAAACGCACCAACCGAAACAGCTCGCGACGCTAGGGCGCAGACAACCCCAGGTCGAAATTCAGCGCGCTCTTCCGGGGTGCCCGCTGCGACGGCAACCCAAGGTCAGACGAAGGCCGACTTACCGACTGCACAGCAACTGGCTCAAACACCTCGAACGCTGCAACCCCTATCTCAGCAGTGGCAGCCCGACGTGGCACCAGCCCCAGCAGAAACGCCGACGCAGAGCGCACCGCACCAGGGCGATGGATCGGCGCGAGCGACAACTCGAACGCATCACCCAATCTCTCTCCAGACGACGCATCCCGCACGGGCAATCCCGCTGCGAACGCCCCGCGCCCAGCGACAGAATCGCCCGACCCTGAGCCCGCCGCCACCAACCCTGCGGAGACAGGCGTCACGACCCCCGCCACACTGAAGAACCCAGCATTCGCCCCAGCATTCTGCACCCCGAATTCCCCGGCAACCCCGAAAACACCCAGACCACCACGTTGCCCGGCACTCGAGCCGAACACTGGCCTGAACCGCAGTCGCCTCACGCGCCACCGCGCGAACAGGTACGCCCCGAACCCCGCGAGCAACACCAGCCCACCAGCAATCCCGGCCAGGAGGAACGGAAAGGCATCGCGCGCCACCCCCGCCGACGGTGGCGGGTAGAACGGCAGCTCGATCGCAGGCAGAGGCGCAGCCGTGGCCGTCACAGTGGGCGCTGGCTCCGGCGTCGGCACTACCGTCGGCGCAGCAGTAGGGGTGCTCCGCTCGACAATCCCGCCGCCCGCCGGCAAGACAGCAATGTTGGTCACCGCAGGGTCCGGCGTTACAACGGGGTCCGGAGTCACCCCAGGGTCAGGCGTCAATGGCACAACGGCCGGGTCGGTAACGGTGGGTTCCGGCGTAGGCACAACGGTAGGGCTCGGGTCAACGACCGGCGGCGTCGGCACCGGGTCTGGCGGCGGGTCAACTGTCGGCACCGGCGTCACAGGCACGTCGGTCGGCGCCGGGTCGGCGACCAGCACAATGGATGACCGGCTCTCCCCACTCGCAAGCTCAGGGGCAGCCACCGCAGCACTACTGGCAAACAACGCAAATGCCGAAACCCCGATCGCACCCACAATGGCGAAGGAGCGCCTGGCGGCCCAAGTGCGTCGTGGCACGTGACTCCTCCGATAGGCATTGGCGTTCGTCCGTGTGCGAAATGGCACCAAGTTACACGTTCTGTATAGTTTGACATGCGAGATAGTTTCAAATGCGAGATTGCAGTCGTCAGCCTTGCATTTTCTTTTGCGGCCCAGACCCCTTGTCGCGCTTCGAAGCGTGAACTCTCCGAAGAACCTTTCTGCAACTTGTGCCACACGCGCCAGCCGACATCAAATAGGGACCAGACGCCGTGAATCTTGAAGACTACATCCGGGTTCTGCGCAAAGGGTGGCTGCTGGTAGTCGTCCTCGCAATCGCTGGCGCTGGTGCCGGCGCTGCAATCGCTGCGGCCGCCACACCTATGTACCAATCGACCGCGACAATGTACGTTTCGGTTCAGGCGTCCGAATCTCCAACGGCCGGTGAACTGACCTCGGGAAACACGTATGCCCAGGCAAAAGTGAAGTCATACCTCGACATTCTCACGAGCGCCTCCGTCCTCGACCGGGTCATCGACGACCTCAAGCTCAACACCACTGCCAAGAAGCTCGGCTCCCAACTTTCGGCGACCTCGCCGGCCGGCACGGTCATCATCGAGCTGGCAGCGATCGACACTGACCCTCAGATGGCAGCGAATCTGGCGAATGCCACCGCTAACAGCTTTAGCACCGTCGTGGTGCAAAAACTTGAAAAACCCACTGGTGGTGGCAACAGTCTGGTTCGCGTGCAGGTCATCGATCCAGCTCTTCCAGCCAGCACTCCATTCAGCCCCCAAATCTCTCTCAACATCGCTCTCGGCCTTCTCGTCGGGCTCGTCTTCGGAATCGGCGCCGCCTTCCTCCGGGCGGCCCTCGACACCCGCGTTCACGGGGTCCATGATGTCGAAAATGTGACGAACGCGCCTCTACTCGGCGGCACCAGTTTCGACCCAGAGTCGGCCAAGCACCCGCTTATCGTGCATAGCGACCCGCGCAACCCACGGGCCGAAGCCTTCAGATCCCTGCGAACCAATCTGAGGTTCGTCAACGCCGGCTCGAGCAACCACTGCTTCGTCATCACATCGTCGATCGGCGCCGAAGGCAAGAGCACCACCTCGGCGAATCTCGCCCTGGCACTGGCCGAGACCGGCGCACGAACGGTTTTGATCGACGGCGACCTGAGAAAACCAAGACTTGCCGAATACATGGCAATCGAAGGATCCGTCGGGCTCACCGACGTTCTTATCGGCACGGTTCCCTTGGCCGATGTTCTGCAGCCCTGGGGCACCGGCGAGCTCTACGTGCTCCCGGCAGGGCGAATCCCCCCGAACCCCAGCGAATTGCTCGGTTCACAGGCAATGCAAGACCTCATAACTGCTCTCAACGACCAGGTCGACTACGTGATCATCGATGCGCCACCGCTCCTGCCGGTGACTGACGCCGCGATCATCAGCAGCATGACAGCGGGCGCAATCGTCGTCGCTGGTTCAGGCAAGGTAAAGCGCACCGAACTGGCCCGGGCGCTCAACTCCCTGACGGGAATCAAGAGCAACGTTGTCGGCGTAGTGCTGACAATGCTCCCTTCAAAGGGACCCGACGCCTACAACGCCGAGCGCTATGGCTACTACGGTGCGGGCCCCGAGTCAGAACTCTCTCAGACTGCTGCTCCGATCCGCCAGCGACGGCGCAGCAAATAGCCTTCACGTCACAAGGCGGGTTCCCAAGGTGCGGCATTCGTTGCGCCTCTAGTCATCGCCTCGGCCGAGTTCCCACGACTAATACGCGCCGTCGCTCCCCAGAACGGCTCGCGCTGTCTTCAGCAAAATAACGAAGTCACCCACCATTGACCAGTTTTCAACGTAGTAGAGGTCGAGACGAACCGAGTCTTCCCACGAGAGGTCCGAACGCCCACTGACCTGCCAAAGCCCAGTGATTCCGGGTTTCATCAAGAAGCGCCGGTGAACGTGGTTCTCGTACTGGTCCACCTCACGTTGCAGGGGCGGCCGCGGCCCGATGAGCGACATGTCTCCACGAAACACATTGAACAATTGAGGCAATTCGTCGAGGCTGTAACGCCGAAGCACCTTGCCAATGGGGGTGATGCGGGGGTCATCCTTCATCTTGAAGAGCATGGTGTTGCCCGCATCGCGGTCCTCGAGCACGAGTTCGTTGAGCAACGCCTCAGCATCAGGCACCATCGACCGAAACTTCATCATCGAAAATCTCGAACCATTGAGCCCGACGCGTTCCTGCCTGAAGAACACCGGGCCCGGAGTGCTGAGTCGCACGATCATCGCGATGCCGATCAGCACCGGGCTCAGCAGCAGAATCAGCGCGCCCGATGAGACAACATCGAAAATGCGCTTCTGATAACGCTTGAACCCTTCATAGCGAGGAGTCTCCACATGAATAAGGGGTAGGCCCGCCACCGGGCGGGTGTGGATGCGCGGCCCTCCGATGTCGGTGAGGCTCGGCGCCACCACCAGGTGCTGGCGGCCCGGTTCGAGCGACCAGCTCAACTCTCTGATCTTGTCTGGGGAGAGTTCGTCTGAGCTCGTAATGACGATGGTGTCTGCACCCGTCGCCGCAATCGCGGGCCCGATGAGGTCGACGCTGCCTGCAATAGGAATGTCGGTGCCCGGGAGATAGTCGGCCACTCGCCCGCTCGCCGTGCAAGCGCCGACCACGTGGTAGCCCGCTTCAGGGAATCTCCCGAGCTCTTTGGCGATGTGCAGCACAGAATCCATAGAGCCGACAAGCAACACCTGGGCGCTGTAGAAACCCGATTTGCGTTGCTTCTTCAGCCAACGACGCCACAGCACCCGGCTGACCACCAAAGCGATCACCCCGAGAGGCAGCGAAATCAAGAAGAACCCACGGCTGAAATCAATTCGAAAGAGAAAGGCGAAGATTGCAAAGAGCCCAAATAGTCTCCAACTCACGTCAAAGATGACCCGGTACTCAGAATTTCCTGTACCCACGATGCGATCGCCGCGCGACCCGTACAAGCTGAGCGTCAACATCCAAAGCAAGACGACAGCAATCGAGATGAGCGTGTACAAGCCGCTGAAGTTGCTGAACGGGTCGGATGCATCGGCCCCCGTCGTAAACGCGTTTTTGAGCCCGAAGCCGAACCAGATCAGCTGCGTGAGCGCCACAGTCACTGTGATGACTAGAAGGTCGGAAATCACCAGACGTCGTGCGTAGGCTCGACGCCAGTCAAGCGACCCCTGCCCTCGATGAACCACGTTGGTCTGCTGTCTTTCGTCTACCGTCATTGCCTGCCCCCGTGCACATTCGCCATCAAGAAACACGAAAAGTACATTCGAAAGACTACTGTTCGCGTCAGCTCGCTGGCTTTCTCAAGCCAGAGAATTTACGCGCCCGACATCTTCGAGCGAATATCTCTGTACCCCGTTTGAGGTACAAGCTTAGGCCTTCGCGATCGAAGTTACTCGGTCGACAACAGGTAGTCGGCAAGAGCCTCATCCGCATCTCGCGGCCGAAAGCCCGTCGCGATTGTCTTCTTAAGGTCTAACGTGCTGTTCAAGGGGCGCGGGGCCGCACTTTTGCCTGCGAAATATGATTCCGTAGAAACGCCAGACACCCGGGCCGGGTCGTGCCCGAGAATTTCGTACACCCGAGATGCAAGGTCAGCCCATGACCGCGGTTGGCCATCGTTCGTCAGGTTGTAGGTACCGAACGGGGCCCCCGTTCGCAGAAGGTGGGCAATTCCCGCCGCGATGTCGCGGGTAAAACTCAACCTGCCGATTTGGTCATTCACAACGCTCGGCGAAATGCCGCGTTCTGCGAGTGATGCCATCGTGCGAACAAAATTGTTGCCCTCACCAATGACCCAGCTCGTGCGCACAATGTAGTGGCGAGCCAGCGCCGAGACGATTGCATCGCCCGCCGCTTTGGTCTGCCCGTACACACCGAGCGGGCTCAGTGGCTCATCCTCCGAGTGCGTGTCTCGCGCGCCATCGAACACGTAATCACTCGACACGTGAACGAGCGTGATCCCGTTCTCGCTGGCCACCTGCGCCAAGAGCGATACGCCGCTCACGTTCGCCCGCCAAGCTTCTCGCCGACCGAGGTCGGTCTCAGCCTCATCGACTTTCGTGTACGCAGAAGCGTTGATGATTACCTCGTAAGACCGCCAGTGGCGACCTTCGAAGCTCGAAGCCTCCGCGACGTCGAACTCTGCTCTCCCGACAAACTCAGCGGCAGGAAACACTTCACGAAGAGCTTTACCGAGTTGGCCACCCGCCCCCAACACCAACGTCTTGCGCCCTGACATCGGTGTGACATCAGCCATTCGAGGGTGCGCACGGTCCTTGTCACTAAGTTCGGCTTCGGCCAGGGGTATCGGCCAGTCGATTGCAACCGTCTCATCAGCCAGGTTCAGGAACGTGTATGACGCATTCGCGCTCCAGTGATCATTCACTAGATACGAATACGCCGTCTCATCTTCAAGTGTCTGGTAGGAATTTCCCACTCCATAGGGAACGAAGATCGCTCGCGACGGGCCGAGCTCGGCGGTGAAGACTGCTCCGAAAGTGGGGCCCTCACGCAGGTCGACCCACGCGCCGAATATACGACCAGCCGCAACTGAGACGAACTTGTCCCACGGCTCGGCGTGGATGCCTCGCGTCGTACCCGCCGCGCCGTTGAAAGAGATATTGTTCTGAACGGGGCCGAAGTCTGGCAAGCCCGCCGCCACCATCTTCTCCCGCTGCCAGTTCTCCTTGAACCACCCGCGGTTGTCACCATGAACCGGCAGATCGAACAAGACCAGCCCCGGGATCGGTGTTTGCGTCGCCGTCAATCCCGTGGAGCCAGCCATTACTGTCCCTGTTCCTTGTAACGAGCCTCGGCTTCTGCCTTCTGGGGCATCCACCACGATTCGTGCGCCCGATACCATTCGATGGTTTCAGCAAGCCCACTTTCGAAATCCGAAAATTTCGGCAGCCACCCCAAGTCGGTTCGAAGCTTCGCCGAGTCGATCGCGTAGCGCATGTCGTGGCCCGGTCGATCGATGACATGATCGTAGGCGTCAGGCTCCTGCCCCAAGAGGGTAAGGATGAGTTCAACAACGTCCTTGTTGTTCTTCTCTCCGTCGGCACCGATCAAGTAAGTTTCGCCGATCACGCCCTTGTCGAGAATGGTGAGCACTGCCGATGAGTGATCATTTGCATGGATCCAGTCACGCACGTTCTCGCCAGCTCCGTAAAGCTTGGGCCGGTGGCCGGTGAGCACGTTTGTGATCTGACGAGGAATGAATTTCTCGACGTGCTGGTACGGGCCGTAGTTGTTGGAGCAGTTGCTGATGGTCGCTTGGACACCGAACGATCGTACCCACGCTCGCACCAATAGGTCTGATCCAGCCTTGGTTGAAGAGTAAGGGCTCGAGGGGTTATACGGCGTATCTTCTGTGAACCTCGCCGGGTCGTCGAGTTCGAGGTCACCATACACTTCATCAGTCGAGATGTGATGGAACCGTGTTCCGTGACGACGCGCCGCCTCAAGCAGGGTGTACGTGCCGATTATGTTCGTCTCGAGGAACGGCCGCGGGTCATGGAGCGAATTGTCATTGTGCGACTCTGCCGCGTAGTGGACGACTGCGTCATGACGAGCGAACAACTCATCAACGAGCTCAGCGTCCCGTATATCTCCGTGCACGAACTCGAACCGATCGTCTGGTAGTCCCAGAAGCGAGGCCCGATTTCCCGCGTAGGTCAGCGAATCGAGAACCGTTACTGAATGACCAGTGTTCTCGATTACGTAGTGCACGAAATTTGAACCAATGAAGCCGGCTCCGCCGGTGACAAGAATCGTGCCCATATGCCTATTTACCCCGCTCGATAGCTTCAATCAAGTAGGCACCGTAGCCCGATTTCAATAGTTTATTGGCTCGCACACGAAGCTCGTCATCCGTGAGGAATCCTTGCCTCCATGCAACTTCTTCCGGTGATCCGATCTTGAGACCCTGGCGTCGCTCAATAGTACGCACGTACTCGCTAGCATCGGTCATCGAATCGAAGGTTCCCGTGTCGAGCCATGCAGTTCCGCGAGGTAGCACCTCGACCTTCAATCGGCCTTGCTCCAGATAAACGGAGTTGACATCGGTGATCTCGTATTCACCCCGCGCGGACGGGTTCAGCCCCGCCGCGATTTCGACAACATCGTTGTCGTAGAAGTAAAGTCCGGGCACCGCATAGTTGCTTTTGGGGTTCGCTGGCTTTTCTTCAAGCGACAACGCAACGCCGTTTTCGTCAAAATCGACAACACCGTATGCGGACGGTTCGGCAACCCAGTAGGCAAACACAGCACCGCCATCAATGTTGCTGAAACGTGAAAGCTTAGCTCCCAGCCCCGGACCGTAGAAGATATTGTCCCCCAGGACCAGAGCAACGCTTTCGTTACCGATGAATGAAGCTCCAATGACAAACGCCTGCGCCAATCCATTCGGCTCTGGCTGCACAGCGAAGGTCAAAGAAATCCCGAATTGCGACCCGTCTCCAAGTAACCGTTTGAACTGTTCGGCGTCATGAGGAGTCGTGATTATCAGGATCTCCCTGATACCGGCGTTGATAAGAGTCGACAGCGGGTAGTAGATCATCGGCTTGTCGTAGATCGGCACCAACTGTTTCGATATGCCAAGCGTGATTGGGTGAAGCCTCGTACCCGAACCGCCCGCAAGAATAATTCCCCTCATGTGACCATGATGGGGGATCGATCGCTCTGGTTACAAATCCGCACTTCTCATAGCAAGAATATCCCGCCTCTGACTTTCAGCGTAGGCTGTTGGTCTAGTCCCCTACTGATCGCCCCATCCGTCAATGACGCCGGTTCGCAACGAGCTCCGGAGGAATGGCTGTGAATTTTTACCCTGACGGACCATCCGTGATGCCGCGATGAAGAAGAATCGGCGGTTCCGGATGTGGGCGATCACTGCGATAGTTCTGTTTCTGGCGGCCGATATCGTGCTCGTCTTCTTCGCGCTGCGACCTCCAGCGGTTGAAACCGCTTCAGGTGTACTGAAGCTGCCGTCACCAACTGCATCGATTTCTGCCTCAAAGGCACCTGTTACGCCATCTATGACGCCGACCGTGTTGCCGAGCATCCCACCCGTCAGCGAGGGCTCAAACTTGCGCTTCCTAGGGTTCACGGGTCAGGGCGTCGGATTCCGAGCTACCCGTGGGGCATGCGATGGCCCACCCCCAATAGTTGAGCGCACCACCGACGGCGGCATAACGTGGTCATCAGTCACGCCGACCGACGTAATACTCCGGCAAATCGACGCACTTATGGTGGTCACCGATTCTCAGGTGAATGTGCTGGCGCGGGTCGAGTCGGGCTGCACCCCCACCGCAGTGAGCACGTTCACCCAGGGCGAGTTCTGGCAGGCCTACCCAGACCGTACGTCGAATCTGTCTGCAGCCATACTGCCGTCAGACATCCACATCCCCGGTATCTACGCCGTCGCCAAGAAGGACTCAGGTGTCGACATCGCTGTCTTCGGAGACACCGGGTGCTCGGGAGTGAGATTCAAGAACCTGCCCACCGGTTCGTCTTCTGCGGGTGCCGCCGATCTCGGTTGCCTTGCAGCTGTTACGAGCCCTACTGCGCTCGCGTTGGCTGTGTCGGGAGGCGAACTCTGGCTCTGGGCGAACAATGACCTTTACACGTCCGCTGACAATGCCGCCACGTGGAAGAAGGTCGAGCGAAGCTAGACCGCGAGGTCCAGAACCTTCGCCGTCTCAGAGAGCGTTTTCTTGGCCTTCGACGGCGATTCGTTCAATTTTGTGCCGAGAGAAGGAATCATCTTCTTAAGCGCAGGTACCCAACCCTCATACTGCGACGGAAAGCATCGTTCGATCAACTCGAGCATGATCGGCACAGCAGTCGACGCCCCTGGAGAGGCGCCCAACAGGCCTGCGATCGATCCGTCTGCAGAAGTGACCACCTCGGTACCGAACTGAAGCACGCCGCCCTTCTTCGCATCTTTCTTCATGACCTGCACTCGCTGACCTGCAGTGATCAAGTACCAATCCTCGGCCCGCGCAGTGGGCATGAACTCCTGAAGCGCCTTCAGCTTCTTGGTACGACTGGCGAACACCTCGCTGATCAGGTACTTGAGAAGATCGAAGTTGTCACGAGCAACGGCCAGCATCGGGCCGATGTTGCCCGGCTTGATCGACAAAGGGAGATCCATCCATGAGCCCGACTTGAGAAACTTCGGGCTGAAGCCGGCGTAGGGCCCAAAAAGCAGCGAAGCTTCCCCGTCGACGACACGCTTGTCGAGGTGGGGTACTGACATGGGCGGCGCACCCACCGCGGCCTTGCCGTAGACCTTCGCCTGGTGCTCGCGCACCACTGCAGGATTGTCGGTGCGGAGGAATTCACCGCTGATCGGGAACCCACCAAACCCCTTGATCTCGGGAATGCCCGACTTCTGGAGAAGATGCAGAGCACCACCGCCGGCGCCCACGAACACGAATCGGGCGTTCACCTTTGCCGGGGTACCCCCCACGAGGTGACGGAACCCGACGTTCCACGTGCCGTCACTCTGCTTCTTCAGGCTGTTCACACTTCGACCGGTGTGCAGCTCAGCGCCATTGTCGCGAAGGTAGTCGAAAAGTTGATGCGTCAGCGACCCGAAATCGACGTCGGTCCCGGCCGGCACGCGAGTAGCAGCGACGGGTTCGCCTTTGCGACGGTCACGCATGAGGAGCGGCGCCCACCCATAGATCACTCTGGGGTCGTCAGAATACTCGATCCCTTCAAACAATGGCTCCTCTTTCAGAACCTCATATCGCTTCTTGAGGTACTCGACATTCGACGCCCCCGAGACGAACGTCATGTGAGGAGTCTGGTTGATGAAAGTCTCGGGTGCGCCGAGCAATCCTCTTTCAATCAGGTACGACCACAGCTGCCGGCTCACCTGGAACTGCTCATTGATGGCCACGGCCTTCGAGCTTTCGACGCTGCCGTCAGCGGCCTGCGGCATGTAGTTCAGCTCACACAGCGCGGCGTGGCCGGTGCCGGCGTTGTTCCACGGGTTGGAGCTCTCAAGCGCAACAGCGTCGAGCTTCTCAAAGATCTGGATGCTCCAGCCGGGCTGGAGTAGTTTGATCAATGCGCCAAGGGTGGCACTCATGATGCCACCACCGATCAAAACGACGTCGACGGGTTT
Source organism: Subtercola sp. PAMC28395 (assembly GCF_018889995.1). Taxonomy (NCBI): domain Bacteria; kingdom Bacillati; phylum Actinomycetota; class Actinomycetes; order Micrococcales; family Microbacteriaceae; genus Subtercola; species Subtercola sp. PAMC28395. The sequence goes on along the minus strand of NZ_CP076547.1, from coordinate 1,269,048 downwards.
AGTTACTGTGCTCACCCATCAATTCTACGGCGCCATTTCCGCGCAACTGGGCGGTAGCGGAAAGCAAGAAACGGCGATCTTTCCAATTGGCCGCATCGGACAATCCCCATAATCTCTAGGGGCGACCAAGCCCCTTGTAGGTCCAACCTGCTGCCCGCCAGGCAACCGGGTCGAGACAGTTACGCCCGTCGATCACGAAGGGTCGGGAGACGAGGCCTGCGACGCGAACAGGATCGAGTTCCCTGAACTGCTTCCACTCCGTCACGACCACCACTGCCTCCGCTCCGGTCAGTGCGTCGTCGACGTCGGAGACATAGTTCAACTGCGGGTGCGTCCGTGCAGCGTTTGAGTTCGCCTCCGGGTCGATCGCGAGAACCTCTGCACCGAGGCCCTTGAGCTGTACAGCTACGTCCAGAGCGGGCGAGTCTCTGATGTCATCGGAGTCGGGCTTGAACGCCAGGCCAAGCACAGCAACTCGCTTGCCGAACACGCTGCCGCCGAAGGATTCCACGACGAGATCGACGACCTTCTGGCGGCGTCGCAAGTTTATCGAGTCGACTTCCTTTAGAAATGCGACTGACTCACCCCGGCCGAGTTCTTCGGCTCGAGCCGTGAAAGCCCGAATGTCCTTTGGCAAGCAGCCTCCGCCGAACCCGACCCCGGCGTTCAGGAAGCGACGCCCGATTCGGGCGTCGAACCCGATGGCATCGGCAAGCTGAGTGACATCAGCGCCCGTGCTCTCAGCGATTTCAGCCATCGCATTGATGAAAGAGATCTTGGTTGCAAGAAAGGCGTTTGCCGAGACCTTCACCAATTCAGCGGTCGCGTAGTCCGTGACAACGAGCGGTGTTTCTATCGACAATGCTGTGGCGTAGACCTCATCGAGCAGAGCCTTGGCCGCCGCCCCGATCTCGCCCGGGGCGACGCCGTATACGAGCCGATCGGGGCTGATGGTGTCCTGTACCGCGAAACCTTCGCGCAGAAATTCTGGGTTCCATGCCAACATGGCTCCTGATCCGGCCTCGGCGAGTCTCTCTGCGAGCCGCTGCGCGGTGCCGACAGGTACCGTCGACTTCCCGGCGACAAGTTCACCCTCGCCGAGATATGGCAGGAGTGCCTCGATAGCAGCGTTGACATACGTCAGATCTGCAGCGTTCTCCCCCTTCTTCTGAGGAGTGCCGACTGCCACGAAGTGGACTTGCGCACCTTTGACTCTTGAAATGTCACTTGTAAACAACAGGCGACCTTGCGCGATGCCGGTGGAAAGAATTTCGGGAAGGCCAGGCTCGAAGAAAGGGGCGCTACCGGAGGCAAGAATCTTTATCTTTGCCTCATCAACGTCTACCCCCACCACATCGTGGCCTAGCTCTGCCATTGCTGCTGCGTGAACAGCACCCAAATACCCACAACCTATGACCGAGATTTTCAAATTCGCTTCCTTACTTGACCTGAGATTGCCGCAGTATTGTGCTCTGAGAACATTCTTACCAGTTCAGTGTTTCCACCATGGTTCCACGTGACACCCCTCAGCAGAACTTCTCGACTGTGGACGTGTAAATTGGTGCGGCTCTACGGCTACGGGGCGATGACCACGTCGATATAGGGCCGGTAATTGCTTTCCCTACTCATAATCGCGGTCCCGATGCCTCCGAAGCTGTAATACCAGCTGTCCTGAGTCACACCGAGCGACATCGAAGAGGACCCGGCCGAAACCAGAGCCGCCGTATACCCCGTGACATCCCCCGATCGATAAGCCAAAGTCCGATCGGCCGTCAGACTCGACACCGTCGCACCCAACGCAGGAGCATTCGCGTACGTCAACCCCGACTCCGACCACGCCCCCGTCACCGCATGCGCATCCAACCGAACCGTAGCTGGCCCCGACTCCAAAACCTGGGAATCCAACGACAACACCGCCGACTGAACCTGAGCACCCTGCAACGCAGACAAATCAAACCGCAAAAACGCTGACCGATTCGAACCAGCGTCAGTACTCGGCTTCACCGACAACGTCACCGCAGACCCATAATTCGTCGACGCCGTCGCGCCCCCTTGCACGTACGAATCCTCACTCGCATAAATCCTGAACCGAGTAACGTCCGACACCGCGACAGCAATCGAGGCCTTCGCCGTGACATCGCCTGATACAACCGAAACAGTGATCGTTGCGTTACCAACCGCAACCGCAACCACCCGCCCCCCAGAATCAACCGACGCCACCGACGAGTTACTCGACACAAACGAAACTGTCATCCCCGCCGAACTCATCGACAATCCCGTCGAATCCTTCACCGCATACGACGCTGATGCAGCCTGACCCAACGTCATCCCCGCAGGAACCCCAGACACCGAAACCGAGCCCAGAATATGAGCAGGAACCACCGCAGCCGGACTCGGGGCGATGACCACGTCGATATAGGGCCGGTAATTGCTTTCCCTACTCATGACGAGGGACTGAATACCTCCGAAGCTGTAATACCAGCTGTCCTGAGTCACACCGAGCGACATCGAAGAGGACCCGGCCGAAACCAGAGCCGCCGTATACCCCGTGACATCCCCCGATCGATAAGCCAAAGTCCGATCGGCCGTCAGACTCGACACCGTCGCACCCAACGCAGGAGCATTCGCGTACGTCAACCCCGACTCCGACCACGCCCCCGTCACCGCATGCGCATCCAACCGAACCGTAGCTGGCCCCGACTCCAAAACCTGGGAATCCAACGACAACACCGCCGACTGAACCTGAGCACCCTGCAACGCAGACAAATCAAACCGCAAAAACGCTGACCGATTCGAACCAGCGTCAGTACTCGGCTTCACCGACAACGTCACCGCAGACCCATAATTCGTCGACGCCGTCGCGCCCCCTTGCACGTACGAATCCTCACTCGCATAAATCCTGAACCGAGTAACGTCCGACACCGCGACAGCAATCGAGGCCTTCGCCGTGACATCGCCTGATACAACCGAAACAGTGATCGTTGCGTTACCAACCGCAACCGCAACCACCCGCCCCCCAGAATCAACCGACGCCACCGACGAGTTACTCGACACAAACGAAACTGTCATCCCCGCCGAACTCATCGACAATCCCGTCGAATCCTTCACCGCATACGACGCTGATGCAGCCTGACCCAACGTCATCCCCGCAGGAACCCCAGACACCGAAACCGAGCCCAGAATATGAGCAGGAACCACCGCAGCCGGACTCGGGGCGATGACCACGTCGATATAGGGCCGGTAATTGCTTTCCCTACTCATGACGAGGGACTGAATACCTCCGAAGCTGTAATACCAGCTGTCCTGAGTCACACCGAGCGACATCGAAGAGGACCCGGCCGAAACCAGAGCCGCCGTATACCCCGTGACATCCCCCGATCGATAAGCCAAAGTCCGATCGGCCGTCAGACTCGACACCGTCGCACCCAACGCAGGAGCATTCGCGTACGTCAACCCCGACTCCGACCACGCCCCCGTCACCGCATGCGCATCCAACCGAACCGTAGCTGGCCCCGACTCCAAAACCTGGGAATCCAACGACAACACCGCCGACTGAACCTGAGCACCCTGCAACGCAGACAAATCAAACCGCAAAAACGCTGACCGATTCGAACCAGCGTCAGTACTCGGCTTCACCGACAACGTCACCGCAGACCCATAATTCGTCGACGCCGTCGCGCCCCCTTGCACGTACGAATCCTCACTCGCATAAATCCTGAACCGAGTGGGATCAGTTAGTACGACCGGAACCGACCCATACTCGACCGTCCCATCGATCGAAGTAACTGTCACCCCTATCCTTATGCTGCCAGCGCCTCTAGCGGTTACTAAGCCAAGAGAACTAACACTCGCGACATTCGGATCGCTTGTTGAATATTTGACAGACAAACTTGATCTATCTTTCAGAGCGCCAAGTATGTCCTTCGCAATGTAATCCGCTTGGGCGGTCTGGTTCAATGTCATCTGCCCAGGGACACCAGTCGCTGTGACACTCCACGGAACCGAAATGGGGCTCGATACCGTCTGAGTTATGTCATAACTGAAGAATTTTGCTTCGATAACTGCGGAGTACAAATCGGAACTCCCGTCTCCATGGACGACTAATCGAACATATTTTGAGATGGGCCCCGCGGGGAGAGCCAATGTTTGCCATGCCTGCGATTTAAAAGTATTTGATGAGCTGACCTGAGTCGCCCAGCTGGTTTTGTCCATTGATGTCTGGATCTCGAATTTGGTCAATCCAGCACCGTTGCCGCGCCAAAAGATTTGTGCATAGCGCACTGGCTCAGGTTCGACCAACGAAATCGTCAAACTCTGGTCGCCCCATGTGCCCCACCATGTGGACTCGTTGCCGTCAATTGCGGATTCGGGAGGAGTTCCTACAGTTGACCAAGAGGCCGCTGCCGCGCTAACGGCGATTGCTGACCGAGCGAAGAACACCCGATAAGTGCGGGGAGACATTCCTGGTTCAGTAATTGTCGTGGACGCCCAACCAGGCAAACTAGACGCTGGTGTCGAGGTCACGACTGACTGGGGAGATCCTTGCGCCTCAACCACTGGCTGGGTAGCCGTAGGGGACAGCGCGGCGTCATATGACAGCTCGGCGGGCGCAAAATTGGCGATTGGTACGCTTCCGACCGTGATTCCTGCTGCAGAACTGGTGCCCTCGGCACGAAGTTGCCATTGATCCAAGGCCAATACTTTGTCCTGGACGGGGGGAGCTACTTGCGGATCGCGCACGGGGCTGAACTGAACACTAACGGTAATATTCCCTTGCCCCTGTATCCGGATGGCCAGGGTTCTGACGCCGTCGTTACTACTTTGTACGGGAGAAGGAGAGGTTGGTAACGGGCCTGCCGGTGCATCTACAAAGGTGTATGGGTCGGCTGAGTTTATCCGCGCAAGAAGCTGCACGCCGTTCTGGGTAAGTATCGCGGAGCGACCGTCAGGCGCGACTTTGATCGCTGCCTTGGTGTGCATTGACCACAAAGCCTCGACCGGATTGGGTGCGACTATCTCATCCTGAACTACAGTCTGCTCCTTGAAATCGAATACCTGGACACCTCGTTTCCAAGACGAAACATCTGGGTACTGGGCACTCAAATCAGTGACCATAAATCCCGAGGTGGAGTTCGACGAGAACGATGAGACACCAGTAGGGGTATCTACCCGCGCCGAGTTTGGATTCGACGGGTTGATGACCAGCGTATTCTGTCCCTCGGCGCGCTCCCGTAGGTAATTCCATCGATCAGATGTGCCAAGCCCCGAAAACGAATCGTTTTCCTTTCCAAGTTCGACTGCCCAGTTCTGACCAAGAGCATCTAACACGAAGGAACCAGCATCCAGCTGCTGGTGCCCGTTTGTCGAGGGAGAGTAAAGACTCGCCCCGCGTTCACCAACGAAAGTCGCGTTTGGATTCGTCCAGCTAGAACGGAAGGTCCCCACGCCGGCATTCGAGAAGTATTTGTCCATGGGAAGCTGGGCTGCTGTCGGGGACTGACTTGTTTGCGACGGATCGAACCAAATCAGCCGTTGAGCAAGGTTGTCAGAGAGATTGCTGTCTTGCGCCCCAGCATACGTAAATGTTGGATTGTTGAATATCTTGCCTAGCGCTAAGAGAGTGGCCGGGCGAAAGCTGCTCGGGTCTGCGTCTCCGAAATTGAACGGCACCCCCGAAGCGCCCCGGAGATATGTACCGAAGTAACCGATTTCAGATACACCGGCAAGCGAGCTAAGGCCGTAGTCACTGCCTGTAGCCGTTCGAAGCGATGAAATGAGCGTCACTAACTTGTTTGAGGCGAAGTCCCAATAATTCAAGCCCTCGCCATAACCACCAGATGGTGCGAAAGCCGATACTCCGATCGGTAAGCTGTTCAACGCAAAATTGAGCACCGTGTTGGCCAGAGTGCTATTTTCCGACGCTACGGCTAAGGCCCCGAGTGCCATATCGCTATTAGAGACCACGTTCCAGTTCGAGCCGAGCATGGCCCAATTTCCCCCGTACGCGTATGGCCCTGTCGGATCGGTTGACTGGTACACCGGTATCGATCGATTCAATCCACGGTTCTGAATTGACGAAACCAATAGGCCCCTACGGGCACTTGTCCAATAGTCGAAAGCCCAGTCGTAGGAGATAGCGAATGCCTCGGTAATCTGGGCAGTGTCTATGAAATGATCCGGATTCCAATCTGGAAAGGCCATCGCAGCAGCCAAGTCTTTCCAAAGTCGCTCCGCATACTTTCCGTTACCCGAGAGCTGCCAGACGAGCCCAAGTGTGTAAGCCCTATTCGCGATTGTTTGAGCCGCTGATAGAAGCCGAACGCCGTCAGTCTTGTCATAAGTAACAATCGGAGCACTCAGAATCGCATCGGCCTGCGTCCTCAGAGCTGTATACCATTTGATCGACTGAGGGTCAGTTTGGATCCGGCTTCGGAGGGCACTGAAGTCTGAGGAATTTGCGAGAAGCCGCGGGTGAGCCGCCGAGACTGCAGCCGCGTAGTTGATGCTCGGCGAAGCAGTCAAGGAGAGTGCAGAGGTTGACTCCCGCGCTAACGCTGGGCTCGCCGCAACCCCGGTGAAAACTGACAGGATGACCAGGAAAACGAGCCCCCGAAGAATGTTCAATTCTAAACCTCTCGCCCCGTGCAGCAAGCTGCATCCCGCCAAAACACTGGCACTGACCCGAGCTTACCCCCCCATTCGGGGCTCAGACTTGCGCCCCGAACGAAATAGTGGTCAATCTGAAATAGCTACGCGGGACAATCAGGGACTCGAAGCGGTCATAACGGGAGGCGCTTGCGTTGTCTGTGCGATCTTCATTGCGGGCCGGATTCGCCCCGTCTTCTCGTGCAGACGGGTAGCATCGACCGTCGGCTTGACCGAGCTACTGTCGCACCACTTCAGCACTACTCGAACGCACCGATTTTGCACGTTGGCTGGCTGGAGGTGACCCGTAGCTTGCTATTGGTTTGCGAGCCCGCACCCGCGGCAGCTGGCGATCCGCGAAATGCAACAGTCGTAGTCTCAAATGCAAGCTTCTCGCTCGATCAGAGTCCCCGTCGAATAATTTGGCGGCCTCGCCGGTCATCCGGAAGGGCACAAAACTCGACACCTCGCTCCGACACTGACGTCACGTCACCTAGCAAACAGCGGTTGCTGGCGGCGCGACGGAAGCGCCTTCCTCAAAATGGCCAATTGCACCGCGATCCCCGTCACCTCTGCGAGGATTTCACCGAGGACCGCCCCATGGGCCCCCAACCAGAATGAAAGCGGCACTACTGAACCAATCGCGACTATCGCCGACATCAGCGTCGCCGTCGTGATCGAATTTGCACGTGCCGCGGCCACCAACGACAGCCCGAGCCCTCGCGAGAAGCAAATTGACATCATCAAGAACCCGGACAAGGCCGAGAGTGAAATGGGGATGTCTATCGCGCCGGCAAAGATGAAGTGACTCACAAAAGGCGCGAGCAGCGCGAAGAAGAAACCACATACGACGCCAAGCACCAAATTGAGCCAAATAGACGACCGGCTTCTAGAATTTCGTTGGGCGCGGTCCGCGGAACCTCCAATCCAACTTTGAAGACGCGACGGAATGCCCGTCAAAATGGCTAGGGCCATGCGCATTAGACGTTCAGTTGCGGCAAATAAAGGCACAGCTCCAGGAACAAATGCGCCAACCATTGAGATCGGGAGTGTCGTATACAGCACGCTGAGGCCCCTGCCACTTACGAGCACAAGCTGCTTTCGAATCACCTTGGGAACATTTCTGAAGTCTCTAGCTCGTGGAATCGAGAGCTTGCCAATTAGTAGCGCAGCTATTCCCAGCGTCACCAACGGAACGGCGAGCATAGTGAGCCCGTACGTCATCAGGGGAAGCCCGGCAAGAATCATTAGTGCAGACAAGACGTTGAAGACTACTCGCGGTGCCGATTCCGACAGGAGTACCTTTGCTGGGGATCCCTCGCCAATGAAGAACCAACTTGGCGTCAACGCCGTCAGTGCCATACCGACGGCCAGGACGGTTGCTACGAGCTTGTCGTCGATAGCTATAACGTATGCCGCCGCTCCGGCGATAGGCGCAACGACGACTGTCGCAACTAACTTTGAACTCAGTGAGATTCGATAAATCACGATCCTGCGTAGTCCGGAAGTGCTAGCGACACGCTGGGGGCCAACGACGCCCCAACCGAGCTCGGCGATCGCCGCACCCGCCGCGCCTATCGATTGCGCAATCGCAACAGAAGCCCACGAAGTTGCCCCGAATCGCGACGAAATTGCAGGGATTACCAGCAAAGGGGCTACCGCTCCCATCGCGGGAATAGCGAAGTACGTCAGCAACACGAAGAGTTGCCTTGAATACCTGTTCACGCGACCCATAAAGCTCTGGTCACGTTTTGCCACGCGACTTTCTCGGCCAACGCGTTCAAGACGCACCGATTTGGTCAACGGTTGACGCGATTGCACTATCGAAATTCACGCCCAACGAAGACATGAACGCGTCGTCGAAGCCGGACGCCCTTCGATCAGCTTCATGCTGCGATCTTGCCTCGAGAATAGCCCCGCATAGCTCATCGGGATCCGGGTTGACCGCGAACAATCTTGGATGCAAATGGGCTCGGGTACCCGCTACTTCATTTGTAACTGATCGACCGCCGCTGGCGACCGCGTCCAATGGCGGATGGGATGGGTGGGGACTAGCTTGCAATGACAGAAGGACATCCGCCGACGCTAGAACCTTGAAGTACTCACCCCAGCTCACCTTGCCTACCGATCGAAGCACAGCGCCGTCAGATAGTTCAATGTCGCGATGCGTTTCCCCAATCGATCTGAACGTGACGTGACAACCCGATTTCACTAGTTCTGGCGCTACAGATCGAAGGGCCGAGACGCCCAAGTTGAACATGTTTCGAGGCTTCGATGGCCTTCCATAAAATAGAATCCGTAGTGAGCCCGACATACTCTCTCGCTCGAGCGCCGCCTTCTCCAACAACTTATGATCCAACCGTGGAGCGAACGTACGTGCGGCATCTACCTGCAAAGACTCCCGCTCCTTGAGGAAAGCTCGGAGCGGCGTAGAATTCACCAGGGAGACGAAGCCAGCGTGATATGTGGCCGAAGCGAGCGCGGAATCCGTCGAAGCTGGTAGGAAGAGCGGCTCATAATCTTGAATGAGATAAATGACTCTGCGTCGGTCAATAAGCTGCAGTCTGGCGGCGACATCCAAGGCATGCGCAGTGGTCCAGTACGTCGCAATCCACACATCGCTCTCGGAGAAACCTGAATTCTTCATTTCGTGAATGGGCACGACCTCGATACGCGATATCGAGATGCCAAATTCGGCAGCCAGCTTGCCACATAGGTACTCAATATCAGATTTCGACGGCGGCGCATTCATCACGACAAGGCGCAGCTTGACGCCTCTCGACAATGCCACCGCGACCCCAACCTCGAGCGCTGTCTTTATACCCGCAAAAAGGCCATCGCGGCGCAATTCAGGGAGAAGCAAATTCACTGAAGGTTCGGCGACTGACAACAAACCAACGAGCGAGAGTGATTCAGCGTGGAGGCCTTGATACCTCAGTGCCTTCGGCATATGTTCGACGGTTCGCTGTGAGAGTTCAGCAGACCGCTGAAGATATCGTTTCCGATTCAATCCAGCCTGAACTTTTCCGAGAACCGTCATCGACGCCACACCTTGAACCCCAACTCCACCATGTCAAGAACGACAATTCCTATGAACTATCTGTACCCGCGGGCGACGCTGCACGATTCGGTTCTTCGATACTATCGCCTCCAGCAAAGACCGAAAGACTCAGGGTTGTAGGCGCAACCGAGTTCGGGTATTGGTCGCAAACCGTCGAATTGCAAAGGCCGACTTTACTCCCGACCAACTTGATCGCTCAACCAGCGCGGCGGCGAGGATCACCGTGGCGTCACGCAAAATGGACAAAGGTAGGTTCCCAGGTCGGTCAGTTCGAAGACGAAACAGAATCAAGAAGCGATTTCGCACTCCGAGCAGGTCAGGAATTTCTTTTCCCCTAGTCGCACCCCGCACAGAACGAACATGTCCAAAGCCTTCCATCGCCACCACGCGGGAAGTAATCCCGGCAAGTCCTGCCCGAATTCCAAGCTCTGCATCTTCCCGATACGCAAGAAAAAGATCATCGAAAAACCAACCTGTGCGTGAAACGATCTCATCGTAAGCGCACGGAGTGACGAGGAGACACGCTCCACTGACACCTGACCTTTCGACGATCCGCCCTTCGGTGATGTTCCACGCTTCACCCTGCCCAATGTCAAGATGCCGACCCGTCTTCGTCCACATCACACCCAAAGTGTCTGTAATTTTCTCCGAGCGAGGTATGGAGTCTGGGTCGATTCGTTCGAGAGTTGGCCCATACAGCGCGCAGCGCGCGTCTTCGCGAACGTAGCTAAGCAACCGGGTGATCGCCCCGCGCTTGATGGTCGTGTCCGGGTTGAGGACGAGGACGGATTTTGCTCCGGCGCTGAAGGCGTTGCGGAGCAACAAATTGTGTCCCGAGGCAAACCCGAGATTGTCGAACCTGTGAGTCAGGTGCACGCGATCAGTAAGGTCACTTTCTCTTACCAGGTTCTCAACGGTCTGACGCTGTTCTTCATTGCCCGAAACAAGCAATCTGAGTGTGGCGAACTCGGATCTAACTCCACCTAAGGCCCTAAAAGTTCCGACGATGTCTTCGCGTCCCGGCCTGAACAAGACCATGCTGATGTCAGTTGTCATTATTCAATTGACCCATCAAACCAACTACCTGCCTGGCTCGAATTTCCCATGAATTGGCGTCCACGAATTGGCTCCGAGCTAGATCCGTTGGTTCAGGACTGTCGACCCATTCACGCACTGCATCCGTGCCCACACCGATATCGAGGAGCAGTACGTTTTCGAGGTCTAGTCCGCTGGGCCAAAGTAGTCGAGGGCACATGACTCTGATTCCGAGGGCCTGGTATTGATATGCCTTCATGAGATCTTGACTCAACGTATAGTCACTCACCACATGCGGGATAAGGGCGACCGTGCGGGGCCCGAGATATTGCGATGCACCTTCAAGTTCTAACCAGTCTCGAAGTATCAATTCGGATGTCGTTTGCGTTCGGATTGATGAAATCACCGCCCCCATCTCCTTAGAAGAACCCGGAGATCCTATAACGATTTGATCGAAACGTCCCTCACGACTGATCTTCTCGAGAAGTTCGAAATCCGTCCGCCCGCTGAAAAAGTGCCCCAGGACGATAAGTCGCCGGGCAGAATCACCATGATGTTCGACTCTTGCCAAAGATTGATCAACCCCATTGGGAACGAGAAAGCGATCTTCAAGACGCAACTTAGCTTGCATGTATTTCGAGTTGCAGGTCATCAGGCCGGATCGTTCTTTAGCTTTGCGGGCTTCGCGGTAGGTCCTCGCACTCAAGGCGCGATGCGCAAGATTGATATCCGGCGCGAGCGACCAGTCGTCGTAGAAGTCCGACCACAAACGCGAAGCATTCGCGCGTGCTTGGAACACCGGCGAGAAGACTGCTGTGGGCGTATCACCCGCAGGCACTCTCGGATAGACGCTCCCTGCATTGACTGAGATGCCGGATGACTTGGCGCGGCCATGAAAGTAATAGCGCGAGCTTGCTGAAACCACTCCGAGTCTCACGAGCTGGTCAACCAGTTTAGCCGGTCGAGTTTGGGTTTTCGAGCCGGGTGGCAGCGCCCACGCGACGGCATTCATTACCGTGTCCAACGTAACTCCGGAGAACTGGGAGCCGTGGCCCTAGAGAGCAAACCCTCTTCAGCACGCGTCCAAGTAAAGTGTGTTTGAACCAAGCCCCCCCCAAGCAACTTCATCGAATTGATGATTGTTCGGGCCAAAAGCCCGAATTCATTCTGACACGTGTTGATGAACTCGGCGGTTACCATACCCCCAGTTGGAAACGTTCGCCCATCGCGATATGTTCGTGAATTGATGATCCGGGATCAGCGTGCTGATCTTAATGGCAGGTCTGAGTGCGTTGGCCACATTTGCACCATGATTTCGCCTACCTGAGTGTGGGAACAGGAATGTGAGAATCGATAGGCTCCACTAAGCAAAGATTAAATTGGATTGCGGTCTGATTGAATTAATGAATGCGTGTCGCAAGAAATGTCGCAAGGAATCAACCAGCAATCCCCTTGGAGGACTCGATATGCAATCGGCCGGCACGCAAACTCGGATCCTGTATTTCGGTGTTCGGGATTCGAGTTATCCGCGAAATGAACGAATTCGCAATTTTTTGGAGACCCAGACAAACTCATCGGTGACCATCGTCCGCGCTCCAGCTTCTGGAGGCCGCTCCAGACGATATTGGTCGCAGATCAAAGCCTCGATCACATGCTCACGCGACTTCGATGTTGTAATTCTCAGCGAATTCAGTCTCAACTACTTTCTGTTTTCGTGGATAGCTGCAAGACGCGCCAGGGCCGTGCACATCGTTGACTTCTTCGTCGGTTTGCATGAAACGGAAGTGGGCGACGCCGGAACCACCCAACCGCATTCTTTGCGGGCCAAAATTCTGAGTGCCATTGATCACGGCGCGATTTTGAGCGCCGACTACTGCTTCACGGACACGCCTGTCCGAGCCTCAAGGTTCTCGAAAATTGCCAAAGACCAACGCCCATTTCTAGCTTTGCCTGTCGGGGCTCCGGCCTGGGCTCGGGCCAGATCTTCAGAAACGAAGGCTGCCAGCGACAGCAACACCACTCAAATTCTCTATTATGGGAGCTTTCTTGCCCTCCACGGTCTACCCAACTTCGTCTCTGCGCTCGTACCCCTGAAGGACGCGCCGATCCATGTCACTCTTATCGGCGACGGCCCGCTCCGAGCAGATATTGAACGCCAGGGAGCCGAACTTGGTCTTAGCCACATATTGACATTCGTCGACCCTGTGTCGACTGCTACGCTCGCCGAGTACATGAGTTTCGCCGATGTCATCATCGGTATATTCGGATCCTCCGAAAAGGCGCGCGAGGTAGTGGCAAACAAGGTTTGGCAGGGCCTCTACATGGGCAAGACTGTCCTAACTCGCGACAGCCCGGCACTCACCGAGATCAAAGACGTGGTCGGCGGTGCGCTAGAACTGGTTCCGTCGGGCGACTCTGGCGCCATAACAAAAGCGATATTGGGCCTTCGTATGAACCGCCCGAACCGCAACCTCCGCAACCTTGATGACACCGGGACGGTTCTCGAAAATTACGTCCAAAACCAATTCCGTGACACGTTTTCGCGCCCGCCTCTGAGCGACGACATACAACTAATCACTCCGAGTTAGGAATAGAAGGCCCGATTCGCGGGCATCTATGACGCAGGACGGTCTGGCAGCGCCAACCGGGAATATTCAAAGCTCGCGTCAGCGATCTCCGTCGAGCCTCCGATGCGCTTCGCGCATGTATATCCAATACGCCACGAGGGCCTTTGGAAGCGCACGGATGCCGTGCAAGAGGCGATTCATCCTTAGGCTCAGCATGGATCGCGCGACGCTCTCTGGGTGCTCTCTCCGAAGTACATCAGACGGTGGGTTTAGCGCGTTGATACTGACGCGCAGCTTCCGGTTCCACGGAGCATTTCGAATCTGAAGCAACCATCCCAGGCTTCGCGAATCATCTGATATTCGCATCGCCCACAGGCGTCTCTCCGACGCATTGAGATCTTGCTTGATGCGAGCACCTAGTCCAATCTTCCGAAGGAATGGCGCGCTCGATTCCAGGCTACGCAGATTAGTGGCCAAGACGAGAATGGCGTCGATTTCGGCGATCGTAAAGTCGGAACGAACCTTTTCCTCAAGGTATTCCAGCTCCCGAGAATTACGATCTACTCGAGGATCCCTAAGCGCGTGCAATGATGCGATGAGCGCACTTCCGACCCTATTTGGCGCGCTGACACGTCGTCCAGCAATCTGAACCGATGTTCGCAAACGCCACAATTCATTAAATACTGCTAAATCTTCACCAAAACACCCAGGAAATTGAAAATGTACGTCGATGTCACAGGGCCAATTTTCGTGAATCAGATGCACGGCATGCATGGGAAGAATTCGGGCGACGTGGTCTGTGTCCCGTTCCGACCATCCCAGTGACTTCAAAGACGCAACCAACTGATCGCGATTCCTAGGGTCAACCAACACGTCTACATCTGACGAAGAACGTGCCGGCCTGAGGTCCATCTCATTAAGCGTTGGCCCTTTAACGAAGAGATACCTAACTCCAGTGCTTTCCGCAACATTCGCAACAAGCGCGTGCGCGAGGAGAACCGCCTCGCCCCGCCTCAGCACCGTCACACTTGTCACAGAAAAACCCCAGACACAAGTTATTCAAGCCACCACCCTGAAGTAGGCAGCAATCTTTCACTAGAATTCCATGTTAACGGCACAAGTAAGGTGACTCCATTGCTTTCTCACATCTCCCAGCCCGCAAAGGTCCTGTTGCGCAGTGACTCCGTGGCCTGGACGGACAGCGGTGACCGAATTGCTCTACTAAAGCTTCCAGCATCGGCAACAACATTTCCGGTCGTGCTTACAGAATCTGGGGCCGAAATCTGGCGACTACTTGATCGACAGATCTCAACTTACAAAATCACTGAGTTCATGGCACGTCGCTGTTGTCTCGACCCATCTGAGATTCGCAGCGACATTGAAGCGTACATTGCGCTTCTAATTCATTCTGGTTTCGTCGAATACGCTGCGGAGTCTGGTTCCGATCAAGGGCTCGCGCTCGAGGACTAGACGCGTGTAGTGCCGGCCGTCGGAAAGTGTCGATCGTCAGAATAAGAGGCTACTTGAACTACTACTGATGTGTACCAAGCATCATTTCGATACTCGGATGAGTGCTGTATCTACCGTGTTCACGTCGATATCACGACCCACCGACTTGCCTCTGCGCGATGCAACCATCTCGTTGATCGCTAGCCCCGCAATGAAAAAGAATATGACTTGCCATTGGGTTATAAATGAGGTGACGAGCAGAACTGGCACCTGTGCGGCCAGGGCCACTGTGGCGGGCCCAGCCCTCCTACGAAGTACGGCGACAATCGCGGCAACGGCGGGCATGAGTAGGAGCACCGTTACAAGCCAGCCAAAGTCGAGCGCGAGCCTCAGGGGAGCACTGTCGATAATGTCGACCCCGTTTGTTTCGTACCGCCCGTCTGCGTTCAGCTGAAGTCCATCAGCAGGGCCAATGACATTGGTGAATTGGATCGAGGACGCGACAGCGTTGTCGCGGTAGCTGCTCGAGGCCTGAACTTCACTTTGCCCACTGCCGTTATAGAGGAACGTAAACACGAAGTAGACAAGTGTAAGACCCGCGATCAGGAAGACAATAGACGTCAGTCGGCGCTTGCTCGAACGTTCTACGAAAACCATCAAAGCAAATGTGAAGACGACCGCGAGGATTGGTCCTCGGCTGAAGGAGACAAGTACGCCAGCACACAAAATTACCTGAAGAACTGCAGCTCGCTTGAAACTACGCACAAACGGTATCGCGGCTGCTAAGCAAGCGCCATATGCAATGGCATGCCCTAAAGTCGCTTCTGATCTCGTGAATCCGCCTCGTTCTTGCAACGCTGGCCCAATGCCACCTCCCGTGGCTTGCCAGTCGACGAACGCGTGCCACGAAAGTCCGAACTCAAGGATCCCCCATATTGCGACAATGATCATTAGAACCGCAAACACGTTGTGCTGGACTGGCTCAGAAAGACGGCCAATGACGTACCCAAGAAAGAGAGTGAACAAAACATTCGTTGAAAGAAAGCTTGCCTGTTGGAATATCGACTCGTAGAACATCACTAGTACGACACCCGTAACGACGCTCAGGTCGACAAATGACAGACTAAAGACCCGGCCGTGGCTGATGCGGCCGTGAATTCGGCGAAGCGTAAGGCCAATTACGACCGGCACTGCAAGGTAATAGGGCTGGATCTGCGTGCCTACGCTAGCGAGGACAGTCCAAGAGGGAATGAACACGGTCGCCACCAGCCAAAGCGCAATTCCGAATTGCGGTCGCCAAAATGATACAAAAGTGAACACCATTACGAGCAGTATTCCAACTGCCAACATCGGGGAACTCACTGCTGCCACGCTAGCAACTGCCGCGACGGCCACCGCAGCGAGGAAATAGACGACCCGCACAATTGAACGCGAGTCGGGGATTACCAGATGTGCCATGTAAGCAGATTACAGGCAGTAGGTTTCCAGTTGGTTTCTGGCTTGCCGGCGAAAAAAGCTTGGCAGCATCGTAAAGCAATACTCGCAGATTGGTGACAACCAACCGTCCTGCGGAGTGGCCAAATTGAGTTAACGCTGGTGACTCTGGATGACAACGCGGGAGGCAAGATCTAAGACCGTCCTACAGAGGCGTCCATCCTCTCGGCCCCGCCATCCACGGGAGAACTACCTATTGTGGAAGAGACGTCAGTCTTATTCGACGAATCCCCGTACCCATAACCGTAACCGTAGCCGTAGCGCCCATATCCATATGAATCAGGGCCCTTGGACGGCACCATCGTCAGTATTATGCCGGCAATATTGGAGCCCACGCTCTGAAGGGCCCCGATTGCTCCGGCAAGTTGCCCTCGGTGCACGCGACCAGCACCGACCACGACAAGTGCACCACCGGTGTGCTTGGCAAGAATAGCTCCATCGGTGACCGGTAGAAGCGGTGGGGCATCAAAAATTACGAGATCGAATTCGGCCTCCAGGGCTTCGATAAGTTTTATCATCGCCGCTGAACCCAACAACTCACTCGGGTTGGGCGGAATTCTTCCGGCCGACAGGACGAAAAGCTGGTGCGTGCCCCACGGCTGCAATACGTCGGAAAGTTCAGCTCGACCGACTAAGACGTCGGTCAAACCAACGCCTCCCTCGAGTCCCAGGTAGTCGGCCAATTTTGGCGCTCTGAGGTCCGCGTCCACGACCACGACTTTAGTCCCCGCAGATGCGGTCACGATCGCCAAGTTTGCTGCAGAGGTACTCTTGCCCTCACCAGGTATAGACGACGTAATGACATAGCTCTTTGGGCGAGCTGATGTAACGAGGAATTGCAGGTTCGTGCGGAGCGTACGAAAGGATTCCGATCGTGGACTGCGTGGGTCGTCCTGAACCACTAGCGGTCGTTCTCCTGCCTTCGGGTCAAAAGCAATACCACCGAGGATTGGAGCGCTCGTGACCTGTTCAACGTCATGTTCATTGCGAATTCGAGTATCGAGAATGAACCTAAGAACAGAAATGGCAAAGCCAAGTAACGCACCTACGAGTGCGCCAACCAAAAGATTCAGCCTTGTGTTCGGCGAATACGGCGAGTCTGGGACGAGCGCCTTCTGAAGGATGGTGATTTTGACCGGAGACACTCCGCTTGCGTCTGACGGTACTAGCGTGCTGACGGTTGCCTCAAAGCTTGAAGCAATAGCATTTGCGACGTCCGCCGCTCGTTGTGCAGACGTATCTGACACGCCAATATCAACAACGACCGTTCCTGCCGATGTTGACGCAGTCACATCTTTGGCGAGGGATTCCGCCGTTGTGTCGAGGCCCAATTTGTCGATGACTGGTTGGAGAACAGCGGGTGTAATGATCACATCAGCGTACGACTTAACCTGATTTTGAGTGAAGTTGCTGCCCTGAGTGAGGTCCGCGATCGTGCCCGCAGACTGAACGGAGATGAACACTTTGGCTGACGCCTGGTACTTCGCGGTGGCAAGAATCGAGTAGAGAGCTGCTATCGACACTCCAACTAACACCAATACGACTATCATCACCCAACCCTTACGAAGAACCCTTAGGTAATCTCTAAGCTCCAAGATTTCGCCTTTCCCTCGCGTGACCCGAATTGGTGACACCGCACGAAGTACATAATCTCACGCGCGCGTGCTACGCGATCGCAACTACGTTTCCGGCGGATTACGTTTCCCACGTGCCGGGTTTGAATGGGCAATCGGGACGGCCCGAAGTTCGGTAGATACTTCACAACTCTCGAACGCAGGTCTGGCGCCAAGGGGACGCGTGCGATTCGGGAGGTACGTCTACCTCTCGATGTTCACAAGTTTGCTCAGCGCATCGACGTAGGCAGAACAAACCTTTTCCCATGTGTAGACCTCCCGGGCGCGCCTAGCAAACGCCTTGGCCTGCGAATCCTGCGCCCCGGTGTCTGCCATAAGATCTAGAACTGCGCTCGAAATAGAACTCCCTTCAGGCGCACAGTAGCGGCCGAATTCACCTAGAACTTCGCGGTTGTAAACGGTGTCCCTCGCGACAATTGGTGTTTCGGTAGCCATGGCCTGAACAAGGGTCGGATTTGTCCCTCCAACGCTATGGCCGTGAAAATAGACGCCGGCATGTTGCCAAAGCGACAGCAGACGCTTGTCGTCGCTCACGTGGCCGAGCCACCAAATGTTGGCATTGTTTTCGGCCATTTGACTAACTCGTTGGTCCAATTCACCTCCGTAGCCTGAGGAACCAACGATCACGACAGGCCACTGCCGGGCGATCGTTTGGGCAGCATCCAAGAACTCCGGAATCGTGTTTTCGGGGACAAATCGTGCGACGACCAATACATAGCCACGATGCGTGAGACCAGTTTCGAGAGGAAGCGCATTTGGGCTATCCCCGCCGTACGGAATGAAATCGCCCTGTACGCGAAACTCAGATTCCCAGCGTTCCGCTATCGCGTGAGAGTCATAAACCATCCTGTCGCCGAACCGTGCCGTAAAACGAGCCCCGCCTCGGAAGATCGCCTTCGCCAGGCGACCCCATTTAGCGCGGTCCCACTCGATTCCGTCAACGTTCACTAGAGTCGGAATTCGCCGAATCTTCAGGAAGGGTAGAAAATAGCCGTTCGCTACATTCATCACCAACGCGGCATCCGGTTTGATTCGTGCGGCGTTCAGACATGCCGTGAGCCCGTAGGACAAAGTGCTTATCGACTTTGTCTGAATTCCCCGGGTTTCAATAGTTCGGATACGAGGGTCTTTCTCTGGATCGTCGACCTTGGTGGATCCTGATCGCCCGTACACGATTACATCCCAGCCCGCATCCGCCAAATAGGGGGCAAGCTTACGTACTGCCGTCTCGAATCCACCGTAATAGCTCGGATAGCCTCGCGTGCCGATGATTGCCACCGTCTTGTTGTTGATAGTGAACTCCTGGTTTCTGCTGGAAGTGGGTCGGCATTGTTTGCGCATCTCGCGTGAGCGCATGGTCGTTGTGCATCAATGAATTCCCCTGTTGAGCGGCACCTGGTTTGACGATCTCGGCTCGCTCTTACAAACGCAGGGAAGCCTCCCGGCTAGGCCTGTGAAACAGAAGCATAGCGAATCGCTTCACGGGTGTCAGCGACGGTTGAAATGTAGGCCAGGATCGACGGTCGAAAACTAGGCCACCCGAGGAACGATTGATTGGGTGATCACAGTGGAAGATTGGGCGTTGATTCGTCGCCTTCATAAGGGTGAGGGGCTGTCGCAGCGAGAGATCGCTAAACGGCTCGGGCTGGCCAGGGACACGGTCGCGAAAGCGATTAGTACTGATGGGCCACCGAAGTACGTCCGGCCGCCGAGGCCGTCGGAGGTGCGCGATCTCGAGCCGGCGATCAGGGAATTGCTGAAGGCGTATCCGCGGATGCCTGCGACGGTGATCGCGGAGCGGTTGGGTTGGCAGGGCTCGATCACCTGGTTTCGTCAGAATGTGGCCCGGCTCCGCCCGGAGTACGCACCCGCTGACCCGGCTGACCGGCTCAGCTACCGGCCGGGTGATCAGGCGCAATGTGATCTGTGGTTCCCGCCGGTGAAGATCCCGCTCGGTCACGGTCAAACAGGGTCACCGCCGGTACTTGTGATCGTGCCCTCGAATTCACGGTTCATCACCGCGATGATGCTGCCCACCCGCACGACACCCGATCTGCTCGCTGGGATGTGGGAGCTGCTGCAGGGTCAGCTCGGGGCCGTGCCGCATCGGCTGATTTGGGATAACGAGGCCGGGATCGGCCGGCGGAACTCGTTCGCCGAAGGTGTTGCCTCGTTCACCGGTACCCTCGCGACCCGGATCGTGCAGCTGAAACCGTTCGACCCGGAATCCAAGGGCATCGTTGAACGAGCGAACCAATACTTAGAAACCTCGTTCCTACCTGGCCGTACGTTCACCTCACCCGCCGATTTCAACGACCAGCTGGTCGTGTGGTTGCGGCGGGCCAATAACCGGCAGGTTCGCCGCCTCGCCGCGAAACCTTCCGAGCTGATCGGCGTGGACCGTGCTGCGATGGTGCCGCTGCCGCCGATCGCGCCGAACGTTGGCTTCAGCTCGAAGGTCAGGCTGCCGAGGGATTACTACGTCACCGTGCTCGGTAACGACTATTCCGTCGACCCTGCTGGTATCGGCCGGATGGTTGACGTGCGCGCGAACTTGCGTACCGTGACCGTCACCCTCGACGGGAAGTTGCTCGCGCAGCACGACCGGGTATGGGCCAGGGGTCAGTCGATCGCCGACCCAACCCATGTTGGCTCAGCCAAGACGTTACGGACTTTGTTTCAAACCCGAACTCCTGCGGTACCGGAACGGTATGACCGTGACCTCGCCGACTACGACCAGGCGTTCGGGGTCAGCTTCGACCCGGCCGGTGAGGTCGCCTGATGAGCAACGAGACCGTCAGCCAAATCGAGTACTACGCCCGAGCATTGAAAGCGCCACGCATTCGGGAGGCCGCGGCCCGGCTCGCCATACAAGCCCGTGACGCCTCCTGGACGCACGAGGAGTACCTCGCCGCGGTGCTCTCTCGTGAAGTATCTGCCCGCGAAGCGTCCGGCGCCGAGCTCCGGATTCGCGCTGCGGGGTTTCCGGGACGTAAATCGATCGAGGACTTCGCGTTCGATCACCAACCCGCTCTGAAGCGCGACACCATCGCGCACCTCGGCACCAACAGCTGGCTCGCCGACGCCCAGAACGTCGTCCTCCTCGGCCCGCCCGGTACCGGGAAAACGCACCTCGCGATCGGCCTGGGCATCAAAGCGTCACACGCCGGCTACCGGGTGCTGTTCGCCACTGCGACGGACTGGATCACAAGACTGCAAACCGCGCACACACTCGGGCGGCTCCCGCAAGAACTCGGCAAACTCCGCCGGTACGGACTGATCATCGTCGACGAGGTCGGCTACATCCCGTTCGACAAAGACGCCGCGAACCTGTTCTTCCAACTCGTGTCATCCCGCTACGAACACGCCTCTCTGATCCTCACCAGCAACCTGCCCTTCGCTGGCTGGGGCGACACCTTCGGCGACCACGTCGTCGCCGCGGCAATGATCGACCGGATCGTGCACCACGCCGAAGTCATCACCCTCAAAGGCGCCAGTTACCGGCTGAAAGACACCGGCATCAAAACCCTCCCATCCACCAGACCCGAGAACACGGCAGAATAACAACACACACGTGGCCGACTTTTACACCGTCGAAAATGGCCCACTCTTAGACCGTCGCTGACAACGGGAAGAATTCCTAGGGCTTGCCCGCTGGAGGAGAGAGCCAAGAGAAATCGAGTACTACCGGGGAGCCAACGCAAAGTCTCGCCTTCACACGAGTGGCTGATGCGGATAGGACCGTGCCCGCTTATAGCAAACGTTGACTATCGACTACCCGTGCCTGTTCTGATCGGAACGACATTGCTAATCTCAGTCTCAAATTCAGGACGACTAGCTCGCGTTGCGCTGAATTTCGTTTTTGAGTCCGCACCGTAGTACGAACCGCGATAATACCCATAGCTTCTGCCTAGAGCACCCTTTGTTGGCACGCGATTCAACACAATGCCAAGTGTCGTGCCGTTGGCCTTCGCGATATTGGTGACTGACTTGCGCAACTCGTCGACGTTCGTCTTTCCAGCCGAAACAACGATGATGGCGCCGTCAGCGCGAGCGGCAAGAATTGCCCCGTCTGTCACAGGCAAAAGAGGAGGCGCATCGACAAGTACCAGCGCATCCTTAGACAGCTCCCGAAGCAAGACCTTCATTCCCTGAGACCCAAGCAATTCACTGGGATTTGGGGGAATGGAGCCCGCTCCCAGGACAAGTAAGTTGCCGGTGTTGCCCCAGGGTTGGAGCACATCTTGAATTTCGGCTTTGCCGATCAAAAGGTCCGTGATGCCCACCCCTGCTATCAAGCCGAACGCAGTGATTACCGACGGCTTCCGCAAGTCACCATCTACAACGATCACCCTCTGGCCCGCCGCCGCGAGAGTGACGGCAAGGTTCGCAGTGACGGTTGACTTCCCATCGTTCGGCATCGGACTAGTTATGACAATGATTCTGGGGGGGTCATCGACATTCATGAACTGTAAATTCGTTCTGAGTTCTCTTAATGCTTCGGCTAGGGCGAAGCCTTCATGCCCATTCTTGTTGCCGTCAGGGGTATCTCCGATAGCGGCCAAAATTCGCTTGTCGTCACTCAGAGACTTGTCGCGGGGCAATGTACCGACAACCGAAAGATCGAATTCTTTCTCGATCGCATCGGCCGTTCGAATTCTGAGGTCAAGAAGATTTCGAACAAATGCGTATATCAGGCCTGCAATCAGTCCAATCAGCAGGCCTACACCTGTGCTGAGCTTGACATCTGGAAATATTGGGGCCGCCGGTACAACTGCCGATTCGACGGGAACGAGCCGAATCTCTCCGCCTTGGCCTACTGAGTCGGAATTCGTCGAGGTTTGACCTGTCTCGATCAGGGTGATCTGCTGGGAGATCCCGGTAATCCATGCGTCGGCGAGACTCTTGGCACCCTCAGCAGTGGCAGCCTTCGCACTAACCTTAAGAGTAGGAGTGTTGAGGACGTTCGTAACGGTAACGTTGCCGACCAATGCTTCAGGAGAGGTCTTTAGCCCCAAATTGGTGATTACAAGTTGAGCGACGGCGCGCGACTCGCCAAGCCCCACATACGTCACCGCCTTTGATTTCGCTAGCGAATCCCCTACAGAAGTTGATCCGATATCTCCTGAGGTAGATAGGGCGACAATTCCGCTTGAATTTGCCTGGTAGACCTTCGCCTGAGTGAACGTCCAACCCCACGCTACGAGACCACCGATTATTGTGATCACGAGAATTCCTACGATGTGGGTTCGAAGGACCCGGAAGTAATCTGTCAATTCCATACTCTGGCCCGAATTCTAAAAATTTCTACGATCCTCGCTGGGAAATGCGTCGGAGCATTCCGGAGAGTAAATACGCTCGCTCCACCCTGTGGCGGAACGAGCGTATTTCCAAATTCGCCTGTGAAAGCTAAACCTAGCTTCTAGTACCCCTTCGTAACACCGGCGCTTCCGATATTTTGGTTGTCAGACTCGACTTGAACACTAAAGTTGACGTGCCCGGACGTGCTCAGTGCCTTCCAAGTAACGGTTGGGAAGGTAATGGATGCGCCGTTGGAGATTGGTGCGTGCTCGTACTGCACGACCGAGACCGTCGACGAAGCACTGACAAGCACCCAGCCCGAAGGCACTGAATCATACGTAATCACGTACGCCGAATTGTCCCAGGCAAGCTTGATTGTGAGAATGCCCGAGTCCGGGAGGGTCGGGTCACCCGCGCTGTCATAAGACACCCCGCCGTTGGAGTACTTGACGGTACGAACGCCGTTACCCACTGAACCGGTGATCGTTCCAGTGACCGTTGCTGTGGGTGAAGTGACGCTCGCAGACGCCAGTGGCGTGCCCACAGCCAGTGCGATTACAGGCACTGCCCATGCGGCACCGGTAGCGACCTGGCGGCGAGTGAGGCCCGACTTCTTGGGCGCGATCTCGGCGGAATCGATGTCGATTTGTGAAGCGCTGTGGTTGTCCAAGGGAGGGACCTTCCTGTGATTGAGGCAACGGGTTCGAGTCGCGACTTTCACGGGAGGAGGAGGCACTCAACCGCAGTTTTCCCCACTCGATGCAACACTGCGCGAGACTCGTTTACGAAGCTACTGGGTACCCGGAGAAAGCGAAGCCCCCAGAACGAGGCGCAATTAGTGGGCCAAGTGCGAATAATAAGCAATTGGGCACGAGAATCAACCCCTTTCGGGGGGAGAATTGCTTCAGAGCGCGTCAGATCGTGAATCGCACAGCGACGCGGTCGGCGGAGATGTCTTCTTCGGCCGTCGCGAATGCGAGCTGCATGAGTCCGACGAAGGGGGCGAGCTGCGACGCGGCGGTGCGGTCGGGGTTGGTGAGGTGCGCTTCGAGCACACCGACGGCGTCTGCGCCCGAGAGGGCAAGCGAAAGCTCGATTCGTTCGCGGGTGACCTCGGGCTGGTCGCCGAGAAAGAGGAGCAGGGTACGAATGGCGGCGCGCTGCTGCTGGGTGAGTCGGTGCGCGAGGGCCAGGGGGTCGCGAAAGACGCCCACGAGTTCGGCGAGGGGCTCGACGAGGGCGCTGGCGGCGAGAGAGGCACGCAGACGCTCGGACAGCCCGGCGGCCTGGTCGATGTCGGCGGGGGTCAGGGCATCCTGGGCCTTGACGTGCCTGAAGAAGGGGAGCACGTCTCGGCGCAGGTGGGCGATGTTGTGGCCGAGAAACTCTTCGATGACCTCGCGGCGGTCGGCGAGCTCGCGGGCCTCGCGCGCTTCGGTGGCCTCGATACGGGCTCGTTTGAGGCCGGCGATGAGGTAGCCGGAGTATAGGGCTGCTCCCCCGCCGAGCGCGAGCACGGGGACACCGGTGACGGTGAGGGCGATGAGGGGCGACTGGATGCCCAGGGTCGGCGTGTTCAGCGAAGTGGTGGCTGCGACCACCGCGAGCGCCACCAGCGTGCAGACCACAAGGAACGGCGGCGTGCGATACGGGCCGCCGAGCATCAGCACGAGGCCGAGGCAGAGTGGTGCCCAGTCGTTTCGCACGAGGGTGTCAGAGCCCAGCTGGGCGAATGATTCGGCGACGGCCGCGAGCAGGATGCAGCTGAGCACGATGGCGTAGTCGCGGGAGGAGACCCGGCGGCGGTAGGGGTCGGCGGCCCAGATGAAGTAGACGTACCCGGCTATGAGCAGGGCGATTGCCGTGAGTTCGAGTGGGAGCGAGGAGATCTCTCGGCCATTGAGCAGGGCCATGGTGACGGCGGTGCCGACACTGATGATGGCGACGAAGCGAACGAAGATGCGAGCCGTGATGCCGCCGAGGGGGTCGATCTCCTGCGCGGTCTCGCTCACCGCAGGGCGCCTGATCCGGCGAAGGGAATCGACAGAAGCACGGCGGTGCCTGAGCCTGGGGTCGACCAGACGCGCACCGAACCGCCGATGGTCTCGATTCGCTGGCGGATCGAGACGGCGAGGCCGAGCCGCTGGTCATCGACCTGGGCTGGGTCGAAGCCCGTGCCCGCGTCGGTGACGACCACGTTGATCGTGTCGACCCCGGCCACGAAGGCGACCTCGGCAGAGTCGACGTGGGCGTGCTTGCTCACGTTGATCAGCGCCTGGTCGACGGCACGGGTGATCTCGATGAGGGTATCGGAATCGAGCCCCAGAAGAATGTCGGCGTCACCGCTGAGCGTCACGGCGAGCCCGCGCACTTTGGCCGACTGGATGATCGGGGCCATGCCCGAGCTGACCAGCGCATCGCCGCCCGCCCGCACCTTGAGCATCGCTTCGTCGACGAGCAGTGCAGGGTGCGCGAGGGCCGCGATGTCCCGCGCGAGAAAGGCGCGATGGGCTTCTTGGAGGCGACCCGGTGCGGTGAGAGTGAGCGCGTGCAGGTCGTTCAGCACGGTGTCGTGCAGGGCAGCGGATGCCCGGGAGGAGATTCGGCTGCGCTCGACCATGCGCTCCTCCGCCTCGCCGGCGGCCTTCATGGTCGACGAGCCGCGCTGGGCTTCGCGGCGACCGAGCCAGAGTGCGGCGAGGAGCAGCAGCAGAGCGACATACATACCGATGGCGGTGAAGTCGAAGGCGAACCGGAGGCCTGCGGTGGTGGCCGCGACGACTACTGCGACGGAGGCGAGCACGAAACCGACGGTGCAGCGCCCGATCGCACCGCCGAGCGTGCGGCCGGCAACGCCGACGACGGTGATGGCGATCTTCGGAAAAGTGAAGAGGAGACTATCTGACTTGTAGCCACCGACGAGTTCGCTGGCGATCTCGAAAGTATAGAGGAAGAGGCCGATGGCGGCCGCGAGCAGGAACAGCGCGATGAGAAGGGTGTTCGTGGCGCGCAGGCTCAGCCAGACGCCGACTGCGACCAGGCCGAGGCCTGCAATGGAGATGGCAATGTCAGCCTGGGGCAGCGCGAGCTTGAACGAAATGACGAGGACGAGCGTGGCTGCAAGAAGAATGCTGCTCACCCAGATGGAGGCCTTGCCGAGGGCGCGGCTGGTGGTGTACCCCTCGACGTCGATGGGCAGGACTAGAGACATTCCGGCACCTTTCGCGACTGCCCGCTCACACTACCCCCGAATGGGGCTCTGGCGCGTCGAACTTTCATAAATAGGGGCGCGGGGGGAGTGCGTGGCCGGGGTTGCGGTGAAATATCACGGAGCGGTGACGTTTGCTCTGCGTCGCCGACGTGAGTTTCGAGCTGGCGATCGTTGAGGCGACGCCGGCCAACGCGCTGCTGCAGGCGTCTGCGACGGCACGGATGCTCGTGGTGGGCAACCACAGCCTTCGGCCCCTCGAGCGGTTCTTCATCGGATCGGTGAGCCACGCGGTGATCGTAGGGTTGCGGTCGCCGGTGCTCGTGGTGCCCGCGGAATCGCTGGTCTGAGTTCTGCCGCTGAGAGAACGTCTGGATATCGCGGGAATTGCGTCGAATTCGGCCCTGAAAGGGGGGCGCTGGCCTGACCTGTGCGATGGAAGTATCCTCTAAGGTTTATGAAGAGACGTCAGCGGCATGGCAGCCCGAAGATCCTCAGCACGGCACGTTGTACAGGCGAACGATCGTACGCGAAATGTAACTGTAGGTAGAGCACTCTGACCAAGACACCGGACACCAGCGAAGGCGCGGGCGCGGCAACCAGAACCGCCGTCAACGCCGACTCTGTCGCGGCATCTGCAGCACACGCGGCCTCACTTGCAGCAGAGGCATCGGCGGCAGCTGCTGAGTCGGCAGCAGGGGCGGCCTCGATGGCATCTGCGGGCGCGCCATCTGCTGGTGAGGCACCTGTGCGCCAGCCCCTGGCAGACGAAACTCACCCGGCGCCCAGGGTTGAGGCTCACTCAGAGGCACCTGCCAATGCCCTGCATGCCAGCACCCCGCCTGCCAGCGCACGGCACAGCTCCACGCCCGACCCGGGCGGCACACCGAGCATGGGCCAGCGCGCGGCTGCCGCAGCCGACTCCCGCGCCGCGATCGTGGGGCGGGCGGGGCGTGCAGGGCTCGAGCGGGCTGTGTTCCAGTCGCAGCTCCCGTTCGCGGCAGTGGCCCTGCTGCTGGTGTGCTCGGAGTTCTTCTTTCAGCCAACCACGCTCACCAACCCGTTCTTCTTCGGGGGCGGCACTGCGATCTTCGTGATCACTGCCTTCGCGGCCGTTGTGCCGTGGGGCACGTACGACCGGCGCTGGGTGATGGTGCTGCCGATCGCCGACATGCTGGCGGTCGCGGTGCTGGCCCACGGCACAACCGATCTTGCCGCGTCGGCACTCTTCGCCTTTCCGGTGATCTGGCTCTCGACGTACTTCGGGGCAGCCGGAACCACGTACAGTGCCGCGGGTTCAGCCGCGCTCATCTGGGGCGGGGCCGTACTCGACGGTTCGACGGTGACGGCGGCGAACATCCCGGGCCTGCTGGTTCTGCCCACGACACTGGCGTTCATCGCGGCTGTCACCTTTCTGCGCAGCAAAGGTTCAGCCGCCCAGCTTGCGTTACTGCGCCAACAGGCGAGTCTGCTCGAAGGGGCGCACCGCCGGGCGAGGCGCCAGGAGCAGACACTGGATGCTGTACTCAACTCTGTCGAGTTCGGTGTCGTCGCGTTCGACCGTGAAGGCCGCGAGACGCTGGTCAACCGCGCGCACCAGCAGTTGATCAAGGAGTTCGGGCAGTCGACGAAGAGCCCCGAGCCGCCGCGCATGTACCAGGCTGACCGGGTGTCGCTGGTGCCCGAAGACCTGCGGCCGTACCGCCAGGCCGTGCTCGGCAACACGTACCAGGACTTCATCGTGTGGATCGGTGAACCCGGTGGTCACCGCAAGGCGCTCTCGATCTCTGCGCGCCAGGTGATCGGCAGTGACGGCCGCAACGACGGTGGGGTCATGGTGACGCGCGACGTGACCAGCGAGGTCAACGCCATCCAGGCCCGTGACGACCTGGTCGCTTCGGTGTCGCACGAGCTCCGCACCCCGCTGACCTCGATTCTCGGGTACCTCGACCTGGCGCTCGACGACGAGACGCTGAGCGCGACGACCTCCTCGAACCTCAAGGTCGCCTCGGCGAACGCCGACCGGCTGCTGGCACTGATCTCCGACCTGTTCGTGGCGGTCTCCGACTCAGACCACCTGCTGGTGATGTCGTTCGACGAGTGCGATGTGAACGAGATCGTGACGCAGTCGATCCAGGCGCAACAGCTGCTCGCCCAGCAGCGCGGGATCAGCCTCTCTGCCACTGCCTCGGGGCCTGCGCTGCTCATCGCCGACGGCTTTCGGCTGCGCCAGGTGGTCGACAACCTGCTCACCAACGCGATCAAGTACAACAAAGACAATGGGCTCGTTCGCATCGATGTGCAGTCTCGTCCGAGTGAGGTCACGATCACCGTCAGCGACACTGGGATCGGGCTCACCGAGATGGAACAGTCGCGACTCTTCGAGCGATACTTCCGGGCGGAGTCGGTTCGGCAGTCGAGCATCCACGGTTCTGGGCTCGGCATGAGCATCAGCCGCGACATCGTGCGGCGACACGGCGGAGATCTCACGGTCAGCAGCACAATCGGTGTCGGGTCGGAGTTCGTGGTGCGCTTGCCGCTGGAACAGTTAGAGTTAGCGTAAGTCAACGATCTGATTCACAGAGTTCTGTCAGGACTCTGCTGTCGTCGGCTCTCGCAGAAAAACGTCAACCGGGGGCGGAGATGATGAAGTGATACTCGACCTTCAGACGCTGCTCATCGTCAACGGCGTCGTCGTCGTTCTGTGTGGTTTCTCGTTCGTGGTGAACACGGCGATGCGGCGGAACGACGCTGCCGGCCGGTTGTGGAGCGTGTCGTTCATCGGCGGGATGCTCGCCGTGATCTGTTACGCGATCTGGGGCGGGGGCCTGCAGTCGAGCTGGATTCTCGTGATCGGCAACACCGCGTACACCCTCGTGGCGGGCATGATTTGGGCCGGATGTCGTGTGTACAACGGGCGCAAGCCCAGGCTGATTCTCGTGGGAGTCGGGGCGCTGATCGTGGCCGTGACCAGTGTCGTCACCGCAGACAGCCAGGGCGCGTGGCAGGGGGCGCTCGCGTTGTTCCCCGCGGTGGCGCTGTTCTCCGGGCTGGCGGCAGTGGAGTCGCTGCGCGGCCGACTGCTGCGCAACGTGAACGCGCGCATTCTCGCTGCTGCGCTGTGGGTGGTCGGGTTCTACTATGCGCTGCGCACGATTGCGTTTGCCATCGGTGGGTCAGGTGGGGAGTTCTTCACCACCTACCTCGGGCCGCAGCAGACGACACTGCTGCTGACCGCCTTCGTCATTCTGGGCACGATCTCGCTGTCGATTCTTCAGGTGGAACGCGCGGGCACGCAGGCGCTGGGCGATGTGACCGTGGGCGCACTGTCTGTCGTCGGACTGCTGTCTGCGGCGTCGTTCGCGCAGCAGTGGCAGGACTGGCTGGAACGCGCCTCCTTCCACGGCGACCGGCTCGAGATGGTCGCCGTCGACATCGACAGCCTGCCGGAAATGAACACGGCACTCGGGCGCAATTTCGGCGATGGGGCGATCAGGTCTGTGGCGCACATCGTGCGGGAGCACGCTCCGACGAGTTCGCTGATCGGGCACCCGGGCGCCGGGCGTTTTGTGATCGTGATGGTGGTGTCGAACGACCGGGAGGCGCAGAAGATCGCGTCTCGGGTGCGCGATGCGCTGGTCGACAAGCCGATCGACGAATCGCAGGGGCTGCGGGCCACGGCGAGTTTCGGCGTGGTCGACACCGATGTGTTCGGCTACGACATGTCGACGCTGCGCGACGCCCTCGACGAGGCGACGCTCAGCGCTCGCTCCTCGGGCGGCAACCACATCGTGGTCGGTCGCCTGCCCTCGATCGCTGCCTGAGCTAGCGCGCTGGAGCTTTGAGCGAGCATCCAGTGGATGCTCGCCGCGACGCCAGCGCCGACGAAGCTCCACGTGGGCCGTGCAACTGCGATGCTACGGCGCGCTGGAGCTATGGCAATCGCATCGCGATTGCGCGACGCCAGCGCCGACAAAGCTATGCTTTGTCGGTTTATAAATCACGGAGCGATAGCTACCGTTACCGTGTCAGCCGCCGTCTGCTTGGCGAAGTCGTTCGACGTGGGCGTGGTCTGCAGCAGCAGCTCGTAGGTGAAGCTCAGCACAACCTCGGTGGCGGCGGGGTCGACAGCGGGCAGCACGAACGTCTCGCTGTAGCTGTACGGCGCCTTGATGAAGTACCCGGGCGACACGGTGGCCTGGTCGGTGAGCGGAGCCGGGGCCGGCAGAGTGACGCCGTCTTTGCCGAGAACGGCAGGGTTCAGCGTGACCCGCGAGAGATAGATGTGCTGGCCGTCGTCGGTGCCGAGCGTGGCCGACATGTTGAAGCTGATCGGCTTGTTCGCACTGGCCGTCCACTTGTCCATCGACAGGGTCGAAAAGTAGTTGATGGTGACGGTGATGTCACCAGCCTTCAGGATGCGCTGGGTGCTGCCGGTCGCAAGGTCGTTCACGATCGGGGTGATCGTGGGTGCCACGGTTGCCTTCGTCGGCGTGGGGGTGGCCGACGCCGACGCATTGAGCTGCCAGGGAGCTGTTCCGCACGAGCTGAGGAGCGCGGAAGCGGACAGAGCCACCGCAACAGCGATGGCGGTGCGTCTCATTCGTGGCATCTGCCCAGAATACTGGGAAATCCGGAGCAAATCGTTGCCGACTCGTCTTGAGCAAATCCTGAGGTGAAGCTGAGGCGACCTTTGGGAGTTGGCGGGGGGAAGCTGCGGAGCGTGTAGCACACTGGAGACATCGGCCGATCATCCGGCCCACGAACGCCAAGCCAGACCACAGACTTTCATTTTCAAGACCACTGAACCTCAGAAGGGCCCCGGTCGTGTCAAACCCCTACATCACGGATCGCGCAGAGAACGAAGCGCTCGCCAACGAGTTCATCGAGTCGGTCGACTCTCTGCCCAGCTACCGACCCACGATCGGGTGCGTCATTCCGGCCTACAACGAGGAGGAGTCGATCGCACACGTGCTGAAGTCGCTGCTCGAGCAGACCCGCGTGCCCGACGTCATCCACGTGGTGGTCAACAACACGACCGACAAGACCGTGGCCGAGGCTGCGAAGTTCGCCGGCCCCCACATGATCGAGATCGACGGTATCGAGCAGTTCACCGAGGTCTACGTGCACGACATCGGTAAGAACCAAGACAAGAAGGTCGGCGCCCTGAACTACGGGTTCCAGCTCGTTGAGGGCTGCGACTTCTTTCTCGGGGTCGACGGCGACACGACCGCGTCGAACGACGCTGTCGAGCAGCTCGGAGCCGAGATCATGTCTGACTCGCGCATCGGCGGCATCTCAGCCATCTACTCGATCGACGACCGCGAGATGAAGGGCATCGGGGCGTTCCTCGTCACGGGCCAGCGCGCACAGTTCGCGGCCTTCAACATGCAGAACATGCTCCGCGGCCGCAAC
Organism: Subtercola sp. PAMC28395; assembly: GCF_018889995.1. Taxonomy (NCBI): domain Bacteria; kingdom Bacillati; phylum Actinomycetota; class Actinomycetes; order Micrococcales; family Microbacteriaceae; genus Subtercola; species Subtercola sp. PAMC28395. The sequence continues at coordinate 1,237,239 of NZ_CP076547.1, read as the reverse complement.
ATGGCCGTGCTCGGTGGCCAATTCTCGATCTTCTCGATGCAGGCGCTTCGCCAGGCCATGGTCGAGAACCACCAGACGAGCCCCTGGGTGAAAGACAGCGAGGTGGAGGACTCGCTTCTGTCGCTGCAGATCAAGAGCGCCGGTTACCTCACGAAGATCAGCGCCCAGGCGCGGGCCGACGTCGGTGGCATGACCACGCTCCGCGGCCTCGACGCCCAGCAGGTGAAGTGGAACTTCGGCGCCATCGAGCTCATGTGGCCCGGCCAGCGCGGAGACACGAAGGGCCAGCCCTTCCACCCCAACCTGCGCCTGCGCTGGTTCGAGAACTTCTCGATGCTCACCAACATCGTCACTCGACTCATGTTCGTGACCCTGCTGTTCTTCTCGCTGTCGATCAACGCCTTCGTGTTCAGCCCGTTCTGGCTCATCCCGCCGGTTGCGGCCATTCTGCTGAACCTCCGCACGGCGCTGTCGATGAAGAATCGCAACGGCCGGGACATCTTCTTCGCCGCGGCGCTCTTCCCCGCGGAGATCTACATGTGGGTGCGAATGGGGCACTTCGTTCGGGCGTGGACCAAGTTCCTCAGCCGCAAGCAGGTCGACAACTGGGCCGCCCAGGCCAAGGCCGAGAAGGGCCGAGGCAACTCGTACCTGGTGCCGCTGCTGGCCTTCGCGATCACCGTCGCCGTGTTCATCGTGCTGTGGTTCCAGCTGCCGATCGTCGCCCAGTCAACCCTCCTCTGGATCGGTTGGCCCATCCTCGGAATCATCACTATCCTTCAAACAGTCGGCATGGTCGGCAAACTGCTTCGCCGCCACCGCGGATACAAGGTCTGACGCTGCGTGCGGCTTTCAGCCGCACGGGCGCAGACGGACGACCTGCACGCGCACCAGCCGGGTACACACCAGGCATAGACGCAGGCCCCACAACTAACGAGATTTCAGAGGAAACCGGTTTGACCCAGAGCTCCATGATCGACCGCCCGGTGTTGAATGCGCTCCTCGACCAGTTCGGGACCGCAGACGGCACCGGTTCTGGTCGTCGTGCGCAGTTCGTCAACGACTTCATCAACATGTGGGAGACACGCTCCTACCGGTTGATGCGGGCGCTGGGCAAGGGCGACTTCGACGATGCCGATGTGGTGCTGCTGAGCATCCGGAGCAGTGGAACCATGCTGGGGGCGTCGACACTCGAGGCCATTGCGGGCATGGTTCACGCCGCGGTGAAGCGGCACGACCTGCCGGGCAGCATGGCGCATCTGGCGCGGCTGCACGAGGTGGGCGATGCGACGTGCCGTGAGCTGTCGCTGGTGATCGAGGGCGAGTAACCCTCCCTTAGCCACAACGGGTGCGCTGGAGCTGTGAGCGAGCATCCGGTGGATGCTCGCCGCGACGCTCCCCACCGACACGGCCCGCCGAAGCTGTGTTTCGTCGCGAGGAGCCCAATCGGGGATGCTGTTTGCCGGGCGTGAATGGCCACGCCTTTGCTACATCGGGAGGAGCACAGCCGAAGCGACGCTCTATCTGCGGCGGATACGCTGAGCTCCGCCCAAAGTGTGGTGCGCGCTGACGGAGGTCACCGGGAGGCCGACACGGCAGGGCTCGAGCTAGTCGTTCTCCGAGGCCGCGAGGCGGTAGCCGATGCCGCGCACGGTTTCGATGAAGCGCGGGTTGGTGAGGCTGTCGGAGAGCTTGCGGCGGAGGTTCGCCATGTGCACCTCGATGGCGCGCTTGTCGCTCTCGCTCACGAAGTGGGCGGTGACGTAGGATTCGCCGCGCAGGAGAAGCGCGAGGTCGGCCTTGCTTCGCACGCGTCGCTGGCTGCTCATCAGTGCGTTCAGCAGGTCGAACTCGCTGCGGGTGAGTTCGACGACCGCGCCGTCTTTCTCAGCGAGACGCATCTCCTCGTTGACGTAGAGGCCGTTGTACTCGACCCAGCCGTCGTCGGAGGGGTAGCTGGTGTGCGCAGCCACGTCGGGGTCGACTGAGGGTGCCTGCTGCTGGCCGTAGGGCTGCCCGTATTGCTGCTGCTGGCCGTATTGCTGCTCGGCGGGCGGCTGCTGCTGCTGCTCGTAGTAGGCGGGGGCCGGGGCGGGTGGCTGCTGGCCGTAGTCGGGTCGTGGTGCCTGGGTGGGCTGCGCGTAGTTCGGAGGCGTCTGAGCCGGCGGCTGGCCGTAGTTCGGGGCCGGTGACTCCGCTGCGGGGGCGTACACCGGCTGTGAGGGCTGCGTAAGATTCGGTGCCGGAGCGAACGTCTGCGGCGCACCGACGGGCGGAGCAGCCTGGGCCGCGGCCTGCGAAGCCTCGTCGCCCACCATTGCACGCGGGCGACGCTGCATCGCTTCGATGCGGGCACGCAGTTCGCGCGGGCGGAACGGCTTGGTGAGGTAGTCGTCGGCGCCGGCCTCGAGGCCCTGCAGAGTGTCGATCTCGTCATCGCGGGCGGTGAGCATGATCAGGTAGGTGTTGCTGAAGGCACGGATGCGCTTCGCGGCCTCGAACCCGTCGATACCGGGCATGCTGACGTCGAGCGTGGTGATGATGGGCGAATACGCGCGCACCGCTTGCACCCCGTCGAGACCGTTGCCCGTGGCGACAGTCTCAAAACCAGCCTGCGTGAGGACTGTCTCGAGAAGATGCCTGATGTCGGCATCATCTTCGATAATGACAGCTACCCTGCGCTCCCCCGAAGTATCCATTGGGGTCATGCTACCAAACCCAGTGGCGGCTACTGTTACGGGTTCGACCGGCGCGCCCGGAGCCCATTCGCGGGGTGGTGGCGGCGACGCGGGGGGCTGCACGGGGAACTGCGTCGGGAACTGCGTCGAAGGCTGAGGCTGGCCCTGCCCTGGGGGTATGGCCGCGGGCGAAGCCGGGGACTGCTGGCTTGACGGCATCGGGAGCTGCCCGGGATTTGTCGGCGGTTGTGCCTGAAGGGGTTGCTGCTGCACTCTCGGCGGCACGACGTGCGGCAGAGGCGGAGTCACGGGCACAACCGGAGGGCGTGCTCCGGCTGGGTACCACGGTTCGGGCACAACGAGTGAGCGGAGCGGGCCGGCGGGTTCTGCCGCTTCCTCCGGCTTCTCAGGTTTGGCGGACTTGTCGGGCACGGCAGATTCGGCGAGCGCAGCGGGTTCGGTCTCCGCCGCGAGTTCGGTCTCCTCCGCGAGTTCGGTGAATTCCGCGAGCTCGGTGAAATCCGCAGCGTCGGCGGCCTCCGCATCGATCGGGAGCAGCGCTGGAGTTGGCTCTGCTTCAGGCTCTGCTTCAGGCTCCGACGGTGTTTCAGCCTCCGGCTCCAACGCAGCGAGAAGCTTTGAGCCAGTTTCCGGCCATGCTTCACCCCGCACAGTCGACTCGGCTTCAGATTCGTTGTCTGGCGAATCGGCCTCGACCGCGTGCGCGGTGGCTACGCCTGCTTCGAGTTCGGCGGCGTCGTCGGCCCCCGGGACTGCGTCGGCTTCCGGGACTGCTTCGGCTTCCGGGACGACTTCGGCTTCCGGCGCGGCCTCAGCGTCGGGCTCCGCCTCTGCTTTCGGCTCTGCTTTCGGCTCGGCTTCTGCGTCTGCGTCAGTCTCTGCTCTGGCGTCAGTGCCTGCTTCGCCGCCAGCCGCTGACTCGGTTTCAGACTCAGGTTCGGCTTCTACTTCTGCTTCCGGCTCTGTCTCGTCTTTTGCTTCCGGCTCGGGGGCTGCTTCTGATGCTGTTTCGAGCGCTGCGGCACGTTCGAGCTCAGCTGCTGAGGCATCCGGAGTCGCAGTCGACTCTGTCGGGACTTCAGTCGCGACGGCCGTCTCAGCAGCAGCGTCAGTGGCGTCGGGCTCGAGCGAATACGCTGAGTCGGGCGCGAGGGCCGGGCCGGGCATCCGGTCGCTCTTCGCTCTGCGCCGCCTGCGGATCAGCCAGGTGACAGCAAAACCGCTCGCCACAACGATGACCAAGCCAAGAGCCAGGCCACCGAGTGTGCCCCCGGGGAGGTCACCGAGCGGGGAGGTTACCAGCCGGCGTTCGACGCCAGCTCTCGCGCGCTTTGATCCCACCATTCACCAGCTGTTGGGCCGCCATTGCACGTTCCGTCGCTCTCACCCGGGGGCTTGATCCAGAGGTTCGCGTCTTGGTTCGTGGCGACATCCTGCTTCGAGGGAACGGCACCGAGGGCACGACCGGAGGGGTTGCACCACTCACCGTTCGACCCGCGGCCGTTGCGTGAGGTGTCGATCACGAAGTGTGCGCCTCCTGTGAGGGAACTGATGGTCTCAGCGTACGTCTGCTCGGCCGCTGTGTCGTTGTAGTTCGAGACATTCGTGGCGAATCCGCGAGCTTTTGTCACGCCGGCCTGGTTCAGGAGCGCGGCCATATCGGCAGCAGGGCCCCACTGCGAGTGGCCGGCGTCGATGTAGACCGTTGCACCGACCGGGGCGAAGATGTCGAGGTCGCTGCTGATCTCCTTCACCCGCTCGCTCACGTTGTTGCATTGCGTTGCGAGTGCCAGGGCATCGGGCTCGAGGATGATCACCGCATTCTGGTGCGTGATGCCTGCCGCGATCGCCTTCACCCAGAGCGGGTATTCGGTGGCCGAGAGCCCGCCGGCGGAGTGATTTCCGCAGTCGCGGTTCGGTACGCCGTAGACCGTGAAGATGGGCGTCTGGTTCGCGGCAGTGGCAGCTTTCTCGATTGCCGAGACGTAGGCGGTGATCTCGGCGGTCGAGTGCTTCTCGGGGGTGAGCCAGATCGCGGTGGGCTGGTCGGCAATGCGGCCGAACGTCGCGGCGTCGACGGAGTTGCCCTTCGAGGCTGCGGCAGCGGCGGCAATCGCAGCTTTCGCCTCGGGGTCGACGTAGAAGGTCTTGCCCTGCAGAGCGCCAGAGGCCGTCGAGGCAGCAGAAGTCGGCGAAGCGAGATTGGCGACGGCCGAGAGGATCACACCCAGGGCGACGATCGGAATGAACAGCGCAACGATGGCTGAGGCCAAGCCGACCCGGGACTTCGTCTCGCTGGACTGTCTCTCAGATGCGCTGATGATCGTGGCCTCTCCCCCGATGTGAACCCTTCGATTCAGCCTAAACTACGAAACTGTGTGCGGCGTTCTGTGTGGTTTGCGGTGGTGCTGCGCTGTTGTTGAGGTGAGGTACTGCGCTGTTGTTGCAGTGGTACCGTGGCCGGCGGTCGCGGGCAGTGGCGGGGTGGCCACGGCCGGTGGCACAGCGGCGACGGTGCGATGAGTGCGCTCAGGGCCGGTGGTCGCGCTGGGCTTTTGCGACCCAGCTGGCCACGATGGAGGTCGAGACCCGCAGCGTCTTGGCCACAGTGGTGATGGGCTTGCCGCCGTCGAGAACAGCCGACACGGCGAGTTCTTCGACCGTGCGGAAACGGCCCAGTGCTTCGCCGGTCGCTGCCGATGTCTTGGTGGTGGGCAGCTGCGGGGCGCTGGGAGGCGGAGGCGTGGTGCCAGCGCCTGCACCGCCTGTAGCGCCTGTAGCGCCTGCGGCTGACGACGTCGGGGCTGGGCGGCCAGCGGGGTAGGGGCGCCCAACCGGAAGCCTCGAGTTCGTGCGTGGGGCCGGTGGTCGCGGCGCTCCGGGGCGCGGCGCTCCCGGTCGGGGCGTTCCCGGCTGCGTTCCTGGCAGCTGCGGAACTCCCGCCTGACGCTCTCCGGCCTGGGAGGCGCCGGGTGTGCCAGGCTGGCCAGCCGACGATCCTGAAGTCGTGGGGTTCGCCGGCGCTGGCCGACCGATCGGAGGGCGAGCTACCGGGGGACGGCCCGCTGGAGGGACGCCCGACGGTGCTGCCGCCGGGGCAAACGGTTGCCCGGGGTAGGGCTGTGGAGGCGACGACTGTGGAGGAGACCACTGCGGGGGCGCTGCCTGTGGAGGAGGGCCCTGTGGAGGAGGGCCTTGTGGAGGAGTGGAACGTGGGGGCGCGGACTGGGGCGGGTACGCCTGCGGGGGGTACGCCTGTGGGGGAGGTGATTGGGATGGCTGAGACTGAGGCTCGCGGGTCGGAGTCGGCTGCGGCCCAGGGGTGCCATAGGTGTTCGGCCCGGTGCCATATGGGTCAGACTGCGCTGGACGCTGGGCTGCAGCTTCGTGACGCACGGGCTGCTGGCCCGGTGGAACCCACACTTCGGGCATCTCGAGGGAGGAACGTCGGGGCAGTGGCGCGCTCGGCACGCTTTCGCCCGGGAATTTCGAGGTGACGATCCTCGGCTTCACGTCGTGCCTGGAGGGGTGACGGTCGGCAGCCCCCGCATCGAAATCGCCGGGAAGGCTCGCCGTGCCCGCAGACCCCACGGTAGGCGAGCTGTCGTGCAAAGCGCTGCCGGTCATCCCGACACTGGCCAGGCTGGCACCGCCCGCACCCGCGCCCACAAGCTCCGACTCGAGCGACCCCTCGCCGGTGCGCTCGGCCAGGAGCCTTGACTCGTATTCTGCTTTCTCTGCTTTCGCGATGGCCAGGGTCGTCGATTCGACGAGTTCGCGGATCTTTCGCAGGCGCCTGGCCCTGGCAACCAGAAAGAAGACGCCGATGGCGGGAATGATGAGCAACAGGCCCCAGAGCAGGGCGAGGGGGTGATCTTCGGCCCAGGTCACGATCTGGGCTTTCTCTGACCATCCACTCGTGTCGTTGTTGTCGACCACGATCGTGCCGCTGCCGTCACCCTGGGCGATGGCGTTCGGGCCGCCGCCGGAGATCGTGTTGTGCTGCACCCAGCCCGAGACGATGGGGCCTTCGAGCACGATGCCATTGCCGTTGCCGTTGGTGACGTCGATCGTGTTGTGCTGGATGACGGCGGTCGAGTCGCGCACGAGCAGGGCATCCCCGCGCTGTGAGATCGTGGAGGTCAGAATCTTCACGCCTGTGGAGGAGTAGACGGCGACACCGCCGGCGCGGTTGCCGGTGACGGTGCTGCCGATGACCAGCGGGCCCGCTGAGTCGGCGACCGGGTACCCGCCGGGGTTCGGCCCGGATGCCCGGGCCTTGCCGTCGAACGTGAACCCGTACTGGCCGTTGTTGGTGATGGTCGCGATGTTCAGCATCACGTTCGAGCTGCCGGCCTGCGCTTCGATGCCGGTGCCACCGGAACCGTCGACCGTGGTGCGGATGACCGAGACGGCGTCAGAGGAGTTCGTGATCTCGATGCCGGTCTCGGTCGAGGTGCTGATGGAGGAGTCGGAGACAGTTGCGCCGGTGACAGAGGAGAGGAAGAGCCCGGTGTGCTGGTTCGTGACGACGGTGTGGTGGATGCTAGCGAGGGTCGGTGCCGTCGCCGTGCCCGTAGCGGCGAGCCCGCCAGTGCGCCCGCTGTAGAAGCCGAGGCTGTCGAGGGTGACGTAGTTGGTGGTGAGGGCGCCGTCATTCTGGCGGATGTACGCCCGCCCGTCGGTCTCGGTGGAGTCTGGTGCGCCAGCCGCGGGGTCTGCTGCGGGTGGCGCTGTGGCGGCGGGGGTCGCCGGAGTGGGATTCCACGACGTGATCGTCAGAGGGGCGGTTGCGTCACCGGCGAGCGTGAGGGCGCCGCCCCACGAGACGATGCTGGTGAATCCCGTGGGTGTGCTCAGCATGCGGAGCGTCTGGCCGGGAGCGGTGATGGTCAGCAGCACGCCGCGCTGGAGGAACACACTCGAGGTCAGCGAGACGATCGTGTCACTGACTCGAGTGGCGGCGCCGCGGGCGATCAGGTCGTCGAGGGAGTAGATCGTGAGCACCGCCTTCGGCTGCGCTTCGAGCACGACAGAGGGGGGCGGCGTTGGTTCCGCGGCCTGGTTGGCGCGGTCGACTGGGGTGAGGATCGGTTCGGCCGGATAGTTCGGGGCGGCGCCGGTCAGCGCCAGGTAGCTGATTCTCGCGTCTTCAGCCGCGACGAGTGCGGCCTGCGCCTGGTACGACTTCTCGAGGGGGCTGAGTTCGCCCGGGGCCTGGGGGGTCGGGTCTGCGGTGGATGCTGTGGTGGGTGCGGCTGCGCCCGCGGTGGTGGGCGTCGTGGCGGCAGCGGTGGGTGCGAGAACAGCGGGTGCGGCCGAGGCGGCCGGGCCGGTGGAGGAGGAGGCCGGGCCGGTGGAGGAGGGGTTGGGGGTGGCCGAGGCAGCAGCTTCAGAGGCCGCGGCTGCCGCAGCATCGGCGACCTGCGAGACGCTGGCGAACGTGCCCGCGAAGGCTCCGGCGCGGATGAGGGCCACGCCGACGAGGCCGAGGACGAGCACGGCAATCACGATCATCCGCACGATCGCGCGGGTGGGCCGACCGACCGTGTCACCGCGCTCTTCGTCGGTGAAGGCACCCTTTGAGCGACTTTTCGATGCTGATCGTGTGGACGATTTCGGCGACTGTTTCGCAGGAAGCTGCGAGGCCGGCTCCGAGGGGGGCGGAGAGGCCGGCTTCGGGGTTCGCTGCGGCGCGGACTCCGATGTGGATTCCGCGTCGTCACTCGCGGGAGGTTGCGCGCCCTTCTCGTCTTTCGCCATCAGCGTGCTGCCTTCTCGGCCGCGGATGCCTCGGGCAGCCGGTCGTGCTTACGCTCCGCACTCGCCGCCTCACCAGTCAGACCCTCGCCAGTCAGAACCTCGCCACTCTGGGCCTCACCCCGCGCGGCGTCGCCACCCGCAGCCTTGTCGCGGGGGGCGAGGCTCGCCTCAGTCTGGCCCTCGCCGCCGATCGAGTCGGCCGAGCGGGTGAGCCAGCCCTGTGTGTTCATGGTGAAGAGTGCATAGGTCTTGATGGGCAGTGCGATGAAGGCGGTGATGATGGTGACCAACGGCAGGAGCCAGATGTCTTCGGGGCGACGCCAGAGGTGCGAGATTCCGCGGATTCCGCGCCCGATGAACACCCAGAGCAGGGCAAAGACGATGGCGGGAATGGGGTTCGCCGACCAGGCCGCAGCGATCACGTAGACCACGGCGACGGCCATACTCACGGGCGTGAAGATGATCTGCATGATGGTGAGCTGGGAGATAAGAGGTACGCGCCAGATCCAGCCGGTGCGAATGGCAGTGAAGTAGCAGCGATAGGAGTTGCGACTCCAGCGCACACGCTGTTTGACGAAGGCGCGAAAGGTGTCGGGGAACATCGAGAGGGCCCTGGCGCTGTCTTGATGGGTCACGCGGTAGCCCTGCGAGAGCACGAGCCAGGTGAGGCGCCCGTCGTCGCCGGCAACACACTCGCGGCCCATGAAGATCTCGTGTTCGAGCTGGGGAAGCTTGGGCAGGATGATCGCCAGACGATACGCGCTGGTGCGACCTGAAGCGCAGACGATGCCGCCGAACCTACCCATTGCGGGGGCGTAGTCGTAGTACCGGAGGTCGATGATCCAGTCGGCGACGCGGCGCCAGACGCTCGATTTCGGTTGGTAGACGTTCTGGCGGGTGCTCACCGCACCGACGGCAGCGTCGATGAAGGGCATCTGGATGGCGTCGTGCATGCCGTCTTCCCACGCCGTGTCGGAGTCGACCAGTATGACGAGCTCGGTCTGGACGGCCCGGATGCCCTCACCCAATGCCGAGCGTTTTCCCCGGTGTTTGAACATGATGACGTCGACGTTGTGGTGTCCGAGTGCGTTGATGCGCTCTTCGGCCTCGAGGTCGGCCACGTCGAGAACGATGATGATGCGGGACGGGCCCTGTCGCCGCCAGGTCTCGAGGCAGCGCAGTAGCACGTTCGGGTCTTCGTGGAATGACGGCACCACCACGGTCGTGGCGGCCCGATAGTCGTTCACGACGGGCCGTGTTGTGGAGGAGAGGATCTTGCGCAGCAGCCAGAGGCTCCAGGAGATGATGCCGAAGACGCCGAACGGCAGCAACCACCAGAAGGTGTGCTGCGTGCCCCAGACCGCATTGGGAAGCAGGAGTACGTGGCTGGAGAAGGCGACGCTCGGGAGGACCAGTGCGTAGACCATCACGGCTCGCCCCACCCCCACACTTCGACCGGTTCCGGCGCCGTGAGCATCGGCACCCGTTCGCGCAGACACGAATGCGCGCCCACACTGCTGCGGTACCTCGAACCCACGGCTTGAACTGCCCGCGAAGATCGGGATCGCGGGATTTCTATAAACTGTAGTGGTGGGGACGACATCAGCGGTGCATTAGGCACGAGAGCACGTGACCGGGCGGTGAAGAGCTGGCGGGCATCCGGATGGCTGGCGCTCGGCCTCGCCACCATCGTGGTGCTCAGCGGGTGCTCGGCCAGCGTGACCACGTCGTCGGCACCACAACCCACAACGACCTCCGTTGCCGGTTGCCCGGCCGGGGAGCTACTGTCATCGTCTGACGAGTTGAGCTCCGCACTCGCTTCAGCACGACCCGGCACCGTTCTGCTTCTCGCGCCCGGCACCTACAGTGGGCACTTCACGGCAACGACTGCAGCGTCGGCGGCCTCCCCCATCACGCTCTGCGGCGACCGGAGCGCGGTGATCGACGGCGGCTCTCTCGATTCGGGCTCCGCGCTGCATCTCACCGGGGCGCAGTTCTGGCGCCTCATGGGCTTCTCTGTCAGCGGAGCCCAGAAGGGCATCCTGCTCGACAACTCATCGAACAACACCCTCTCGAACCTGTCGGTCACCTCGGTCGGCGACGAGGCGGTGCATCTGCGCCTGGGCAGCAGCGACAACCTCGTGCAGAACAACACGATCGGCCAGACCGGGCTCGCCGAGGCGAAGTTCGGCGAGGGCATCTACGTGGGAACGGCCCAGTCGAACTGGTGCACCCTCTCTCACTGCAACCCCGACCAGAGCGACCGCAACCGCCTGGTCGGCAATACGATTTCGGCGACAACCGCCGAGAACATCGACATCAAAGAGGGAACCACTGGTGGGCAGGTCACCGGCAACTCCTTCGACGGCAGCCGCGCGACCGAGGTGGATTCGCTCGTCGACGTCAAAGGCAACAACTGGATGATCGGCTCGAACACCGGCCGGAACTCCCCCGTCGACGGTGCACAGGTGCACGTCATCGTGGCACCGTGGGGCTCGAACAACACCTTCGCCGCGAACTCCTTCGCTGCAGCGTCGAACGGATTCGCGGTGAACATCGTCGGCGCTGCGAGAGACGCGGGCAACGTCGTGCTCTGTGACAACGTGGTCGTGGTGGAGGGCGCATCTATGCCCGCAACGGCATATGCCGATGGCGTCGATCCGCGGCTTAGCAACAAGAAATGCCAAAGAACGGCCTAAGAATCCCCCAGTTTTGGCAGGATGAGCCCGTTCGACCGGCGGCGACCAGCCGCCACGTGCAAAACTGACGTGCTCGCACGCCATACCCACGTGCGCAGCACACTCTTCTGCACATCACAGCACAGCAACACAGCAGCTCAGCAGCTCAGCAGCACAGCGCACCAAACAACACCACAGCACACCGAGCACCAGCCAGAGCACGGCTCCCTGCTCGGCCCGGCGCACCCGAGCGCCACCGCACCCCCGGCACCACCGGCACCTCAGAACACTCCTCAGCCAGCACAACCCGTACGAAAGTCTGCCCATGCGTAAATGGAAGTCCCGCCTCCTCGCCGCGATCGTGATCAGCGGCATGGCCGTCGTGAGCACCGGATGCTCCACCTTCGGTGGAATCCTCGGCGCAGCCCCCGGCGCGGCCAATGCCGCTGCGACCCCGGCGCCGACCCCCACGCCGTCGACCTCGCTCGCCTTCGACTCGGTGTTCACCGACTTCGGCTCAGTGCACCCGGTCGTACCCATCGGCGAAAACCTGGAGCTCCAGCTCGACATGTGGACAGAGCAGAAGACGCACGAGTGGTACACCACGGCGAACAAGAAGTTCTCGTTCGTGATCAGCGTGTTCGACCGCGCGGTTCCTGCTGAGGCCCCGTTCGCCCAGAAACGCCCGGTGTACATGTCGAACGTCACCGTGACCGCGACCACCAGTACGACGGGGGGAAGTTCTGCGACCCCGTTCGTGCTGAACCTCGACCCGGTGACAACCACACTCGACCCGGAAGCCCTGCGTTCAGACGCCGGCCTTCTCGTCACATCGCCGAAGGGTGGGTTCCAGCTCGAGGGCAACACCATCGGCGTTCTGACCGACGACACCTACGGCCTCGTGCTCGACTTCTCGATGACGATCACGGTCGATGCCATCGGCGGCGTCGGCGGCAGCGCAGCAGGAACCCGCTCGGTCGTGCACCAGCCGATCCGTGTCGCGATCTTCCAGCCGCCCGCCCCGACCACCATCGAGGGCAAGGTCCAGTAGAGCCCTCCCCGCGACCGGCAACAGCGGCGGCGGGTGTTCGTTCGAGCGCCCACTCGACTTTCGTCGGAACACAGCGCACGCGAGCCCGCATTGGCGCCGGTGTCGCGATTCTCCGCCGGAAGTCAAGTGCAGACCGGCAGCACGAGCGCCGTCGAGCAGGAGTCAGCTCAGGTAGCCGTCTTCGGCGGCCCTGCGAATGAGGGTCTCCCGATCATCCGCCGGCCTGCCCACGGTCTCGTAGGCAGCACGCATTCGCTCGAGGGCCTTGCGCACGGTCTCTGCGCGGATGTTCTGCATCATTGCGACCTCGACCGGGTTGTGGCCGTTGGCGTAGAGGTTCAGGATCGCGATGTCTTTGTCGCTGAAACGCGGCGGGCGCGGCAGAGCGGGCGGCGATGGGGCCAGCGTTGCGGGCGGCTGCAACGCAGACTGAAGTTGAGTCTGCGACTGCGCCCCTGCGTTCACCCCTGCCATGCCCGCGGGGGCCTCGCCCTGGCCGCCTGACGCCGGCTTCGAACCCCAGGACGGCGTGTATTCCCAGGCGGGCGGAGGGGTGACTGAGTCCCGCACGGCGGCGAGAAGTTCAGCGGCGGGCTGCGATTTCGACACGAAACGCGAAGCCCCTGCGTTCAGGATGCGGCCGATCTCGGCCGTGCTGGTGACGGCGCTCATCACCACGACAGCCGCGCCGGCCGCCTTGCAGAGGCCGACGCGGGACTCGATGGTGAGCGGTTCGACCAGCTGGAAGTCCATGAGCACGACGTCAGGTGGGAAAGCAGGGTGGCGAATGAGCTCAGACCACGCCGAAACGGAGATGACGAGGTCGAAATCGGGAGCGTTGGCGGCGAACCAGGTCGACAGGCCGTCGAGAACCAGGTTGTGGTCGTCGATGATCGCCAGGCGTTTGCGCTTCTCAGTCATGTTGCCACGTCATGTTGACAGTAGCTTATGCGTTAACGCAACCGATCCCACGGTCGATGGATGCTCGGCCGCCGCTCTCCGTGCGCTCCGGCTGCCCGGTCCCCGCTGATGCTCAGCGTGCCTTGGGCGCAGGGGGCACCAGGGCGACCGTGCCGTGCCGGTTCAAGCGGTCGACGACCTGCTCGTAGGTCGCAGGCACGCCGTAGTAGTAGCCCTGGGCGTTGCGAACGCCGACGCGGCGGAGGATCTCTGCTGTCTCCTTCGACTCGATGCCCTCGACGATGGTGAGGTAGTCGGTGGAGTCGCTGAAGCTCTGCAGTGCCTTGACGACCTCGCGCTGGCGATAGTCGTCGAGGTCGTCGATCAGGCTGCGGTCGAGCTTGATGATGTCCATCGGGATGCGCACGAGCGAGCCGACCGAGGAGTTCTCCGAGCCGTAGTCGTCGATCGCGATGAGGATGCCGTGATCTCTGAGCGCCTGGGATTGCCTGCGCAGATCGTCGGTGACGTACCGTAGCGAACGCTCATTGAGTTCGAGACACAGCGAGATGGAGGGGTAGCGGTCGGCGAGGTTCTTCGCGAACAGCCCGAGGTGATCATCCGTGATCTGCCCGACCTCGAGGTTGACCGTCATGGTCGCGATGGAGGGCTCGATGAGCTGGATGGCCCTTGCCGCGGTCATCGCTTTCGACATGACCTGGCGGGTGAGCTCATCCATGCGCCCGAAGCTCTTCGCACGCTCGACGAGTGCGCCCGGCGAGATGGCGCCGAGGTCGGGGTCGGTGAGACGAACCAGTGCCTCATAACCCCAGATGCGGTTCTCGATCATGTTGACGATCGGCTGGAAGACGACGGTCAGCTTCTCGTTGTCGATGGCGTCGGCAACGATGTCATTGATTCGGGCCGAGCGGTGGGGAGAGATGTTGATGGTGCTCTCGGAGCTGGGGCCGCCCTGGCGGCGCGACTTCTTCACGGCGAGCATGCTGCTGTCGGCGTCGATGACCAGCTGGTTCGGGTCGGTCTCGCGGTGGGCGGAGAACGCGAGGCCCACGCTGAGGATCGGCCGCAGCTCGGTGTCTTCGTAGAAGATCGGGCTGCCGGCAGCTGCTGTGATGCGCTCGGCGAGCTCTTTCGCCTCGAGCAGGGTGCGGAGTTCGGTGAGTACGACGACGAATTCGTCGCCGCCGACACGGGCCACGACGTCGCCCGGGCGGGCGGCATCGCGAAGTCGATCGGCGATGGCGATGAGCATGACATCGCCGACGTGGTGCCCGCGTCGGTCGTTGAGCTGTTTGAAGCTGTCGAGGTCGATGAAGAGCACGGCGATCGCGCCGGAGTACGAGCGTTCTTCGTTCGCCTTCGCCAGTGCGGTGCGAAACGCGCTGTAGTTGGGCAAGCCCGTAAGGGAGTCGCTGTTGGCCCGCAGAACGAGGTCTGCCATGTCTTCGGTGACGCGCGCAGCCTCGGTCGCGAGGTGCGCGAGGGCTTCGAGAGCGCGCTCATCGTCGCGGGCGAACGGCACAGCGCTCACCTCGCGCGAGGCGACGAGATAGGCCTCCTGGTCTGGGGCAAGCCGCACGGAATAGCCGATCTCGTTGTGACCCGGTTTTGTTGCACGCACATCGACGTGGTCGGCGACGATGGTGTTGTTGACCATCTCGACGGCTATCGCCTCCAGCCCGCGGCTGGTGTCCCACGGCAGGCGAAGCGCTGCGTCGGTCAGCCCCTTCAGGCGGCGGCGAAGCGCACGCTGCTGCCGCCATTTCGAGGCGAGAAAGAGAATCGCGCCGGCGAGCAGAATGATCCCCGCGGCGCGATGCGTCTGGTTCACTTCGACGAGCAGCACGTAGAGCGACGAGTAGATGTATCCGATTGCCAGGGCAAGGGCACTGATCGCGAATAACACACCGAGCAGGCGCCTGGAACTGAACCCAGAGACTCCGAAGGTGTGCTGAATGCTCCATCGACCCTTCTGCCGGGCGAACTCGATTCCGAGTATCACGGTCAGATAGGCCGCCGTCGCAAGCGGAATGTAGGCGACGGGCCAGACATCAGCACCGGCGAGCGTCTTGACCACAGCGACCCAGGTCGTGGCGCCGAGGGCGGCAAGGCCGCTGCCGTAGAGGGAGAGGCTGGGATTGCGGGAGTTCAGCAGGAGGCCGAAGAAGAAGCCCAGGGTCCAGACAGCGATGGAGAGAAAGAACTGGTTGGCGTAATCGACCGTCACGAGCAGCGAGACCGCGAGGCTCACGGATGGCAGGGAGGCGAGGCGGCCGACGCTCAGCCTGAAGTCGGTGACCAGGAGGGTACTGACGAAGAGCGCCAGGAAGTACGCGAGGTCGGCTGGCGCTGCGACGTCGCTCGGGAGGTCAGAGAAGACGAGTTTTGCGGCGTTCAGTGCGCCGAGTACCAGCACGGCCACAACCGCTGCGGAGACGGGCCAGAAGTACGCCCGGCCGATCTGCAGGGGAACCAGGACTCCGGCGACGCGGATCTCGGACCAGACGGAGTGCACGGGTTCGGGAAGCACCGGCGGGTCGTGGTCGGGGAGGTCGGCGGGGTCTGGAGCGTCGGGGAATGGAGCGTCGGGGTCTGGAGCGTCGGGGTCTGGAGCGTCGGGGTCTGGAGCGTCGGACGATGCCAGGTCGGTTACGCTCGGTCCGGAGTCGCTCAGGTCGTATACGCTCGAGCCGGCCACACTCGAGACTGCTGGGGGCTTCAGAAGGTTCGGCTCCCGAAAATAGCTCTCGTCACCCGTGTCGGGGACGGAGTCTTCGCCTACTCGGCTGCCCGGCATGGGGTTCGGTACGAGATGGTGCAGGAGGTGCGGCGGCGTGCACGAGCATCGGGGAATTCACGATCGGCCAGCACTCGCGCGAGGGCGTGAGGGCGTGACGGGAGCGGGGGCTGTGAACTCACGGTAACAATGTACCGCTTGGCACCCTCCAGCCGAGTCGTTTGGCCGTTCTGGAGCGCTGGACTGGCGGGAGGCGCGGATTCTGGGGCGGCGTTGGTCTGACAGATGGTGATGGGCCGGTGGGAGTGTGGGCTGGGGGGACCGTGGGCTGGGTGGAGCGTGGGCTGAGGGGTGAGTCAGTGGAGCGCGCTGGACTCGTTCGGGGTGCTGGACTGGCGGTGCGTCTCGCAGATCTGCTGGGGAGGCAGGACGATGAGCCGCGCCGAAGGTTTTCGAAGGCTTTCGTGCGCGGAACAGAGAGTGAGAGCGCGCCCGACGAAGAGTCCGAGTGCCAGCGCCACAGCGAACCACGCCGTGATCACGATGATGACCCAGACGGCGAGAGCGGCCGCGGTGTCGGCAAGCGGGCGGAGGGTCTGATCATCCATGACCCGAACAGTATAACTGATTAAAACTCAGAATGTGTCCTGTGGTGTGATCTCCGGCGGGAGAGCGTCAAACGGCCCGTGTGCGGGCGCACCCAGCGGTCTAGACCGAGAGTGCGGGCTCCACCGATGCTGCGGCTGCAGCGGCCGACGCACCCGAGACAGCAACAGCAGCACGTGCGGCGAAGATCTCGGCGATCTGCACCGCGTTGAGCGCGGCACCCTTCCGCAGGTTGTCGTTGCTGATGAACAGAGCAAGGCCCCGGCCATTCGGCACACCTTCGTCTGTGCGGATGCGACCGACGTAGCTGGGGTCGGTTCCGGCTGCTTCGAGGGGGGTCGGAACATCCGTCACCTGCACGCCCGGCGCAGTCGACAGGAGCTCGAGGGCGCGCTCTGGGCTGAGCGGGCGGGCGAATTCGGCGTTGATCGAGAGGGAGTGGCCGGTGAAGACGGGCACGCGAACGCAGGTGCCGCTGACGAGGAGCTCGGGCAGTTCGAGGATCTTACGGCTCTCGTTGCGCAGCTTCTTCTCTTCGTCGGTCTCATTCAGGCCGTCGTCGACGAGGTTGCCGGCGAAGGGGATGACGTCGAAGGCGATGGGGCGCACGTACTTGACGGGTGCGGGGAACGTGACGGCGGCCCCGTCGTGCACGAGGTCGAGCACGTTGCCCTGGGCGATGGCCGAGGCGGCCTGGGTGGCAAGCTCTTCAGCGCCGGCGAGACCGCTGCCCGAGACGGCCTGGTAGGTGCTGACGATGAGGCGTTCGAGGCCGGCTTCGGCGTGCAGCACTTTGAGCACAGGCATGGCGGCCATGGTGGTGCAGTTCGGGTTGGCGATGATGCCCTTGCGTGCTTCGTCGATCGCGTGCGGGTTGACCTCGCTGACGACGAGGGGGACGTCGGGGTCCATGCGCCACGCGCTGGAGTTGTCGATGACGGTGACGCCGGCCGCGGCGAACTTCGGGGCCAGGGCGCGCGAGCCGGTGGCCCCTGCGGAGAAGAGGGCGATGTCGAGTCCGGTGGGGTCGGCAGTGGAGGCGTCTTCGACGACGATCTCTTCGCCGCGGAACGTCAGGGTCGACCCAGCGGAGCGAGCGCTGGCGAAGAACCGGATGCTCTTGATTGGGAATTGGCGATCATCCAGCAGCTGGCGCATGACCTTGCCGACCTGGCCCGTGGCGCCGACGACGCCGACGTTGAGGCCCGGGGTGGAGGTGCCGGGGGTGACGGTGGCTGATGCGGGGGTCTGGGCTGAATCGCTCACTGCTGTTCCATCTGTTCGGGTTTGTCTGTTCCGGTTTGTCTGCTCGGGTTTGTCTTCTCGAGTTTGTCTGCTCGAGTTTGTCTGCTCGAGTTTGTCTGCTCGAGTTTGTCTGCTCGAGTTTGTCTGCTCGAGTTTGTCTGCTCGAGTTTGTCTGCTCACGTACACGAACTCCCCACTTTATCAACCCAAGCTGTCTCACCCTGCCCTTAGGTGTACCAACTTCTCACGCCATGCCTAGGCCGGAACTGCAGAAGCTGTGACACCGAACTGTCCTACACAGGCAAGCGGGTCGGGGAGCTGTCCACCGAAGGGAGGCGGCGCGTCGTGAGGGTGAGTGACGGGCCGGATGCTCGAACCATGCGTGTTCCCAGCAGACTCCCCCGCGAGCTCAACGGCCGCGAGAGCTTTCGAGTGTCAGACGGTCTCGTGCTCGGTGTGACCGCCGGGCGTCTGCGCAGTTCAGATCTCGAAGCACCGTTCTGGGGGATTCGAAGCTCCTCCAGCCCGTCGACGATCGATGCGCTGTGCTCGGCATACTCCCACAGGATGCCCGAACGGGCGTTCTTCTGCCACCAGACCGCGACTCAGCTTCTCGGCTGCCCCCTTCCTCTGAGGCTCTCGGACCTGCTTCCTCTACACCTCGGAGTGATCGCTGGAGACGCCCCGGTGCGAGCTCAGAAGATCATCACGCACCGACTGAACGTGGCAGCATCCGACCTCCGTCTCGTCGAGGGACACCGGGTTCTGAGACCGGCACGGCTGTGGTGTCAGCTTGCGGGCGAACTTGATCTGAAGGAACTGGTAGCAGCGGGCGATTTCTTCGTCGCGCGTCGGGCTCGACTGTGCTCTGTGGCTGACCTGACCCGGACTTTCAACGGCTTCGACAGGCTTCGCGGGGCGGAGACCGTTCGGGCTGCGCTCGACTTGATCAGCGAACGGGCTGAATCGCCCCAGGAATCACACCTGCGCGTCGCCTTTGCCCGTGCCGGGTTCCCTGCCCCAGAGGTGAACGAGGATGTTTTCGACGAGAGAGGGCTGTTCGTCGCACGCCCCGATCTCCGCTTCAGCACGTTCGGAATCTGCGTCGAATACGAGGGGGACGGGCATCGGGTGTCGATGTCTCAGTGGCGGCACGACGTCACCCGCACCCGGCGTCTCGAAGAACTCGGCTGGCGTGTCTTTCGGGTGACCGGGGCAGATTCCGCGGACCAGTTCAGCCTGCTCGTCACACAGCTCGCGCGCGTTCTGTGCGAGCGCGGTTGGCGCGGCCCCGACGAGGTCCAACGTAAGAAGTACCAACTTCTGCTGACAGAGCGCCGCTGAGGCAGCAGAAGTTGGTACTCCTATGGCCGAGTTGCGTCAGCGGCCGGTGCCGGCGTGCACGATGGCCTCTTCTTCGCCGTCGAGCCCGAAGGCGGTGTGAACGACACGGAGGGCGTCGTTCACGGTGTCGGCGCGGGTGACGACCGAGATGCGGATCTCGCTGGTGGAGATCATCTCGATGTTGATGCCGGCCTCGTAGAGCGCGGTGAAGAGTTTGGCTGAGACGCCGGCGTTGGTGCGCATGCCGGCACCGACGAGGGCGAGCTTGCCGATCTGGTCGTCGTACTGCAGGCTTGCGAACCCGACTTCGGACTGCTCGGCCGTCAGGGTGGTGAGCACGGTCTGCCCGTCAGACTTCGGAAGCGTGAACGAGATGTCAGTGAGGCCGGTGGATGCTGCACTGACGTTCTGCACGATCATGTCGATGTTCGCGCCGGTCTTGGCGACGATGTTGAAGATCTGCGCTGCCTTGCCGGGAATGTCGGGCACGCCGACGACGGTGATCTTGGCCTCACTGAGGTCGGTGGCAACGCCGGCGATGAGTGGCTCTTCCACGGTGGTCTCGCTCTTCTGTGTGGGGTTCGAGGGGTCTGGACTCTGGACGGGGATCGTACCGGTGCTCGTGCGCACGGCCGCGGCGATCGACTCTTCTGTGGCGCTCTCGTTGAAGACGATGGTGCCTTCGTTGTTGTTGAACGACGAGCGCACGTGCAGGGTCACCCCGTGACGGCGGGCATATTCCACCGCGCGAATATAGAGGACCTTGGCCCCGTTGGCGGCGAGTTCGAGCATCTCTTCGCTCGAGATGCGGTCGATCTTGTGCGCGCGGGGCACGACGCGCGGGTCTGCCGTGTAGATGCCGTCGACGTCGGTGTAGATCTCGCACACGTCGGCGTCGAGAGCAGCGGCGAGGGCGACGGCGGTGGTGTCAGACCCGCCGCGGCCGAGGGTGGTGATGTCACCGGTTCCCCGGTTGAATCCCTGGAAGCCGGCGACGATCGCGATGGCGCCTTCGTCGAGCGCGTCGCGGACGCGGCCCGGAGTCACGTCGACGATGCGGGCCTGGCCGTGCCGGGCATCCGTGATCATGCCGGCCTGGCTGCCGGTGAACGACCGGGCGTCGTGGCCCATGCTCTTGATCGCCATGGCGAGCAGGGCCATGGAGATGCGCTCGCCGGCGGTGAGCAGCATGTCGAGTTCGCGGGGGGCCGGAATCGGCGTCACCTGGTGCGCGAGGTCGAGCAGTTCGTCGGTGGAGTCGCCCATGGCGCTCACGGCCACGACGACCTCGTTGCCGGCCTTGCGGGTCTCGACGATGCGCTTGGCGACCCGCTTGATGCTCTCGGCATCGGCGACGGATGATCCGCCGTACTTTTGCACGATCAAACTCACTCGGTGGCTCCTGGGGTGTGGTGCGGAGGGGTGTGCGGCGATGGGAGCTCGGGAGCCCTCGGTGCCGCGCCTGCGGTACAGACACGCGATTATCAAGTGTAGTTGTGCGGGGGCGAGAGGATTCTGCATGAGCGGGCCACTTAAGGGCGAGGCGGCGGCTTGCCGGGTCGCCCACGAGGGTGAAGAGTCGTGCGCCCCGGAGGGCTGAGGAGCCGTGGCAGCGAAGCGAACCGGGGCTGTCAGGCAAACGCACGCGTGGCCTCACGACACGTTCACGAAATGTGCGCCAGCTATGGTTCGAGCCACGGTGGCGCTCGTGGCCTGCGCGCGACCGTGAGGGCTCGAGAATCTGGGGCCTGATCATCCAGAACCAACCTGAACGTGAATCGACCCCACCGGAGGAAAGCATCATGAGTGGAGCAGCACCCGTTGTACGAAATCTGGCCGATCTGCCTGGTTACCTGATCAGCACGGGCGACACGGTGGTGCTGGCCGAGCTCGCGGGCCCCGCGCAGGGAAGTTCTACCAGCGTCTTTCTCGAGATCTGGGAGCCCGGCGGTGCGCAGCCGCTCAACTCGCACGCGGAGTCGGCCGAGATCTTCATCGTGTTGGCGGGATCGGCCGAGGCGCACTCCGATGACGCAGTGCTGCCGTTGAGGCCGGGGGATGTTCTGACGCTGCAGCCCGGTTCGGAGCACCGCATCGTGAATGCGTCGGCGACCGAGAAGCTCTACACGATCACGATAATGGCGAACGACGGCGGCTTCGCGGCGCTGGTGACAGGCGGCACGAGGGTTCCGCTCGCGGCGGCCGACCTCGACGTGCTCGTGCGGGGGCTCTCCGCGTCGGCGTGAGCGGCTTGCGACAGTGACGAGGTGGCCGGCCACGGCGCGATCGAATCTCGGCCTCGACGTCGGCATTCCGCCGTCTGAGCGGGACTCTGGGGTTGCCGCTCCCCTCAGTAACGCCAACTGGCTTAGCCTGATTCACTCGGCCGACCAAAGCGCCGGCACGATCGTACGATCGTGGCCGGACCGGCCTGCGCGAAGGGGCCCAGTCAGGCGCGAGGCTTGGCCAGGTCGATCAGGGCGAGGTCGGCGCCGCGGGAGCCGATGAGGCAGAGCCCGACGGGGAGGGTGCCTGAGCGTCCGTACGGGAGGGTGAGGGCCGGCAGGCCCGACAGCGACGAGAGGCAGGTGAGGCGGAGGGTCGCCGCACGCACGCGGTCGATCTCGGCTGGATCGGCGCTAAGGCTGGGCGCGCCGCTGGAGGTCGAAGGCAGGGCGAGGGCCGACCCCGGGGGGATGGCCGCGTCGAGGGTGCGGGTGGCGCGGTCGAGGGTGGCCCGGGCATCCGATGCTTCGTCGTCGGTGATCGTGCTCGCGACACGGAACCGGTCGGCGATGGCAGGGTCGAGAGCGTCGGGGTTGGCTGTGACGAATTCGGCATCGGCCTGCCAGGCTTCGTACTGCTGCACGACGCGGAACGCTGTGAACCACGCGTCGAGGTCGTCGGGTGAAAGGGGGAAGTGCGGGGTTGCGGCACCTGCATCGACAACCGGAACCCCTGAATTGAGCGAGAGCGCGCGCAGGGCGCTGGCGAACGTCAGCTGCGTGGGTGCGTCGGCGAGGGCGACGAGTGTCTGGTCGACGATGATCCGGATGATCGGGGCCGGCGCCCGTTCGGGCACCATGCCTGGGGTGATGCCAGAGGTCGTCGGCGCAGCCAGGGGCGGCGAAATCTGCTCGGCCGGGGTTGTAGGTGCGGTTGCGGCGGCCGCACCACCACGGGTGTCGCTCACCAGGAAAGCGCCGCCGCCCGTTGCGAGGATCGCCGCCGCGCCAGCTTCGAGGGTCGCAAGGTCGCGGGCGAGTACACCGACGGTGTCGAAACTCGGCGCCAGCGGGATGAGCCGCTCGCGCGAGACGGCGCCGTGCGTCGTTCGAAGACCGTAGAGCCCGGTGTAGGAGCCAGGCACCCGGATCGACCCGGCCGTGTCTGTGCCGAGCCCGAGGTCGGCGAGGCCGAGTGCGACCGCAGAGGCTGGACCGCTCGTCGACCCGCCAGAGATGTGGCCGGGTGCAGCGGGGTTGGGAGGCGTACCGAAGTGCACGTTCGCGCCGGCGATGGAGAACGCCAACTCGTCGGTCTGGGCGAGCCCCGTGATCTCGGCGCCGGCGTCGATGAGCGCCTGCACGGCGGGTGCGGTTACAGTTTCGGGTGCCCGGCCAGTGGCGAAAGTGGGGTTTCCGGCACCGATGATCTCGCCGTCGATGGCGAACAGGTCTTTGACGGCGACCCGGATGCCCTGCAGTGCGCCCGCGTTGGCCGATGCCGCACCGGTGCCCGTGCCGGCTTCGGTCGCTGATGCTCCGCCAGCGGCGCGCAACGGGCGTCGCTGTTCGGGGGTCGCCCAGATGGCGCGCTCCTCCGCCTCGGTCAGCGCAATCTTCGACCCTCCGGACGCGGCGCCCAGCGCTACTCCCGCCGCGGTCGAAACGTGCGCGACGGCGACCGCCCACGGGGACTCCGCGTCGGCGCGCTGCCACAACTGGGTCTGGGTGCCGGTGCCGGAGTCGTCGCGCACCGTCTCAGCGACGATGACCGCTGAATTCTCGTCGATCGGTCGCACGTGCACCCGCCGGAGGTACCGCTGCGGAACCGCAGGGCGGGCAGCCCTGAATTCGGCGATGGCGTCATGGCCGACCAGCGCGGCTCCCCCGTCGCTGCGCACGGTTTCGAGCGAGTCCGCGAAGAGGGCGTCGAGCTCCACAACATCATTCGTCATCAGCGCACGTTCGTAGCGCCAGAAGGCGGCGAGCAGTGTGGAATCGCCGAGCAGGAAGTCGTTGGTCATCGGGCTCTCTTCTGGTTCGGGCTCCGGCGCAGCGGCTGGTGTGGCTGGCATGGCCGCCGGCTGTGCGGCATCCGTGCCGCCCGGCAACAGAGGGCGGCCGGGCGTCGGCGGGCGCCAGCGCATCAACAGCCCTTACTTCTCGACGAGGCGCCGACCCTCGAACGCTCGCCCGAGGGTCACCTCGTCGGCATATTCGAGGTCGCCCCCCACGGGGAGGCCAGAGGCGAGGCGCGTCACTCGGATCTCGAGCGTCGTGAGCAGCCGCGACAGGTAGGTCGCGGTCGCCTCTCCTTCGAGGTTCGGGTCTGTCGCAATGATGACTTCTTCGACTGTCGCGTCTGCGAGTCGCTGCATCAGCTCACGAATGCGAAGGTTGTCGGGCCCGATTCCGTCGATCGGGCTGATTGCGCCGCCGAGCACGTGATACAGCCCGCGAAACTCCCGGGTGCGCTCGATGGCGACAACGTCTTTGGCCTCCTCGACCACGCAGATCACATTCTGTGAGCGCCGCGGATCCCGGCAGATCGAGCACGTGTCCTGCTCGGAGACGTTGCCGCAGATCGAGCAGAAGTGCACCTTGTCGCGCACTTCGATCAACACCTCGGCGAGCCGGGTGACGTCGAAACTCTCGGTCTGCAAAATGTGAAAAGCGATGCGCTGGGCAGACTTCGGCCCGATGCCGGGCAGCCGACCGAGTTCATCGATCAGTTCCTGGATGATTCCTTCATACATGTGCTCTGCCGCCTAGCTGTCTCTGCCGGGCACTGCGCCAGGGTTGCTGCGCGGAGCGACGGGCCGCTCCTCGATGAAACTGGCCCCGAGAATCTCACGCACGACCGCCTCGCCATACCGCTCCTTCTCGCCGAAGCGGGGGCCGGATGATCGGGGCTCCCCCGCCGCACGCGACCCCGTCGATCCGCCAGAACGGGGCGCCGTCGGTGGAGTTGCACCTGGCCGGGCTGGTGGCGGAGTCGTGCCGCGGGGAGCTTGCGCCGAAGGTGCGTTGCGGGTCGATGTCGCCGGCTCGGTTGCTGGCGCAGCGCTGCCTCGCGCCGCATTCGCATTCGCATTCGTGACCGGCCTGGCACGCGGCGCCGAGTCGCTCGGATCCCAGTCGGTCGGCCCAGCGTCGATCGGAATTTCGCTGGAAGGGTCGGCCCAGGCTGCAGCGACACTGGATTCGTCGTAGTCGGGAATGTCGCCTTCGGGGATGTCGTCAGGAAGGTCGTCTGGCACGAAATCCGGAATGTCTGCAGTGGGGTCGGGCGAGCTGGAGCCTGGGCGCACGGAACTGCCCGGCCTACCCGCTGCCTTCTGCGCGGGCCGCTCCGCCTCGTAGTGAGCGGCCCCGCGTGACGACGGTCGCCCCGACTGGCTCTGGTCTGGCGATCGGTTCTGGCCCGGTGCCTGGTTCGGATTCGGGATGCTCACGGGAATTGCTCCCGCGCGCAGGGGTTCGTCGCCCGGCTCGGGTGCAGAGGTGGGGATGGCAACGGTCGGCCACAAGGCGCGGCCCGAGCCGCCAGGTGTTCCAGCGCGAGTTGGTGCGCCAGCAGGCGCTCTGCCAGTTGAGGTGGAGCCAGTTGAGGCCGGGCGAGCCGGTCTCGAACCAGTCGACGCGGGGCGAGACGATCCTGAACCGGTCGACGCCGGGCGGGCGGCCGTTGCCGGGGGCGTTGCGCCCCCGGGTGCCGGGATCTGCGGCCCTGTGCCTCCCTGCGCCCGACCGGCGGGCCCCGCGGAAGGCTGCCCCGATGCAGGCTGGGTCGACGCAGCTGGGGTCGACACAGTCGGGGTCGACGCACTCGGGGTCGACGCACTCGGGGCTGACGCAGCTGGGGCCGACGCACCCGGCATAGACGCACTCGGCACCGAAGCACTTGGCACAGAACCAGTGGGCACAGAAGCAGTGAGCACAGAAGCATTCGGCGCTGACACGCTGGAAGTCGGCGGGTTTGACGGTGCCTGCGGGGCAGCTGGGCCTCCCCCGACTCCTCCACCCGCGACGTCGACCCTCGCGATGAACTTCACGCGTAGACCGATGATCTCGAGGATCGCCTGGCGGAGGTACTCGCTGACCCCCTGACCGGGCGCCTGTTGCTCTTTGAAGCTCGCGACGTCGTTCTCGCTCGGAAAGCTCAGGGTGAGCACGTCGCCCGCGAGGGCGCGGACCGAGGCGGTGTAGACGACCATCCATGCCGTGCGCTTGGCCTCCTGGACCGCTTCGAGAACTTCGGGCCAGGCGTCGCGCAGCTGTTCGAGCGTGACCTCGCCGGGAACGGCGGCTGCAACGGGCGCGGGTGAGTGATGATCAGCGAGGGCGGCAGCGAGGGCCTCGTCTTTCGCCGATTCTGGTGCCCCTGCCCCTCGAGCAGCGCCCACTGATGCTGAACCGTCAGCCGGGCCCGCCGCCTGAACCTGTGTTGCCTGCACCCGCCCGCCCGAGGCCTGGGTGTGCTGCGCCGGTGCCGCCGGTGCCTGCGCCTGGCCGCCCGGCGCCCGAGTGTCTGAAGCCTGGGTGTCCGGCGTCTGTCCCGCCGTTGCCCGCGCGTCTTTGTCACCGTCTCGGCTCCCAGAAACGACCGCCCCACCAACAGCTGTAGCAGGATCTGCTGCTCCAACTGCCGCCGCAGCAGCCGAAGCTGTACCAGCTGACGATGCAACAGCGAGGGGGGCGCCATCGACGCCCACGCGCCGCTCGAGGCGCTCGACCCGGGCCAGCGCCCCGCGAGCGGTGTCGTCGCTCGCCGGAACCAGCACCCGCGCGATCATGAGCTCGAGGTGCAGCCTCGGCGACGTCGCCCCGGTCATCTCGGTGAGGGCAGCGTTGACGATGTCGGCTGTGCGCGAGAGCTCGGCCGTGCCGAAGAGCGTCGCCTGCTGCTGCATCTGAAGCAGGTCGTCTTGCGGCATTCCGCGCAGCACCGCAGAGGCGTTCTCGGCCGTCGCCGCCACGATGATCACATCGCGCAGTCGCTCGAGCAGGTCTTCGACGAAGCGGCGGGGGTCTTGACCGGTCTGGATGACCCGATCGACAGCCCCGAACGCCGCCGCAGAATCGTGCGCGCCAAGTGCGTCGACCACTTCACCGAGCAGTGAGGAGTGCGTGTACCCGAGCAGCGCCACGGCCCGCTCGTACTCGATGCGGTTGCTCTCGGAGCCCGCGATGAGCTGGTCGAGCAGCGAGAGCGTGTCGCGGGCAGAGCCGCCCCCGGCCCGCACCACGAGGGGCAATACTCCCGGAGCCGCAGCGACACCCTCGATCTCGCACAGGGCCTGGACGTATTCGAGCAGCTGTGCAGGCGGGATGAGCCGGAAGGGGTAGTGGTGTGTGCGCGACCGGATGGTGCCGATCACCTTGTCGGGCTCGGTGGTCGCGAAGATGAACTTGATGTGCTCCGGCGGCTCTTCGACGATCTTCAGCAGGGCATTGAAGCCCTGCGGGGTGACCATGTGCGCCTCGTCGAGGATGAAGATCTTGTAGCGGTCGCGGGCGGGAGCAAAGACGGCACGTTCGCGCAGGTCTCGTGCATCATCCACCCCGTTGTGGCTCGCCGCGTCGATCTCGACGACGTCGAGCGAACCCGAGCCGTCGCGCGACAGTTCGACACAGCTCGGGCAGACGCCGCAGGGTGTGTCGGTGGGGCCCTCTGCGCAATTGAGGCAGCGGGCCAGGATGCGCGCCGAGGTCGTCTTGCCACAGCCACGCGGGCCGGAGAAGAGGTACGCGTGGTTCACACGGTTGGTTCGCAGCGCGGTCATCAACGGCTCAGTGACCTGTGACTGGCCGATCATCTCGCCGAACGTCTCAGGTCTGTAGCGGCGGTAGAGGGCTGTGACCATGGCACCAATCGTATCCGTCGCCGCCGACACCCGGCCCCGTCAGGGCGAAGCTGTGGAAGGGTTCCACCAATCGTCGGCCCTGAGTGAAACCTCCGCACTAGTCGGTGCGATCGGGCTCAGGGCCGTCGATTGATCGATTTGCGTGCGATACGAAATCTCGGGTTGTCGGATGCCCGGCTCAACCCGCGCGAACAAGACGGATTCCCGGTGCATCCTGCGCACAAACCGACGAACGTCAGCCCAACCGGCGCGCTATTCGGCTCGGAGCCGCCCAGGTTCGTCCGTTTTTGCGGAAATGCAGGACGAGGAGGAGGGCAGCAGCACTTCTGCGCCGGGCACTGGGCGCGTGTCAGGCGAGAGCCGCAGCCGCCGTGGCCGGCGCGTTCGCCTCGGCGAGCCCCTCCCCGAGAATCTTCAGCAGGCGCGGCGAATCGAGCTGCGGCAGCACGGCCTCGATGAGCACAAGCTTGTCTGGCGTGCGCGCGGCGAGGGCCAGGGCATCCGCCAGCTCGGCCGCCGTGGTCGCCGTGGCGGTCACCGCGCGGTCGGCGGCACCGAACGCGGCGGGCAGGGCCGTCCAGTTCCACGGCGTCACATCCTGGTAGACCGCGTTCGGGCTCTGGATTGCCCGCTCGATCGTGTACCCCGCGTTGTTCAGCACGACGATCACCGGCGTGAGCCCGCGGTGCAGGATGCTCGCCAACTCCTGCACTGTGAGCTGCGCCGACCCGTCCCCGATCAGCAGAACGGCGCGCTTCTCCGGTGCCGCGATGCAGGCGCCGAGAGTTGCCGGCAGCGTGAAGCCGATCGATGACCAGACCGGCTGCCCCAGCAGGTCGCAGTTGTCGGGCAGGGTGAGGTCGACCGCACCGAAGAATGCCGTGCCGGCCTCGGCGATGACCGTCGTGTTCGGGGTGAGAAAGCCCTGGATCTGCGGCCAGAAGCTCGCGTGCGTGAGTTCGGCGTTGCCCGAATCCTCGGGTGCGACCGCCCCGATCGCATCTCCGGTGGGCCCAGCGCCCGACTCGTCGACGCAACCATCGGCGGCATCACGGGCGACGTCGATGGGTGGCAGGTGGTCGAGCCGGGCATCCTGAAGCACCTTGTTGAGCACGCGCAGGGAGTCTTCGAGCTGCACGCCGAAGAACGTCGCCTCGCCGACCCGCGCCCACGTCATAGCCAGCTCGACGGCCTGTTCGGGGTCGAAGCGGTGGGTGAAGAAGCCGGTCAGCAGGTCGCTCATGATCGTTCCGGCGAGTACGAGCAGTGGAGCGTCATCGATGGCGCGGCGGGCTGCCTCCACGCGGGTGTGGGCACCGATGTAGGTTCCGATGCTCGCGGGGTGCGACTCGTCGAGAATCGCCTTCGAGCCGCTCTGGGTGGCGACGTAGACGCCCGGTGCGTCGGCAATGCACCGGATGACCGGCTCCAGTTGCCGCCGGTGAACCCGCGGCCCCACCAGCAGACTGACGCTCTGGGCGGAGAACACCGCCCCGCGCAGAGCAGCTGCGAAACGCTCGAGCTGCCGGTCGTTGCTGCCGAAAGGAGCGAGAGGCTCGCGCAGGTTCGCAGCCGACACCGTCGCGACGGCAACGTCGGCGGGAACGCCGATGTAGACGGGCTTCGACTCGTTGAGCGCGGTGAGCAGAATGCGGTCGATGTCGGCAGGGGCGGTCGCCGTTCTGACGACGACGGATGCCGCAGTCACCTGGTCGTAGGCGCGCACGAAGTGTTCGAAGTCGCCATCGGCGAGCGTGTGGTGAAGCAGGGCGCCCGCCGTCTGGGCGGAGGTCTGGGGCATTCCCGTGATCTGCACGACGGGCACGTCTTCGGCGAAACTGCCGGCCACACCGTTGATCGCGGAGAGCTCGCCGACACCGAAGGTAGTGACGACGGCACCGATGCCGCGGCGGATGCGAGCGTACCCATCGGCGGCGTAGGCAGCATTGAGTTCGTTGGTCGCACCGACCCACTCTGTGCCCTCAACGGCAAGCATCTCGTCGAGCAGGCTGAGGTTGAAGTCTCCGGGCAGGCCGAAGAGGTGCGGGGCACCGAGCTGCACAAGACGGGTCGCGAGATACGCACCGACCGTGACGCGAGCGGGAGCAGGGCGGTTGGGCACGGTCTGGGCGAAGTCACTGGTCATACCGACAAGTAGAGATGTACCAAGCGAATTGCGCAATCGACTGTATTCTTGTTGATCAGATTGATCAGTATTCTGAAGCCCTATGCGCAGGAAGTTCGCACTATGCCCGACATCGATGCCACCGACCGTCGCATCCTTCGAGCGCTCGACGACGACCCACGGGCACCCGTGCTGTTACTCGCCCAGCGACTGGGCCTCGCGAGGGGAACGATCCAGGCCCGGCTCGATCGCCTGACGCGCTCCAACTCGCTGCTCGCACACAGCGTGCGGGTGGAGTCGGCGGCGCTCGGGCTCCCCATTCGCGCGTTCGTGACGGCGGAGGTCGACCAGGACACGTTCGACCAGACGATTCACGCTCTTGCGGGCATCCGCGAGGTGATCGAGTGCTCGGCCATCGCTGGCGCCGACGACATCATCTGCCAGGTCGTCGCCCGCGACCCGGATGATCTGTACGAAGTGGGGCAGGCGATCCTCCGTTGCCCGGGCATCCGTCGCACCGCCACGTCGATCGTGCTCCGTCAGCTCATGCCGCACCGCATGGCGCAGCTGCTCGACGACTGACGCGCGAGGCGAACGGAGGCCGGCCCCATGGTGGTGCAGGTATGCGCCGAGGTCAACGTGCTGTCGAGACCGCAGAGTCAGACCGCGGCAAGGGCCTGGCGGGCGATCTCCAGCTCTTCATTGGTGGGGACGACGAGCACGGCGATGGCCGAGTCGTCTGCAGAGATACGGCGAGGGCCACGCTCGGGTGAGGCGTTGCGTTCAGGGTCGATGCGGATTCCGAGGAACTCGAGGCCCTCGAGCGCCCCGGCACGAACCGCCGGGCTGTTCTCGCCGACGCCGGCGGTGAAGACGATCACGTCTGCCCCGCCGAGGCCGGCCAGGTAGGCGCCAACGTAGTGCTTGAGCCGGTGGAGATACACCGAGAGGCCGACGATCGCCGCCTCGTCACCCGCATCGGCGGCGGCGACGACGTCACGCATGTCGCCCCTGCCCGTCATGCCGCGGAGACCACTCGAGCGGTTCAGAAGAGTGTCGAGTTCGGCGAAACCGAGGCCGGCCTTGCGGTTGAGGTAGATGAGTACGGCCGGGTCGAGGTCACCCGAGCGTGTGCCCATGACAAGGCCTTCGAGAGGCGTGAGACCCATGGATGTGTCGACAGAGATTCCCCCGTCGACCGCGCACGCCGAGGCACCGTTGCCGAGGTGGAGCACGATCATCTTGAGTTCTGACAGCGGGCGCGCGAGGAACTCCGCGGCGGCCTCGGAGACGAACTTGTGCGAGGTGCCGTGGAACCCGTACTTGCGCACCCGATTCTTCTCGGCGATCTCGGCATCGATCGCGTAGGTGTATGCGGCAGCCGGAAGTGTGGCATGGAACGCTGTGTCGAACACAGCGACCTGCGGGACTCCGGGGAAGACAAGTTCGGCGGCGTCGATGCCCTGCAGGTTGGCAGGGTTGTGCAACGGTGCGAGCTCAGCAAGGTCGTCGATGTTGATCTTCACGAGATCGTTCACGATCGTGGCCCCGAAGAATCGCTTGCCGCCGTGCACGACCCGGTGCCCGACGACCACCGGCGGAAACTCGGTGAGCGAGGGGCCGTGTGCGTCGAACGCCGCGACCATGGCGGTGAAGGCCTCGGTCATTGTCGCGACGGGGAGGTCGCGTTTGTGGCTTTCACCCGAGACCTCATGTTTCGTCGAGGCAACCTTCTCCCCGATGCGCTCCACCAGCCCGCTCGCGAGTACCGACTCTGTCGCCATCTCGATGAGCTGGTATTTGAGCGACGACGAGCCGCTGTTGATGACGAGTACGGCACTCATACGGTCTGCTCCTGTTCGGCGATCTGCTGCTGCGCAGCTTCGAGGGGTTTTGCAGCGTCATGGGACTGTGCAGGGTTCGACTGCGGGATGGCGGCGAGCTCCTCCGGTACCGAATACCCGCCGACGGTCGTCACTTCGCCTGTCGCGGCCTGGATCGCCGTGATGGCGATGGTGTTGACGATGTCTGCCACCAGCGCCCCCCGCGACAGGTCGTTGATGGGTTTGTTGAGGCCCTGGAGCACCGGCCCGACGGCGACGGCCCCCGCACTCCGCTGCACCGCCTTATAGGTGTTGTTGCCTGTGTTGAGGTCGGGAAAGATGAACACCGTCGCACGCCCAGCCACCGACGATTCCGGCATCTTCGCTGCGGCGACAGCAGCGTCGGCTGCGGCGTCATACTGGATCGGCCCCTCGACGAGCAGGTCAGGGCGGCGCGAGCGCACCAACTCGGTCGCTGTTCGCACCTTCTCGACGTCGGCGCCCATTCCCGAGGCGCCTGTCGAATACGAGAGCATCGCAACGCGCGGCTCGATACCGAACTGGGTCGCCGTCTCGGATGACGAGATGGCGATGTCGGCGAGCTGCTCGGCCGTCGGGTCGGGAATGACGGCGCAGTCACCGTAGACCAGCACCCGGTCGGCGAGCGCCATCAGGAACACACTCGACACCACAGAGACACCGGGCCGCGTCTTGATGATCTCGAACGCCGGCCGAATGGTGTGGGCCGTCGTGTGCGCCGCACCCGACACCATTCCGTCGGCCATGCCGAGGTGAACCATCATCGTGCCGAAGTACGACACATCGGTCACGGTGTCGCGCGCCATGTCGAGCGTGATGCCGCGATGCGACCGGATGCTCGCGTACTCCTCTGCGAAACGCTCACGCAGTGCGGGGTCGAACGGGCTGACGATGACCGCTGCGTCGAGGTTCACCCCCAGGCTCGTTGCGCGCCCGCGGATCTCTTCTTCGTCGCCGAGGATGGTGAGGCGGGCGATGCCCCGGGTGAGAACGGTGCCCGCTGCACGGAGGACCCGGTCATCCGTGCCCTCTGGGAGCACGATGTGCTGCTTCGCCGCACGTGCCCGGTCGATGAGGCCGTATTCGAACATGAGCGGGGTGATCACCGTCGAGGTGCTCACATCGAGCAGTTCGAGGAGCCTGCTGCCATCGACGTACCCTTCGAAGAGAGCGAGCGCACTGTCGTACTTACGCTGGGAGTCGGCGGCCAGTCGACCGCGCGTGCCGGTGATGCGCACGGCTGTGTCGTAGGTGCCGAGCGGAGTCGTGATGATCGGGATGGTGGGCGCCAGGCCATCGATCAGCCGCTGGATGGGTTCGGGAAGCTCGAATCCGCCGTTCAGGATGATGCCGGAGAGGCTGGGGAAGGTCGCCGATGCATTGGCCATCAGCGCTGCCAGCAGCACTTCGGTGCGGTCGGCGGCGATCACGATGACCGCCCCTTCGCTGAGGCGCGGAAGCACGTTCACCATCGACATGCCTGCAACCACCACACCGAGGGCTTCGCGGCCGAGCAGCCTCGCGTCGCCCTTGATCATGGTGCCACCGATGGACTCGAGCACATTCGTCATGCTGGGAGCTACCAGGATGCGATCTTCGGGAATCGACCAGATGGGAACGCGGCTGTCGGTTGCCGCCCAGAAGGTTTCTCCCATGGCACGGGCGATCGCGTCGCGGATCTTCTCGAGGTTCTCGGGGTCGGCACGATTGGCGACGACGGCGACAAGGGTGGCGTGTGCGGCCTTCAGCTCGACGAGGGCGAGCTCGGCGATCTGGCGCATGTCGTCTGGTGATCGCGGTTCTGAGTGCCCCAGGGTCTCTGACGACCCCTGCCCGGCGCGGCCGCCGAGCACGAGGAGCACGGGAGCCCCGAGGTTCGCAGCGATGCGGGCGTTGAACGAGAGCTCGGAGGGGCTACCGACGTCGGTGTAGTCCGAACCGAGGATGACGACAGAATCGCACAGTCGCTCGACGTCTTTGTAGCGCTCAACGATGCGCGACAGTGCAGCCTCGGGGTCGGTGTGCACGTCGTCGTAGGTGACCCCGATGGTCTGCTCGTAACTCAGGCCGGACCCGTGGTGGGCGAGCATCATCTCGAGAACATAGTCGCGCTCGTTCACCGAGCGCGCAATCGGACGGAAGACACCGACACGCCCGGCGGAACGACCGAGGATCTCGAGCACGCCCACCGCAATGGTCGACTTGCCGGAATGACCCTCTGCGGAGGTGATGTAGATACTGCGCGCCACGCTGCTCCTTATGCGAGAAGACCGCCCGCGCAAACCACATCGCGCTCGACCGGTCGACACCCGTTCTGCGATGCCGGTTCCAGACTAGGGAGTACCGGCTGGGAGCGCACTGCCTGTGCACTGATCATGAACAGTCTGCGGCCTGTGGAGGAGTGGTCTATGGAGGATTCCCTGTGAAACCGCACGCGAACACGGTTGCGGTAACGACGACATGACCCTCAGATGGCGACGTCGACCGGGCAGTGCCACGAACCCGATGTGGGCACAGACGAGAAATGACCCCCCGCGCACCCGCCAGAGCCCGGTTACCCTTGCTGCGTTTCCGCCCTGGGGGAGTTGGCCTGGATGGCGCCACGCGGGGAGCCGACACCGAGTTTAGCAACTCCACCCGCACGCGTCGAACCCCCAACGACCGCCACCTTCTCCCTCACACCCGCCCGCACCTCCCATCGGCCGACTTCACGTCGCATTCCCAGCCGCACGAGAGTTGTATGGAGGCATGAGAATCGCTATTGCCGGAGGTCACGGCGCCATCGCACTGCTCACCGAGAAACGCCTCGCAGAGGCCGGCCACGAGGCGGTGGCGATCATCCGGAACCCCGATCACGCGGCAGACGTGCTCGTCGCCGGCGGCATTCCGGTGGTCATCGACCTCGAAGCAGTGGATGCCCAGACCCTCGCCCGCGACCTGCAGGGTGTCGACGCCGTCGTCTTCGCGGCCGGTGCCGGGCCGGGCTCGAGCGCCGAGCGCAAGTTCAGCGTCGACCGTGACGGCGCCGTACTGCTGGCCGACGCGGCCGAACTGGCGGGCATCCGCCGTTTCGTGCTCATCTCTTCGATGGGGGCTGACGATTGGCAGCCGGACTCCGACGATGTCTTTCAGGTATACCTGCGCGCGAAGGCCGAGGCCGATTCTTCGGTGAAGCTGCGCGATCTGGACTACACGATCATCCGGCCGGGTGGGCTGACAGACGAGGCCGGCACCGGCCTGGTCACGCTCGCCCGGAGCACCGGTCGCGGAACGATTCCGCGCGCCGATGTTGCCGCGATCATCGTCGCTGCGCTGCTCGATGGAACGGGCATCGGGTCGCAGTTCGAGGCGATCGCGGGCGACACGCCCGTAGCCGAGGCCCTGGAGTCGGTGCTCTACTGACGCGCGCGACGCGCTTCGGGGATTGCGGGTAGGATTCTCTTTGGCCGTTTCTGCGTTTGCTGTGCGGCCGACAGGAGAATTCGCCTAGTGGCCTATGGCGCACGCTTGGAAAGCGTGTTGAGTGAAAGCTCTCGCGGGTTCGAATCCCGCATTCTCCGCCAACAGTGACTCCGTCTGACCTGCGGGACTTCTGATGCAGGCCCACCGAACCGGGCTCACAGAAGAAACTCTGAGCGGCGCAATACAGCCGAAACATTCGCACGGCATACTGATGATGCAACGTAAGCCGTTGCGGGCCCACCGGGCCACAAAATCTCGGTGGTGTGTGAGACACGTTGGTGTTTGCACGCACAGCTCGCCGCTTCACGCGTCAGCTCCGTTGCATCACTCCAGCGCCGTCTCGAATTCTGTCAACACCAGACAAGTGAGTAAAGATGACGCTCAGAGTTTCGATCATTGTCGGGAACCCCAAACCCCGGTCGCGCACCCTCAAGGTTGCCGAGACGCTTGTCGAAAAGCTGCTCGCACCAGGAACCTTCGAGACCACGGTGATCGACCTGGCCGACTACACAGACGAGATCTTCGCCTGGCCGAGTGAGACGATGGCGGCCCTGAACGCCGGTGTCGCTGCCAGTGACCTCGCGGTGTTCGCGTCGCCCACCTACAAGGCGACGTACACCGGCCTGCTGAAGGCGTTTCTGGATCGGTACCCGGCAAACGGCCTCGCTGGGGTGACGGCGATCCCGTTGCTGACCGGGGCCGACCTGACCCACTCGATGGGCCCGACGGTCAACCTCGCTCCCCTGCTCGTCGAACTGGGAGCCACCGTTCCCGGCCGCGGTTTCTACTTCATCGCCGGCCAGATGGATCACCTCGACGAGATCGTGCAGGGCGCCGCCGACGAGTACGCCTCGAACCTGAGGCGGCTGGCGGGGATTGCTTCGAGTCTGCAGCCCATCGATCATCCACTTGCCTGACGTTGACCCACATCACAAGGGAGACAACACAATGAACCAGCTCAACACGATCAATCAACACACGGGAACCGCGATCGGCGATGAGATCGACGCTCGGGCATTCCGCAACACACTCGGGCACTACGCCTCGGGCATCACCATCATCGGTGGTCTCGAGACCACCGATGCCGACGGGAACACCCTCGACACCGCAGAGCCCGTCGGCTTCACCTGCCAGTCGTTCTACAGCGTCTCGACCGAGCCGCCCCTGGTGTCGTTCAGCGTGATGCTGAACTCGACCACCTACCCGCGCATTCGGGCGACGGGCAAATTCAGTGTGAACGTGCTGTCGCACGAGCAGCACGAGATCTCGAACCAGTTCGCGCGCAAAGGCACAGACAAGTGGGCCGGTATCGACTGGCTGCCGACACGCGGAGGCAACCCCGTGATCGTCGACACGCTCATGTGGCTCGACTGCGACATCTACGCCGAATACGAAGCCGGCGACCACTACATCGTGATCGGCAAGGTCAATGAGATGAGTTCGGCCGACTGGCACACCGGCCAGCCGCTGCTGTACTTCAAGGGCCAGTACCGGCACCTGCGCGAAATCGACGTCGCTGCGAGCTGAGCCCGGGCGCGCATCGAGTTGACGAGACACGCCCCCTGCAGAGACCCGAAGGGGCGTCTCGCGTCAGGTCGGCGAAAGGCCAAGGGCGTGTCGCGTCAGTCAGGGCAAGACACGAGGGCGTGGCGCGTCGCCGCGCTCGACCACCGGATGATCGCGCGAGGCCGCGCGCAGGGCAGACTGCAGCTCAGCCGAGCTCGCGCTCTGTGATGTCGTCGGAGTGCACCGAGATCCACAGCTCTGCCGCGTGACGGTCGGGCAGCTGCTTCAGCAACTTGCCGTTGACGCTCTCCACCAGGAAGGGACGTTCTCCGTGGCCGTTCTCCTCTCGGATGTTGGCAACGTGCACGTCGCCGATCCAGATCTGTTCCGACTCTTTCGGGGTGTTTGACGTCATGAGGCAACGATACGCAGTCCGGGCAGGGCTTGGGTACCGGCTTTGGTCCCGAGGTCGGTCGAGGGGGTCGCACCCGCGGGGGTGCTCGCATACCCGTAGGTGCGGGCCACTGCGGCGCGGGCATCCGTCGCAGGCCACCCCTCGGTCCTAGAATCGCGGCATGGCGAAGCTACCCGACACCGAGCCCCAGGCGCGCTGGAATCGGCTCGCCACGTGGCCACTCAACGTAGCGGCGATCCTGTTTCTCGTGGCCTTCAGCGTGAAGGTGATCGGCAATGTGCAAGGAGCAGCTCAGACGGGGCTGCTGCTCCTGATGGCCGTAGCCTGGCTCGCATTCACGATCAACTACGTCGCGAACCTCGTGCTTGCCGGGCCGCACCGCAAGAAGTGGTTCATCAAGAACTGGTACCAGCTGGTCATCACGGCCATCCCGGCGCTCAACCCGCTGCGGCTGTTGCGGCTCGTGAACATGGCGAACTTCAGCGGCGGCACGAAGGGGTCGGCGCTGCGTGGTCGGGTGGGCCTGTACGTCTCGTCGACCCTCGTGATGATCCTGTACGTCGGCGCCCTGATGGTTCTGGATGCTGAGCAGAACGCCCCCGGAGCAACCATCGTGTCGATGGGTGACGCCATCTGGTGGGCGATCGTGACTGTGACCACCGTGGGCTACGGCGATTTCGTACCGATCACCGTGCGCGGGCGAATCGTCGCTGCGGGGCTCATGCTCACCGGCGTCGGAGTGATCGGCACGATCACCGGCACCCTGGCTTCGTACCTCGCCGAGCGAACCCGCGCCACCGACAAGGAGACGCACGCGGCGACGGCCCGGCAGGTCTCCGAGTTGAGCGCGCAGATCGCCTCACTCGAGAAGGCGATCACCGACCGCGACGCCTGACGCCTGGTCTCTGCGGCATGACCCCTGAGGCCTGCACATGACTTCCGGGGCCGGGCATCCTCGGCCGTGTCCCCCTTAATGCCGCCTATACAGCCGCGCCCAGGTGATGGATGCTGAGAACCTCACACCTTCGTGCCATGCCCTCGACCCACCGGCGGTGAACAGTGCTCATGACCCCATCACAACTCGCTCGGGTGCGTATCCTTCGGCCGAGTGCCCAGCTGTTCATCCAATCGAGGACCGTCGCCGCCGCGAGCGCCCTGCCCGTGTTCGCTGCGATGCTGTGGTTCGCAATACCGCGTGGAACCTGGCCCCGAGTGCTGGTCGCGATCGTTGTCGTTGCAGCGGCCTACCTCGTGGCGATCTACCTGCTCTCCAGCGTGCGGATCGTGCTCGATCGTGACGGCATCACCGAGAACGGCTTCTTCGTGCACCAGCGCAGAATCTCGGCCAAACGCATCGCCAACGTCGTCATCGTGCAGGTGTATCGGGGCCAGTCCCTCGACACGGCCCAGCAACTCTTCGTTCTCGACGCCACGGGCGAACTGCTGCTTCGGATGCGCGGCCAGTACTGGAGCGACGAGAACCTGGGCGCGGTGGCCAGCGCTTACGGGGTGCCGGTTCGCCGGGCATCCGAACCCATCAGCCGTGCCGAGCTGCGCGAGAACTATGCCGATGTGATCTTCTGGTTCGAGAAGTGGCCGTGGTTGAAGGCGCTCTGCCTTGTCGGCGCCATAGCCGCGTTGTCACTGGTGCTGATCGCGCTGATGTCTGTGGATGGACTGGTCGCCGTCGCGGGTTGAGCAGCCCGCAGGGCTGGATCGCAAACCCGCCGAACCAGCGACCGGTTCAGACCGCTCTGTCTTCGAGGCCCCACTCCTGGCCGTAGCCGCCCTCATCGAGGGGCAGGGCCATCAGTTCGAGGAACGGCAGGGCGTCGAACGCCTCGGGGCCGAGCACGCCGGTGCCTGTCCAGAGGCCGAGCGCCAGGAGCTCGAGCGCGATCACGGGGTTCAGCGCGGTCTGCCATACAACGCACTGGGACTCGTACTCCGCCATCGTCCACTCGTTGTCGGCCACGTGGTACAGGTACACGTCGCGCGGGTAGCCGTCGATTCCGGTGCCGGTGACCCACAGCCCGGCGCAGGTCTTGCCGGTCATCCGTGGCCCGAGGGTCGCCGGGTCGGGCAGGCCTGCCGCAACGACATCGCGAGGGGCGACCTCGACGGGGCCGTTCGCTGACCGAACTCTGACGGGAGCGGTCTTGTCGAGGCCGAGCTGGTGCAGGGTCTTCAGAATCCCGATGAACTCGTTGCCGAGGCCGTACTTGAAGGTGA
Source organism: Subtercola sp. PAMC28395 (assembly GCF_018889995.1). Lineage (NCBI taxonomy): Bacteria > Bacillati > Actinomycetota > Actinomycetes > Micrococcales > Microbacteriaceae > Subtercola > Subtercola sp. PAMC28395. The sequence goes on along the minus strand of NZ_CP076547.1, from coordinate 1,198,501 downwards.
CGCGCTTGGCGTCGACCCAGCGCGGCATGAGCAGCACCTCTTCGTGCTCGACGTTCACGCACTCGACCGGGCCGATGCCGCCGGGGAAGTCGAAGATCTCCGGCTCGCTGAAGGGCGGGGTGGTGAACCAGCCGCGGTCTTTCTCCCAGATGACGGGAGGGTTCAGGCACTCCTCGATCGTCGTCCAGATGCTGAAGCTCGGGGCGAAGATCTCGTTGCCGTCGTCGTCACGAACGACGAGGTTGGCGCCGTCGCGGGTGCCGAGCTCGTCGATCTCGCTGAACAGGTGGTCGGCGGCGTAGCGCGCGAAGACGTCGGAGAGGCCCGGCTCGACGCCCATGCCGACGAGCGCGAGGATGCCCGCCTTCTCCCAATCGGCGGCCTGCGCGAACTGGTCGTCACCGAGCTTGATGCCGGTCTCGCTGTGCGGATCGGTGGGGTGCGGCTCTGAAAGGCTCATCGCCATGTCGAGGTAGTTGGCGCCTGCCGCAAGCGCACCAGCGAAGATCGTCGGCACGAACTTCGGCTCGACGGCGTTCATCACGTGCGTCACGCCATGGCGGCGGGCGACCTCGGCGACGTTCTCGGGGTCTGAGGCATCGATGCGGTCGGCGATGAACTTTGCGCCGGTCTCTGCGCCGTGGCGGGCGGTGATCCACGCGACGGTGCGCTCGGCCCGCGCGAGGTCGTAGTCGGTGACGACGACGGTGTCGTAGAACGCGCGCCTGGCGGCGATCTTGGCGATCGAGTCGCCGACTCCGCCGGCGCCCACAAGAAGAATCTTCATGCGCAGAGACTACATCTCAACCAACCGCAGCGGCGGAGGCAGCGGCCGGATCCCCGAGCAACCCCGCGAACACGATCTCGGCCGCGCCGACGGTGAGCAGCCGAGAGCGCAGTTGGGCCCGTTCGATGCGCACGTCTTCGCCCAGCGTGCCGACGGCGTTTGCGGCGACCGCCGCACGCAACCGCTCAGGGTTCGCCTCATAGAGGGCCCCGAGCGATCCCCCCAGAATGAAGACCTGCGGGTTGAAGACGCTGATGAAGGTGCCGATGGCTGAGGCGAGCACGTCGAGCTGGCGGTCGACTTCGGCCCGGGCATCCGGTTCAAGGGCGCCAGCCAACACCTCATCGAGTTCATCGGGCCCGAGACCCTCACGCCCGAGAACGGCCAGTAGCCTGCCGAGGTTCACCTCGGTCTCGAGGCACCCGATCTTGCCGCAGTGGCACCGGATGCCCACACTGTTCACCAGCGTGTGGCCCAGTTCGGCGGCGTACCCCTGCGCACCACGCAGCATCGACCCGCCGACGAGAACGCCGCCGCCGATGCCGCTGGCGCTGCCGTTGAGGTAGACGAGATCCTGCACACCCCGGCCAGAGCCGAACAGGCTCTCGGCGAGTGTGGCCAGACCGGCATCGTTCGCGATGCGCACGGGGTAGCCGAGTGCTGCGGAGAACGGCTCTGCCACCTGAACGTCTCGCCAGCCGAGGTGCGGGGCGAGCATGACGGTGCCGTAGCGCCCGTTGACGAGCCCGGGGATCGCGATGCCCACACCGACGACGCGATACTGCGCGTCGAGTTCCGCCCGCATGCCGGCGATCACCGCGGTCACCACGTTGATCGTCTCGCGCACGGTCGGCACCGCGGCCGTTTCGAATCGGATGCGTTTGTGCAACTCACCGCCGAGCCCGACCAGGCCGATGGTGATGGCGTCGACGTCGGGGTTGATCGTGATCGCGGCGACCTTCTCGTTCGCGTGCACGATCGGGCTGGGGCGACCGACAAGGCCAGAGTCGCTCGGCTCCGTCTCGTAGGCGAGATCCAGCTCGACCAGCTCAGCGACCAGCGCACCGATGGTCGAGCGATTGAGCCCCGAGAGCCGGGTGAGCTGGGCGCGGGTCTGGGCGCCGCCGTGATGAAGCATGGTCAGGATGGTCGACAGATTGTGTCGGCGGGTCTGGTCGTTGCTGTTGCCGACCCCGGCGGAGATGGGGCGCAGCGATCCGGAGAGCGTCACGGTCTGGTGGCCCTTCTCTCGCTGCGCTGATTCATCTCGCCGTACTACTTCAACTCGCTTTACTGCTTCACTCTGCAATTCGGATTCAGCGTTCACCGACGTTTCATCGAGTGCGTTCACGTTTGTTGATCTTTAGAACATATACCGGGCAGCGCCTGTGAACCAAAATGACGGGCCCCACAAGATATCGCTCCGCAGGCAAATTGGCTTTGACATCGGCCGGTCATCCGGAATATGTTGGGCGTGGTAACTTTTTCTCGCCAACGATGCTGACTGGAGCACAACGGAATGTCTCTGACACCCACCCGCGCTGACAAATTCTCTTTCGGACTCTGGACGATCGGCTACAACGGCGCAGACCCGTTCGGCGGCCCGACCCGCGCCCCCCTCGATGTGGTCGAAGCAGTCACCCGCCTCAGCGAGCTCGGTGCCTACGGCCTGACGTTCCACGACGATGACCTGTTCGCGTTCGGTTCGACCGACGCCGAACGGCAGAATCAGATCGACCGCCTGAAGGGCGCCCTCGCCGACACCGGCCTGATCATCCCGATGATCACCACCAACCTCTTCTCGGCCCCCGTCTTCAAAGACGGCGGCTTCACCTCGAACGACCGTGCCGTGCGACGCTTCGCGCTGCGCAAGGTGCTGCGCAACATCGACCTCGCCGCCGAGCTGGGCGCGAAGACCTTCGTGATGTGGGGCGGCCGTGAGGGTGCGGAGTACGACGCGGCCAAAGACATCCGTTCGGCGCTCGAGCGCTACCGCGAAGCCGTGAACATGCTGGGCGACTACGTCACCGACAAGGGCTACGACATCCGTTTCGCGATCGAGCCGAAGCCGAACGAACCGCGTGGCGACATTCTGCTGCCGACGGTCGGGCACGCGATGGCCTTCATCGAGACGCTCGAACGCCCCGAGCTCGTCGGTGTGAACCCCGAGGTCGGGCACGAGCAGATGGCCGGGCTGAACTTCGCCGCGGGCATTGCTCAGGCGCTCTACCAGGGCAAGCTGTACCACATCGACCTCAACGGCCAGCGCGGCATCAAGTACGACCAGGACCTCGTTTTCGGCCACGGCGACCTCTACAACGCCTTCGCACTCGTAGACCTGCTCGAGAACGGTTCGCCGGAGGGTGGCCCGGTCTATGACGGCCCGCGACACTTCGACTACAAGCCGAGCCGCACCGAAGACATCACGGGTGTGTGGGATTCGGCCGCCGCGAACATGCGCACCTACCTGCTGCTCAAGGAGCGTGCGGCGTCGTTCCGTGCCGACCCCGAGGTGCAGGAGGCGCTCGCCTTCTCGAAGGTGACGGAGCTCGCCGAGCCCACGCTCGCCGCGGGTGAGTCGTACACCGAATTGCTCGCCGACCGCAGTGCCTACGAAGACTTCGACCCGACCCCGTACTACAACGGCAAGGGGTTCGGCTTCGTGCGCCTGCAGCAGCTCGCCCTCGAGCACCTGACGGGCGCTCGCTGAGCTATGTGCGAGCATCCGGTGGATGCTCGCTGCGCAGCGAGCGCCGACGGAGCTGTGCTTCGTCGGTAACGTCGACTGCGATTGTCGCGACGATCGAGTTTCCCCAAACTGTCTCACGCTAACCCGGCCACAGACATCGTGGGGAAACTCGATTGCGCACCCTCCCCATTGAGTGAAAGAAGGCACCGTGAGCCTCGTCGCCGGCGTTGATTCGAGTACGCAGAGCTGCAAGATCGTGATCCGGGATGCCCAGACGGGCGCTCTCGTGCGCAGCGGCCGGGCATCCCACCCCGACGGCACCGAAGTCCCACCGAACGCGTGGTGGGGCGCGCTGCTCGCCGCGATCGCCGACGCGGGCGGGCTCGACGACGTGGCCGCCATCTCGATCGGCGGCCAGCAGCACGGCATGGTCGTGCTCGACATCGAGGGCCGCGTCATCCGCGACGCCCTGCTCTGGAACGACACCCGCAGTGCCCCCGCAGCGGCCCAGCTGCTCGCCGAGGTCGGTGCAGCCGGGCCCGATGGCTACGCCGCGCGAGCGGGTTCACTGCCGGTCGCCTCCTTCACCGCAACAAAACTCCGCTGGCTGCGTGACGCTGAGCCTGAGAACGTCGCCCGCGTTGCTGCCGTCGCCCTCCCCCACGACTGGCTGACCTGGCGCCTGCTCGGCTACGGCCCCGCCGACGAGAGCCCCCTGGGCCCGGTTCTGGATGCCCTGACCACCGACCGCTCCGACGCGAGTGGCACCTCGTACTGGAGCCCGGCGGCGAACGCCTACGACTTCGCGCTGTTCGAGCGCGCCCTCGGCCGGCCCGGCGTCGAAGCCGTCGGAGTCGCCGAGGCCGAACTCGAGTTCGAGCTCGTCGACGAACTCGAGGAAGAACTGGAAGAAGACCTGCTCGACTCGGCGGGCAACGTTGTCGCAGGAGACAGGGCACTGCCCGGCTGGGTCAGCGAACCCGAGGGGCTGCCGGCGGTCATCCTGCCGCGCGTGGTGCAGACAGGCGAGGTCGCCGGTGTCACCGTGGCGCACGGTGGAGACGGGTCGTTCGACACCAACGGCATCGAGGACCCGGCCGATGTTCCTGGGGTGATCCCGGCCGGCATCGTCGTGGGAGCGGGGGCCGGCGACAACGCGGGAGCAGCCCTCGGTCTCGACGCGCAGGCGGGCGACGTGGTGATCAGCATCGGCACATCGGGGACCGCGTTCGCTGTCACCGATCATCCGGTGGCCGATCTCAGCGGCACGGTGGCGGGCTTCGCGGATGCGGCTGGCGGATTCCTGCCGATCGTCGTCACGCTGAATGCGGCCCGGATCCTGGCGACGATCAGTGGGCTGCTCGGGGTAGGTTTCGACGAGTTCGCTGAACTGGCGCTGGCAGCCCAGCCCGGTTCTGGTGGCGCCGTGCTCGTTCCCTACTTCGAGGGTGAGCGCACACCCAACCAGCCGGATGCCACTGCCACCTTCGCGGGGCTGACTATGGCGTCGACGAGCCGCGAGAACGTCGCCAGGGCCGCGATCGAGGGCATGCTCTGTGGGCTCGCCGACGGCATCGGAGCGATCCGCACGCTGGGCGTCGAGACCCGCCGAGTGATGCTGATCGGCGGCGCCGCCCAGAACCCGGCCGTGCAGGCCGTCGCCGCCCAAGTGTTCGACGTGCCGGTCTTGGTGCCGACGCCCGGCGAGTACGTGGCCGACGGTGCGGCCCGGCAGGCCGCGTGGACGCTTCTCGGCAGCAGGCCCGTGTGGCCCGTGACGTTCGTCGCCGAACTGCCGGTCGACACCAGGGCGGTCATCGTGACCCAGTACCGCGCCGCCCAGCTGCTCGGTTCGGTGCCGCGCCGCTGAGCATCCGTCGGCCGGCAGGGGTCAGCCGACCCCACTAGATCACGGGCTATTCATTCGCCGGTAACCGCCGCCTGCGACAGTGGCGCGTGCAGGCACACCGGATGCCCGCGATCCTGTCGACCGAATGGGCACCCCGATGACCTCCCGTGTTCTTCGCGCAGCCCTCGCCGCCGCCGCGACCCTCGCGACCGCCACCCTCTTGGTGGCCGGCTCCGGCACCGCAGCGCAGGCGCTGGTGCAGCCCAACGGCTCCGACGGCGCGTACTATCTGTTCGACTCCGGCACCGAGACCCGCTCTCCCGCGACCAAGGTCTACGCCTGGACTGACGATCTCGTTGGCTCGCCGAGCAGCAGGGATGCCCGGCTCCTCTTCTCCTGCCCCGCCGATGCCACATCGGTACAGACGTTCATCTCGCCGGTGGGCCAGGAGCGCGTTCGAAGCTCCTGGTCGGCGTACGCAGACGGCGCCTTCTATTTCGGCACGAAGTACGTGCTCGAGTCGCCGGCGAACCTGAGCGCCCAGATTCTGGGCATGGCGTCGAACGTACGCACGAAGGGCGGTAACTACAGCCTCGGCTTCGCCTGCTTGAAGAGCAACAACGTGCAGTTCGCCTCGGCCGGCGTCTGGTACACCACGATCCACGTCACGGCCGGCACCGGCGCCTGGACGGCGGATGTTCCCGCTGTCACCCCGGCCCTGATCTCGGTGAAGCCCGCCATCACCGGCACCACGACTGTCGGCTCGCTGCTCACCGCCGTGCCCGGCACCTGGGGGCCCGGCACCGTCAAGCTCGCCTACCAGTGGTACCACGGCGACACCCCGATCATCGGGGCGACCGCCTCGACGTACACGCTCGCCGCGAGCGACCAGCACTTCGCCATGTCGGTGTCGGTGACGGGTGCCCGCCCCGGGTTCGAGGCCGCCGCCATTCTGAGCGACCCGACCACGACGGTTCTCGGCCCATTCACGCAGACTCCTGTTCCCACCATCGCCGGAAACGCGAAGGCCGGCACCGTGCTGACGGCCACAGCCGGCGCCTGGGCACCCGCACCGGTGAGCGTCGCACTGCAGTGGAACCGGGCCGGGGTAGCCATCCCGGGTGCCACCGCCGCGAGCTACACCCTCACAGGCGCCGATCTCGGCACGACGATCACGGTCTCGGCGACCGGCACGGCAACCGGCTTCATCACCGCGACGACCACGAGCCTGCCGACGGCCGCGATCGCCCAGGGCACTCTCACGACGGCCACTCCAACCATCACGGGTACACTCGTCGCCGGTAAGACGCTGACCGCGAACGCGGGTTCATGGATGCCCGGGGCCGTCGCTCTCGCGTACCAGTGGAAGCGTGCTGGCGTCGCCATCGCCGGAGCCACCGCGTCGAGCTACGTCCTGACAGCTGCAGACGTGACCAAGACGATCTCGGTCAGCGTCACCGGCTCCGAAGCGGGCTTCGCGAGCGCTACGACGACCAGCGCGTCGACGACCGCGGTACTCGCCACCCTCATCGCGACGCCGGTGCCGACGATCGCGGGCGCACCCGCCGTCGGCAAGACCCTCGCCGCGACACCCGGTACCTGGTCACCCGCGCCCGTCACGCTCACGTACCAGTGGAAGCGCTCCGGCGTCGCCATCGCCGGCGCCACGGCCGCCACCTACACACTGACCCCCGCGGATGCCGCGAAGGTCATCACCGTGAGCGTCACCGGCTCGAAGGCCGGTTACGGCACGGTCACCACGACCAGCGCTGCGACCAGCGCCATTCTCTCGGCACTCACCGCGACTCCGGTTCCGACGATCGCGGGCACACCAGCCGTCGGCAAGGTCCTGACAGCCACGGCCGGCACGTGGAGCCCCGCGCCGGTGACCCTCGCGTACCAGTGGAGCCGTGCCGGGGTCGTCATTCCCGGTGCGACGGCGGCCACCTACACGCCGGTGGCGGCCGATCTGGGCAAGACCCTCACTGTCTCGGTAACGGGGAGCAAGACTGCGTTCCTCGCCGTAGCGAAGACGAGCATCCCGACCAGCGTCGTCGCCGCGAAGTAGCGCCCGGGCCGGCGCGCGCGGCGAGATCCTCCGGAGATCCGGAACACTTTGGGAGGAGATGCTCGAGGGTGCTTCCGCTTTCCGGCCCACATCGTCGAATTTCCTCCGAAAGTCAGCTCTCCGACCGCGCTTGACGCGGCAAACACCGGGTGTGGATGATGTGGGCATGACTATCACCAACGTGCAACTGTTCTCGGTTCCGGTGAGCGACCAGGATCGTGCGCGTGACTTCTACGTCGACACGCTGGGGTTCGACCTCGTGAACGACGTACAGATGGGGCCGGACATGCGGTGGGTGCTCGTGTCGCCGCCCGGCGCCCAGACCGCGCTCACGCTCGTGACCTGGTTCGACTCGATGCCGGCGGGTTCGTTGAAGGGTCTCGTGCTCGAGAGCGACGACCTCGGAGGAGAGGTCGAGCGGCTTCGCGGGCTCGGTGTGACCATCGGCGAGATCGAGCACGCGCCGTGGGGCTCGTTCGTGCAGTTCGACGACCCCGACGGCAACGGAATCGTGCTGCAGGCGACGGCGCTGACCTCCGACTGAACGACAGATAGCTCAGTCGTCGGCCCTCAGTGAAACTGCGCGAAACAATCCGTCGGTTTGAACGAGGGCCGACGATTGGGCGATCGGGCCGGTGAGTGCGCTCGGTCTCCGATTCAGAGGGTCGAGGCAGTCACGCTGGCCCGATCATGCGCGCCAGCAGGCTCTGCGGCGTGGCCGTGCGCGTGTCGATCTCGGCCGTCACTCGGCCCTCGAACAGCGTGTAGACGCGGGTCGTCATGACGAGCAGCTCGTCGAGGTCGGCCGACGCGAGCAGTACTCCGGTGCCCGAGGCCGCAAGCTCCACGATCAGGTCACGAAGCTGCTGCACGCCCTCGGCGCTGGCACCGCGAGTCGGATGATCGAGCATCACCACCGCCGGCCGAACCTCTTCTGGCTGCCCCAGCCAGAGCTCGAGTGCCTCGCGGTGTCGCTGTTCGCCGGCGCTCACCGCCCCACCCGTTCCGCCCATCGCCTTGGCAGCACCAGCCCCGGAACCCTTCCCGCCGCGACCGCTGACCAGCTCCGAGATGCCGCCGAGCCCGAATGCCGGCGCTGCGGTCTCGTAGTCGCGCCCCCGGTCGACGAGGCCGAGGCGCGCCAGCCGCGCGAGCATCGAGGCCGATATGCGTGAGGGGATGCCGCCCAGCAGTTGCAGGTCGTACTTCACGTTCGCATCCGTCGACAGGCTCAGGCCGCCGGCGATCGATTCCTGCGGGTTCCTGGCTGCGAGCATCCGCCCATTCACCTCGATCTCGCCGGTTGCCGACGACCCCCATGACCGACCGAAGAGGCTGAGGGCGAGCTCACTGATGCCCGAGCCCTCGAGCCCGGCCAGCCCCACGATCTCGCCGCGCCGAACGCTGAGCGAAACCTGCCGAACCACGGCTCGGGTCGTCTCGAGCGGGTCGAAGGCCGACCAGCGCTTGACTTCGAGAACCACCGGCCCTGGTTCGATCGACTCGTGAAGTACACGGCGCGTGACCCGGAGGTTCGCCGTCATGTAGCCGATGAGCCTCTCTGTCGACGCGTCGCCGGAGCCGCCCGTCTCGCCAGTGCCGCCTGTGTCGCCGTGCGGGATGCCGCCGATGGCTCCGTCATCACCGAAGCCTGCGCCGCCGCGGAGCTCGCCGTGACCACCCGAGTCCTTGTGACTGCCCGCCTGGTCGCCGCCCGGTTCGCCAGCACGTCGCCGGGGTGCGCGCCTGAGTCCGATGGTCTCGACCGCACTGCCACGGGAGAGCACGGTGACCGTCTCGGCAATCCGGCGCAACTGGTCGATCCGGTGCGTCGCGACGACGACGGTCATTCCGTCTGAAGCCAGCCGGTCGATCGCGGTCGAGACCAGCGACAGGCCCGTCGCGTCGAGGCCAGTGAACGGTTCGTCCAGCAGCAGCACCCGGCGTTCAGCGGCGACCGCCCTGGCGAGCTCGACCACCCAGCGCTCGCCCGGCGTCAGATCGCCGGCCGGGCGGGCAGCCTTGACCGTGGCCCCCGCACCGAGCTGGGCAAGAATCGCCGTCGTCTCCGAGTGCAGGCGGTCGAACTTCACAAACCCCCGAACAGCACGCTCGCGGCCGAGAAACACGTTCTCGGCCACGGAGAGGTGCGGCACGACGCTCGGCCGACCCCGAACGACAGCCACACCGGCCGCCTCCGCCTCGGCGTGACCGTCGAAGACCGTCGGCACACCGTCGAGCTCGAGAACTCCCTCAGTCACGGGCAGGTACCCCGACAGGGCCGCCAGGAGTTCGGATGATCCCGAGAGGTTCTCGCCGAGAACGCCGTGCACGCTGCCCCGGCGCACCTCGAACGACACAGCACGAATGCCCGTGCCCGCCGAAGACCTCGCCGAGACAGAACTCAGGCGGAGGATCGGGGTGGGCACGGGCATCCATTCATGCTGTCAGAACAGCCAGACGAACCGGTACAGATGTGAAGAGGTACAGCGACGAATCAGTACAGCAGCGAACCAGACAAGCTGGAGTCAGACCAGATCAACGACCGCCGGAGCGACGCTTGTTGTAGACGTCGAAGGCGACCGCGAGCAGCAGCACGAGGCCCTTGACGGCCTGCTGCCATTCGATGCCGATGCCCATGATCGACATACCGTTGTTCAGCACACCGATGATGAGACCACCGACGATGGCGCCACCGATCGTGCCGACACCACCCGTCACAGCCGCGCCACCGATGAAGGCAGCCGAGATGGCTTCGAGCTCGAACCCGTCACCGGCCTTCGGGCCTGCGAGGTTGAGTCGGGCGGTGAACACCAGACCGGCAAGACCGGCCAGGAAGCCCATGTTGACGAACAACCAGAACGTGACGTTGCGGGTCTTGATACCCGAGAGCTCAGCGGCGTGCAGGTTGCCACCGATCGCGTAGATGTGGCGACCGAACACCGAGCGGGTCATGACGACGCCGTAGATGAGGATGAGAACAGCCAGCACGATCAGCGTGACGGGGATGCCCTTGAACGTGGCGAGCGCGTAGGCGAACAGTGCCACAACGGCAGAGACGAGCACCATCTTGACGATGAACCAACCGAGGGGCTCGACGGCCTGGCCGTAGCTCTGGCGCCCGCGGCGGGTGCGGATCGACTGCACGATGAACAGCACGATGGCGATGACCGCGACACCGATGGTCAGCGGGTCGACGTCGTAGGTGCCGAAGAGGTTCGTGAGAAAGCCGTTACCGAGCGAGCGGTACAGGTCGGGGAACGAACCGATGTTCGCATTGCCCAGCACCACGAGCGTGAGCCCGCGGAAGATGAGCATGCCGGCCAGCGTCACGATGAAGGCCGGAATTCCGACGTACGCGATCCAGAACCCCTGCCACGCGCCCACCAGGGCGGCGATGGCGAGCGACAGGATGATCGAGACCCACCACGGCAGGCCCATGTTCACCGCGAAGACACCCGAGATCGCGCCGATGAAGGCCGCGACCGACCCGACCGACAGGTCGATGTGACCGGCGACGATGACCATGACCATACCGATCGCGAGGATCAGGATGTAGCCGTTCTGCACGATCAGGTTCGACACGTTCTGTGGGCGCAGGAGCACGCCGTTCGTGAGGATCTCGAACACCACGACCACGAGGATCAGGGCGAGGAAGATGCCGTTCTTGCCGATATCGCTGAGCACGTGGCTGAGCGCTGACGTGAACTTGTTGTCGACCGGGTTGACCCGGCCACCGGCGGCAGTGTCGTCAGCCGGCTTCGTCTCGAGATCGGACATCAGATTCGTTCCTTTTCCATGGTCATGTACTTGATCAGCGTTTCGGGTGTTGCATTCTCGATGGGCACTTCGCCGGTGATGCGGCCTTCTGCGATGGCATAGATGCGGTCGCAGATTCCGATGAGTTCCGGCAGCTCGCTCGAGATGACGATGACGCCTTTGCCTTCTGCGGCGAGGCGGTTGATGATCGTGTAGATCTCGTACTTCGCACCCACGTCGATTCCGCGGGTCGGCTCATCGAGAATGAGCACGTCGGGGTCGGAGTAGATCCACTTGCTCAGAACGACCTTCTGCTGGTTGCCACCACTCAGCTTGCCGACCTTCGACAGCACCGAGGGCGCCTTGATGTTCATCGACTTGCGGTAGCCGTCGGCGACTTCGTATTCCTTGTTGTCGTCGACGAGTCCGCCCTTCTCGAGCTTCTTCAGCGCAGCCATCGAGATGTTTCGCTTGATGTCTTCGATCAGGTTGAGGCCGTAGAACTTGCGGTCTTCCGTGGCGTACGCGAGACCGTTGTCGATGGCTTCAGACACCGTGCGTGTCTTGATCTCCACGCCGTTCTTGAAGACCTGGCCCGAAATGCGAGTTCCGTACGAGCGACCGAAGAGGCTCATGGCGAACTCGGTGCGCCCTGCACCCATGAGGCCGGCGATGCCGACGATCTCGCCGCGCTTGACGTTGAGGTTCACGTTGTCGACCATGATGCGGGTCGGATCCTGCGGGTGGTACGCGGTCCAGTTCTCGACGCGCAGGATCTCCGCGCCGATGTGCGGCGTGTGATCGGGGTAGCGGTGTTCGAGGTCGCGGCCGACCATGTCCTTGATGATGCGCTCTTCGGTGACGTCGTTCTTGGCAATCGTCTCGATCGCCTTGCCATCGCGGATGACGGTGACGGTGTCGGAGATCTTCTTGATCTCGTTGAGCTTGTGGCTGATGATGATCGACGTGATGTTCTGGCCCTTGAGCGAGAGGATCAGGTCGAGCAGGTGATCGCTGTCTTCGTCATTGAGTGCAGCGGTCGGTTCATCGAGAATGAGGAGCTTCACTCGCTTCGAGAGCGCCTTGGCGATCTCGACGAGCTGCTGCTTGCCCACGCCGAGCTCACGCACCTTCGTGGTGGGGTTCTCGCGCAGGCCGACACGGGCGAGGAGTTTGGAGGCCTCGATGTTGGTCTTGTTCCAGTCGATCAGGCCGAATGCGCCCGTGATCTCGTTGTTGAGGAAGATGTTCTCGGCGATCGACAGAAAGGGGCTGAGGGCCAGCTCCTGGTGGATGATGACGATGCCCTTGGCTTCGCTGTCACGGATGTCGCGGAACTCGACAGTCTCATTCTCGAAGACGATGTCGCCCTCGTAGGTTCCGTGGGGGTACACACCGCTCAGAACCTTCATGAGCGTGGACTTGCCGGCACCATTCTCGCCACAGATGGCGTGGACCTCGCCGCGGCTGACGTCGAGCGTGACATCCTGCAGCGCCTTGACGCCGGGGAATGTCTTTGTGATATGCCGCATTTCCAGGATATTGGTGGTCACAATATTCCTCCCTTTTGTCTGTGGGGTGACCCCGAGTCGGGGAATGATGAATGGAGCGTTCCGGCCCGGCAGCCCTGTCCCGCGTGAGCGGAAGAGTGCTGCCGGGCCGGAACCAGGTGGAACGTGACTAGCCGTTGACCTGAGCGTCGGTGTAGTAGCCACCGTCGATCAGAACGCTCTTGATGTTGTCCTTCGTCACGACGACCGGCTGCAGCAGGTAGGCCGGAACGACCTTCTTGCCGTTGTCGTAGGTCTTCGTGTCGTTGGTCTCAGGAGTCTGGCCTGCGAGAACGGCACTTGCCATCTTGACAGCAACCTTCGCGAGTTCGCGAGTGTCCTTGTAGATGGTCGAGTACTGCTCGCCGGCGATGATGGCCTTGACCGAGTCGAGCTCAGCATCCTGACCGGTGATGATCGGGAAGCCGGCACCGACGGTGTAGCCCGCCGAGGTGACTGCCGAGATCAGGCCACGTGAGATGCCATCGTAGGGCGACAGGATGCCGTTGACCTTCGTGGTGCCGTCGGAGTAGGTCGACGTGAGGATGTTCTCCATACGCGACTGGGCGGTTGCCGGGTCCCAACGCAGTGTTGCCACGGTGTTGAAGTCGGTCTGGCCGCTCTTGACGACGAGGGTGCCATCAGCGATGTACGGCTTCAGGGTGTCCATTGCGCCGTTGAAGAAGAACGTCGCGTTGTTGTCGTCGGGGCTACCGGCGAACAGCTCGATGTTGAACGGGCCCTTGGCGCCGGTCTTTGCTCCGCTTGCGTCGAGAACGCCGAGGCCGGTCAGCAGCGACGTGCCCTGCTCGACACCGACCTTGTAGTTGTCGAAGGTCGCGTAGTAGTCGACGTTGGCCGAGTCGCGGATCAGACGGTCGTAAGCGATGACCGGGATCTTGTTGTCGGCGGCGTTCTGCAGCGTGTTGGTGAGCGTCGTGCCGTCGATCGAAGCGATGATCAGGGCTTTCGCACCCTTGGTGATCATGTTCTCAAGCTGGCTGACCTGGGTGGGGATGTCGTCTTCTGCGTACTCGAGGTCGACGGTGTAACCCGCGGCTTCGAGCTGCGTCTTGATGTTGTTTCCGTCAGCGATCCAGCGCTCAGACGACTTGGTCGGCATTGCAACGCCGATGAGGCCACCCGCGCTGGCGGCTGCGCCGCCCGTGGAGGAACCTGACGATGAACCGCTCGAGGAGCAGGCGGCGAGTGAAATCACCATGGCGCTTGCGGCCAGGAGAGAAAGAACAACCTTCTTCTTCACTGTATTTCCTTTCAATTTGTGCATGTGGACTTCGTTGTCAGCAGGTGCTGTGTGAAGGTAATGCGGTGGTGGGTGGTGCTGGGTGGTGCTGGATGGTGCGTTGTGGTGTTGCTGTGATTACAGGCCGTGCGCGAAGCAGTGGTGGGCCTTGTTCCGCCGGATACCTGTCTGGAAATCCCGGAGGTCTGTGCTCTCGCCGATGACGAGAAATTCGTGGGTGGTTACGTGCCCGTGTGTCACTTCATGGCTCCTTTGGGAGCCTGGCCGTAGACGTTCTGGTACCGGTCGAACAGGGAGTCGATGGCCGACTGCGGCAGAGGCAGTGGCTCGCCGAGCTGACGGGAGATGTGCACTGTGCGGGCAACGTCCTCTGTCATGACGGCCGCCTTGACCGCGTCTTTCGCGTCTTTGCCGATGGTGAAGACGCCATGGTTCTGCATGAGCACTGCCCGGGAACGGTGACCGGTGAGTGTCTCCACGATGCCGACGCCGATGGTGTCGTCACCGATGATCGCAAAGGGCCCTACCGGGATCTCGCCGCCGAATTCGTCTGCCATCGCGGTGATGACGCAGGGAATCGCTTCGCCGCGCGCCGCCCATGCAGTGGCATAGGTGGAGTGGGTGTGCACGACGCCACCGACGGCCGGCATGTTCCGGTAGACGTAGGCGTGCGCAGCGGTGTCGCTCGAGGGTGAACGTTCACATCCGGGGGTGTCAGCAATCACTTCGCCATCGAGATCGCAGAGGATCATGTTCTCGGGGCGGAGTTCGTCGTAGCTGACGCCACTGGGCTTGATCACGAACAGCTCTGCACCGGGAACACGGGCAGAGATATTGCCCCCCGTCCAGATGACGAGGCCATAACGCACCAGTTCCGCATGCAGTTTCGAGACATCTGCACGTGCGCGGGCGATCGCTACTTCGATTTCGGGGCCGTAGTTCACAGGGATCCACCCGTCAGAGTGGAAGCTGTGGCACGAGAGTGGCGGGAATCGAGCGGCATGATCACGTTGGACGACTCCTTTGTCTGATCTGGGCATGCGATAGCGAATCTGTCGCTTCGGATGATTGTGTTCGGCGAACAAAATGTGAACGGTCACATTGGCTGCCCTCATGTTAGTCATATCGGTCCACAACGTGTCAAGTCACGATGGTCACGGTTCGGTAACTGCCCTCCGCCACCGAGTGAACCATGCGACACACGGTGCCGGAGGCACACACGCGACTGCTGAGCGCGCTGGCAGGCTGGCCAGCCGATACCGTCCGCGCCCGACGTGGGTGCAGGGGGTTCGTGGTGGACGGGAGTCAGCGCGCGGGCGGTGCGGTGCTCGCGCGCACGATGAGCTCGGGAACCAGGGTCTGCCCATAGCCGAGCTCCGGGTCGATCTTGCCGAGAAGCAGCTCAACACTGCGGCGACCGAGTTCGCCGAAATCCTGGCGCACGGTGGTCAGTGGCGGCCAGAAGTGCGCGGCTTCGGGAATGTCATCGAATCCCACGATGCTGATGTCGCCCGGCACGTTCAGGCCCGCCTCGCGAATTGCATGGATGAGTCCGAGGGCCATCTGGTCGTTGGCCGAGAAGATCGCGGTGAAGTCCCTCACCCGCAGCAGCTCCCGGCCGGCGCGGTAGCCGAACTCTGCCGTCCAGTCGCCGAGGATGGGCGCGGTCGCCGGCACATCCCACTCGGACATCTCGGTCAGGAAACCGTGCATCCGCGCCTCTGCCTCGACCCAGTCCTGCGGTCCAGCCAGGTGGTAGATGTTGCGGTGCCCGAGGTCCAGCAGATGCCGTGTGGCGAGCCGTGCGCCACTGATCTGGTCGACAGAGAGCGCGTGGTCTGCCGGGCCGGCGCTCTGCAGCGTCACGAACGGGATCGTCAGGTTCATGTTGTTGAACGTTTCGAGCACGCGCACCTGCGGAGCGA
Source organism: Subtercola sp. PAMC28395 (assembly GCF_018889995.1). NCBI lineage: Bacteria > Bacillati > Actinomycetota > Actinomycetes > Micrococcales > Microbacteriaceae > Subtercola > Subtercola sp. PAMC28395. The sequence continues at coordinate 1,182,610 of NZ_CP076547.1, read as the reverse complement.
TCACCACGAGACCCTCGATGGCCTGGTCGAGAAGGTGGTTCAGGCCCAGCTCGATCGATTCGCGGTCTGTCGAGTCGAGACTCACCGAGTTGACGAAGTATCCCTCGGCGCGAGCCGCCCGCTCGATGGCCTGGATGCCCGAAGCTGGGCCGTACTGCGAGCTGTCGGCTGCGATGATCCCGAGCGTCTGCGACCGGCTGGTGACCAGTACACGTGCGGCACGGTTGGGTCGATACTGCAGGTCGTCGATGATCTGCTGCACCCGGGCTTTTGTCTCCGGCCGGATGCTCGGGTGGCTGTTCAGCACACGCGAAACGGTCTGGTGGGACACGCCGGCGAGCCTCGCAACGTCGCGGATGCTCGGCGCACGATCGCGCTGCGGGTCTGAAGCCACGCTCTGCCGTTCTCTCGGTACCGGGCCGCTGGGGGTGTTGCTGGGGCATGACATATCGCTACGCCGATGTGTACGGTCACATTGCTGTGTGTGCCCAATTATGGCCTAGATTCTACGGATCGCCTGTGAGCTGAAATGTGACAGTAACATTCCACGGCTGGGATGTGACAGTCACATGGGTGCACGACAACCAGCCTCGCACCGCCCCCCGTCAGCCGAGAACGCTCCCGCTATGCCAGCAACTCCGCCAGAGTATGTGTTCCCGGAGCCTCTGAGCGGGCCGCCTGCGAGCCCAGCAGGCGCTGCAGCCGCTCGTTCACCGGTGCGCCGACCCCTGCCTTCCGTGCGATGAGAACAATCTCACCATTCAGATAATCGACCTCGCTCGACGCCCCCCTGGCGAAACTCTGCCAGGTTGAGAGTCGCCCGGAGGTGTGGCCGGGAACCTCCTGCACAGCGAGGGAGAAGCGCGGGGCATCCTGTACGACAGCAAGGCCAGCAGCCTCGAAGACCGCACGCGCCTCACCGAAAAGACGTTTGCGTGCGACCACGCGATCCTCGTCGTCGCCCGCGAGAACATCGAGCCCGTTGGCCGCGTTCACGAGAAGCTTTCGCGCCTTCCAGGCCGACACGTTCGACACGCTCTGCGAATCGAAGCCGGCGGCCACCAGGTCGGCCACGAACTGGTCCTGCACTTCGTCGTGCTGGTCAGGGTACCGCCCCAACCAGACGGAGCCAACCACGGGATACGACGGTGAGACCACGATGCCCGGTGACAGGTGGCTCGCTGCAATGCCGATCGACACGCCGTAGACCTTCGAGAAGCGACGGAGTGCTGCATCTTCGGTGCTGAGCCCATTCTGGAAGGTCAGCACGGGCAGGTCTGCCCCGAGCATCCTCTGCACCGGCGGTTCGGTGCCTGCTCCGTCTCCGGGGCCCGCAATCGCGACTGCACCAAGCCCGGCTGTTGGGTCGCTGTTTGCCGGAACTGCCGCTTCGACGGGTTGCCACGCCCACTCGGCCAGGGCTGCTTCGGCATCCTGAGACTTGGTAGCGATCACGATGACGTCGTCGGTGGTGAGATTCACTTCACCTGGGGAGCAGGCCACGTCGAGTCGCACCACGTCTGTCGAAGCCGGCCTCCGCACCGTGAGCCCGTGCTCTCTGATTGCGGCGAGGTTCTCCCCTCGCGCCACGAGAACCGAACGGATGCCCGCGCCCTCGAACTGCGCGGCGAGGATCGCACCGATCGCTCCCGCCCCGACAATGATGTACCGTCTCATTTCGGCGCAACCCCCGATGTGAGCTCGACCGGCCTGCCAGGGGTGTTGGACCACTGCGACCACGAGCCAGGGTAGAGAGCGGGCTCGAAACCCGCCAAGGTGAGGGCGACCGCGTCGGCTGCAGCCGTGACACCCGAGCCGCAGTAGACGCCGACCGGGGCATCCGCCCGCACCCCGATCGCCTCGAAGTGGGCGCGCAACTGGCCTGCCGGAAGAAAATGGCCGTTGACATCAAGGTTCATGGTCGCTGGAGCGCTGAGCGCGCCCGGGATGTGCCCAGCACGGGGGTCGATGGGCTCGACCTCGCCGCGATACCTCTCGGCGGGGCGCGCGTCGAGCAGCACCCCTGTTTGGGCGAGGGAAGCTGCGTCGTCGATCGTCAGGGTGCGGAGCGTCCCGTATCGGAGCTCGACATTCCCCGGCAGGGCTCGCTCGTCCCCCGTCTCCAGTTCGAACCCGGCATCGCTCCATGCCCGCAGCGAACCGTCGAGCAGGCGAACATCGGCGATGCCCGCGTCACGCAGCAGCCACCAGGCACGAGCCGACGACAGGTTCTTCAGGTCGTCATAGACGACGACGGTGTCGCCCTGGTTGATGCCCCAGCTCCTCGCTGCACGCTGAAGGTCGTCGATGGTGGGCAGCGGGTGCCGGCCGTCAGCGGGCTCGCCGTGCCTGGACAGTTGGGTGTCGAGGTCGACATATACCGCTGTGGGAATGTGCCCCTCGAGATAGAGCGGCTTTCCCGCAGGGCCGCCCAGGCTCCAGCGAACGTCGAGAACGCGAACCTCTCCGCCAGACAGCGATCTGCCATCGCCGTTCGCGGCACGGCTGGCGGACTCTCCCGCGTGCGCAGGGCCAGACTCGATGAGCGACTTCAGCTCCGCCGCCGTGATGAGAATCGACACCATTGTCTCCTGACTAGTCGGTGGACGAAGTCGTCTGGTTGGCCGCGCCGGTTGCGAGGGCCCTGCCAGCGGCCCAGAGGAACGGCACCGGGTTCTCGATCGCTGCCGCCGTGCTGCCAGCGAGTTCGGTGAGCGACACCCACGCTGCGAAATCGTCGGGGTCAGCATCCACACTGCCGGCGACCAGCAGGGCGAAGGCATCTGCAGCGCGCGCGAGACCGAGTACGTACGACGGGACCTTGCCGTCGGCGGACTGGCCATCGAAACGACCTTCACCCGTGATCACCACGTCGGCGAGCTCGATCTCGGCGGGGAGCCCCATCGCTTCGCCGACGGCGACGGCACCGGGCCGGATGCTCGCTCCCCACAGTGCCAGGCCGAAACCCGTTCCTCCGGCCGCACCCGCGCCGGGGGTATGCGCGCCGGGCACGCTGAGCACTCGCTCCAGAACGACGAGTGCGTCTTCGAGGTCTGCGACGGTGGCGGCGTCTGCACCCTTCTGCGGCCCGAAGACGGCGGCCGCGCCACGATCACCGATCAGTGGATTCGTGACGTCGGTGATGACTTCTGCACCGCCCTGCGGCAGCGTTCGAAGGGCGGCCAGGTCGACGGAATGGAGATCGCGGAGGCCTGTCGCTCCGTCTGCGATGGGCTGTCCGGCTGCGTCGAGGAAGCGGGCACCCAGGGCAGTGAGTGCGCCCACTCCGCCATCGGTGGAGGAGCTACCACCGATGGCGAGCAGAAGTTGGTCGACGCCGTGGTCGAGCGCGGCGCAGATGGCCTCGCCGAAGCCACGGGTATGGGCATCCATCGGCCTGAGCTCCCCGAGGAGGGTGATGCCGCTGGTGTTCGCGAGTTCGACGACGGCGGTGCCGCCGCGCGCTGAGCCTTCGGAGTGGCGTTCGGCGTCGGCCGGGGGGAGCCAGAGCCACTCGGCGTCGACGGGCCTGTCGTCCGGGCCGGTCACGGTCACCGGGATGCGCACGGCACCGGGGGCGGCCAGTGCAAAGGCGTCGATGGTGCCCTCGCCGCCGTCAGCCATGGGTCGAAGCATCACGGTGTCTGCGGGGCGCGCTTCGCTCCAGCCCCCGCCGATCGCAGCGGCAACCTCCGCGGCAGTGGCGCTGCCCTTGAAGGAGTCGGGGGTGACGACGACCGTCAGGGAGGGGCTCATGTCTTCAGTCTGCCGCACTGTGGCGAGGGTGTCAGTGGTCGCTGGGTGAATATTTGTCAGTTACTGCCTTAGTGAGTTATATTCATGATTTGTGGTGCTGACCAGTACTCGACCTCCGCCATTCCGAAAGCAGGACCCATGCCTCGCCCATTCCGTCACCCCCGCGCGAACCGTTCTCTCGGTCTCGCGATCGCCTCGATTGCATTCGGAGCGGCGATGGCGGGCGGTGGCTCCCTTTCGGCGGCCGCTGCCCCCCTCGACGATTCGGCATATCATGCGTCTCACGTCTCGCAGTCGCGATTCCTGACGGCCACGCCGTTCGATGTGAAGCTCTCGGGCGGCATACCGGATTTCGGATACCGCAAGCAGGGAACAACCACAACGCAGTCCTTCACCATCCTGAACACGGGCGACAACGACATCACGATCGACCCCGCCGCACTGACTACGCTGACGTCACCGTTCACAGCCGGGAGCATCGGGTTCACCGCCGCAACGATCCTTCCCCACAACAGCACCGCCGCATTCAATGTCGCTTTCACGGCGCCTGCTGCCGGAACAAGCGTGACGGAACCCGTCGTTCTCACAGCTACAGACCGCACCGACGGTTCGACCAAGACCCTGACGATCATCTTTGTGGGCCGATCGATCGCGACGGACCCCGTTCACTTCGCGGTTGGAACGAATGCCGGCGGCAGTATCGAGTTCGGCAGCCTCGCAGCCGGCGGCTCAACAGAACAGACCGTCAGCCTGTTCATCGACGGCGTTGTTCCGATCGCGTTCGACAACAACGACATCACTGTCACCGATTCTGCGGGGAATCCTTCTTCGAACGTCACCCTCAGCGGTTCGTCGTTCGGCGGGGTGGGCACAACCTACAGGCCAGGGCAGACCGCGACGTTCTCCCTGGCATTCGCACCCACGGCCGCCGGCACGTTCAGCGGCAACGTGCACATCGTCGGCCACCAGATCAGCATCGACCCCGAGCAGCCGAACGCCATCGAGAACGTGCCCTTCACGGGCATCGCCACGGTAGCCGTACCCACACCGACACCCACGCCCACTCCGACGTCAACACCGACCTCAACCTCGACGCCCACGCCTACCAGCTCGGCCACCCCGTCGCCAGGCACCGGGGGCTCCGGGGCATCGGGAACCACGGGCAGTACGACCGGCACCAGCTCGAAGGTTTCGAGTCACCAGCTTGCGAGCACCGGGTTCAACCCCGGCGTCGCCCTCCTCATCGGTGCGCTCGTGGTCGTGCTCGGCTCAGCCGCCGCTACCTTCGGCCTCTCCCGCCGCCGCTCCTCGCGTTCCTGAATCCCCGGGGGAGCAGACAAAAGAACGGACTGTCAGACTCTCGCGGGTCTGGCAGTCCGTTCTTTCGTGAAACCGCTGTGATGCCGCCATGCCGAAATGTGGCTGGCGAAGCGAGTCAATTCGGCGCAGCAGACTCGAAATCCCCCGAAACGACGTAAGGATCGCGCCCGACAGAACCTAGAAGTCCCAGTCCTCGTCTTCGGTGTTGACGGCCTTGCCGATGACGTACGACGAACCACTGCCCGAGAAGAAGTCGTGGTTCTCGTCAGCATTCGGCGAGAGGGCCGAGAGGATGGCCGGGTTCACATCGGTGACGCTCTTCGGGAACATCGGCTCGTAACCGAGGTTCATGAGGGCCTTGTTGGCGTTGTAGTGCAGGAACTTCTTGACGTCTTCGGTCAGACCGACCTCGTCATAGAGATCTTGAGTGTACTGCGCCTCGTTCTCGTAGAGGTCGTAGACGAGAGAGAACGTGAAGTCCTTGATCTCGTCGCGCTTCGCCTGGTCGACCCGCTCGAGCCCACGCTGGAACTTGTAGCCGATGTAGTAGCCGTGCACCGCTTCGTCCCGAATGATGAGGCGGATCAGGTCTGCTGTGTTCGTCAGCTTCGCGCGGGACGACCAGTACATCGGCAGGTAGAACCCCGAGTAGAAGAGGAACGACTCGAGCAGGGTCGACGCGACCTTGCGCTTCAACGGGTCATTGCCGCGATAGTCGTCGAGAACGATGTCGGCCTTCTTCTGAAGGTTCGGGTTCTCGGTCGACCAGCGGAACGCCTCGTCGATGTCTTTGGTGTTCGACAGCGTCGAGAAGATCGACGAGTACGACTTCGCATGCACCGACTCCATGAAGGCGATGTTCGTGTACACCGCTTCTTCGTGCGGCGTGATCGCGTCAGGAATGAGGCTGACCGCACCGACAGTGCCCTGGATTGTGTCGAGCAGCGTCAGCCCTGTGAACACACGCATCGTCAGCTGCTGTTCGGCGGGAGTCAGGGTGTTCCACGACTGCACATCGTTCGAGAGCGGCACCTTCTCGGGCAACCAGAAGTTGTTGACGAGCCTGTTCCACACCTCGACGTCTTTGTCGTCTTGGATTCTGTTCCAGTTGATGGCCTGCACATTGTTGGCAAGTCTGAGCTTCTCAGCCACGTTCTCTTCTTCTCTTCTACTTGCGGTTGAAAGGGGAATCGGTCATTGGACATGTCACCGGGCACAGTGAACGGATCGCTCGCGATCCGTTACAAAGCACAACTGACGCAGCCCTCGACCTCGGTGCCCTCGAGAGCCATCTGGCGCAGACGAATGTAGTAGATCGTCTTGATGCCCTTCTTCCACGCATAGATCTGTGCGCGGTTGATGTCGCGGGTCGTCGCGGTGTCTTTGAAGAACAGGGTCAGGGAGAGGCCCTGGTCGACGTGCTGGGTCGCAGCGGCATACGTGTCGATGACCTTCTCGTAGCCGATCTCGTACGCGTCCTGGTAGTACTCGAGGTTATCGTTCGTCAGGAACGCAGCAGGGTAGTAGACGCGACCGATCTTGCCCTCTTTGCGGATCTCGATCTTCGACGCGATCGGGTGAATCGAGGCCGTCGAGTTGTTGATGTAGGAGATCGAGCCGGTCGGGGGCACCGCCTGCAGGTTCTGGTTGTAGATACCGTGGGCCTGCACCGACGTCTTCAGCTCTTCCCAGTCGGCCTGCGTCGGAATGTGGATCGAAGCGTTGTCAAAGAGCGACGCGACCTTCACCGTGGCCGGAGCCCAGACCGCTGAGGTGTACTTGTCGAAGAACTCACCCGACGCGTACGTCGAGTCGGCGAAACCGTCGAAGACCTCACCGCGCTCGATCGCGATGCGGTTCGAAGCACGCAACGCGTGGAACAGCACGGTGTAGAAGTAGATGTTGGTGAAGTCGATGCCCTCTTCGCTGCCGTAGAAGACACGTTCACGAGCGAGGTACCCGTGCAGGTTCATCTGGCCGAGACCGATGGCGTGCGAGCGGTCGTTGCCCGACTCGATCGAGCGCACTGACGAGATGTGGCTCTGGTTCGAAACCGAGGTGAGACCGCGGATGGCCGTCTCGACCGTGAGGCCGAAGTCGGGCGAATCCATCGTGCGCGCAATATTCAGTGAGCCGAGGTTGCACGAGATGTCTTTGCCGATGTGGTCGTACGAAAGGTCTTCGTTGTAGCTCGTCGGGGTGTTGACCTGCAGGATCTCAGAGCAGAGGTTCGACATGTTGATGCGACCCTTGATGGGGTTCGCCTTGTTGACGGTGTCTTCGTACATGATGTACGGGTAGCCCGACTCGAACTGGATCTCGGCGAGGGTCTGGAAGAACTCCCGCGCCTTGATCTTCGACTTGCGGATGCGCGGGTCATCGACCATCTCGCGGTACTTCTCGGTCACCGAGATGTCGCCGAACGGCACACCGTAGACGCGCTCGACGTCGTACGGCGAGAAGAGGTACATGTCTTCGTCGTTCTTCGCGAGCTCGAAGGTGATGTCGGGCACGACGACGCCGAGCGACAGCGTCTTGATGCGGATCTTCTCGTCAGCGTTCTCACGCTTGGTGTCGAGGAAGCGCAGGATGTCGGGGTGGTGTGCCGAGAGGTACACAGCACCTGCACCCTGGCGGGCACCGAGCTGGTTGGCGTAGCTGAAGGAGTCTTCGAGCAGCTTCATCACGGGAATGATGCCCGACGACTGGTTCTCGATCTGCTTGATCGGGGCTCCGGCTTCACGGATGTTCGACAGCAGCAGCGCGACCCCGCCGCCGCGCTTGGACAACTGCAGCGAGGAGTTGATCGCCCGGGAGATCGATTCCATGTTGTCTTCGATGCGCAGAAGGAAGCAGGATACGAGCTCTCCGCGCTGGGCCTTGCCAGTGTTGAGGAAGGTCGGCGTTGCGGGCTGGAAGCGACCGCCGATGATCTCTTCGACGAGGTTGATCGCGAGGGCCTCATCGCCGTCGGCCAGACCGAGGGCTGTCATCACGACGCGGTCTTCGAATCTCTCGAGGTAGCGCTTGCCGTCGAACGTCTTCAGCGTGTACGAGGTGTAGTACTTGAACGCCCCGAGGAAGGTCTCGAAGCGGAACTTCTTCGAGTACGCGAGGTCGTTGAGCTTCTGGATGAACTCGAACGAGTACTGGTCGAGCACTGCCTGCTCGTAGTACTCCTTCTCGACCAGGTAGTCCAGACGCTCCTTCAGGTTGTGGAAGAAGACGGTGTTCTGGTTGACGTGCTGCAGGAAGTACTGCTTCGCCGCCTCTTTGTCTTTGTCGAACTGAATCTTGCCGTCGGCGTCGTAGAGATTCAGCATCGCGTTCAGCGAGTGATAGTCGAGCGCCGACACCGCTGCGGGCGCCTCGATCAGTGTGCTTTCCAAAATTCTTCCAATCCTGTGGTGACGGCCTCGAGGTCGTCAGGGGTACCGAATACTTCAAAGCGATAGAGGGCGGGCACCTTGCACTTCTGTGCAACGATGTCGCCTGCGAGGCCGTACGCCTCACCGAAGTTCGTGTTGCCGGCAGCGATCACACCTCTGATCAGCGACCGATTGTGAGCGTCGTTGAGAAAGTGGATGACCTGCTTGGGTACTGCTCCCCCGGTTGACCCGCCGCCATAGGTCGGCAGCACGAGAACGTAAGGCTCATCGACGCTCAGAGCCGGGTCTTTGGCGTAGATCGGGATTCGGTGAGCGGGTTTCCCCAGCCGCTCGATGAACCGGTGAGTGTTTCCTGAGACGCTGGAGAAATAGACGAGGTTCGTCATCGCTCAACGGCCTCTCTGGGATCCCCGGCGCCTGGCAGGGGCAGGCGCCTCATTTGTTCAGGCTACGCGAGCAGCCAGTTCAGCGATCTTGTCGGGGCGGAAGCCCGACCAGTGGTCGTCGTCGGTGATGACGACGGGAGCCTGGAGGTAGCCCAGCTCCTTGACGGCGGCGAGGGCCTTCTCGTCAACCGAGACGTCGAAGATCTCGAATTCGAGACCCTTGTTCTCGAGGGCGCGATAGGTTGCGGTGCACTGTACGCAGGAGGGCTTCGTGTAGACCGTAATTGCCATGGAATCGGCGCCTTTCTCATAAATCCGGTGACGGGAGTTCAACACTACATCTAGTTGTCAGCTTCTGAACAGACCCCTAGATGAAGTAGTTACACGCGTGTAATTATCCACAGGAATCGTAGAGTTTCCACACCTATTCAACAAGCATTGCGCACAGGTAATTCCGCGGAAACACGCCCGACTGAAGCCACCTGTGGATAACCTCGAGCTCCTGCTCTGAGGATAACTTTTGCCACTGACATTGCGACCTCTTGGGCGTGTCGCATTCGAGCCAACCGAGGCGTCAGCTTCTGGCGCGACCGGCCAGAGTCAAGGCGAACACCGCGAGCACACCCGACAGCACGAAGCACCCGGTGAACCCGAGTGACACGAAGATGGCTGCCGTCAGCGCGAGGGCGATCGCAGCCCCCGTCGAGTCCGAGATCGAGAGCGCCGAGGAGTTGAACCCCTCGTTCGACGGCGTTGAGAGCCGCAGCATCGCCACCGACAGCCGCGGGTACATCGCCCCCATGCCCGCACCGGCGAAGAGCCAGCCGACAATGGCGATGGCCGGCGGCAGACCCCAGACCGAGCATCCGATGACCGCCAGTACGGCGAGCAGCACCAACCCGATTCCGAGCCGGATGCTCGCCACGTCGCTGATGCGCTCCGAGTACTTGCCCTGCGCCCACGAGGCGCCAGCCCACGACACTCCCGCAACTGACAGTGCTAGCCCCGCGACGGCCGGCGTGAGCCCGTACTGGCTCGTGAAGAAGTACGGCAAGTACGTCTCCGTCGCGAAGTAGGCGCCGGCAACCAGTCCGCGGAGAACGATGATGGTGGGGAGCCCGGCCGCAGCACGGAGCGCCCCGGGCGGCAGCAGCGGTCGCAATGCCACGATCGCCACCACGACGGCAATGACAGCGACAACCCACACGAGAGGCCCACTCACCTGGCCAGCAAGGCTCGCGGAGAGCACTGCAGCGGCCGCCACGAGCGACCAGAGTATGCGCGAGACCTTCCACGGCTCGTCGGTGACGACGGTGGGGAACTGCCCCATCACCGGCACCACCATGGCGAGGGCCAGAACAACCAGAACGACGACGCCGAGGAAGACCCACCGCCAGCCGACGGTCTGTGCGACGATGCCGCCGATCAGCGGGCCCACCAGCGACGGCACGACCCACGCCGCAGCGAAGGCGGCGAACACCTTCGGGTGCAACCGCGTCGGGAAGACCCGGGCGACGAGCACGAACAGCGCAACCGTCATGCCGCCCCCACCCAGGCCTGAGATCAGGCGGCCGATGACGAGTACCGGCATGGAGTACGCGAGACCGGCGATCACCAGCCCACCGCCGAAGCACGCAACCGAGGTGTAGAGCGCCCGCTTGGAGCCTGCGCGGTCAGACCAGTTGCCGGCCACGACCATGCCCACGACGCCGATTGCGAGCGGGCCGGAGAAGGCGAGGGCGTAGAGCGAGGCCCCGTCGAGCTCGGCACTGATCGTCGGCATCACCGTGGTCACGGCGAGCGCCTCGAACGCTGAGAGCAGGATGAGCGTGAGCATGCCGACGGTCACCCAGCGGACCTGCCGCCCGAAGATGCCCTGCTCGGCTTCTTCGGTGTCGCGGGTCACACGTTCGAGCCTAACCCTCCGTTCGAGCATCCACAGTGGCGAAGGCTCGAACCGGGAATGTACCGAAGCCGGCGACCTTGGGAGGCACCGCCGTGAATCGCGCACCGCGGAAGGGCAGCCCCCCGAGGTTCGTGAGGTGTTCGACGACATGGATGCCCGCATCCAGCAGCAGCGAATGTGCCGGCCGCGCTCCCGTACCCTCGGTGTTGTCGATGTTGAGCGAATCGATGCCGACGAGTGCGACCCCGCGCTCGACCAGCGTGCGCGCCCCGTCTTCGGTGAGGTACGGGGCACCCAGGAGGTATTCGGGAGTGGCGAAGTGGGCGTCCCACCCGGTGCTGAGCAGCACAGCGGTGCCGCGCAGGTCTTCAGTGCCGAACGCGTCGGCGGTGATGCCCCGGCCGTCGAAACCCGGCTCCGACTGGTCTTCGGGCGACGGGCCGGCGGTGGGCGTGCCGGCGACTCCTGGAAACTGGAACACGACCGCGGGCAGCTCTGCGAGGGTCTCGAGCGCAAGCGTCGACAGGTCGCCGCCACCCTCGTAGCGGTGGAACGGGCTGTCGAGGTACGTGCCGGTGTTGCCGATCATCCGGATGATGTCCATGCGGAATTCGGTGCCGGGAGCGTAGTGCGACCGCGAGTCCTCGCGGGTGAGGTGCGGCTCGAACGTCGGCACGGGCAGACCGGGGTAGGTCACAAGCCCTTCGGTGATCGTGTGGCTGAGGTCGACGAACTGCCGTGACATGGTGCCTTCGCTTTCTGGCTCGCGGGGAGTGTGGCTGGGCGGTGCGGGCAGCATGCGCCACTGCTTCCACGCTAGCGGTGCCCAGCGGTGACCCACCACCGATCCTGTGCCGGCGATCGTCAGCGGGCTGCCGGCGATTTCACCGATCGAGGGCGATAATGGCGTTCATGGTGATCAGACGCGGATACGACCGGCTCGTCAATCTGAGCGATGCCGTCATTGCGATCGCGGTGACGCTGCTCATCCTGCCGCTCGCCGATTCGGCAGGCAACCTCGGCTCTGCCACCCCGGCGGAGTTCCTGCAGGAGAACTCGCAACAGCTTTTTCTCTTCGTTCTGAGCTTCGCGGTGATCGCGCGGTTCTGGCTGATCCATCACCAGCTGTACCGGTCGATCGACGGATACACGATCCCCCTGGTGTGGCTGAACTTCCTGTGGTTGCTGACCATCGTGTTCCTGCCCTTTCCGACAGAGCTGCTCGGCCAGGGCAACGCGGCCACGAGCCCGCTCACTTCGGGCCTCTACATCGGCACGATGCTCGTGACGAGCCTGTCGGGCCTCGCCCAGCAGGTGCTGATCGTGCGCACCCCCGAGCTGCAGCTCGAGAGCGTGCGCGGCACCCTGAGCCTGGTCGGGGCCGTCGTCCCGTCGATCACGATGGTCATCGCGTTCGTTCTCGCCGTCACCGTGCCGGGCGTCGGCGTCTGGGGCCTGCTCCTGCTCGTGCCGACCGGTTTCATCGAGGGCAGGATCATCAGCCACCGCGCATCCCGCCGCGCCGCCGCGTCGGGCCGAGCGCCCAGCTGAACCCGGCCCGCGCGCCCACGTCCTTCCCCCGCCAGCCCTTCGGTGCGGCGAAACGTCCCCAAATGAACCCACGAAGGGACGTTTTCGCGCACCCAAGTCGTCTCAGGTGCGGAAGAAGCGGGGGCGCGCGCCACTCAGAGCCCCCGTGACACAAAGACGCGACGCGCCCCTCCCGTTGGTGGGGAGGGGCGCGTCGCGTCAGTTCGGTTGGGCAGCTACGGCTACACGCCGGCGCTCTGCAGGTCGTCGATGAGGCGGTCGCCGGGAGCGGCGGGCACCATCGTGGCCTCGATGTCGGCGCGGCCGAGCAGTTCGTCCATGCGGCGGCGACGTGACTTCGAAATGAGCGTCACGACCGTGCCCTGCTTGCCGGCGCGGCCCGTACGGCCCGAGCGGTGCAGGTAGGTCTTGTACTCGTCGGGGGCGTCGGCCTGGATGACCAGGTTGATGTCGTCGACATGGATGCCACGTGCCGCGACATCGGTCGCTACGAGCACGTTGACCCGGCCACTCGTGAGCAGCTGGAGGTTGCGCGTACGGCGGGCCTGGTTGAGGTCACCGTGCAACGACGTCGACGGAATGCCGGCACCGTCGAGCTGGTCGGCGAGCTCCTCTGCGAACGCACGGGTGCGGGCGAAGATCAGCGTCTTACCCTCACCGGAGGCGAGCTGCTCGATGATCGCACGCTTGTCGCGCTGCTCGATGAGCAGAACGCGGTGGTCGATCGTCGAAGAAGCCTGGTCTTCACCAGCGACTTCGTGCACGGCCGGCTCGACGAGGAACTCATTGACGAGCTGGGCGACGCCCTTGTCGAGGGTCGCGGAGAAGAGCAGTTTCTGGCTCTTCGGCGAGGTCAGGCGCAGGATGCGCTGCACGGGCTCGAGGAACCCGAGGTCGCACATGTGGTCTGCCTCGTCGAGAACGACGATCTTGACCTGCGAGAGGTCGAGTCGACCCTGCTCGACGAGGTCTTCGAGGCGGCCGGGGGTCGCGATGATGATGTCGGTTCCGCGCTGCAGGGCTGAGACCTGCTTGTACTGCGGCACCCCACCGAAGATCGGCGTGGTGAACAGGCCGACCGAGCGGGCGATGGGCTGCACGGTGCGGTCGATCTGCATCGCGAGCTCACGCGTCGGGGCGAGAATCAGGGCGCGAGGGAGGCGGCCGGGCTTGCGACCCTTGGCTCCGTCGTTCTCCATGAGGCGCTCGACGAGAGGAGCGCCGAAGGCGATCGTCTTGCCGGAGCCGGTCTTGCCGCGACCGAGAACGTCCTTGCCGGCGAGAACGTCGGGGATGGTCGCCGCCTGGATCGGGAACGGGCTCGGGGCACCCATTGCAGCGAGCTGGCGGGTGATGTTGTCACCCAGGCCGAGGTCGCCGAACGTCTTGTCGACGACGTCGGATGCGGTGGTCACTTCGGCTTCGAGACGCTCGAGGACAACATCATCCTGCGCACCGAATCGGCCTGCTGCTGCGGTGCCTGCACCGTCGCTGTAGCCGTTGTTCTCGCGCTTCGGGTAGAAGTCGCTGCCACGGCTGGCGCGGTCGGTGTTGGAGTCGCGGCGGTCATCGAACGAGCGCGCGGGGCGGTCGCTCGAGGTGCGGGCCGGGCGGTCACCGTACGAGGGACGCTCGGTGCGAGCGGCTCCGCGGTCACCGTACGACGGGCGGTCACTGGAGGTGCGCTCAGGGCGGTCACCGTAGCTGGGACGCTCGGTGCGAGCCGGGCGGTCACCGTAGCTGGGACGCTCGGTGCGTGGGGGGCGGTCGCCGTATGACGGGCGGTCGCTCGAGGTGCGAGCCGGGCGGTCACCGTACGAAGGGCGCTCGGTGCGAGCGGCTCCGCGGTCACCGTAAGAGGGGCGCTCGCTCGAGGTGCGCTCGGGGCGGTCACCGTAGGAGGGGCGACCGGTGGATGCTCCACGGTCACCGTACGACGGGCGACCCGTCGAAGCTCCACGGTCGGAGCTGGAGTTGCGGTCGCCGTAGGAGGGTCGCTCTGAACGGCCAGCGCCGGAAGCGTTGCGGTCACCGTAGGAGGGGCGACCGGTGGATGCTCCACGGTCACCGTACGACGGGCGACCCGTCGAAGCTCCACGGTCGGAGCTGGAGTTGCGGTCGCCGTACGACGGGCGGTCGTTGCTGCGCGCCGGGCGGTCACCGTAGGAGGGACGCTCGGAGCGGCCTGCTCCCGAAGAGTTGCGGTCACCGTAGGAGGGGCGACCGGTGGATGCTCCACGGTCACCGTACGACGGACGGCCGGTTGATGCTCCGCGGTCGCCGTACGACGGGCGCTCCGAACGGGCACCACGGTCGCTGTAGTTGCTCTCGCGGGTGGGGGTCGCCGCGCGCGGCTCCCAGTTGGGGCGCTCACCACGGTTGGTGGGAGCGGCTCCGCGTGTGGCGCGCTCGTCTGCGTTCCAGCGGGCCTTCTTCGGGGCTCCTGCTTCGGCAGGCTTGTAGCCTCTGTGGCCGGCGCTGCGTGCACCAGCAGATGAGCCGCCTGTGCTGGGGCTCTTGGAGTACTTGTTGCCGCCTGTGGCGGGCTTCTTTGAGTAATCGGGCATGGTTCTTTCCGGGTTTTTTCATTTGCATGGCAAAGCGGTCAATACATTTGCGATTGACTTTTGCTGAACCCGGGCAGTCTTTGGCCGGGGCCGTTTCACATACGTGATTGTTCGAGCCTCCGCGTGCGTCCATTCACACGAAAACGAGAAACCGGCCCACCTGACTTACAAACCCATCCGCGCACGACGCGCGGTGTCAAGAGCCGACTTGCCTACGTTACACGAGACTGGGCAGAAGTGCACTAGTCCTGCACAGATTTTCCTGTACACGTGTTCCCGCACACATCCACCTGCCGCGAGATTCCTGCCCAGATCTGCTCAGACGGAACTACCCAGCCGGAACTACCCTCCGAAATTCCAGTGACAGAGAACGTCAGGTCGCAAGGCCCGGCTTCGGCAACCCGGCCCGCGGCGAATGGGTGACGGCCGCAGGGGCGTCGCCACTGTCATCCGTGCCTGTGTCCGTGTCGATGTCGCCGTGTACGCCCGGGTTCGACCGCCGACCCCTGGCCCCCACCAGCAACCAGCCTGTGCGAACGGGGCTGCGCCTTCTCGCGAGCGCGGCGCCGGCCAGCACCAGGCTGACCAGCAGCATCAGTGCGAGCACAACGACGCTCGACCAGATCGGCCCTGCAGCACCGCCCGTGAGGATCCCCTGGATTCCCGAGACGGCGTAGCTGAGAGGTGAGATCGTGCTGATGAACTGGAATGGCCCGCTCAGAATCTGCGCCGGATACACACCAGCCGTCGAGGCGAACTGCACCGCGAACAGAATCAGCGAGATGATCGACCCGACCCGCCCGAACGCCGTCGTCAGCAGCTGGTGGAAGGCCGTGAACGCCAGCGCGACGAGAAGCGAGAACCCGAAGGTCGCCGGCAGCGAGCCCCACCCCGCACCCAGGCTGAGGTGCAGATACGCCACGACGAGCACGACCTGCGCGACTGCCAGAGCGGATGCCCGGCCGAACATGCGCGACACGAGCCTCGCCGTCGAGGCCGAGCTCGCGAGCACCGCCGAACTCAGCGGCCGCAGAAAGAGGAACACCGCCAGTGCGCCGATCCAGAGCCCCGCCGGGATGACCAGAATGGCGATCACCGATGCGATGCCACCGCCGCCGTGCTGCACGCTGACGTTCACCGCGATGGGGTCGGCCGCGACCGCCGCCGCAGCGGCAGGGTCAGCTGCCGTGTTCTTGGCCAGCGCATCTGCGCCGCTCTGGAGCCCCGTCTGCAGCTGGGTCGAGCCAGTGACGAGCTGTGCCGAGCCGTCCGCTGACTGTTGCACGCCCGTGGCAAGTGCTCCGAGCCCATCGGCGAGCGCCGCGGTTCCCGAGCTCAACCCTGCCGAGCCGGCCGACAGCTTCGACGCCCCCGACGCGAGCTGGCCGATGCCGGATTGCAGGGCATCCAGACCTGAGGTCGTCTTCTGCGAGAGCGTCGTGCCGCTCGCGGAAGCCTGGCTGAGGCCGCCGGCGAGCCCCAGATAACCCAGGAGGATCTTCTGTTTCTGTTCATCGGGCAGCGTCGACGTTGCGACAAGTGCCTGGATGCCCGGCTCGAGGTCGGCGGCACCCTTCGAGAGGCTGCTCACCCCCTGGGTGTAGCTCGCGACGCCGTCCGAGAGCTGGGAGAGCCCGCCGGCGCTCGAGTTCAGCGAGGAGATACCCCCGGCGAGCGAGTCGACGCCGTCGGTGTAGGCCGTGACACCCGAGCTGAGCGTAGCGGCACCGGTAGCCGAACTCGACGCACCGGAGGCGAGCTGGTTCAGGCCGTCGGTCAGCGACGACTGCCCGCTCGCGACCTTGCCTGCGCCATCGGCGGCGGTCGTGAGCTGGGTACCGATCGTGCCGAAGCTGCTGAGCACTCCGCTCATCACCTGCGTGGTGATCGTCTGGCCGAAGCCTGCTTTGATCGCGGACGCGACTGTGCTCGCAACCACGCCGGCGAGGTAGCCGTGCGAGTTGTCGGTGGCGATGTCGATGGAGCCCTGAACCGGGTTCGGGGTGCCCTGCGTGCTGATCTGCTGGGAGAAGTTCTCGGGGATGGTGAGTACGGCGAAATAGGTGCCGTCGGCGAGACCCTTGGCGGCATCGGCCGAGTTCGTGACGTTCCAGTCGAAGCCGGTCGACGAGGGGCCAGTGAGTTCGGTGACGAGCCCTCGGCCGGCGTAGACCGTCGACTGGGTGCCGTCGGCTGCGGTCGTGGTGATGAGCTTGTCATTGTTGACCACGGCGGCGGGAACCTTGCTCAGGTTGTCTGCCACGTTCGAGAAGGCGCTCGAGAACAGCCCGTTCGCCGCCAGCGGGATGGCGATCACGGCCAGGGCCGCGATCGCGAACCACCAGGCACGCCTGCGGCGATACTGGCGGGCTGGCGACTCGTGCGAACCGACCGCGGGCGCTTTCGGCGTGCCGGTGGGTGACGAGTGTGACGTCATCGGAGTGATCCTTCCTGCTGGGCAGGCTGTAACAGGTGAAGAACAACGACCGGGCGCGCGTCGGCGCTGGCCGGGTCGGCGTGGGCCGGGTGTTCGGCATGGTGCTCGAGGGTCGCGCTCGCGGGTGAGGCCGCGGCGGTCGGCAGCCCGAGCACGAGCGTCTGCCCCACCGGCACGAGCGCCGTGAGTGCGTCGAGGAACTCTCTCGCATCGTCGATGGGTGACCCGGTGTCACCCGCGTCGACGACGAGAACGCCTGAACCGTCGGCAAGGCCGAGCGAGGTGAGAACGAGGGATGATCCGAGCGGTGTCAGCTCGCCCAGTGCTGTGGAGCCACCGATCTGGCGCTCCGAACCGACCGTGCGCAGGGCCCGGTTGATCGCGTCGATGCGGTCGTCGATCGCGTCAGCTGATACGAATGGCCGGTACCAGGGCCTGGCGATGCTGAGCCGTTCCCGCAAAGCGGAACTGACGGTGGTCTCGGCGTCGGGCCGGGTCGACGAGAGGTCTACCAGTGACACCCGGCGACTCACCGCTCCCGATTCGGAGGGCAATGTGTACTGGAGCACCTGAACCTCGCCCGAAAGCGGCTTGATGCGCCCAGCGAGGGTGGCACCGAAGAGACGGCGCGAAATCGTGTCGCCCAGCACCACAAGCGTGCTGCCGCTGGGCACAGAGACCGTGATCGGTCGTTCAACACCGTCGATCCGCAGGTTCTCGGCCGTGATGGCGTCATCGGTGTGCGGAGCCGCCCACTCGCGGCTGGCTATGTGGTCGCGCAGGCCTTCGCCCTCGACATCCACGTTCGGAAGCAGTCGCGCGATGCCCTTCGGCAGCTTCCACGCCGAATCACCGAGCAGTGTCATCACGGCGGGCACCAGCGTCATGCGCACCAGGAAGGCGTCGACAAAGACTCCCACGGCGAGCGCGAGCGCGATCTGTTTGATCGCCCCGGTCCCTTCGGGAACGAAGGCGAAGAAGACGAAGAACATGATGAGGGCGGCAGCGGTGACGACGCGCGCGCCGTGCACGAAGCCGACGCGAACGGATCGCCGGGCATCCCCCGTCTTGACGTACTCTTCGCGCATGCCGGAGACCAGGAACACCTGGTAGTCCATGGCGAGGCCGAAGAGGATGGCCATCATGAGGATGGGTAAGAAGCTGAGCAGAGGGCCTGTCGTATGCACATTGAGCAGGTTTGCTCCCCAGCCCCATTGGAAGACCGCCACTGACACCCCGAAGCTCGCACCGACTGACAGGAGGAAGCCTGCCGCTGCGCTGAGGGGAACCGCGAGCGAACGGAAGACCATCGCCAACAGCACGATCGAAAGACCGACGACCAGAATTCCGAACGGAAGAAGCGCCGCAGCGAGCAGGTTCGAGATGTCGATCGCCACCGCAGTCTGACCGGTGACGGCGATGGAGACGTTCAGGTCTTTCTGCAGTGTGGAGTTCAGGTTGCGAATATCTTGAACCACGACCTTCGTCTCCGGGGAGTCGGGGGCCTGGTCGGGAATAACCCGGAAGATCGCCGTGTCGAGCGTTGAGTCAGGGATGCCCTGGCTGACGTAGACGACGCCGTTCGCTGTTCTGAGCTCGTCGCCGATCTTGGTGAGCACGCCCTTGATGTCGGTCGACTGTGTGATGTCGGCGACGACGATGAGGGGCCCGTTGTAGCCGGGGCCGAAACCCTTTGCGATCAGGTCGTATGCCTGGCGGTTCGTGGTGTCGGCGGCTTGCTGGCCGGAGTTCGGCAGGTTGAGGTCGAGGCTGAACGCGGGGATGGCGGCCACTCCGACGAGGCCGACCACGGCGATGATGAAGACGATCGGTGCCTTCATCACGATGCCGACCCAGCGGGCGCCCATCGACCGGCTCACCGGCTTGGCGCTATTGAGTGCCGCTTTGGCGTCCCGTTTGGCCTGTCGGCCTCCGCTGGCGGGTTTGGCTCCGGCGCCTGGCGACTCGAGCGCTGGAATCGCGGTGGCTCCTGTCGCGGCACGGCCTTCAGAGCCGGTTTCGTGCCCAGATCGACCGTCGTCTTCGTGCTCGAGCGCTGCGATGGCGCGACGCTCGACCCGCGAGCCCCTCTTCGGCTTCAGCCGGAGCTTGGCCATGCCCATGATGGCCGGGAGAAGGGTCGCCGCAATGCAGACCGAGAGGAAGACCGCAACCGCAGCGGCAACACCCATGACACTGAGGAACGGAATGCCCACAACGAGGAGGCCGAGCAACGCGATGATGACTGTGGTTCCTGCGAAGACGACCGCGCTGCCCGCCGTCGCCACCGACTGCGCGGCTGACTCCTCGACTTCCATCCCCTGGGCGAGCTGCGTTCGATGGCGCGAGAGGATGAACAGGGCGTAGTCGATGCCGACGGCAAGCCCGATCATCACCGCGAGCAGTGGCGCTGTGCTCGACACCGTGGCGAATGCCGACACGGCGATGACTGCGCCGACGGAGATGCCCACGCCGAGAAGTGCCGAGATGAGCGGAAGACCGGCAGCGAGCAGTGAACCGAAGGTGAAGAACAGCACGATGGCCGCGAAGAGCACCCCGAGTCCCTCCGAGGGGCTGACAGCAGCGCCCGTCTGTTGGAAGATGTCGCCGCCGAACTCAACCCGCACACCGGCTTCGCTCGCCAGACTTCGCGTGGCGATGACCTCGTTGACCGTGTTGTCGGAGATCGACGAGGTCGGCCCGTCGAACTGCACGGTGGCGTAGGCGATCGTCTTGTCGGGCGCGATAGCGTTCGCCGCGTACTCGGAGTAGGGCGTGATCACCGAGGTGACGTGGGGAATCTTGGCGATCGCATCCGTGACCGCTGTGATCGCCGTCTGGTCTGCAGGGTCGGTGACGCTCTGGCCCTCTGGTACCTGGAAGACGACCTGCGCGCTGGCACCGGCAGCCGCGGGAAAGACCGCTGCGAGCTTGTCGATCGTCTGCTGGGACTCGGTGCCGGGAATCGTGAAGGTCTCCGACGTGGAACCGCCGAGCGCGATGCCGCCGCCGAGCACAGCCGCGAGGATGAGGAACCACCCGACGACGATCTGCCAGGAGTGCCTGTACGAAAAACGCCCGATGGCGTAGAGAAGCGTTGCCATTGCTGTGGCTCCTAGGTGAGGGAGAGGTCGCTTGCGAGAGGGACAAGCAATTCGGAGACCACGGCGATGAGGGCTTCTCTGACCTCGTCGAGCGGTTCGAGCGCGACAGCGTCACGCTCGGATGCAGAAGTAGCGAGAACATAGGCGGCACCCGCCAGGGCGACACCGAGCCTCACTCGCTGGGCAGTGGTGGGGAGTTCCGACATGAACGCATCGCTGAGGCGCGTGATGTACCGACGGGCATCATCCACGACAGGGATGCCCGCGAGCGACTGGCCCTGGTTGATGATGATGTGCGCCTCGAACCGGTACTCGAGGAGATAGTCGATGAACTCTTCGACGAAGGCCTGCCGTTGCTGCTCATCGGCGATCCTGCCCAGCGAGGTCTCGAGCAGAACACCGATCTTCTCCACTGCCGGCGCCAGCACGGCTTCGAGCAGAGCCTCCTTGGAGGCGAAGTGATACAGCACGCTCGACTTGGCGTAGCCGGCCGCATCGGCGATCTGCTGGAGGGACGCCCCGGAGTAACTCGTCTCCACGAACAGACGGAGCGCAACCGCGCGCAACTCCTCGGCGGGATCGCCGCGATGAGTGGGAGAGTTGGTCACCCGACAATGCTAGCTGACCGCTCGGTCAGCTTCTGCACGATCGGTCAGAAAAGCGGCTTCTTCCCAGCGTTTTCGCGGCTCGCTAGCCTGTCGGCGCTGGAGACGCCGGTGTTGGAGACCCAGGTGCCGGCGGCGGGCTCGGTTTCGGGGTCACGATGAGCCTGCCATTGCTGGTGAAGATGCTCACGTTCGACCCGCGGGTGACCCCGGCACCGGAGGGTGGGTCTGACCTCACGACCTGGCCCACTGGCTTGTCGGAATCGATCTGGCCTCCATCGACCACTTCGAATCCGGCATCGCTCAGCCGGCGGCTGGCATCGTCAGGTGACAGGCCAGACACCTCTGGCACGATCGAGGTTGCACCGTAGGTGAGACTGCGGGAGGGCGCAGGGAACGAGTCTCCGCCGTAGCCGTCGGCCAGATCGCCATAGAACTGTCTCCACATCAACAGTCGCGAGATTCCACTGCCGACAGGCCCACTCCCCGGCCCGTCGATTGTCGAGCGCCTGATCGATACGTGCCCGTCGATATTGCCGGTCCAGGCCGATGTGACCAGTTTTGAGGTGCCACCCACGAGCCAGACGTGCTCTTCGTTCGTTGCCGTTCCTGTCTTGCCGAAGTGGGGGGTTCCATCTCCCGGGTCGGCTCTGGTCGCCGTTCCATTGTCGATGACCCCTTTCATCGCGTACGTCGCAGCAACGGCGACATCGGCGTCGATGACCTGGGCACACGTGGACTTCGGGACCTCGACGGCTGCGCCCGCTGAATCGCTGATGCTCGCTATGGCGACGGGGTTGCAGTAGACCCCCTTGTTGACCACGCCGGCGTAGGCCGCGGCCATGGTGAGCGGAGCAATCTCATTGGAGCCGAGCACGTCGGCGATGTTCATCCCGAGCTCGTTCCCGTCTGCCCGGTGCACGCCGAGCGCCTTGGCGATGTTGCGGGTCTCGCACTGGTCGAGTTGCTGGGCCATCGCAATGAAGGCATTGTTCACGGATTCTTCGAACTGGGTCAGAACACTCGCGCGGCCACCGGCCTCTCCCGCATCGTTTCCGACTTTGTAGGTACCCCCTCCGTACCCTCCCGTGCACGAGTTCGTGAATTTCGACAAGGGAAAGTTCTGGTTGTTCGCCCCGTTGACGATGTCACCGAGCGAGTGCCCCGACTGCAGCCAGTTGATGAGGGTGAACAGCTTGTAGGTCGAACCCACGGGGAAGCCTGTGGAACCGCCGAAATCGACGTCGGTTGCGAAGTTGATCGACGTCGAATCCGGCCCGGCGTCGGGCACTTCGCTGAAGTTCTTGTTCTGTGCCATCGAGGTGATCCGGCCGGTGCCGGGCTCCACGGTGACGAGCGAACTGCCGAGATCGAGGCTGTTGCCGCTGTACGGAATGAAGTACTTGGTCGTCGAATCTGCCTGTTTCTGCAGGGCAAGATCGAGCGTCGTGTAGATCTTGTACCCGCCCGTCTTCAGCTTGTGCGCCCTGGCTTCGGGCGAGTCCCCGAAGACCGGGTCCTGTTCGATGATCTTCTTCACGTAGTCGCAGAAGAAGCCTGCACCCTCTGCCGCGGTCTGGCACCCGGTCGACGGAGGGGTGATGTGCGTCTCGATCGGTGTCGCCACGGCCTCGTCGAACTGCTGCTGGGTGATCGCGTGGGCCTTCAGCATCGACGGAAGCACGTCTTTGTCTCGCCTGAGCCGATTGTTCTCGGTGTGCTCTGCGTCGATGTCGAGCCGGAGGCCTTCCGGCTCGTTGACGATCGCAACCAGGCTGGCGGCCTGCGCCACACTGAGTGCCCCCGCGTCGACGCCGAAGTAGTACCGTGCGGCCGCCTGGATTCCGTAGATTCGACCACCGAACAGCGCGATATTCAGGTAGCCGAGCAGAATGTCGTCTTTAGAGTAGGTCCTCTCCAAGCCGATGGCGAGCTTCGCCTCCCTCAGTTTGCGGTTCGGGGTCTGGGCGGTCGCCTCGTCATAGGCCTTCTGTCGCTCGACAGGGTCTGCGATCGCCTCGGCTCGCTGCGACAGGATGTTCTTGACATACTGCTGCGAGATGGTGGATGCCCCGCTCGCGATGCCCTTCCTGAAGAAGTTGCCCAGCAGGGCCCGCGTCGTCGACTGCAGGTCGAGCGCACCGTGTTCGTAGAATCGCGGGTCTTCGGTCGACACGACGGCGTCTTTGACGTTCTGTGAGATGTCGTTCCAGCCCACCACCTGGCGATTCTGTTCGAAGAACGAGGCGAGCAGTACGTCGGAGCCATCGCTGTTCTTCGCGTAGATGCTCGACGTCTGCGAGAGCACATCGGGCTTGATGTAGTCGGGCAGGTTCTCGAAGACCGAGATCGTCGCATTCGCCCCCTGGCCGGCCACTGCGATCACGGGAGCCACCATCGAGGTCACCAACACACCGGCCACCACGCTGAAGAACACGATGCCGAGCATCGCGCGGATACCGGCACCTATTCTGTGAGAATTCATCATTCAAGCATACTTGACGATCGACGTTTCCTCATTTTTAAGGGTTGGCCGGTCCGCTACTCCCAGATCGAGTAGTACTGCCGACTCAACTCCACGAGAACGTAGAAGCGTGAGCCCGAAGCGAGCACCTCGCGCGCAGAATCTTCCGACAATGACCCCACGTCGGAGATCACAGTGCCGTACGGGCGCCGTGGCACTGCCCGAAGTGTGCGAGTGACACCGAGCCGTGACGCGTCACCCAGCTCGACGCGATTGCTGCTCGTCGAATCACTGTTGCTGACGCCCACCGCCTCGCCCCCGAGTATGGCCGATAGCCCGGGCTGATCCTGTAGCGAACCATCGGTTGGGATGTGCTGGCTCGCGAGAAGACCTTCTGTAGCCGCAGCGGCAACGATCGGGTCCGTTATGTGTGGCAGAGAGAGAAGCCATGCCGTCGAAATCACACAGACCGTCTCGTGCCGGTCGTCGCCGAAGAAGCTGAGCTGATGAGCACCGCCCTGCACCCCACATGTGTCGACTGTTCGACTGGATGTCGATACGAATGGTGGTGTTCCTGCAAACGTTGTCGCATCGAGCACTTCTGTTGCGGCGGCTGCCCGCCGTCGCTCAATGTCTGGCGAGTGAAGGTCCCTAGGCAATCCAGGCTGGCTGCAACCGGCAAGGCACAGAGCGAGAAGTGCCAGACCCACTCCGAGTACGGTCGAATACCGATGTGGGCCGCCGGGCACACTTCTCTCGTTGCCCAAATTCGTTCGCTTCAATCCGGGTACTTTCCCGATAACGCCGCATTCATCGAGTCCGCGTAATAACCCTGCCCTCTCACATTGGGGTGCACAGCCTGCTGCGACGGCAACACCAGGGAGCCATCCGGGCCAGGAAATGGGATCGTGAACAGCGAGTGGTCGCCGGGTGTGGCCTCATTGAGCAGGGCATTTATTGCGCTCGGGTCGGAGGGGCTGTTCAATTCACTGCAGAGTTCGTGATTCGTGAAGGTTGCGACGGGGTTGCCATAAATTACGACTTCGCTGCCTTTCGCCTCGTTGAAGTCATCTTTCGCAGCGATGAGGGTCGTGTCCAGGAGGTCCGTCATCGCATTGAGCCACGGCCGTTGGGTTGCAGCCACTGTCAAGCAGACGGATTGTGTTTCGAACAGCTTCGGGTAGCCCTGGATCAGAATCTGAGCATTGGGGGCCTTCAACGAGATCTGGTCGAGTACCGTCGAGATCGAATCGGCGACTGGCCCGTTGATAAGTTCCGTCTCCCGGTCAGGCAGCTTGATTGTGTCCTTCAGGTCAGCCAAAACCGAAAGTGAACAGTCCGCGAATGCCACGCACGCCTTGATCACCTCGGAGAACCGGGTGTCGTTTCCTGCGATCGTGAGCGTTACGAGCGTCGTATTCTCGTCGAGAAAACCCCGATCGATCTGCGAATCCTCCCGGTACTTCCCAAAGCGACCATTCTCGCCAAAGCCGTTCACCGGCACTTTTCCGGTCGCAGAGAACCAGGGCAGGATGTTCTCCGTCTGGGCGCCCGAGCAGGCCAGGAACTGGAAGTCCAGGGAGTTGGCGTACGCATCCGCCCTGGCCCCGATCGTCTGCGGGCTGGTCGACACAGTCGCCTTGCGTACCCACGCCTCCGATGAGCGATGGCAGGCGTTCCGGTCACGGTTGTACCGGAGGTCGTCGTTGTCGTACGCGTTGTTGTAGTGGTCGGTACCGTAGTCGGCGATCGTCGCACCGTCGTGGTCGGTCTCGCGGTAGTACTTCGAGCCGTGGTTGTCGGAGGCGCCCTCGCCTGACGAGTACGAATCGCCCATCGCAACGATGAAGTCCGCCGGCTTCGCGGCCAGCGGTTGGAACGCCACCGCGTCCCACGCGACGTCGTCGTACCCGTCGCCGTCGTGGGTGATGTTCGACAGGCTCACACGCGGAGTTCCCTCGACGTCGAAGACGCCGAGGCTGATCCACGAATTGTGAAACGTTCGCTGGGGAATCGATCGCGTCTTGACGGTGCCGTCGCCGAGATCGATCGTGTACTGGGCCTGCTGTGTCCACGCGCCGTGGTCGGGCAGGTGCACGAGGATGCGCGTCCATTGGTGCAACGGCTTGCCGAGCATCCACGTTCCCGTGACGGCCAGCGAGCCTCCACCGTCTGAGCCGTTGTCGTGGCTACGCGTGTGGGCGAAGTAGAAGTGCCCGTTGAACCCTGCGCCGAGCTGGTGGAAGTCGACCTTCGATGGGTACGTCGAGCCACTCGATCCGAAATCGAGCGCGAAGCTGCCACTCGACGTCTTCGGGGTGCACGCGGCTCGCAGCGGCGAGGTGCCGCTTGGCAGCGGATCAGCGGCGGGCTGCGTTCCGTCGGCGACATCGTCCACGATCAGAATGCCGCCGCCGGATGGGAGACCGCGGGAGAACGGGTCGCTGGGGTCTGTCGCTACAGTCGAGCAGTTCGGCGGAAAGCTGGTCGCATCGGCCTGGTACGCCCAGCCCGGGTCGAAACGCAGCGTCTCGTTGCCACAGTCGCTGTCGCAGTCGGTCTTCCATTTCACAGCTGAGTGGAACCAGCACTGCAGGTCGTACTGGCCGGCCGAGTTCGTGTGCAGGCATGGCCCGGACTTGTCGCCCGAAACTCCCGGCGCGGTCGGCGCGACCGACTTCGTCTTGTCGCAGTTGTTCGCCGCAGTGCAGAACAGGTCGAGCGGAGGCTTGACCGCGGTACGGTTGCCCGTCGTCGTCCACCACGCGGGGCGGAACGCCGTGACGTACTTCGCTGTGCCACCGTCGACGCTCTCGAGCAGATCGTACGAATTCGCCGCGAAGCCCATCACCTTCTCGGGATACGGCCAATCCTGCGGATGCGCGGCGTCGGCAGGGTGCCCGTCGAGGAACGACGCCCTGTTGGTCTTGAAGTCGGGGTTGATCGGGTTGTTACTCCAGCCGACACCCCACGGGGCACCTGCCGCCCCCTTGTCATGGAGGCCGGTGTTGTACGCCCAGACGGCGAAGAACCAGTTCTCGAGATACTGCGGGTCGCCATCATTGACCGTGAGCCCTGCAGCGCGGGTCTGGTTCCACTTCGCTTCGAGTATCTGCAGCCCAGCGGCGACATTGGCCGCGAAATCGAGCGCAATCGCCCTCTGCCTGAGCACCGACATCTGCCCCATGCGCATATTGTCGGTGACCTGCGCGACGCCGTAACCGCAGTCGGCATCGCTGAAATCCACCGTCCAGTCGGTGTCCGCACTCGACGTGTCGATGCCGTAGAAGTTGCCGACAAGCGGGTTCCCAGTCACGCCGGGGGTGGTGTACCGGGAGGCCTGGCTGAGATTCGACTCCTGCGCGAGGATGCCCAGCATCACCTGAGATGGAACACGCCCACCCCCGGCGAGCGCCACCGGCGGGAAGAGCCCTTGCGGCGTGTAGGCGGCACCCACGTTCAGGTAGTTGGCCGGCCGGGCAACATCGAGCTTGCCCACAACGGCCTGGTTCACCGCCCATTCCACCTGTCGAGGCTTCGGCTGCAACGCCTGGCTGCCGGGGTCGTTCCTGGCCACAGCGCACGTTCGTTCGGATTCCACCGGGTCTGCCGCCGACCCGAGCGCTTCCGTGTCGACCGTCGGCTTCTCCCACACCGCCGGGTCGGCGCCAGCCGGGCCCGTCACGAATTCGAGCTTCGCGCCGGTCACGAACTGCTGGGCGTGGATCGAAACGGCAGAATCCGGCACCGTCGGGTCGGCCCCGTCGGCGGGCTGCACGAACGGCAGCGTCTCGGTGACGGCCAGCTCAGCGGCACTTGAGATCCGCGAATCCACAGGCACCTGAGCCTGCTTGACACCGGCCGGAAGCTTCGTGGAGACCTTCGGCGACAACCCGGTGATGAACGCCCCGGCAGAGCCGCCCGAGGAGATGCCCAGGTCGGTGAGCGTACCGCTCGCCAACGGACGCTTCGTCCCACTACGGGCCGTGACATCGCTGACGGCCCACGCCGAAGCGGTCTCGCCAACGTGGTCGAGGTAGGCCGCCCCGCCGGTCGGCGTTGCGACGATGTCGTACGGCACCCCGTCTGTGGACGCCAGCGTCTCGACACTTCCGTCGCGGGCGATCGAGATGAGCTCTCCGGCCACGCCCGCGACGATGGTGTCGCCCACGGGGATGGCCGAGGTCACGTGGGTCGCGACATCCACCGTCACCTCTGGTGCGGCCGCGGCCGTATCGATCACACGGAGCTTCGACGACCCGTCATCCTCGAACTGCGCCAGGATGACCGAGCTGCCGTTACCGCAGCCCGGGTTGAAGTACGCAAGTGAATAACCCTGCCCGAGGTTGGTCACCGTGCCCGTGCTCATGTCGACGATCGCCCCGAAGGCGCCACGCGAGAACAGCCGCGCGTCGTTTGTGGCGTTGCGCGGTGCGTATACGACCGCAGCATGGCTGTGATCGGCCGTCAGGCACATGTTGCCCACCCACCGGTCGGTCTCGATGCCGGGCACGGCAAGCGTGACAACGGGATGCCATGCGTACCCCTCGTTCGCATCGGCTGCGTAGACCGTGAACCCCGTGGCATCGCCGACCGCGGTGGTCGCCACGTCGTCGCTCGTCGCCCACCCGTCGCCAAGCGTCTCAGCCCGCAGCCCTTGCGGCACGACGAACGACGTGTTCGGGTCGGGCGAAGGAGCAGCATCGTCGGACGCCCCTGAGGCAGGATCGCCAACTGCTGGTGCCTCGCCCTGAGGCACTGCACCAGCAGCCTGCGCAATCGAGGCGCCCGAGAGCACAAGGGACACAACGCATAGCCCGACAAGCCCTCGAAGTAGTTTCACGACACCTCCCCGGCACCGTCGCCGTGCTTCGGCCAGGTGCTTCCACCACCTTATACTGAGTCATGCTCATTAATTGCGGTCTCGACGAAAGGCAAGAGAAATGAAGATCACGTCTACGGCGGCATCCACGGTCTGCGCGGGAGTTCTGCTGGGAGTGTTGGTCGTCGGGCTGACAGCAGCGTCAGCCCAGGCGGCCCAGACAGGAATCGGTGGCACCCAGTATTCGAACGTGCTCGTCTATGGCGACATCCAGCGCTATCACCCGGCCGGCACATCCACGTTCAGGCTTGACGGCTACCCGCTGTGCCTTGGCGGCGAGATCAGGCTGGGGCTCTTTCACTCTGTCTCACAGGGTCAGGTCACCAGCACACTAGCGAGTCGGCTGGGCGTCACCAAGAATTTCACAAACCTCAACGGGAGTACCTCAATCGCATCCGGTTACTACGGGGTTGACTCGCGAATGGTAGGCGGGTGCGCGGGCAAGAACTCCTGGTCCGGCCTGTTCTCGTACTAGTTCCACACAATTCACTGAGGGAGATCGAACAATGAAGAACAGAACCAAGGTCGGTGCCGTTACGGGTGGAGTGATTGCACTGGCTATGGCCTCCGCGTGGATCTCAACTGCCGCACAAGCCGGCCAAGTGGGAACGCAACCCGATCTGGTCACAAGCCAGAGCGAGTTCGACGCCGAATACGCTGCCGCTCTTGACCGCTTGCCATTCGCGTTTCCATCGTCAGAAACAGGTTCCGACCCGTCGAAGGCCCCCGACTTGGGCGAAGCGTTCGCCGAGCCCGGCGTTGCGGAGAACGAGGCGAATCTGAGTTGGCTCTGCTCATGGGAAGGCGAGTACCTGATGGCCCAACAGTCCGGCGAGAAAGCCCGATCAGAGGTTGCGCTCTCTATGATCGGTCAGTGGCCCACAATTCCCTGGGTCGCAGAGCACTTCCTCGATCCGGATCACGGCTGGAACCACGATGTTCTCAATCCAGCACGTGCGGGCGACTCGACGGGTATCGCACGAGATTTTCACAATTGCCGGTGAATATTGTCGGCCGTCGTTTCCCTCGGTCAGCTGCGATCCTGGTCGTGGCCAGTGGCCTGCTGTTCCTCGCCAGCTGCACCTTCGAAAGCGCTTCGAGCCCGGCACAAACTCAGCGTTCATCAGGCGCTGCGTCGACTTCGATGGCGTCAGCCACTTCGTATCCCATGCCTGATTTTGGGCCGTCTCCCGCCCCAGCCACTCTCTCAAGCAATGAAATAGAGGCCATTCGGAAGGCGGAACAGGACGCGGCATGGCAAAGGGTTGCCGGAACTTATCCCAGCGTGGTGCGTCCACCGGACTCATTCGACAGCTATCTGACGGACCAGGTTGCCTCGGATGAACGCGAGCGGTGCTACCGCGCGAATGATGTCCCCGTCGAGACCGCGACAAACAAGGCAGGCGATCAAGTCGCACTTGGCGCTAGCCCCATCACCCCTGCCCAAGCAGTCTCAGCATTCTCTTGTGAGAGTCGTTTTCGCACGCAACCCAGTGCTCCGCCAACCAGAGACCAGCTGGGTTACCTCTACGACTACCTGACGAGATTCCTTGCTCCGTGCGACACGGCGAACGGGTTCGACAATCCTCCTCCACCGTCACGCGAAGACTTCGTCAAGAGGTGGCCGGACCAGGACTGGTACCCGAGTTTCGGCGACGCCCCGATGGGAACAGATCACGAAGAGGCAGTCATGACCGCCTGCCCGGGACCGCCGTGAAGCATACGTCGACCGGGATCTGGAATTGGAAAGAGGCGGGCACCCGGATGGATGCCCGCCTCTTTGTCTGCACTCTGATTACTCCGGTGTGCCGACTTTATTCGGTGTCGGCACCTGAGCCGCCTCGGCGGCTCACTATCAGCACAGCCCCAGGGGGTTGGCGCTGATGGCGAATTCATTCGGTGTCGGCACCTGAGCCGCCTCGGCGGCTCACTATCAGCACAGCCCCACGGGGTTGGCGCTGATGGCGAATTTATTCGGTGTCGGCGTCAACCCAGTCGAGGGTCTTCGTGACGGCCTTCTTCCAGTTGCGCATCTGGCGGTCGCGCTCGGCGGAATCCATGTTCGGAGTCCAGCGGCTGTCTTCCTGCCAGTTGGCGCGCAGGTCGTCGAGGTTGGCCCAGTAGCCGACCGCGAGGCCTGCTGCGTATGCCGCACCCAGTGCGGTGGTCTCAGCAACAACCGGACGAACGACCGGCACACCGAGGATGTCCGCCTGGAACTGCATGAGCAGGTTGTTGGCGATCATGCCGCCGTCGACCTTGAGCTCGGTCAGGTCCACACCGGAGTCGGCGTTGACCGCATCCAGCACCTCGCGGGTCTGGAAGGCGGTCGCCTCGAGTGCTGCACGAGCGATGTGACCCTTGTTGACATACCGGGTCAGACCGACGAGAGCACCACGGGCATCCGATCGCCAGTACGGCGCGAACAGACCCGAGAACGCCGGCACGAAGTACGCGCCACCGTTGTCGTCGACCGTCTTGGCCAGGTCTTCGACCTCAGCGGCAGAGGAGATGATGCCGAGGTTGTCGCGCAGCCACTGGATGAGCGAACCGGTCACAGCGATCGAACCCTCGAGCGCGTAGTGCGCCGGCGCGTCGCCGAGCTTGTAACCGAGCGTGGTGAGCAGACCGTTCTTGGAGTGCACGATCTCGGTGTCGGTGTTGAAGATCAAGAAGTTACCGGTGCCGTAGGTGTTCTTCGACTCGCCGGCGTCGAACGCCGCCTGGCCGAAGGTCGCAGCCTGCTGGTCACCGAGGATGCCCGCAACAGGCACCTCGCGAAGCAGACTGTTGTCACTGGCGACGCCGTAGACCTCTGACGACGACTTGATCTCTGGCAGCATCGACTTCGGCACGTTGAATGCTTCAAGGATGTCGTCGCGCCACTGCAGCGTCTCGAGGTCCATGAACAGGGTGCGCGAGGCGTTGGTGACGTCGGTCGCGTGAACGCCGCCGTCGACTCCGCCGGTCAGGTTCCAGAGAACCCAGCTGTCGGTGGTGCCGAAGAGGAGGTCGCCGGCGTCTGCAGCTTCGCGTGCCCCGTCGACGTTCTCGAGGATCCAGACGATCTTGGTGCCCGAGAAGTAGGTCGCCAGCGGGAGGCCGACCGTCTTCTTGAAACGCTCAACACCGCCGTCGGCCGCGAGGCGGTCGACGATCGGCTGCGTGCGGGTGTCCTGCCAGACGATCGCGTTGTAGACCGGCAGGCCGGTCTTCTTGTTCCAGACGACAGCGGTCTCACGCTGGTTGGTGATTCCGATCGCCGCGATGTCGTGACGCGTCAGGTTGGCTTTGGAGAGCGCCTGGCCGATGACCTCTCGAACGTTGTCCCAGATCTCGATCGGGTTGTGCTCGACCCAGCCCGCCTTCGGGAAGATCTGCTCGTGCTCCTTCTGGCCGGTGCTGACGATCGTGCCTTCGTGGGTGAAGATGATCGCCCTCGAACTCGTGGTTCCCTGGTCGATCGCGATGACGTATTGCTCGCTCATTGTTGTGAAACTCCTTTGTCAGTTCATGAAGCGGGGTAGTGCGTGTGGCCGCTGTGAGGCGGCGATACCGGCTATTTCGGGAAGCCCGGCAGCAACGGCAGCAGCGGGCTCGATACGAGACCGGCAATCACACCACCGATGATCGGGCCGACAACCGGCACCCAGGAGTACGACCAGTCAGAGCCACCCTTGCCCTTGATGGGCAGCAGGGCGTGCGCTATGCGCGGGCCGAGGTCACGAGCAGGGTTGATGGCGTAGCCGGTCGGGCCACCGAGGGAGGCGCCGATACCGATGACCAGCAGGGCTACGGGGAGAGCTCCAAGAGCTGCGAGTCCGCCGCCGGCAGGCTGGCGACCGAAGCCGATGACAACGAAGACCAGCACGAAGGTGCCGATGATCTCCGTGATGACGTTCCAGCCGTAGGAGCGGATCGCGGGGCCCGTCGAGAAGACACCGAGCTTGTTGGCCGGTTCTGGCTCCTCGTCGAAGTGCTGCTTGTAGGCAAGCCAGGTGAAGACGGCACCGATGATGGCACCGAGCAACTGCGCTCCGATGTACGTGATGATCGACAGGAAGTCGACAGGAACACCCTGGCCGAACTCTTTGGCGCCGGATGCCCAGAGCCCGAGTGTCACGGCCGGGTTCAGGTGCGCACCTGAGGCATACGAGACGATGACACCCGCGAAGACCGCGAGGCCCCAGCCGATGTTCACCATGAGGAAGCCGCCGTTGAAGCCCTTGTTCTTGGTCAGGGCTACGTTCGCCACGACTCCAGTACCAAGGAGCACAAGCAGGGCCGTGCCCACCAGCTCCGAAACGAAATCAATACCTAAACCGTCCACGTTGACCTTCCTTTTGCAGCACCGATGCTGCGGTTATTGATGAACCTCGTTTGCACGTTTCACGTGCGGAACCAGAATGAAACCTAGTCCTGCTCGCGCCCCGTCAACAAGGCGTTCTGGTGCACATCCGTGCAGGTTTCTTTCAGCTTGGCGAACCCATTACAACTGGGCAGGCACGACGGCCGGGGCCGTCAGGCTGAGCCCGTGGAAGAACACGAGGTTCTCCACCGCGAGCGAGCGCTCAGAGGCCAGCTGGCTTGCCGACCACCCGAGCTGCTTGCCGATCAACGCACTCAGTTCGTCGAAGACGGGCTGAGTCAGGCCACCGACGAATGCCACGATTGTTCTGCGCAGCACCACATCGGTGAGGTGAACGACGTACTCCGCTTGCACGAGGTAGTCGATCTCTGCCGTGGTGTACTCCGGCAGGGAGGTCAGAGGGGCGTCGTCAGGGTGTTCCGCGATGTGCGCGATCACAGCCGATGCCTTGGTTCCGTAACGCTTCAGCAGCTGGGCCGTACGCTCCGGGCTGAGCCCGGCGGAATGCTCCGCGATCCAGGCCTTCGTTGCGGCGGGCGTAGCCGGGAAGCCGACCCCGCCACCGATCTTCAGGTCTTCGGTGCTCACGGTGCGTGACTTCTTCAGCAGCGCGAGAGCCTCGTTCGTGAGGTGTTCGCTGAGTGCCCGCCAGGTCGTCCATTTTCCGCCGACGAGACTGAGCACCGGTGTCTTCTTGTCGCCGGCGAAGACGGTCTGCTCGATGCGGTAATCGCGGGAGACGAAGCCTGGTGCCGTGTCGTCATGCTTCGGCAGTGGGCGGATGCCCGAATACCGGAAGACGATCTGCGAACGGTCGACCGGAATGGTTGGGAAAACGTGCGAAACCAGTTCAAAGAAGTAGTCGACTTCTTCTTCCGTGCAGACACTCGGCTCGCTGGGGTCTGCGTCGATATCGGTGGTGCCGACCAGAACGCGACCGTTGAGCGGGTAGATCAGCACGATGCGGCCGTCATTGTTCTCGAAGAAGATCTCACCGCCTGCGCAGGCCGTGTAGAGCTCGGGGTTGTCGAGCACGATGTGCGAGCCCTTTGTTCCGCCCATGTACGAGGTCGCCTTGCCCAGGGCCTTGTTCGTCAGGTCGGTCCAGGGGCCGGAGGTGTTGACGATGACGTCGGCGTTCACGCTGAATTCGCGGCCGCTGACGGTGTCGCGAATAAGCACGCCGCCTTCGGAGTCACCGATCGCCTCGACGTAGTTCACGCTGCGAGCCTGTGCAGTACCGCCTGTTGCAGCGGCTCGACCGTCGCCGATGATGTCGAGTGCGAGCCGCTCAGGGTTCTCCACGGCAGCATCGAAATAGCGGGCGGTGTACTTGACCGAGTCACGCAGTTTCGGGAACTTCTGCATCGACTTCTTGTGACCCTTGAACTCGTGGCGGGGCACAGAGCCTCCGTCGCGCGAGAAGGAGTCGTAGCCAGTCAGGCCGACCTTGATCAGAAGTGCGCCGCGCTCTTTAGCTTTTCCACCCTGCTTGTGCGTGAGCAGTCGCAGCGGTGCAGAGAGAATCCCCGAGAACGTCGAGAAGATCGGGATGGTCGTGGGCAGCGGTTTCACGTAGTGGGGTGCGAGGCGCATGAGCCGGTTGCGTTCCTGCACGGACTCGCGAACCAGGCGGAATTCGCCGTTCTCGAGATAGCGCACGCCACCGTGGATCATGTGGCTCGAGGCCGCCGATGCCCCCGAGACGAAGTCGCTTCGCTCGATGAGTATGACGTCAACGCCTTGCAGGGCCAGGTCACGGAAGGTGCCGACGCCGTTGATGCCGCCGCCGATGATCAGCACCTGCGTCGAGGGTCGATCGATGATCGCCTGCACGTCGCTGCGCAGAGCAGGGGCCGGAGAATGTGCCGATGAGTTGTCACTCGCGTTGTTGTCAGTCACTGTGTACTCGCCTTCGTGTAGGTCCCAGGTTGCACCCGTGCAATCCGCGTGACTGATTCCATACTGGGAACTTCGACACGTTTGGTCAAGCTACTTGCACATACGTGCAGAGTGTGTGTTCAATAGCTCAGTACGCACCGTTGCGTCACAGAATGCGCCCCCCGGTCGAAGCTTTCCGGAGCCTGCGGCCGGGAACCACGAAACTCAGATGACAAGAAGGGCGGCGTGTTATGAAGGCACCCGTAGCCGAGCATCCGGTCGCCAATGAGCGCATGAGGGATGCGCTCCGTGCGGCCCACCTCTACTACATGCAGGATCTGACGATGGAGGCGATCGCCAGCGAGCTGCACACCTCACGATCATCCGTCTCGCGCCTGATCAGCTACGCCCGTGAAGCGGGCCTGGTTGAGATCCAGGTGAAGACGCCGGCCGAGCGCGTCTCGACTGCCCTGCAGCGCGTGCAGGAGAAGCACCACGTCACGGTTCACGTCGTACCAGTGCCCGACTCGGCAAGCGAGGTCGACCGCCTGGAACGGGTCGCAATGTCGGCCGCGCGCATCCTCAACCAGTTCTTCGACTCGAACATGACCATGGGTATCGCCTGGGGCAGCACGATGAGCGCCGTCAGCCGACACCTGCAGACCAAAGTCACGCACAACTCGCAGATCGTGCAGCTGAACGGTGCGGCAAACACCCGCACGACGGGCATCGTGTATGCCAGCGAGATCATGAGCCGCTTCGGCACGGCCTATGGCGCCTACGTGCAGCAGTTCCCTGTGCCGGCGTTCTTCGACGACCCTGCGACCAAACAGGTGCTCTGGCGTGAGCGCAGCATCCGTCGCGTTCTCGACATTCAGAAGCGAATGGATGTTGCACTCTTCGGCCTCGGGACCCCGAACTCCGAGGTGCCGGGCCATGTCTACACCAGTGGGTATCTCGACGAGAGCGACTTTCAGAGTCTGCGCGCCTCGCACGTCATCGGCGACGTCGCGACGGTGTTCTACCGGGCCGATGGCTCGTCTGCCGACGTGCCGATGAACGCGCGATCGAGCGGCCCGCCCCTGGACCAGTTGGCGAAGGTGTCGCGGCGCGTTTGCGTGGTGTCAGGCAAGTCGCGGATGCCCGCCCTGCGTGGCGCCCTGGCGGCCCACCTCATCACCGACCTGATCGTCGACGAGGCTACGGTGCACACACTCCTGGAGGAGTGAGCGCACCGTCGCCTCGTCGATAGCTGTATTGATCGGCTCGCCGCCGCCTCTGCGGCGAGCAACCGGGAGAACGGTGCGCGAGCCTCGTTGATCCCCGGGAACGTGGAAAGCGACGTACACGCCGCCGCTTTCCACCGATCTCTTTGGGTGGTGACGCAGTCGCGGGTCGAAACACGAGCTGAACCGGTTCCGACTCGGCCTTCGTCGTACTCAACCAGCCGACGGTGGAGGGTCAGGGCTTCCAGGCGGAGACGGCGTCTAGGGTGGCGACCTCGTCGGGGGTGAGCGTGACGGATGCGACGGCCAGAAGGTCTGGCACCTGCGCGGGGGTGCTCGCGCTGGCAATCGCGGCCACGACCGTCTGCTTCGCCAGCAGCCACGCGAGGGCCGTCGTGGTGATGCTGGCACCGTGTGCTTCGCCGATCTTCTCGAGCTCGTCGATGATGGCAAGCCCGGCCGGCACAGCGAACTTCGCCGCCCCGCCGGCGCGGGGGCTCAGGCCCGGCCCGGTTGCATCTTCGGGTGAGCGGTACTTGCCGGTGAGAAACCCACTCGCGAGGGAGTAATAGGGAACAACACCCAGGCTCTCCCGCTCGGCCAGCGGGGCCAGGGTGTCTTCGAAGGTGTTGCGGTGCACGAGGTTGTAGTGCGGCTGCAGCGCGACCGGCCGTACGAATCCGTTCGCGTCGGCGATGTCGAGCCACTCCTGGACGCGCTCGGCGGTGTAGTTCGAGAGGGCGATGTAGCGCACGGAACCCTCCTTCACCAGGGCGTCGAATGCCTCAGCCGACTCCTCGAGGGGAGTGTCAGCGTCGTCGAAGTGTGCGAAGTAGAGGTCGATGGTGTCGACACCGAGCCGACCCAGTGACGCGTGGGCTGCGGCACGGATGTTCGCGGCCTTCAATCCCGGAAAGTCGGGGTGCTGGCTCACCTTGGTTGCGACGACGATCTGGTCGTGGTTGCCTCTGGCGGTCATCCACTCGCCGATGATCGTCTCCGCCTCACCACCGCTGTTGCCCGGCACCCACGCCGAGTAGGAATCGGCCGTGTCGATGAAGTTGCCGCCGCCTGCAGCGTAGGCGTCGAGGATGTCGAACGAGGTGGCGGCGTCGGCCGTCCATCCGAAGACGTTTCCTCCGAGGGCAAGAGGGAAGACATTGAGGTCACTGGTGCCGATGCGGGTCATGGTCGCGTCCTTTCACAAGACGGTGGTGTGGGCCGGAACTCGCCGGCTCACGGCGTCTCCACCTCCAACGCTACGCCCGAATTACCGACCATCAGCCCCCTGTCAGCGGTTGGCGCCGCGAAGGTGAGACACTTTTCGTACACAGCTTTTCCCAGCACCGCAGCAAGCCCCCCAGCATTCTCCCTGCGGCTCTCACATCCAGCAGGCCACCGGTCGCACCGATGGTCGTGAGCGCTGCTCGTCACGAAAGAGCATCGTGCATTTTCTCGCCGTCTTGAGCATGAAGAACAGGGCGCTCATCGCCCTCATCACCATCGTCGTGGCGGTGTTCGGCGGCCTGGCACTCACCAGTCTCAAGCAGGAGCTCATCCCCTCGATCGAGTTCCCGCAGCTCGTAGTCATCACCAACTACCCCGGCGCTTCGCCCGAAGTGGTCAATGACGACCTCAGCACGCCCATCGAGAAGGCGGTGCAGGGCGTCGAGGGAATCGACACCACGTCGGCGACCTCGAGCACGAACCTGTCGATCATCAACGCGACCTTCGTCTACGGCACCAACCTGGCCAGCGCCGAGCAGAAGATGAACCAGGCGATCAGCCGCATCAAGTCGACCCTGCCCGACGGCCTCGACCCGCAGGTGCTGAGCGGCAGCATCGGCGATCTGCCGGTCATTCAGGTTGCGGTCACCGGCGGCGACACCGAGACGCTCGCGGCACAGGTCAACGCCAGCACCCTCACCGACATCGAGCAGGTGGCAGGTGTTCGTGCGGCACAACTCGTCGGCGACGTCGGCAAACGCGTCACGATCACGCCCGACCCGGCGAAGCTCGCCGCCCACGGGCTCACCACGTCGTCGATCAAGACAGCGATCGGCACCAACGGCCAACTCATCCCTGCCGGGTCGCTCACCGAAGACGGCAAGACTCTATCTGTGCAGGCGGGCTCGAAGCTCACCACCGTCGCCGACATCCAGGCGCTGCCCGTGCCCGCGGCCACCGTTGGCTCGGCCGGCTCGGCGAGCGCCGCTGCTGCCGCCGCCACGGCCGGTGCGCCCATTGTCACCATCGGAGACGTCGCGACCGTCGAACTCGTCTCCAACCCTGTCACCTCGATCTCACGGGTGAACGGCGAGCCGGCGCTGACCATCGCGGTCACGAAGCTCCCCGCCGCCAACACCGTCGACGTCTCCAAGGGCGTTCGGAACCTGCTGCCCTCGTTGCAGTCGGCCATTCCGGGGGCCACCTTCACGGTGGTGTTCGACCAGGCACCGTTCATCCAGCAGTCCATTGAATCCCTGGCAACGGAGGGTCTGCTCGGGCTGTTCTTCGCGGTCGTGATCATTCTGATCTTCCTCATGTCAGTGCGGTCGACCATCGTCACGGCAATCTCGATACCCACCTCAGTGCTCATCACGTTCATCGGCCTGCAGGCGGCCAACTACTCGCTGAACATCCTGACCCTCGGCGCACTGACGATCGCCATCGGTCGGGTGGTCGACGACTCGATCGTGGTCATCGAGAACATCAAGAGACACCTGACCTCGGCCGAAGCAAGTGGGCCGATCAACGGCGCACGGCGCAGTGAGGTCATCATCGAGGCCGTGCGCGAGGTCGCCACGGCGATCACCGCCTCGACCATCACGACCGTTGCGGTCTTCCTCCCCATCTCGTTCGTGCAGGGAACGACCGGCGAACTGTTCCGCCCGTTCGCCCTCACGGTGACGATCGCGCTGCTCGCCTCCCTGTTCGTGGCACTGACAATTGTGCCCGTGCTCGCGTACTGGTTCCTCGGCAGCTCCCGCAAACCCAAGAAGGTCAAGGCACCGAAGGCCGCGCCGCAGGCCACCGGTTCAGTGGCTACCCAGGCTGAGCTCAGCGCTTCGGCTGCTAGCTCGCTAAGCACTGAACGAGCCGGCGCTACCGTTTCCGGCTCTCCCGGAGATCCCGTCGATACGGTGGCTGGTCGCCCCGTTCGTGAAACCCTCGCCGTTGCCGGTGCCGCGCTGCCGGGACGCCGCTCTCGCCGAGCCTCGAACGTCATCGAAGACGAAGTGCCCACCGCGCTGCAGCGCAGGTACCTGCCCCTGATCGCGTGGACCCTCAAGCACTCCGTCGCGACCCTTGTCGTCGCGGTGCTCATCTTGGGCGGCACGATCGCGCTCTTACCGTTCATGAAGACGAACTTCCTCGGCTCCAGCGGCCAGAACACACTGACCATCACCCAGACTGTTCCCGTCGGGTCAAGCCTTCAGACCCAGGATGCATCGGCCCAGAAGGTCGAGGCTGCGCTCAAGGGCGTGGCGGGCATCCAGACCATCCAGGTCTCGATCGGCTCGAGCGGCAGCACACTGCGCGACGCCTTCGCGGGCGGCGGAGCGAATTCGATCACGTACTCGATCACTACTGACCCGAACGTGAACCAGGACGACCTCCAGGCGACAGTGCGAACCAACGTCAACGCGATCCCCGACGTGGGCCAGATCACTGTGGCAGCGTCGAGCGGATTCGGTGCCTCGTCGGACATCACCGTCGACGTCACCGCCTCAAACCAGGCCGACCTGCAGACGGCATCGGATGCCCTGCTCGCCTCGGTTTCGAAGCTCGGCTCCATCACCCAGAGCTCGAGCAACCTCGCCGCCACGAGGCCGTACATCGCCATCGCGATCGACCGGACAAAGGCGACAGAGGCAGGGCTCAGTGAAGTCGACGTCGGCACGCTGGTCTCGAATGCGATGCAGCCGCAGACGGTGGGCACGATCGTGATCGAGAACCACCAGTACACGATCTACATCGCCAGCGACTCCACGCCGACGACGCAGGCCGAGCTCGCCGCCCTTCAGATCCCCACTGCTGCGGGCCCGGTTCGCCTGGACTCCCTCGCCACGGTCGCCCAGACGAACGGGCCAGACACCATCACCACCAGCAAGGGGCTGCGCACGGCGACCATCACGGCGACTCCGGCGAGCGACAACCTCGGCTCGGCGAGCGCCGAGGTATCGAAGGCTGTCGCAGACACGACGCTCCCCGCGGGCGCTTCCGCCAGCCTCGGCGGCGCGACAGCCAGCCAGAGCGACGCGTTCAGCCAACTCGGTATCGCGCTCCTGGTCGCGATCCTGATCGTCTACGTCGTGATGGTCGCGACGTTCAAGAGCCTGCTGCAGCCGCTGTTGCTGCTCGTCTCCGTGCCGTTCGCGGCCACAGGCGCAATCGCACTGCAGGTGATTTCGGGCATTCCCCTCGGCGTGCCATCGATCATCGGCGTGCTGATGCTCATCGGTATCGTCGTGACGAACGCCATCGTGCTCGTCGACCTCGTGAACCAGTATCGAACGCGCGGGTTGCCCGTGCGCGAAGCGCTCGTTCAGGGTGCGTCTCGCAGGCTCCGGCCCATTCTGATGACGGCGCTGGCCACGATTTTCGCCCTCATCCCCATGGCGATCGGCCTTACCGGGCACGGCGGGTTCATCTCGCAAACCTTGGCGATCGTCGTGATCGGCGGACTGATCTCCTCGACGATCCTGACGCTGATCGTTCTGCCGGTTCTCTACAACATCGTCGAGGGCGGCCGCGAGCGCCGGCGCACCAGGCGCGATCAGAAGTTCGCCGACGCGCAGGCAGAAGCGGCTGCTCCCGCACGCCGCCCTGGGCCGGTGCTCGCGCTGACCTCCGGCCCGACCGCTGGGCAGAGGATGAACACCGACGGTGAGGCACACGCAACGGAGTGAGGCGTCGGAGACGCTCGCGCGGCACGGGAGTAACTCGTCGGCCCGTCTCCAAGCCGTTCACAGAAGCGCCGCTCCGTTTCGGTTGAGCGTGGCGGGTTGCTCGTCAGCGAGCAGATCAATGCACTAAACTGAGTAACCATCATGTTCGACGATGCGCGCAACCACGCAACGCGCACGACAGAGATCTGGCTGCGCCACCACGGTCTCCCCTACTTCGTTCCCGGTCGGCGCCGGGGTACGCTCCTCGTGCCGCGGACCATCCCGTTTGTCGCACTTCTGATCTGCCTGGACCTGGTCGCGGCACTGCTGAACACGAGCAGGGTCACAGTGGTCGAGGTCTCGCCACTGCAGGGCGTCCTCCTGGTGTTCTGCACCGCGGTCGCCCTTGTCTTCACAACAGCAGCACCAGTGACAGCGTGGCTCCTGGGTTCCGCACTGATGCGACGCTTCCCGCGCAGCGCTTGGTACACCGGATCGCTGCTGATCGCCGGCTATGTCGCGGGCGCTCCGTGGTTGTCCCGACAGAACGGTGACGACCTCTTCTCGTCCGGGGGCGTGGTCGTTCGCCTTCTGATGGTCGCCGCGGGTCTACTAGTCACCTGGGCGGGAGTCGGGTCGGTGCTGAGCTGGGCGATCCGAAGTTCGTTCCACCAACTCCGGGCACTCGGGCAGATCGTGACGAAGGCCGTACCCCTACTGATGCTGGTGGTCGTCTTCGCGTTCTTCGCCAAAGCGCTCTGGGAGGTCACCGGCGCACTCTCGGTTCTCCGAGTCGTCGGCATCGTCGCCTTCTTCTGCACACTGGGACTCATCTTCATAACGCCGATCATCCGATCGGAGATGATCGGCCTCGACGAGCAGATCGACCCGGATGAGCGCTCCGCGCTTCTCAGCCGGGCGAAAGCCGGCCGCATTCCAGGCCGCGACACGGCACCGGGCCCGCCACTGGGCCACCTCGAAAGACTCAACGTGGTCGCCATCATGGTGCTGGCGCAGGGCATCCAGATGATAGTCGTCGCCGTACTCGTGGGCGCCTTCCTGGTCATTCTCGGCGAACTCGCCCTG
This sequence comes from Subtercola sp. PAMC28395, assembly GCF_018889995.1. Classification (NCBI taxonomy): domain Bacteria; kingdom Bacillati; phylum Actinomycetota; class Actinomycetes; order Micrococcales; family Microbacteriaceae; genus Subtercola; species Subtercola sp. PAMC28395. Next base: position 1,140,789 of record NZ_CP076547.1, on the reverse strand, counting down.
CCACCGGCGACCCTCTCCTCGTGGCTCGGCCGCCCGCCCGAAGTCATCGTGCTTCTCGGGCTACCGCTGGGGCTCGATGTTGCGATGGTGAAGACCGCGATCATCCTGAGCTCGATATCGGCGCTGAACTTCGTGGTCTCTGCAACGAGCGGCGCTGCCTACCGGTCGGCCTTCTACGACCCGCTCGTCAGGCAGGCCCGTGCTGCGCTTGCTGTGCGTTCGAGCTACGACGACGTTCAGCGCACAGAGACGAGTCCAGCAGCCTCACAGCAGCGACGTTAAGCGGATTTGACGAACAATTATTCCGGTGTAGTGTCATCACACGTGACTAACGAACCCAAGTCGGCGAAACGCTGGATCATCGGCGACCCGCTGCCTAGCCACAAACTCGAGGGGCAGCTGCTCCCGAAGCGCCTGGCACTTCCCATCTTCGCCAGCGACCCGCTCTCGAGCGTCGCGTATGCGCCGCAGGAACTGCTGATGATCCTGCTCATCGGCGGGCTCGCCTTCTTCTCGTTCGCTCCGTGGGTCGCGGCAGCGGTCATCCTGCTGCTCGTCGTCGTCGTGGCCTCGTACCGCCAGCTCGTGAAGGCCTACCCCTCCGGCGGCGGCGACTACGAAGTCGCCCACAAGAACCTCGGCGAGAAGGCCGGGCTGGTCGTCGCCTCTGCGCTGCTCGTCGACTACGTTCTGACCGTTGCGGTGTCAGTCGCCAGTGGTGTCGACAACATCATCTCGGCGATCCCGCAGCTGAACGGGTTCAGGGTCGAACTCGCCGTCTTCTTCGTGATCGTGCTCGCCGCCGTCAACCTGCGCGGGGTTCGCGAATCGAGCAAGGCATTCGCCATACCCACCTATGTGTTCGTGGGCAGTGTTCTACTGATGATCGTTGTCGGCCTGAGCCGCACAGCCCTGGGCGCGCCCCCCGTCGCAGAGTCGGCCGACTATGGTGTTCGCGCTGAGAGTCTCGGCCAGGTTGCGGTCATCCTGTTGCTGCTTCGCGCCTTCTCGAGTGGATGCTCGGCCCTGACCGGTGTCGAAGCGATCGCCAATGGCGTTCCCGCCTTCCGCCGGCCAAAGATCCAGAATGCGCAACGCACACTCGTGCTCATGGGCGGCATCGCGATCACCCTGTTCGCCGGCCTCACCGCTCTGGCGCTGATCTCGGGCGTGCACTACGCCGAGAACGGGTGCGAGCTGATCGGGTTCGCGAACTGCGAAACGACTCCGCAGCGCTCGCTGATGGCCCAGGTGGCATCGTCGGTCTTCGGCAACAACTCGATCATGTTCTTCGTGATCCAGGCCGCCACCGCTGCCGTGCTGCTGCTTGCCGCGAATACGGCATTCAACGGCTTCCCCCTGCTCGGCTCAGTGCTCGCGGGTGACTCATATGCCCCCAAGGCCATGCTCACGCGGGGTGACCGCCTGGTCTTCTCGAACGGAATGATCCTGCTGGCGCTTGCCGCAACGGCAATCCTGCTGGTCTACCAGGCGAGCCTGACCAACCTGATCCAGCTCTACATCATCGGTGTGTTCGTGTCGTTCACGCTCGGCCAGAGCGGCATGATCGTGCACTGGGTGAAGCTGCTGCGAAGCGGTACGCCCGATCGTGGGGCGGTCATCCGGAGCCTGACCATCAACTCGTTCGGAGCGCTGTTCACCGGCGTGGTGCTGATCGTCGTGACGATCACGAAGTTCACCCACGGTGCGTGGCTCGTGTTCGTGATCATGCCTGTGCTGTACATGTTCATGCTCGGCATCAACCGCTACTACCGCGACGTCGACAGAGAGATCGAAGTCGACCCGATCACGACGTTCGGCGCCAAGGGCGACCACGCCATCGTGCTTGTCGGCCGCATGCAGAAGCCGGTGCTGAAGGCTCTCGACTACGCGATCGCTGCGCGACACGACTCCCTCGAGGCGGTACACATCTCGATCGACGACGAACAGACACTGCGCCTCGAGAAGGCGTGGGTCGACCAGAACATCGCCATCCCGTTGCGCGTGATCGACTCTCCTTACCGAGACGTGGCAGAGCCGCTGACGGCGTACATCAAGAAGCGGCGCGAGAAGCACGGCTCCGAGGTGGTGACCGTGTACACGCCGGTGTACATCGTCGGGCACTGGTGGGAGGCGCTGCTGCACAACCACAAGTCACGCCGCCTGCGCAACCGCCTGATGCTGGTGCACGGCGTCACCATCGCGCTGGTGCCGTGGCTGCTCGACTCGACGGAGCTGATCTACGGGCGGCGTTCTCGCCCGCTGCCCGGCCAGGAGCGCCGCGGCGACCCCATGAGACCGGTGTTTCGCGCGCACACACCCAGCGACCTACCAGACTCGAGGCAACCCAACCCGTGACAAGAAGTTCGTCACAGGCCGCGTGCTAAACTCGCAGATAGATTTCAACGTATTCAACTCATCCGGGTGGCTGTACATCTTCCCCCGGCCCGAAAGGTGAGGGGGTCTCGCATGGGGCGCGGCCGTCAAAAAGCAAAGCACACCAAAGTGGCGCGCGAGCTGAAGTACTTCAGCCCTGACACCAACTACAGTGCACTCGAGCGCGAGTTGGGCACTCACTCCGAACCAGATTTCGCGGCATTGGCGGCGAAGTACGACACCGACGATTCCGACGACGAGTTGGATGACGACGACCTCGAAGATGACGAGGCGGATGACGTTGCCGGCAGCTACGACCAGCTCGGCAACCGGCTCAGCAGCACCCTGAACGACCCGTACCAGAGCCGGTACCTGCCGAACGACGAGCAGCGCCGCGCGTAGGGCGTGTCGCCCAACTCCTAGCTCGCTACTCCGAGCTCGCTACTCCTCGCCGTCGCCCTCGAGGCGTTCGACGGTGATGGTGCGTGCGGTCTTTCGCGCCGTGCGCTCGATGAGCAATGCGACGACGGCCCCCGCGCCGATTCCGACGACGACGAACACGAGCGCCAGAAAGCCGAAGACCTGGGCGAGATTGAAGCCCTGTGAGCCTGAGAAGGCGAGTGTCAGGATGACCGCGACGACGAGCCCGGCGATCGCACCGACGGCAAAGAACCGGAAGTACCGCGGGGCGCGGTGAATGGTGACGATGTCGTCGCCGACGACCGTCTCGACAGGTGGTTGGGAGAAGTCGCTCACCGCTCTATTGTCGCCTACGAGGCTGGGTGTGCGGTCTCAGCCGCTGGAACAGTCCGAGTACTCCGCTGGCGGCGACCGTGCTCATCGAGCCGGGCTGGGCGGGACAGACGCTCCGCACCAAGCTCCGGTCAGCGAAGCTCCGCGATGGGAACGTACCCGGTGAGGTCTGCCCTCTGGCCTGAGGCGTGCACTCGGCCGGACTTCACGCCGGTCGCCCAGTCGAGCCTGCCCGTGACGAGAGCGAGCCAGGTCTCCGCATCGGTCTCGACGACGTTGGGAGGCGTGCCCCGCGTGTGCCCCGGGCCTTCGATACACTGGATGGCGCCGAAGGGCGGCACCCTCACCTCGACCGTGTTGCCCTTCGCCTGCTCCGAGAGAACCTGCAACGAGTACCTCACAGCGGTGGCGAGCGTGTCGCGACCGACACCAGTGGAACCGTTGGCCACCGCGAGAGTGACCGACGCAACAGCGCTCAGCCCTGTCGCCTCTGGAATCTTCGCCCGTGCCACGATCACCAGACTATCCCGGAGCACCCAACTGGACGCTCGGCAATTGACGCGTCGGCCATGGACAGGTCGAAGGGTTTTCGCGGGGCCGGGAGCTGGGGGGGTACTCCTCGGCCCCGCGAAAGGTGTTCGTGCAGAAGCCGGCTGGGGGGTACCGGCTGCTGCACGAAGTGGGTTCGTGTGGCGGACTGGGTTGCTTGGGGGCGTGTCGCCCGCCACACGAGATTGTGGGGTAACTCGTGCGGCAGGTAGCCGGGACAGGGGGGAAATCCCGGCCACCCGCCGCACTGAGTCCGTGAAGCCAGAATCGGCCTCACACAGATAAGAGAGTGGGGCACCCGCCTTTCATTACGCGGTTACGCAAACTTCTTCGAAATTCTTTTTCGATACTTCGCAGGCCCCAGGGAACCCGGCCTCTACCTCCTTCAGCCCACCCCCTCCAGCCCGCGCCCAGGACACCTCGGCCCTAGAATCATCGAGTGAAGATTCTCGTTCTTGGTTCCGGTGCCCGCGAGCACGCCATCGTCAGTGCACTGCTCGGCGAAGACGAGACACACGAGATCATTGTGGCCCCGGGCAACGCAGGAATCGCCTCTGCCGCTCTGAACGTCACGGTCACCCCACTCGACGCCAATGACCCGGGTGCGGTGACGAACTTCGCCAATCACCACAGCATCCAACTCGTCGTCATCGGCCCGGAGGCCCCGCTTGTCGCCGGCGTCGCCGACGCCCTGCGAACCAGGGGCATCGCCGTCTTCGGCCCGAGCCAGGCCGCCGCCGCCCTCGAAGGCAGCAAGACCTTCGCCAAGCGCATCATGGATGCGGCGGGCGTACCGACGGGCCGCGCCCTGCGCGCTGTGACCTCTGCCGATGTCGAGTCAGCCCTCGATACCTTCGGTGCTCCCTACGTCGTGAAGGCCGACGGGCTCGCCGCAGGCAAGGGAGTCCTCGTCACCTCAGACCGCGCTGCAGCCCAGCAGCACGCCTCGACCTGGCTCACCCACGGCGACGTGCTCTTCGAGGAGTTCCTCGACGGCCAGGAGGTCTCTCTGTTCTTCGTGAGCGACGGCCACACGGTGGTTCCGCTCTCGCCCGCCCAGGACTACAAACGCCTGCTCGACGGCGACCTGGGCCCGAACACCGGCGGAATGGGTGCGTACTCGCCGTTGCCCTGGCTCGACGACGAATTCGAGAGCGAAGACGACTTCGTGCAGGAGGTTCTGGTCTCGATAGCGCTGCCGACCATCCGCCAGCTCGCCCACGAAGGCACGCCGTTCGTCGGGCTCCTCTACTGCGGGCTGATCCTGACCAGCTCAGGCATCCGGGTGATCGAGTTCAACGCCCGCTTCGGCGACCCCGAGACCCAGGTCGTGCTGCCGCGGTTGACGAGCTCGCTGAGTGGGCTGCTGCTCGCGGCGGCGACCGGCACTCTCGCAGCAGTTCCGCGGCCGACGTTCTCCACGGACTGTGCGGTCACCGTCGTGCTCGCGAGCGAGAACTACCCCGAGACACCTGTCGTCGGCCGAGAGATCAGCGGTCTCGACGCCGCAGCCGCAGTCGATGGCGTACACGTCACGCACGCGGCAACCGCCTTCGCAGGCGCCGCCGACGGGCAGATGGATGACCGGCTCATCTCCACCGGCGGCCGGGTGTTGAGCGTGGTCGCCCTCGGCGCCACCTTCACCGAGGCGCGCCGCCGGGCGTACCAGGCATTGGGTCTGATCGGGCTCGAAGGATCGCACTTCCGCACCGACATCGCAGAGCGCGTCGACGCCGAGGTCGTCGGCGGCGCCGAGGCAGACGGCGCGCAGGCCGCCGATGCGACGCCATCAGCTGCCGCTTCGGGTCCTGACTCAGGCAACGGGAGTGGCGCAGATCAGCTCGACGGCTGGCGGCACGTGTACTCGGGCAAGGTTCGCGACCTGTACGTGCCGAGCGAGTCGACTTCGCTCGCCGATGCGACCGCCATACTCGTGGTCGCGAGCGACCGGGTGAGCGCGTTCGACTTCGTGCTCGAACCGGGCATCCCGCAGAAGGGCGAGCTGCTCACCGCTCTCAGTCGCTGGTGGTTCGGGCAGCTCGACGGGTTCGCGAACCACATTCTCGATGGCTCGACGGGCGCACACACGGCTCCCGCCGTCCCCGCCCGCGTCGCCGCACGGTCGATGGTCGTGAAGCCCCTCGACATGTTCCCGATCGAGTGCGTTGTGCGCGGCTACCTCTCCGGTAGCGGCTGGGCCGAGTACCAGGAGACCCAGAGCGTGTGTGGGGTCGCACTGCCAGCAGGGCTGCGCGACGGCGACCGGCTTCCGACTCCGATCTACACGCCGGCGTTCAAGGCCGAACTCGGCGACCATGACGAGAACATCACGTTCGAGCGCACGGTTGAGCTGGTCGGAGCCGACGTTGCGGCCGAGCTGCGGCGGCTTTCGCTCGAGGTGTACGCCCGGGCATCCGGGATCGCCGAAGCGCGCGGCATCATTCTCGCCGACACCAAGTTCGAGTTCGGTGCCGACCGTGACACCGGTGAGATCACGCTGGCCGACGAAGTGCTCACCAGCGACTCGAGCCGCTTCTGGGATGCGGCCGCATACGACTCGGGTGAGCGCACCGCCAGCTTCGACAAGCAGATCGTGCGCAACTGGCTCGCAGCCAACTGGGACAAGACGGGAACCCCTCCTGAACTGCCCACGGCGATCGTCGAGCAGACTGCTGCGCGCTACCGCGAACTCATCGCACGACTGACGGGCCCCGTCGCGTAGCTTTACCGCGCATCGAAGGGTTCACGGCTTAACTGAGCGGGCCGAACGTACGGCGTTCGGCCGCGCGCTACGCGACATCCGTCGGAACCCGGGCGAATGCCGGCGGCGCGACGCCAGTCTCGCTCCGGTGCGACGAGTCGAGCGGGCTGCCCCCGCAAACTGGGCGCGTCACAATCCGACGAACGTCAGACCGAGCGGCGCGCTATTTGCGACGGATCGCCTGACGTTCGTGCGTTTTGACCCGCCGTGTCGTCGAACCCGAGATGAGTCCGCAACACGAGGGCCCGAGACGAAGGCTGCGGGTCAGCCGGCGTAGGCGCCCACGAGGCGCACAGCGCCGCCGTCGACACCCTTGGCGCCCTGCTCGAAACCGGTGAAGTCGCGGGCGAGAGTTGATACGACTCCCACCTGCCAGGTGTGGATGCCGTCACCCTCGAGGGCGGCGGTGATTGCCGCGGCAGCACGGGGGTCGACCACGAGGATCATTCCGATGCCCAGGTTCCACGTGCCCTCCGCGCTCTCGAGCGTGGAGCCCGCGAGTTCTCCGAGCACGCGGAAGACGGGCAGCGGCGACCACGTCGATCGGTCGACCTCGACCCAGGAGCCGAGCGGCAGCACGCGCGCGAGGTTCGCCGCGATTCCGCCGCCGGTCACATGGCTGATCGAGTGGATGGCTGCCGCTGGGACAGGCGACCCGGCCGAAGTGACGGCTGCCGATGCGGCTGCCCCACGGTCGGCTGCCTCTGGCGCACCGTCGAAGCCCTGCGGCCCGGCGCTGCCGAGCAACCGCAGCAAGGGGAGCGTGTAGAGCCGGGTCGGCTCGAGCAGAGCCTCGCCGACGACTCCGCCGAGCTCGGCAGAGATAGAGGTGTACGAGACAGAGGCTCCGGCGAGGATGTGCCGCACCAGCGAGAATCCGTTGGAGTGAAGCCCAGACGACTCGAGTGCGAGAACCACGTCGCCGTCGGCGACGCGATCGGGGCCGAGCAGGGCATCCGCTTCGACCACGCCTGTTGCAGCGCCAGCGACGTCATAGTCGTCAGGCCCCAGGAGCCCAGGATGCTCGGCGGTCTCTCCCCCGATGAGTGCTGTGCCGGTGTCGGCGCAGGCACGGGCGATACCCGCCACGATGTCGGCGATACGCGAAGGCACAACCTTGCCGCACGCGATGTAGTCGGTCATGAACAGCGGCTTCGCACCCACCACGACGATGTCGTCGACGACCATGCCCACCAGGTCCTGCCCGATCGTGTCGTGCTTGTCGAGGGCCTGGGCGATGGCGACCTTGGTGCCGACGCCGTCGGTCGAGGTCGCGAGCAACGGGCGCGTGTACGCCTTGAGCGGCGAGACGTCGAACATGCCGGCGAAGCCGCCGAATCCGCCGAAGACGTTGGGGCCGTGCGTGCGCGAGACCGCGGCCTTCATCAATTCGACCGCGAGGTCTCCGGCGGCAGTGTCAACGCCGGCTGCGGCATAGCTGTTCGTCATGATCCCCATTCTCCCAGACCTCACGATGGTCATGGGCGCGCCGGAGTCACGTGCGCAGCTCGGCGGCCCGATGGCTGTGGGCCGACCTGACGCGAAGCGCGCCTGACCGAGCTGCCGGGCATCCTGCACCGACTGCCAGACGAAGGGGTGGGTGGCAGTGCCGCGCCGATACAATGGAGAACGGCCCGTTTTCTCTACCGTCTGGAGCCCGCCTCAGCATGTGCGGCATCGTTGGCATCGTCTCGTCTGAACCCGTCAATCAACTCGTCTACGACTCACTGTTGCTGCTTCAGCATCGTGGTCAGGATTCGACCGGTATCGCCACGGCCGAGCGCGACATCTTTCACATCATCAAGGCCAAGGGCCAGGTGCGCGAGGCCTTCCGCACCCGCGACATGCGCTCGCTCCTCGGCACGATGGGTCTCGGGCACGTGCGCTACGCCACCAAGGGCAACGCCTCGAGCGAGCAGGAGGCGCAGCCCTTCTACGTGAACGCCCCGTACGGCATCATCCTTGTGCACAACGGCAACCTGACCAACACGCGTGAGTTGACGCAAGAGCTGTTCCACATCGACCGTCGGCACCTCAACACCGACTCAGACACCGAACTGCTGCTGAACATCCTCGCCCACGAGCTGCAGAGCCAGGTCTCGGGTCTCGACCTCGAACCCGACGACGTCTTTTCGGCTGTCGAGCGCGTGCATGAGCGCGTCGAGGGGTCGTACGCGACCATCGCCATGATCGCCGGGCACGGGCTGCTCGCGTTCCGCGACCCGTTCGGCATCCGCCCCCTCACGCTCGGCAAGCGCGTGCTCGAATCGGGCCGCGACGAGTGGGTCGTGGCATCCGAATCCCTCGTCATGGAGTCCCTGGGCTACGAGATCGTGCGCGATGTACGGCCAGGCGAAGCCGTCTTCATCACGATGAACGGCGAGATGTACTCCAAGCAGTGCGCACCGGATGCCCGGCTCATCCCCTGCTCGTTCGAGTTCGTCTATCTCGCCCGCCCCGACTCGGTGCTCTCGGGAATCTCGGTGTACGAGGCTCGCCTGCGCCTCGGCAACCGCCTCGCCGACACGGTCGCGCAGTGGACCCCGTCGGGCGACATCGACGTCGTCATGCCGATCCCCGACTCCTCCCGCCCCGCGGCGATGCAGGTCGCCCAGAAGCTCGGCATCGAGTACCGCGAGGGGTTCTACAAGAACCGCTACGTCGGCCGAACGTTCATCATGCCCGGGCAGGCGGTGCGCAAGAAGTCGGTGCGCCAGAAGCTCAACGCGATGTCGACCGAGTTCAAGGGCAAGAACGTGCTCATCGTCGACGACTCGATCGTGCGCGGAACGACCTCGAAGGAGATCGTCGACATGGCGCGGCAGGCGGGTGCGAACAAGGTGACGTTCGCGTCGGCTGCACCGCCCGTGCGGTTTCCCCACGTCTACGGCATCAACATGCCGTCACGCGATGAGCTGGTCGCCCACAATCGCAAGATTCCCGAGATCGCCGCCTACATGGGTGCCGACCACCTGATCTACCAGGAGGTCGCCGACATGGAGGCCGCCATCATCGAAGGATCTGATGTGACCAGCCTCGAGATGAGCTGCTTCACCGGCAACTACGTCACCGGCACCGTCAGCCCCGAGTATCTCTCCTGGGTCGAGCGCACGCAGAACTCCTGAGTCGCGCGCAGCAATCCCTCTGATCACTGGCCCCACCTCGGCCGAAAGCACCTCGGTGCGCGCAAACGTCCCCACTTGGAGCGTTTTGGGGACGTTCGGCCGCACCCAGAACCTGCCCCCACGGGACAGAGGCCGGATCATCCGCCCGGCGCCGCCCACGGCCAGCCGTGAATCCGGCGGTGCGCGCAAACGTCCCGGTCGCTCGGGTTTTCGGGACGTTCCGCCGCACCCAGCGCGGTCACTGGGGTTGTCAGACGGCGGCTGGAGCTTTCGCCGACGTCCAGCCCCACGCGGGGGCCACGTGCAGGGCGATCTGCTCGAGCAGGTGCGCGTTGTACGCCACGCCCAACTGGTTCGGGATGGTCAACAGCACTGTGTCGGCAGACTGGACTGCAACGTCCGCAGCCAGCTGCGCAGCAATCACGTCGGGCTCGCCGGTGTAGCTCTTGCCGAACCGGGCCAGGCCGCCGTCGAGGTAGCCGACCTGGTCTTCGGAGTCGCGTTCGCCGCCAAAGTACCGGCGGTCGAGATCGCTCGTGATCGGGATCACGCTGCGCGACACCGACACCCGGGGCTCGCGATTCCAGCCCGCGGCCACCCATGCCTCGCGGTAGAGCTGAATCTGCTCGGCCTGCAGTTCGTCGAAGGGCACTCCCGTGTCTTCGGTGAGCAGAGTCGAGCTCTGCAGGTTCATTCCCTGCTCAGCCGCCCAGACGGCGGTCGCGCGGGTGCCGGAGCCCCACCAGATACGGTCCGCAAGGGTCGGCGACTGGGGTTCGATCGCGAGAGGCGCAGTCGAACGCGACATCTGCGGATTCGGGCGGGCGACTCCGGCACCCGCGATGGCGGCGCGAAAGATCTCGGTGTGCGTGCGCGCGAGGTCAGCATCCGTCTCGCCGTCTGACGGCACATAGCCGAACGATTCAGAGCCACGCAGAGCCGTCTCGGGTGACCCGCGGCTCATGCCGAGCTGCAGGCGCTCGCCACTGATGAGGTCTGCGGCGGCCGCGTCTTCGGCCATGTAGAGAGGGTTCTCGTAGCGCATGTCGATGACGGCGGTGCCGAGCTCGATCGACGTGGTGCGGGCTCCCATCGCGGCCAGCAGCGGGAAGGGCGAGGCCAGCTGGCGGGCGAAGTGGTGCACGCGAACGTAGGCACCGTCGATTCCGAGTTCTTCGGCCGCCTCGGCGAGTTCGATGCTCTGGATGAGGGCGTCTTTCGCGGTCCGGGCCTGCGAGCCCAGCACAGGCTGGTAGTGGCCGAACGACAGGAAACCGATGCGCTTCTTCATGCCAGTGTCAGCGCAGATGTGGTGCACGATATTCCCGGTTGCATGAATTCGCATAGATGTGCGGGCGGGTGTCTCATCGACTCGGTATCGCTCGGCTCAGGCGGGCGGGGCCGGCTGGGCCCCGAGCATCCATCGCTGCCGTGATCTCGCCGATGGTGCGCTCGGGATATCTGAAGTACCCGGCCTGCCGCACCCGGATGACCTGCACACCGATCGCGTGAAGATCAGCGATACGCGTCTGGTCTCGCTCATAGGTCTTCGTGTCAGTTCTGTGCTGGTCGCCGTCGTACTCGACGAGAAGCCGATATTCGGGGTAGTAGAGGTCGCCACACGCAACGAATGAGCCTCGTGCGTCGAGAATGTCGACGTTGAGCTGCGGCTCTCGCAATCCGCTGCGGATGATCAGCAACCGCAACCTCGTCTCCATCGGCGATGCGCTTCCCACACGAATCAACCTCAGCGCCTCAACCAGTTTTCGCTTGCCCGCACCCCGGCGGGAGACGATCCGGGCAGCAAGTCTCTGTGGAGTGGAGTACGGTCTGATGGCCGGTGCGTCTGTGTCGGGGTAGCGGGGCACGAAGACGATCGCGTCTCCCATGATCACGAGATCGTCGACACTGAGCGTTGTCGATAGCGCGCACCAGAGGGACTCTGGGTCTGCAACCGGAAATGCTCCGATTCGGACGATCCGCAAGCTGCTCTCGTGGACCCGATGCCCGCGGACGCCCCTGCATCGCGGTCTGCTGGCTCTCGTGGATGCGACATCGATGAGTTCAGCGGCATGGAAGCGGGTTGGCACTGGCAGGCCCCACAACCGCGCGGCGGTGATGTGGCTGAACATCTGGCCTTCGCGCAGGCGAGGCAGGTAGTCATGGCAACGCTTCTCGATCGATGCGTGCGCGAAGACAGAGGTGCGAACACCGTGGAACGGTCGATCGAGATCTGGCCCGTCGATCCTGTGCTTACCCACGCCGACGCGTCGCCCCTCCGCCACTGCGAAGGGCCTCCCTTCGAGTTCACGCGGCAAGGCACTGTATTTGGGCACACCTCATCCTCGCGCGCGCCGCTGCCCACCTTCTCGTTATCCACAGGCCTCTGCGAACCTTTTGGGGGGTCGAAAATCCCCCGAACAACTCAGCTTTGGGGGGATTTCAGCCCATCCAAATGCCCAACCAGGGCTGGCGGGAATAGCGGAGAGTGCGATATAGTTGTAGCTACAATGAATACCACCGATGAGGCCGCCGGCACCACACTTGCCGACACTGCAGTCGCAGGCACGGGCGCAGCCGCCCAGCCCGCCGCCCTCCGCGCGATCTCAGGCGCGTCCGCCACCGAACTGCTCGCCCCCGACACCGGCATGGGTGCCGTGACGCTGCGCGTGGGCGACCTCGACGCGATGATCGCCTACTACCGTGACGCCGTCACGCTCGACCTGCTCAGCCAGGATGGGCACTTCGCCGTGCTGGGCCGTGGCACGACGCCCGTCGTCATCCTCGAGTACTCGCCCGAGCTGAAGAGCCCTGAACCTCGCGCGGCCGGTCTGTACCACACGGCCATCCTCTTCGAGAGCCGTGAGGCGCTGGCCGCCGCGATCTACTCCATCGCAACGAAGTTCCCCAACACGTTCACCGGCAGCGCCGACCACAAGGTCAGCGTCGCCTTCTACTTCACCGACCCCGAAGGCAATGGGGTCGAGATGTACTGGGACCGCGACCGCACCGCGTGGAGCTGGATCCACGGGCAGATCGAGATGGCCACGCTGTACGTCGACCCCAACGCCTTTCTCCAGGAGTACCTCACGCCAGAGACGGTGGAGAACCCGCGCGTCGGCGGAGCATCCGTCGGCCATGTGCACCTCTCGGTGGGCGACGTCGCCTCCGCCAAGGAGTTCTACGTGAAGCGCCTCGGCTTCGAGACCACCTTCGAGGTCCCGGGTAGCGCGCTGTTCATCTCGGCCGGGGGTTACCACCACCACATGGCGATGAACACCTGGGAGAGCAAGGGCGCCGGGCAGCGCAAACTGGCGCTCGGCCTCGGTGAGGTCGACATCGTCGTACCCGGCATGGATGATCTGGGCTCCCTTGAGGAACGACTCACCCACTACGGCACTTCTTTTGGCAACGACGGCCAGAGCGTGACGATCGCCGACCCCTGGGGTTCGCAGATTCGCGTGACAGCCAAGCTTGCCTGAGAAAGACCACTTACCTCTCCACGCGCGCGGGAGCTTTAAGTGGGTGCCCAGTGGGCACCCACCGCGACGCCAGCGCCGACAAGGCTATGCCTTATCGGTATCAGCCTCGGGCCGCACGGTCGGGATCGGAGCGGTCGGCGTAGCGGGCCGCTGCACTTCTAGCGGCCCCGTGAACTGGCTACCCCTCAGCTCGGCGCTCGCGTCGCCGCTGAACAGCGCGTCGGGCGGCGTAGCGGAGGGCACGGCCCTCTTTCGCGGCGCATCCGACTCCAGGGGGGTCTCCGAGATCTCCACCCGGCTTCGCGGAACGGTGAGGGGGCTCACCTGCTGCACCCACTTCACGAGCTGCTCGCGCACGTAACACCGCAGGTCGAAGAGCGTCGGGGCGTCGACAGCCGTGACGAGAATGCGGATACGCACATAGCCCTGCAGGGCATCCGTCACCTGCAGGATTGCGACGCGCCCGTCCCAGAGGTCGGTCTTCGGCATGATGCGGTGCAGCTCTTCGCGCATGTCGTCGGGCTTGACGCGCCAGTCGAGGTCGAACTCGACCGAGCCCATGAGCTCAGAGTTCTTGCGCGTCCAGTTCTGGAACGGCGTCGTCGTGAAGTACGTCGACGGCAGCACCATGCGGCGGTCGTCCCACAGGTGCACGACCACGTAGGTGAGCGTGATCTCCTCGATGCGGCCCCACTCGGTCTCGACGATCACCACGTCGTCGACACGGATGGCATCACTGAAGGCGAGCTGCACGCCGGCGAAGACGTTCGCAAGGGTCGACTGCGCTGCGAGACCGGCCACGATGGAGATCAGCCCGGCTGAGGCGAGCACGCTGGCGCCGGCTGCAGAAACACCGGGGAACGTCAGCAGGATCGCCCCGAGACCCACCAGCACCGCGGCGACGACCGTGATGCGCCGGATGATCAGCACCTGTGTGCGCAGGCGACGGGCGTGCCGGTTGTCGGGCACATCGGTGCGGTAGCGCGCCAACCCCACGTCTTCGAGGAAGATCGCCAACGCGCAGACCAGCCACGAGCCAGCCGCGATGGTGGCGACCAGCGCGGTGTGGCTCAGGAACTCCTGCCACCACGGGTCGAACACACTCACCTGAACCGCGATCCACAGCGCGATCGCCATCAGGAATACGCGGAACGGGATGCGCACGCGCCGGATGAGCCGGGAGGCCCACTCCTTGCGGCGGCTGATGCGGCGCACGATGAACGCGGTCAGGGCGGTCAGCACGACGGCAGCGATCACGGCGATCACGAACGCGACGATGGTCTGCAGCCAGGGCTGGGAGGTCAGAGCGGAGAGGATCTCGGGCATCCGCTCAATTCTACGGGCGCATCGCCGGCGTTGGGAGGGGCATCGCGGTTTTCTGCGCCAGTACTCACCCTCTGTACCGGCGTGCGCCACTCCAGCATCTGTGCTCCCTGACGCGAAACACCCCCTGAGGAGATCTCAGGGGGCGTTTCGCGTCACTTGGCGTTCACGGCGAGCCGTATATCGACGGCTGCGGGTGAGGTCAGACCTTCAGTGCGACGTCTGCCTCTGCTTCGTGGCCAGCGGCAGCAGCGTTCGGGGGTGCGATGTCAGGGTCGATGCCGCCTGAGGATGCGGCGTCGGCGAGCGCAGCCTCTACTCGTTCACCCAGATTCTGGTCGACGTTCTTCCAGTACTGGATGGCGCGGGCCTTGATCTCGGGTACCGTCACCTGGCCGACGTGGCCGGCGATGTTGCCAACGAGGCGTTCGCGCCCGGCGTCGTCGAGCACCTCGCGGACGAGGGTGCCTGCCTGGCCGAAGTCGTCGTCTTCGGAGTGGAGCGTCGCGGCGGTGCGCTGCAGTTCGCCGTCATTCTGCCAGCCGGGGGTGTCGCCGGCGGCATCCGGAGACGCAGCAGGGCCGCCCACCGAGTTCGGGGCGTAGACGGGAACAGCGGGCGGGTTGTACGCGTAACGGGCTGCGCCGTCTTTGGAGTACGAGCGAACCTCGGCCGCGTGCGGGGCGTTGACCGGCAGCTGGGCGTGGTTCGTTCCGACACGGTAGCGGTGGGCATCCGCGTAGCTGAAGATGCGGGCGAGCAGCATCTTGTCGGGGCTCGCAGCGATGCCGGGCACGAAGTTCGAAGGGGCGAAGGTCGCCTGCTCGATCTCGGCGAAGTAGTTCTCGGGGTTGCGGTTGAGGGTGAGCTGGCCGACCTCGTGCAGCGGGTAGTCTGCGTGCGGCCAGACCTTGGTGAGGTCGAAGGGGTTGAATCGATACGTCGCCGCGTCGGCGTAGGGCATGATCTGAACCGAGAGCGTCCAGCTCGGGAAGTCGCCGCGATCAATCGCCTCGCCCAGGTCGCGGATGTGGAAGTCGGCGTCTTCGCCGGCGATCTGGTTCGCGTCTTCCTGGCTCAGGGTCTCGATGCCCTGGTTGGTCTTGAAGTGGTACTTGACCCAGAAGCGTTCGCCGGCGGCGTTGATCCACTGGTAGGTGTGCGAACCGAAGCCGTCCATGTTGCGCCACGACTTCGGCAGGCCGCGGTCGCCCATCAGCCAGGTGACCTGGTGGGCGGTCTCAGGGCTGAGTGACCAGAAGTCCCACTGCATGTCGTTGTTGCGCAGGTGGGTGCCCGGCAGGCGCTTCTGCGAGTGGATGAAGTCAGGGAACTTGATGCCGTCGCGAATGAAGAAGACGGGCGTGTTGTTGCCGACGAGGTCGTAGTTGCCCTCGGTGGTGTAGAACTTCAGCGCAAAACCGCGGGGGTCGCGCCACGTGTCGGGGCTACCCTGTTCGCCGGCGACCGTAGAGAACCGGGCGAGCGCCTCGGTCGTGACGCCGGGCTGGAAGAGGGCGGCACGGGTATAGGCCGAGATGTCATGCGTGACCTCGAGAACGCCGAAAGCACCGCCGCCCTTCGCGTGCACGATGCGCTCTGGCACCTTCTCGCGGTTGAACTGGGCGAGCTTCTCGAGCAGGTAGTGGTCATGCAGGGGAATGACTCCGTCGGCGCCGACGCTCTGCGAGTGCTCGTCGCTCGCGACAGGGGCGCCGGAGTTCGTGGTGGTGTAGTTCGCTCCGCTGTTCGCGGCGCTGGTCGTCGTGTCAGTCATGATGCTCCTCGTTGGTTTCGTATGCGGTTTCGGTTGGTTCGGGGCGGGTCAGCGTGAGGTGTCGGGCATGGATGATCGGCACAGCTCGATTCAGGGCGAAACGGCGGCCACAGCATCCGTCGCCGCGTTTGCCTGCTGGCACGTCGGGCAGAGACCCCAGAACGTGACGTCGGCTGAGGCGACGGCGAAGCCACCCGCATCGTCGGGTGTGAGGCAGGGGGTCTGACCGACGACGCAGTCGATGTCTTGCACGGTGCCGCACGCGCTGCAGATGGCGTGGTGATGGTTGTCGCCGATGCGGCGTTCGTAGAGCGCGGGAGAACCGGCGGGCTCGATGCGGCGCAGCAGCCCCGCGCCGGTGAGGGCGGCAAGCACGACATACACCGACTGCAGCGTGATCTCGGGATGCGTCTCACGGATGAGGCGGTGAACGGCCTCCGTATCGGCGTGGGGCACACGCTCGAGCACCTCGAGGGCCGCCAGGCGTTGGGTCGTTACCCGCAGACCTGCGGCGCGGATGCTGTCTTCAAGCGCCGTGGACATGTATCCAGTCAATCACTTATTACGAGCAATTCATAATAAGGAACACTCACCTCACGAACCCGTGCGCGTAGAATGTGACCATTCGCCCCGTCTGAGTTCTGGAGTCCCTGGTGCCCACAATCGTCGTTGAAGTAATGCCCAAGGCCGAGTTGCTCGACCCCCAGGGCAAGGCTGTAGCTGGCGCGCTGGCCCGCCAGGGTCGCTCGCAGATCACCGGCGTGCGCGTCGGCAAGCGCTTCGAGATCGAAGTCACCGGCCCGGCCGACGACGCGATCCTCGCCGAAGTTGCAACTCTGGCAGACGAGATCCTGGCGAACCTCGTGATCGAAGACGTGATCAGCGTGCACTTCGCCGGCGCAGACGGGTTCGGTTTCGATGCCGAACACGACTTTGAGACGGGCAATGTGACCACCGACACCTCGTTTGACGAGGCGTCGACCCCCGAGGGCCAGGCCGAGATCAGCGAAGGACTCGCGTGATGGCCGGAGCCCACGCGGGCCCCGTCGTCGATGGTGAGCCCATCCATTCGTCGGGCGAAGCAGCGGGTGTGCGCGTCGGGGTCGTCACCTTCCCGGGGTCGCTCGATGATCGCGATGCAGCTCGCGCCGTGCGCAAGGTCGGGGCCGAGGCCGTATCGCTGTGGCACGGCACTCATGACCTCGAAGGCGTCGATGCGATCATCCTGCCCGGCGGCTTCAGCTACGGCGACTACCTGAGGGCCGGCGCGATCGCCAGCCTGTCGCCGATCATGTCGGAGGTCATCGACGCAGCCCGGCGCGGGACGCCTGTGCTCGGCATCTGCAACGGCTTCCAGATGCTCACCGAGGCGCACCTGCTGCCCGGGGGGCTCATCCGCAACGACCACGGCTCATTCATCTGCCGTGACCAGAGGCTGCGCGTCGAGAACACGTCGACGGCGTGGACGAACCGATTCGCGTCGGGGGCAGAGATCACCATCCCGCTGAAGAACGGCGAGGGCGGATACATTGCGTCGGCCGATACCATCGACGAGCTCGAGGGCGAGGGCCTGGTCGCGTTCCGGTACCTCGACGTCAATCCGAACGGGTCGATGAACGACATCGCGGGCATCACCAACGTGCGCGGCAATGTGGTCGGCCTCATGCCGCACCCCGAGCACGCCGTCGAGGAGGGGTTCGGCCCCGACACCGCCGACGCCATGCGCAACGGCACCGACGGTCTCCTGCTCTTCGCGAGCGCCCTCACGAGCCTCCTCTCGCGCGCCTGACCCTCGGCAGGCGGCCGTAGCACTCGCGAGTGCGCGAAAACGGCCTGACGAAGCCGAACTTAGGGACGCTTTCGCGCACCCGCACGTTCCGGGACCCCGCCGGACTCCCGGGTGCGCAGAATCGGCCCGAAACGGCCCACTTTTGGGACGTTTGCCCGCACCTCCGAATGTCGCGGGCTAGCGGGTCGCGGCGGGGGAAGACTCGAGGGTCGCGGGGGGAAGGAACGACACCGGAGCATCGGCGTGCACGCAGCCCGGGGGCTCGGAGTTGCCGCTGACAGTAAAGTCCTCGCAGGTCAGGAACTTCGACTCGTTCGCCCCGAGCGCGAACGATCCAGCGGCGATGAGCAGCACAGCGAAGACCACGAGCAGCTTTCCGCGCGCTGGCACCTCGTCTGACAGATCGGGCCAGACAACCCGAGCGAGCACCCACATGGTGAACGGGATGCCCAGCAGAATGACGCCGATCCCAAGCAGGGCCACCAGCGCGAGGGCGAGATTGCCCCCGTCGGCCGGCACTGCGATGTTGATCACCAACCAGAACGACGGCAGCAGCAGCGTGAGCAACCGCCAGCCGAGACGCTTGCGGGCACCCGGGACCAGCACGACCACAATGAAGGCTGCAGTCGTTGCAGCCCAGACCGTGAGCAGGTTGTCGAAGAAGATCTCCCCCCACGCCCCCAGCGTGAACGCCGGCCACCACACGGCGAGACTCACACCCACCACGATCACGCCCAGCTGCTGGTACGGCAATGGCACTCGCTGCGGCCTGCCTGAGGAATCCACCCCACTGCGCGGTTGCTCTGAAGCTGGCTCGCTCACGCCGATCACGCTACCACTGCGCCGAATGGATGCCCGTTCCGCCTGGATGCCCGGCAGGCTCGAAGCCCGGCCCGTTGCTCGCCGACCCCGACCCGACCGTCCGCGCCGGGTGCGCGAAAGCGTCCGTAATCCGCCATCCTTGGGGACGTTTGCGCGCACTTGCGCGTGTGGTGCGCCCGGCCCGCTCGTTCCGACGCCGCGCGGCGCGAGGAGGAGCGCGGGTAGAATTGGGGCCGCCCGTACTGCCGCCCCTGAAGGAGCACACCCGCGTGTCTGACAGCCCCGTGACCGACGCCCGCACGAACGACGATCGCGGTGCGGGGGGCTCTGCCGGGCATCCACCGGTCGACAGCGTGAGTGTTGCCATCGCCACTCCCGACAAGGTGCAGCCGTTTGCCGCGCTCGGCCTCAAAGAAGACGAGTACGAGCAGATCAAGCAGATCCTCGGCCGGCGCCCCACGAGCGGCGAGCTCGCCATGTACTCGGTGATGTGGAGCGAGCACTGTTCGTACAAGTCGAGCAAGATCTACCTGCGCCAGTTCGGCTCGAAGACGACCGAGAAGATGCGCAAGAACCTGATGGTGGGCATCGGCGAGAACGCCGGCGTGGTAGATGTGGGCGAGGGCTGGGCGGTCACGTTCAAGGTCGAGTCGCACAACCACCCGAGCTACATCGAGCCGTTCCAGGGTGCCGCAACCGGCGTCGGCGGCATCGTGCGTGACATCATCTCCATGGGCGCACGCCCGGTGGCCGTCATGGACCAGCTGCGCTTCGGCGACATCGACAATGAAGACACCGCCCGCGTCGTGCACGGGGTTGTCGGCGGCATCAGCTTCTACGCGAACTGCCTGGGGCTGCCGAACATCGGCGGTGAGACCTACTTCGACAGCGTCTACCAGGGCAACCCGCTGGTGAACGCGCTGGCCGTGGGCGTACTGCGGCACGAAGACATCCACCTCGCAAATGCGAGCGGTGCGGGCAACAAGGTGGTGCTCTTCGGCGCACGCACCGGCGGCGACGGAATCGGCGGGGCGTCGATCCTCGCGAGTGACACCTTCGACGCGAAAGGCCCGACCAAGCGCCCGGCGGTGCAGGTGGGCGACCCGTTCGCCGAGAAGGTACTCATCGAGTGCTGCCTCGAGTTGTTCCGCGAGAAGCTCGTTGAGGGCATCCAGGACCTCGGCGCAGCCGGCATCTCGTGCGCGACCAGCGAACTCGCCAGCAACGGCGACGGCGGCATGTACATCGAGCTCGACAAGGTGCTGCTGCGCGACCCGTCACTCAACGCCGAAGAAATTCTCATGAGTGAGAGCCAGGAGCGCATGATGGCGGTCGTTCAGCCAGAGAAGCTCGACGCCTTTCTCGCCGTTGTCGCGAAATGGGATGTCGAGACCAGCGTTCTGGGCGAAGTCACCGATTCCGGCCGCCTCATCATCAACTGGCGCGGCGAGCAGATCGTCAACGTCGAACCTCGCACGGTCGCTGTCGACGGCCCCGTGTACGACCGCCCGGTGACCTACCCCACCTGGATCGACAAACTGCAGGCCGACACTGCGGCAGTACTGCCGAGGGCCACGGATGCTGAGACCCTCCGAGCCCAGACGCTGACCCTGCTCGGCAGTGCAAACCTCGCCTCAAAGAGCTGGATCACCGACCAGTACGACCGCTACGTGATGGGCAACACCGCTCTATCGTTCCCCGATGATGGTGGCATGATCCGCGTCGACGAGGAGTCAGGCCTCGGGTTCGCGATCGCGACCGACGCCAACGGCCGGTACTGCCAGCTCGATCCGTACCACGGCGCCCAGCTCGCCCTCGCCGAGGCCTACCGCAACGTCGCCGTCACCGGTGCTGTGCCGGCAGCGGTCACCGACTGCCTCAACTTCGGCAGCCCGGAGAACCCCGAGGTCATGTGGCAGTTCTCGCAGGCCGTTGCCGGCCTCAGCGACGGGTGCCTCGCGCTCGAGATCCCGGTGACGGGCGGCAACGTCTCGTTCTACAACCAGACCGGCGGGGCGCCCATCCACCCCACCCCGGTCGTGGGCGTGCTCGGCGTGATCGACGACGTCGCCCGGCGGGTGCCGAGCGGCTGGCAGGACGAGGGCAACAACATCTACCTGCTCGGTATCACGAAGACCGAGCTCGACGGCTCGGCGTGGGCCGGAAGCATCCATGAACACCTCGGTGGGCGCCCACCGGTCGTCGACCTGCAGAAGGAGGCCAACCTGGCCGGCCTCCTGCACGCCGGCGCCATGCAGAGCCTGCTCGCCTCAGCCCACGACCTCAGCGACGGCGGCCTCGCCCAGGCGCTGGCAGAAGCTGTGCTGCGCTTCGGCGTCGGCGCACGCGTCTGGCTCGAGGAGCTCATGCTGCGCGACGGCGTCGACATCACCACGGCGCTCTTCAGCGAGTCGACGGGCCGGGTGATCGTGTCGGTGCCGCGCGAAGACGACGTCAAGTTCATGGGCCTCTGCGACGGCCGCGGATACCCTGTGCTGCGCATCGGCGTCACCGACAAGCTCGATGCGGCCCTCGACGTGCAGGGGTACTTCTCGATCGGCATCGACGAGCTGCGCGAGACGCACCGTGGCACCCTGCCGGCGCGGTTCGCGTCTGCGGTGGCTGTTTCGTAGGTCTCTCAGCCAGCAGTCGGGAGCGTCGCCGGGGTGGGTGGGTAAATCGCAATCGAGTTAGCCCGAAAGGGCATAGCCCTTTCGGCGCTGGCGTCGCGGCGGGCATCCACTGGATGCTCGCCTAAAGCTCCAGCGCGCGGATCGACTCGTGGTGGTGGATGACCTCCGCGACGATGAAGTTGAGGAACTTCTCGGCGAACTCCGGGTCGAGGTGCGCTTCTTCGGCGAGTCCACGCAACCGCTTGATCTGGCGCGACTCGCGTTCGAGGTCGGCTGGCGGCAACCCATGCGCCGCCTTCAGCCGCCCGACATCCTGCGTGAACTTGAACCGCTCGGCCAGCATGTGGATCAGCGCCGCGTCGACGTTGTCTATGCTTTCACGGATGCTCTGCAGCCGTTCGAGCGCATCGACAGTGCCTGCAGTCGGGTCGTCGTGTGGCGCGTGGCCGTGCTCATCCATAGTCAAAACTGTATTGCGTTTCGGCACTCAGCGGTTGCGCGCCACCAGGTGGCGGCGTTGCGCAGATGGCTTAGGTACGCAGACGCGCGCTGGTGGCAGCCCAGAGTCTGATGCGCTTCTGGGTGAGCAGGATGCCCAGCAGCACCAGCGCAGCCCCGATCGGTTCGTTCACGGTGAACGTCTCACCCAGCACCAGAATGCCGAGGATCACACCGACGACCGGCGTGATGTAGGTGACGGTCGACGCTGACGTCGGGCCCCAGGCACGGAGCACGTTGATGTTCCAGACGTAGACCAGGCCGGTGCCGAGCGCGCCGAGCGCCACCAGCGACAGCACGATCGGCCCCGAGAGGTTCACCGGCGAGAGCGCCACAACCGGCGTGAGGGCAAGCAGCACCAGCGCACCCATGCCGACCTGCATGAAGGCGAACGGCACCCCGGCAATCGACCGGCCACTCAGGAACCGCCGGGTGTAGCTCAGCGAGAATCCGTAGCAGAGCGCGGCTCCGAGGCAGGCGAGCTGCCCGACGAGATCACCCGAGAGGGTTGCATACCCCCACGGCCCGATGATCACCACAGTGCCGATGATTCCGATGATCACGCCCAGAACTTGACCACGGTTCAAGCGTTCGACCCGGAAGGCGAGGGTTGCCATCAGAGCCGTCGTGATCGGTGTCACGGCGTTGTAGATGCTCGCCAGGCTCGACGATACATACTGCTCGGCCCAGGCGAAGAGCAGGAACGGGATGGCCGACCCCACGGTGCCGATCACGAAGAAGTGCAGCCACACGACCGGGTCGCGAGGCAGCCGGTAGCGGCCGATGAGCACGATGAGACCGAGCGTCACCGCGCCGAAGACCAGGCGCGCCCAGGCGACCTGCCCGAAACCCACGCCGATGAGGGCAACCTTCATGAACAGAAAGCTGCCGCCCCAGACGAGCCCCATCGCGATGAACTGCACCAGCACCGAGACGCCGCGTCGTGGGTTCTCTGCGGTGAGTTGCGAAGATGGGTCAGGTGCGGGTGGAGCAGCTTCAGTCACTCCAAGACACTACCTGCCAGAGTGTCGCCCGCCGATGCCGGGCTCCCGCCGCCAGAGTGCGGATGCTGTCACCCGACGCACATCCGGCCGAACCCCGCTACTCGACGATCGTGATCACCACGTCGATGTTGCCCCGCGTGGCGTTGGAGTACGGGCACACTTCGTGCGCAGCATCCGCTGCCGCCCTGGCTTCTTCTGGCGACGCTCCGGGAATGTAGACGTCGAGCTCGACAGCCAGCCCGAACCCGCCGTTGCCGTCGCTGCCGATGCTCACACTGGCGGAGACGCCGGAATCGCTCGTGTCGACGCCGAGGCGCCTGCCGACCACGTGCAGGGCACTCAGGAAGCAGGCGGCGTAGCCCGCAGCGAAGAGCTGTTCGGGGTTCGTTCCCTCCCCGCTGCCACCCATCTCGACCGGAGGGCGGGTGTCGAAGTCGAGTCGGTCGTCTTCGCTTCGAACGTGGCCGTCGCGGCCTCCGCCTGATGCGTGGGCAATTGCTGTGTAGAGGGCTTCCATGCATTCAGCCAATCACAGATTCTCGAGCTGGGGAGCCACGAATCAACGGTGTGCAGTATTGCCCGTCTGTGCCACGATGGTTGGCATGGTCAATGTCGCGAGGTTTCACCAGTCGGCGGCCGCGTTCGTCGATCTCGTCTCGCGAATCGACGACTCGCAATGGGAACTGCCCGGCCTCGGGTCGTGGTCGGTGCGGTCACTCGTCGGGCACACGACCAGGGCCATCCTCACCGTCGAGACGTACCTCGGGCACGATGATCCGGGCCGCATCGGGCTCGCCACCGCCGAGGAGTACTTCAGCGTGATCTACGCAGACTTCACCGAGCCCGCGGCGGTCGAAGCACGGGGCGTCGAGGCGGGGCTGTGGCTGGGCGAGCATCCGGTGCAGAAGATCTCGGATGCCCTGGCCAGGGCAGAATCGAGCATTGCCGAGGCTCCGACCGGCCGGGTCGTGGCCATCGCCGGCCACGGGATCACGCTGAGCGAATACCTCCGCACGCGCGTGTTCGAGCTTGTCGTGCACTCGCTCGACATCGGAAGGGCGGTGGAGCAGCCACATGGGCAGCCGATCAGCTGTGTCGTCGAGGCGGCCTCCCTGGCCGCACGCATCGGCGCCCGGGCCGGCTCCGGTGACGAGATCCTGCTCGCGCTCACCGGCCGCGAAGCTCTGCCGCCGGGCTTCTCGGTGTTGTGAGGTCTGGGTGTTGTGAGATCTCGGTGTATTGAGATCCCGGTGTTGTCGGTTCTGAGCGTTGTGAGGTCGGGATCACCGTGAGTTCTGGGAACGAACACCTGACGCACGTCGCCGAGCTTGTGGCGCTCCGTTTTCTCACCGGAGACGGCACCGAGATCTTCGGTAGACCCGGTGGGGCACTCAGAGAGGGTACCCAGGGACACGGCGTGGGTTCACTCACCGCCATCGCAGTGGCCGACGCGTCGGCGTTCCGCCTGCGCATCAGCATCGCCGTGTCGATCACAATGCGAGTCGGCCTGCGCGCGCTGGGGGGTGAGTTCTCGCTGAGCGAAGCATCTGACACACCGAGCGACGAAGCCGTCGGCGACCCACGGGCCCACGCTCATGCCGATGCGGCACCGACCGGACGACCGCACCAGGTGGCAGTGGTGGCTCGCTGGCCGGCTGACACCGCCACCGGCTTTGTGCGCGTTGCCGTGTCGGGAGTGAACCCAGCGACCGTCTCTCTTGCGAACGAAACGGAGGCTGAGTTCACTCTCGGCGCGGGCGAGTATTTTGCTGAGCTGAGAGCAACGAACTCCGAAGAAGAGGCACAGCGCAGCATTCACCTCAACCGACGAACCCACTTCTCAGCCAGCGTTACACCTCGTGCTGCGCGCGGCGACGGCGGATGATCAGCACCGCGCCCACCGACAGGAGCGCCCCGCCCAGGAGCAGAACAGGCACCACGACCGCCCCGGTCGAGGCGAGGTTGATTCCTGTGAAGCCGCCGGTCGAGCCGGGGCCTGAGCCAGACCCGGATGCCGCGACGGGACTCGGAGAGTTGCTTGCCGATGCGCTGGATGATGCACTGGGGGTGCTGGTCGGGGCCGACGCGTTCGGGTCGACCGTGAACGTGACCTTGGCTGCGACGCCACTCTGGGTACCAGTGACTGTGACCGTGTGCGTACCGACTTCGTCTGGCGCGGTGATCGAGAAGCGTGCCGTGCCGTCGATCACATCGGTCTCTTCGAGTTCGACCGGCCGAGAAGCTACCGTTCCACTGACCTGGCGGTCACCGGCGAATCCTGAAGCCGACACCGTCAGAGCCGCACCCGGCTTCACCGTCGGGTTGGACACTGCAACAGTTGCCTCCTTGCTCAGGCTCGCAGTGTCGAGGTTCAGCTCGAGCGCGCGAGACATTGTGAAGAAGTTGTCGGTCTGGTCGGTGAGTCCGACGACGTTTGCAGCTCCCGGGCCGTAAGCTGCGATACGAAGCTGAGAGCCTGTGTGCTGCTGCGAGCCTCCGAGGCCAGCGGTACCGTACGAAAGCTTCATCGTGGTGCCGTCATGCGTCAACAGCGCCGTGCTGAGTGACGTTGGCGGTGTCGTGTCCACAATCTGGCTCGTATGCGCGTGGTCGGCAGTCACGATGACAAGGGTGTTGCCGTCGGCTTTGGCGAAGGCAAGTGCAGACTGCACGGCCTCATCGAGGTCGATGGTTTCACCGATCTGGCCGCAGGCGTTGGCAGCGTGATCCTGCTTGTCGATGCTCGCGCCTTCGACCTGAAGAAAGAATCCCGACTCATTGTCTTTGTTCAGAAGCGAGATTCCCTTGTCGGTCAACGACTTCAGCGAGAGATCAGCGGAGAGTCGCTCGGGATTGGCAGTGCACGTCGTTGGGGCGAGATCTGCGCCACCCACCGTCGCCGCTGTTGCCGCGAAGCGTGTCGGAAAGTTCCCTTCGCTGAACAGGCCGAGCACGGGCTCGGTCTGGTTCGCCGATGAGATGGCGGCCAGCTCCGGCCCCGTCGCGGCAAGCTGATAGCCGCGATCGCTCGCCTGTTCGAACAGCGTCGAGCCTTCGAACTGCCCTGCGTTCGCAGTCTCAGCAAAGCTCCTCGAGCCGCCACCGAGAGTCAGGTCGGCGCGAGTGTCGATGATCTGCTCGGCGATCGAGCCGAGCCCACCCTCGGCAATTGCATCCGCGCCACACTTCGCAAGGTCAGCGGGGCCGAAACAGCTGCGGGCAGCGACGTGAGCGGCCTGCACTGCGGGAGTCGCATCTTCGATCTCGGCCGTGCTGATGTTGCCCGTCTTCAGACCGTTCGCCTTGGCGATCTCGATCAGAGTGTCATGAGGCGCTCCATTGATGTCGACAGAGATGGCGTTGTCGTACGTCTTCGTGCCGGTCGCCCACGCCGTGCCCGTCGCAGCGGAATCAGGAACGTAATCCGGCTTGCCCTTTGTCGCACCGTCTTTGTACAAGGAGTACGTCGTGTACTGGCCAGTGAGGGGCAACGCATCGATTCCGGGAAGCACTCCACCCGCCCCGTACTCGTAGTTGCGTGCAGCGGTGATCTCGGAATCGCCCATTCCGTCGCCGATGAGCAGAATGACGTTCTTCGCGGGCGAGTCCACGATGGAGTCGCGAAGCATCTCGGTCTTGTCGCCGGTATTGCGAGTTGCGCCGCCAAAATCGTCTGGTGCGGCGAAGGCCGTGCCCGGAAGCACGAGAGCCGATCCGGTGACCGCCAGCGCGGCTACAGCCAGCGCAGCGCGACGGCCGAATCTGTGCGTTTTTCTGTGAGTATTCATATCAAAGTGCCCCTCAGACAGTCGAATTCGCAGCACATATTCAGACTGCGTCAGGTCAGCCCACACGTGACACCTGAACGGGGGGTAAACACCCATCGACCGGAGAGAGGCTACGCGACGACTTTCGCGCTGGACCCCTCGACGAACCTCGCGATCGCGAGACCCTAGTTCGCCAAAGAGTTGCGCGCTTCCTGGTCGACGTAGAGGTGCCGAACGGTGAGCGCCACGAACACCATGGCGAAGAGCGCGAAATAGGCGAAGACGTAGTAGCCGAACAAACCGGCCTGCTCGAATGCCTGATCTGCCGAGGCAAGGCGAAGCACGGTGACGAAGAGACTGGCCGCCGTCAGTGCCGGCAGCAGCCCGCGCAGCAGAAGGATTTCGATCTCCTTCAAGACCGTCACGGCCACCGGGGAGAACTCGAATCGCGGCCCGCGATAGCTGGCCACGGAGCGGTAGCGTCGCAATTCGAGAAGCTCACGGGCGAAGAGGAGCAACGAAAGCGCGACGAGCGACCACAGCGCCACGAAGACGCCGTCGCCGAAGTACTCGGTGACTTCACGATGGGCGAAGGTGGCAGCGAGGGCGATCGGCATGGTCGCGATGAGCAGGAGACAGAGTGTGGCCGACACTGCACCCACGAGACTGCGAGCCCGATACTCGCGCAGCATGGACTCGGTGAGATGTCCGGTTTCTCGGTGACCGAAAGTCGGCGGTCGCTTCGACACTATGGAGTGTCCCCCAGGCGTCTGCTTGCTCCAGCGGAGCGGGTGGCTTTCGAACGCTTCACACTAGTAGACGAGTTCGGCCGGGGCGAAGCGCGAAACCGCGTCACCCACCAGCGTCTCGTCGCGTGGGTTCAGTGACAGCACCTCGCGGCCGTCTCTGAGTTCGGCCATCGACACCCAGAACAGGCTCGGGCTCATGGTCGACATGAAGTAGTAGTCGCCGTTCGTCAGGTCTGCGCCCGCTTCCCACCACGTGGGGTAGACCCCGCCGTCCTGGTACGGCGCTCCGGGCGGCACGGCCACGTTCTGGATCAGGTGGAACACTCCGGCAACCGCCTGGCTCACTGTCTTCGGTTCGGGCAGGTAGTGCAGAAAATAGCTCGCGCGCACGAAGCGGTCGGGCGAGGAGATGTCGCCGGGCGGGGGCAGTTCACCCCCGAACGGCGCGTACTTGGCGCGGTTGGCGAGCTGGGCATCCATCGTCGGCGAATTCGACATGACCGTGTACTCGGCACCATGGTGCACCACGAGCCTGCCTCCGATGGGTTCGATGATCGCCGAGTCGCCCGAGGCGTCTTCGAGGGCGATGTGCACGCCCATCTCCTGCCCGCGGATGAGCTTCGACGAGATGCGCACCTCGTCGACGGCTGCGATTGCTTCGGCGACAGTGGCGAAGTTGTCGAGCAGATATTGCACCCAGAGGGTGTTGGCGACGGATGCCCGGCTGTCGACCTCGGCGAACATCGTGGGCTCGGGGTCGAGGTACAGGGCGTGCGCACCGAGGCCACGCTCGTTGATGCCGTCGACCGTGCCCTGCCGCCACATGCTCACCACGATGCTGGAGTACGTGGAGACCCAGCTGTGCGGGCTGCCGTTGCCGCCGCCGTCGCGAGGAGTGCCTCGCGGAATGAACCAGAGGTCGGGCTCGTCGCTGACAGCCCAGTCCATGCAGCGGCTGACCGTCTTGGCAACGTCGTTGGTGTTCCAGAAGATTCGAGTGCACATGGTGGCAACGCTAGCCGATCCGCGCGCTGGAGCTTGGAGCGAGCATCCGATGGATACTCGCCGCGACGCCAGCGCCGACGACGCTGCGCTTCGTCGGGACCACCCGATTGCGGGACATGCCGTGTGTACCCGCTCAACGGTACGCGTGCGATCGACTTTCCCGAATGTGCAGCTATTCGCGCTTTTCGGTGCACATTCGGGAAAGTCGATGGAGGGATCAGCCCTCGAGCAGGTCGTGACGCACGACGATGGCGTCGCGGCCGGGGCCGACGCCGATCGCCGAGATGCGCGAGCCACTGATCGCCTCGACGGCGAGCACGTAGGCCTGGGCGTTTGCGGGCAGGTCGTCGAAGGTACGGCAGCCGGTGATGTCTTCGGTCCAACCCGGGAACTCCTCGTAGATCGGCACGGCGTGGTGGAAGTCGCTCTGCGACACAGGCACCTCGTCGACCCGCACGCCGTCGACGTCGTATGCCACGCACACCGGGATCGTCGCGAGGCCCGTCAGCACATCGAGCTTGGTGAGCACGAAGTCTGTCACACCGTTGATTCGGGCGGAGTAGCGCGCGATGGGCGCGTCGTACCAGCCGCATCGGCGGGGGCGACCCGTGGTCGTGCCGAACTCGAAACCGTTGGCCCGCAGGAACTCGCCCGACTCATCGAACAGTTCGGTCGGGAACGGCCCTGAACCGACACGCGTCGTGTACGCCTTGACGATGCCGATGACCCTGTCGATGCGGTTCGGTGCAACACCAGAACCCGTGGATGCTCCACCCGACGTTGCGTTCGACGAGGTCACGAACGGGTATGTGCCGTGGTCGACATCGAGCATCGTGGCCTGGCCACCCTCGAACAGCACCGTCTTGCCGGCGTCGAGCGCCTGGTTCAGCACGAGCGAGGTGTCGGCGACCATGGGGCGGAGGCGATCGGCGTACGACAGCAGGTCGTTGACAATCTCGTCGATGACGATCGCCCGGCGGTTGTAGACCTTCACCAGGAGGTGGTTCTTCTGCTCGAGCGCACCCTCGACCTTCTGGCGGAGGATGTTCTCGTCGAAGATGTCTTGAATGCGGATGCCGAGGCGGTTGATCTTGTCAGCGTAGGCCGGGCCGATGCCGCGACCGGTCGTACCGATCTGGCGTTTGCCGAGGAACCGTTCGGTGACCTTGTCGAGCGTACGGTGGTATGCCGTGATGACGTGTGCGTTGGCGCTGATGAGCAGCCGCGACACGTCGACACCGCGGGAGCTGAGCGCCTCGAGCTCGTGGAAGAGCACCTCGATGTCGACAACGACGCCGTTCGAGATCACCGGCGTGACGTTCGGGGTCAGGATTCCTGAGGGCAGCAGGTGCAGCGCGTACTTCTGGTCACCGATGACCACGGTGTGCCCGGCGTTGTTTCCGCCATTGAACTTCACGACATAGTCGACCCGGCTGCCGAGCAGGTCGGTCGCTTTGCCTTTACCTTCGTCGCCCCACTGGGCACCGATCAAGACGATTGCAGGCATACTCAGAGTCCTTCTGTACTGGTTTCAGGCGTGCTGGCTTCACTGGTTTCAAGCGTGTCGGCGTCGGGCGCGCTGCCTTCGGGCGCGCCTGTTTCATGCGACGCCGTTTCGGCCGCGGCGGCGCGCTGCGAGGCGTGGAACTGGGCCGTCTCGATGGCCTCGATCGCTGTGGGGTCGGAGTTCGTCAGAAACTCTGTGAGGCGTGTCACCTCGTCGACTTCGTCGATCGCCTCTGCCGCCCGGCGGAGCGCGTACAAGGAGCGCAAAACACCACGGTTCGGTTCGTGCGACCACGGGATCGGCCCATGGCCACGCCAGCCGCCCTTGCGGAGGGCATCGAGGCCGCGGTGGTAACCGACTCGCGCGAAGGCATATGACGGGATGACCTGCCCCTCGTCGAACGCGCGCTCCGCCAGAAGCGCCCAGAGAAGCGACGACGTCGGGAACCGCCTCACGTGGGCTTCGAGCTCGTCCCGGCTGGGAAGCGTCTCGTCAGGATCGACAGAAAGCGCTTCGGCCACTCCGTCTTCGGGGTCCAACAGGGTCGGGGGCACGCCAAGAAGATTTTCGCCGGTCACACTCAATCCTATCGTGGGCCCTGCTCATGATGGCCAAGCCCCGCTTCAGCCAGGGCTGCCGAGCACCACACCGGCCGACGACCCGTCCGATACAGCACCCGCACTCGATGGTTTGATCTTCCGCCCGATATAACTTGCACAGCCGTGTGCAAGTTATTACAATCGATCCATGACCATTTACCCGCCCGTGACACGCGCCCGGGCTCCCCGGCGTGACGCCGCCGAGAACCGTGCAGCGCTCCTCGACTCCGCGCGGGCGCTGCTGAACCGCGACCCAGACGCTTCACTCGAAGCGATCGCCGCGGGTGCCGGGCTTTCCCGGCGCGCCGTCTACGGCCACTTCGCCACCCGTGACGACCTCATCGCCGAACTGCAGCAACGAGGCAGCCAGCGCGTGATCGCCGCCCTCTCTGAGGTCTCGCACACCGATTCCCGCGTCGCCATCGCCCTCATCGGCGCCCGGCTCTGGTCGGAGGTCGAGAGCGTGCGCGTGATGGCCCAGCTCGCGGTCCGCGGCCCCCAGCGCAAAGCCTTCGCAGCCACCCTCGAGCCGGTTCGCCAGCGACTCCTCGAAATCGTCGAGCGAGGCATCGCCTCGGCTGAACTCCGGGCAGACATCGCGCCAGACACTCTCTCCCGACTGATCGAAGGCGCGGCTCTCTCGGTGCTCGACGAAGCGGTTCGCAGCGACCTGTCGAAGAGCGAAGGCCACCGACTGGTCATGCTCACCGGCCTCGGCGTCGCCGGGCTCTCAGCGAGCGAGGCGACAGCAGTGATCGCGGTAAACCCCGAACTACTACTTCTGGAGCACACGACATGAAGGTCATCCTGAACGCAGTTTCGATGGGCGGGGGCCAGAATCTCGGCACGACATCGCTCGCCTACGAGTCGGGAGGCATCACGCTCGCCGTCGTCGAGACCTATCAACGGCCGACCGTCCTGTCGCTGCTGGCTGCTGGCCGCATGGCGCCGGATGCTGGAACCATCGTTCTCGACGGCCAGCCCGACCCAGCCATCCTGCGCGCGATCACTGCGGTCGTGGACGCCCCCGATGTGAGCGAGCACGTACACGACCTGACCTTCGCGAGCGTTGTGGAGGAGGAGTTGATGTTCGCCTCGCTCCCCACGGGCCGCCGAGCCGCCCTCGACGCACTGGCCGCGCTGGACGCGGCAGAATACGCGAGCTGGCGGCTGCAGAACGTGCCTGTCGTCGTGCGGCTGCGCGTGCTCGCTGAGCTCGCCGCCTCGCGGCCGGGTATTCGCGGGCTGGTTCTCACCTCGCCCGACCGCCACGGTGGCGACCCGTTCGAGTGGTGGGCGGTCGCCGTCGACCTCGCCCGACGCGACCTGGCCATACTCGTGATCGTGAACCAGGCTTCAGCCGATGTGCTGAGCGAGGTGAGCGGCCAATTCGAGGCCGACAGGCAGGCCGAGATCGCTCGACGTGAGGCGGCTGCGCTCGAAGCGGCCGCAGAGTCCGCCCGGCGCGCCGCCGAATTGGAGTCCACCGTCATCGCCAGCCACTCTTCAGCCAGCTCGATGCACCCGACCGCAGCTCCCACTCCGGCCACGGCCGGACCGGACACGCTCGTCGTCTCAGAGCCCTCGAACGCTGGATCACTTCCGGCCACCGGCGATACCGCCACACGACCCCCGCTTGCACCACTGCCAGACCCGAAAGAACGCGCATGAAGATCCTCACCCTCGCGAAGACCGAGTTCCGAAGACTCACTGCATCCGGGCTCGCCCGCCTGGCGCTGGTCGCCCTCATGCTCGTTCCCGTCATCTACGCAGGCCTCTACCTGTGGGCGAACAGCGACCCCTACGGCAACATCAAGAACATTCCCGTCGCACTGGTCATCGAAGACACTGGCGCCACGCTGAACGACAAGCCGGTCAACTACGGCCAGCAGGTTCACGACCAGCTCATAAGGGATGGCGGAGTCGACTGGATCGATGCGAGTGCAGAGCAGGCAGCATCCGGTGTCAAAGACGGCACCTACGACTTCGTTCTGACCCTCGGCCCCGACTTCTCGACGATGCTCGTTTCGGCCGGCACGGCTACTCCCCAACAGGCCGTCGTGCAGCTCACCACGAATGACACGAACAGCTTCTTGGCCAGCTCGATCGCGGCCACCGTCGCCGAGAAGGTGCGGCTCAGCATCTCTGAGCAGGTCGGCCAGGCCGCTGCGCTGCAATTCCTCGACGGGTTCGCCACCATTCACGACAACCTCGGCACGGCCGTCGACGGCTCGGCGAAACTGGTCGATGGCACCGCGCAGGCGCAGGCCGGAGCATCCACTCTCGCCAGCGGCGCCGCGCAGGTGAACTCGGGGGCCGCCGACCTCGCCTCGGGCGCGGCAACGGCCGCCTCTGGCGCCTCGACCCTGTCGGACGGTGCGGCCCAGACCAACGCCGGAGCGCAGAAACTTGCGAGCGGACTCGGAACCCTCAACAGCCAGGCCGCGTCGCTGCCCGCACAGACGGCCGCTCTGAACTCCGGCGCCCAGCAGGTCGCAGCGGGCAATGCCCATCTCGCAAGCCTCGCGGCAACTGCATCGACGGCGTCGCAGGGCGCGGCCGACCAGGTACCTGTCGTGCGCGCGCAGATCGTTTCGCAGCTGCAGAACAGCACCCTGACCCCCGACCAGCAGGCCGCGATTCTGGCACAACTCGACACCCTCGGCTCGGCGGTCACCTCGGGCAACACGAAGGTGCAGACGGCCACCGGGCAGGTCGCGCAGCTCTCGGGGGCAGCCTCGCAGGTCGCGGCCGGCACCCAGAAGCTGGCGGATGCTGCACCGGCCCTCACCGCAGGCATCTCTTCGGCGGCCAGCGGTGCCGCCCAGGTCGCCTCGGGCACCCAACAGGTCGCCGACGGCGCATCCTCGCTCGCCGACGGCACGCAGAAACTCGCCGACGGTGCCGCAACCCTCAAAGACGGCACGCAACAGCTCGCCGACGGTAGCGCCACGCTGGCCACCGGGACAGCATCGCTCAACACAGGCGCGACCCAGCTGCACGATGGCCTCGTCAGTGGCCTGGCGCAGATCCCGAACTACAGCGCCGCCCAGCGCCAGCAGGCCGCCGCGACCATAGCGACGCCCGCGCGTGTCGACACCGACACGGTGACGAAGGCGACAACCTACGGAGCCGGCATGGCGCCGTTCTTCATCAGTCTGGCCGCATGGATCGGCATCTACGCGCTGTTCCTCATCATCAAGCCGCTGTCGAAGCGCGCCCTCACCGCGATCAAGGCTCCCCTGCGTGTCACGCTCGCCGGCTGGCTGGCACCGGCGGCCCTCGGCGCACTCCAGATGGCTGCGGTGTTCTTCGTCGTCACCGTGCTGCTCGGGTTCACCGTGGTCAACCCGGCACTGATGCTGCTGTTCATGGTGCTTGCTTCGGTGACGTTCGTGGCGATCATCCTCGCCCTGAATGTGTGGCTCGGCAGCGTGGGGCAGTTCATCGGGCTCGTGCTGATGGTGTTGCAGCTCGTCACGGCGGGCGGAACGTTCCCTTGGCAGACCCTGCCCGGACCGCTCGCGGCGCTGCACCACGCGCTGCCGATGAGCTACGCGGTCGACGGCATCCGGCAGCTGATGTACGGCGGCGACCTGATGCTCGCGCTGAACGACGCCGGCGTACTGCTGGCATGGATGCTCGGGGCCCTGGCCTTCACGTACTACCTCGCTGGCAAGGCCACGCGGTCGCGCACGCTGAGGGACCTGAGGCCGTCGCTGATCGGCTGACGCGGGTCTCATCCCCCCGGAGTCGCGGGATCGAGCACGCTACTGGATCGTCACGCGGATGGTGTGGTAGCCCGACGAGCCGTCGGGCGCGGGCGGGGCCTGGTCTGACGTCTGCGTGTAGCCAGAGGAGTCGGTCGCCCGCACCGAGATCACGTGGTCGCCTGCGGTGGCATTCCACTGCAGCACCCACTGGCGCCAGGTATCGGCCGAGATAGCGTCAGCGAGCGTCGCCTGCTGCCACTCGCCGTTGTCGATCTGCACCTCGACCTTTGCGATGCCGGTGTGCTGCGCCCACGCGACGCCCGCGATCGGGATCGTTCCGGCGGCCAACCCGGCGTTGGAACGCGGCGTGTCGATGCGTGAGGCCGTCTTGATCGGGCCGAGCGCCGACCAGCCCCGCGGAGTCCAGTACCCCATGTCTTGTGCGAAGGTCGTCACCTTCATCTCGACGACCCACTTGGTCGCCGAAACGTAGCCGTAGAGCCCGGGCACGACCATGCGCACCGGAAAACCGTGTTCGACGGGCAGGGGTGAGCCGTTCATCCCCACAGCCAGCAGCGACTGCCGGCCCTCGTCTTGAAGCACCTCGAGCGGCGTGCCGGCGGTGAACCCGTCTGAGCTGCGGGAGAGCACCATGTCGGCCCCCGCGGTCGGCTTGGCTCTGGCCAATAGGTCGCGAATCGGGTAGCCAAGCCACATCGCCGTGCCGATCAGGTCGCCACCCACTTCATTCGACACGCAGGTGAGGGTCGTGGCGTTCTCAACGAGGGGGAGGGCGAGAAGCTCGGCGAACGAGATCTCGACCTCGTTCTCGACCATGCCGACCACTCGCAGCCGCCACGCGTCGGGGTCGAGCTGGGGAATCTGCAGGGCCGTGTCGATGCGATAGAAGTTCGCGGCCGGCGTGATGACCGGGCTGAGGCCGGTGATGCCGAGTTCGGCCCCGGGTGGTGCCGGAGGAGCGGCAATGGCCGGAGCAGGAAGAGTCAGTGCGTTCCGTGCCGCTGTAACAGCCGCGGCCCCTGCATTCATCATGCGCGCACCGAACCCGACCACCGCAGAGGCTGCGGCACCGACGATGAGGAAGGTCAGAAACTGTCGCCGCGCGAGAGTCTCAGGAGCAGACGTGCGCATGCTCGGCGATACGACTTCGGCACGAACAGTAGGCAATCCCTCGGCAGCCCACGTCTCGACCCCAGAATTCTCTGACCGAGGTTCACGCGCGCCGATCGTCGCAGAAGCGGCGCGTTCGACCCCGGCCGCGCTCTTCTCCCACCTGCGCAGCCGTTGCTGCAGCGTGTTCAGAACCACGACTCCGGCGACCATACCGACGACGGTCGAAATCGCGAAGAGTGCCGAAGAACCAGATCTCGTGGTCACCGCTAAGACCCCGATCGCCGAGAAGACCACAAGAACCACGGTGCCCCACGGCGGCCTCCGGTACTCGAGCAGCCCGGAAACTGCCGCGCCGATCAGCACAACGATGGCGAGAATGGCGAGCAGTGCCGCTTTGTCACCCGTGCCGAACAGGGATATTGTCAACTCTTTGACCCCTGGCGGGGCGAGGTCGATCACAAGCGCCCCGACGGCGAAGAGCGGGCTACTCTCTGCACCGACGAACAGCGCCACCAATTCAGCAGTCGCGAGCACCACCGCTGCCGAAACGATGCCTGTGAGCGCTGCCCACAGAGTACGGGCCGACAGCAGATTGCGTCTCATAGCATTACCCTAAACTCCTCGTGCTGTGGCTTAGCCTTGACCTCACTCACTCTCGGACCGTTAGCGTTCACATTTCTCGAAGAAATTCAGGCTCCTTGTGATCTATCTGTTACAAATAGACCTTGCAATCAAAATTGTTAGCGTTCACAATTGCTGAAAGAGACGTGACGAAGTTGTCACCCTAGACAAGGAGGTTTGGGTAATGAAGAAATTGATCAGCGTGCTCGCATTGACGGGTGCTGTCGCATTGGTGCTGACCGGATGCGCAAGTGGCGGTGGAAGTGCGAGTAGCTCGGGGGGTGCGGCAGACGGGTCGCCCATCAAGGTGGGGTTCTCGCAGGTCGGAGCAGAGAGTGGGTGGCGTTCGGCGAACACCACCTCGCTCAAAGACGCGTTCGCAGACTCGAAGGGCTTCAAGCTGACTTTCTCTGACGCACAGCAGAAACAGGAGAACCAGATCGCCGCGATCCGGAGCTTCATCACGCAGGGCGTTGGTGCAATCGTTTTCGCACCTGTCGTGGAGACCGGCTGGGACGACGTGCTCAAAGAAGCCAAAGATGCGAACATCCCGGTGATTCTCGAAGACCGTTCGGTTGATTCCGATGCGAGCCTCTACACGACGCGCGTCGGCGACGACTTCGAGAAGGAGGGCGAGACCGCTGGCAAATGGGTCGCCGACACGTTCAACGGCAAGAGTGCGAACCTGGTCGTGCTGGAGGGAACGACAGGTTCTTCTGCGGCGAACGATCGGACGACGGGTTTCAACAAGGCCATCGCAGGCAGCGACGTGAAGGTTCTCGACTCGTAGACCGGTAACTTCACCCGCGCTGAGGGCAAGACCGTGATGGAGGGCTTCCTTCAGAAGTACGGCAAGACCATCAACGTCCTGTTCGCACAGAACGATGACATGGGCCTCGGTGCTCTCGATGCCATCAAGGCCGCGGGACTCACACCCGGAAAAGACATCCAGATCGTCACCATCGACGGCACCAAAGACGGATTGACCGCACTTTCGGGTGGTCAATTCAACTACGTTGTCGAGTGCAACCCACTTCTGGGAGACCAGGTCGCAGACATCGTCAAGAAGGTCGTTGCCGGCCAGAAGGTCGACAAGCTCTACCTTGCCGCCGACCAGGCATTCACCCAGGAACAGGCAACCGCCGCGCTTCCCACGCGACAGTACTGAGCACCACCCAAGGAGGAGGCGGGATTCGTGAGAGTCTCGCCCCCTCCCTTCAGTCATTAACGAAGGGAAATCATGACCGCCTCCGAAATCGTCGTCGAAGTCCGCGATGTCTCCATCGAGTTCCCAGGTGTGAAGGCGCTGCAACGGGTGGGGCTGAGCCTTCGCGCCGGTGAGGTGCACTCGCTGATGGGAGAGAACGGCGCCGGAAAATCCACGCTCATCAAGGCATTGACCGGCGTCTACGCGGTTGATTCCGGGGTGATCATTGCTCACGGCATCGAGCGCAGCTTCTCTGGAACGGCGGATGCCCAGGCAGCCGGCATTTCGACCGTCTACCAAGAGGTCAACCTCTGCACGAACCTCTCGGTCGGCGAGAATGTGATGCTCGGGCACGAGATTCGGGGCTTCTGGGGCATCAACTGGTCGGCGACGCACGATGCGGCAACGACGCACTTGAAACGCCTGAATCTTGACGTCGACCCACGGTCGCTGCTGTCGAACCACTCTCTGGCCGTTCAGCAGCTCATCGCAATCAGCAGAGCAATGGTGCTCAACAGCTCCGTTCTCATTCTCGACGAGCCGACCTCGAGCCTGGACCAATCCGAAGTCGCGAAGCTCTTCGACGTCATGCGTGGACTGAAGGCCGAAGGCGTCGCAATCCTGTTCGTCTCACACTTTCTCGATCAGGTCTACGAAATCTCCGATCGCCTGACGGTACTTCGCAACGGGGAACTCGTCGGCGAGTACCTCCCCTCAGAGCTCGACAAGATCGGGCTCATTTCGAAGATGCTGGGCCGCGAGTTCACTGAGCTCGAATCGCTTGGAGAGCGGGTGGCGCACGCACCGCGCATCTCCGGGGCCGAGCCTGTGCTGAAAGTGTCCGGGGTCTCACGCAAAGGCACTGTCGAGCCAGCCGATCTCGATCTTTTCGCCGGAGAGGTCGTCGGGCTGGCAGGGCTTCTGGGGTCTGGCCGCACGGAGCTCGCTCGTACCATCTACGGCGCCGACCGGGCTGATGCCGGGCAATCGTTCGTCAACGGGCGCGAAGTACGGCTTTCCAATCCGCGCGACTCTGTCGACGAACGAATCGCCTTCTCGTCTGAGGATCGCCGTGCCGAAGGAATCGTCGGCGATCTGACCGTTCGCGAGAACATTGCTCTCGGCGTTCAGGCAAAGCGGGGCTGGGCTCGCCCGATGAGCAGGCAGGCGCAGGATGAACTCGCGAGCACCTACATCGCCGCGCTGAACATCCGGCCGGCGAACCCTGACGCTCTGATCAAGAATCTCTCTGGCGGCAACCAGCAGAAGGTGCTGCTTGCGCGGTGGCTCGCCACCTCTCCGCAGGTTCTCATCCTCGACGAGCCGACACGAGGGATCGACGTCGGTGCGAAGGCAGAGATCCAGAAGCTGGTGACCGAGTTGGCAGAAGACGGCATGGCCGTGCTCTTCATCTCGTCGGAGCTCGATGAGGTCGTGCGTCTGTCGCGCCGCATCTGTGTACTTCGCGACCACAGAATAGTCGCAGAGATTGAAAATGAGGAAGGCATCAACGTGGATGACATCGTCGCGCTCATCGCCAATGGCGGTGAGCAATGAAATCGCTTGTGAAACACCGTTTGTTCTGGCCGATCGTGGCACTGTTCGCCCTGATCGTCATCAATACGATCAGTCGTCCCAGCTTTCTGAGCATCACGGTGAACGACGGTGAACTCTACGGATCGTTGATCGACATTCTTCGAAACAGCGCCCCTCTGATGCTGGTCGGAATCGGCATGACGCTCGTCATCGCAACGCGGGGCATCGATCTCTCGGTCGGAGCGATCATCGCTATCTCCGGGGCAATGTCGCTGAATTTCATCGCAAATTCAGGTGCGCCCGAATCGCTGGCCACCGTCGCCATCGGCATCGCGCTCGGCGTCGGCGTCTCACTCATCCTCGGCCTGTGGAACGGCTTCCTTGTCTCTGTGGTCGGGATCCAGCCCATCATCGCAACGCTGGTGTTGATGCTGGCCGGACGCGGCATCGCCATGCTCATCACACAGGGCCAGATCACCACGATCACGAGCGCCCCGTACGCCTTCATCGCCTCAGGTTACGTCTTCGGCCTTCCCGTGGCGTTCTACATCTCGCTCTGTGCGATCATCATCGCCGCGGTGCTCGTTCGAAGAACCGCCTTCGGCGTGCTGCTCGAGGCGGTCGGAATCAATCCGACAGCATCCCGCCTCGCTGGCATCAAGTCGCGCGGAATCATCTGGATCGTATACGGCATCAGCGGTTTGTTGGCTGGCGCCGCGGGCATCATCTACAGCTCGAACATCATGGCGGCCGACGCCAACAATGCCGGGTTGAACGTCGAAGTCGACGCCATTCTTGCTGTGGTCATCGGCGGAACATCCCTGGCAGGGGGCAAGTTCACCCTTTCGGGCACCGTCATCGGTGTGCTGATCATCCAGACCCTGACGGCGACCGTGACATTCCTCGGTGTACCGCCGGCCGTCACCCCGCTGTTCAAGGCCATCGTCGTGATCGTCGTCTGCCTCGTGCAGTCCAATCGGGCGCGGGAATTCTTCTCGAGGCGACAACGAATGACCCCGACACCCGTGTCCTCCGAGCCTCGGAAAGTGAGCGCCACCGCATGACCGCCGCACCTCTTCTCGACCTGCAACCGGTCTCGAAGCACACCCGTCGCACGCCGCGATGGCAGCTGAGGCTCTCTGCCTGGCTCCCGGTCCTGGCGACCTCGGCCATTCTGCTGGCGATGTTCGTCGTCGGGCAGGCACTGTTCGGAAACTTCTTCACTCCCCGGCTCATCTCATCGCTGTTTCTCGATAACGCCTACCTGATCGTTCTCGCCGTGGGCATGACCTACGTCATCCTCACGGGGGGCATCGACCTCTCCGTCGGCGCCGTGGTCGCCTTCAGCGGGATCTTCGGGGCTGAGCTCCTTCAGACGGGATGGCCCGCACTCGTGGTCATTCCCGCTATCGTGCTGAGCGGCAGCGTGATCGGTGCGCTTGTCGGGGTTCTGGTGCAGGTCTTCGAGATCCAACCATTCATCGCCTCCCTCGCCGCAATGTTCCTTGCCCGCGGATTGGCGTATGTTGTGAGCCTGCAATCCATCCCCATCACCGACCCCGCGATCACCTGGCTGGAACGCACCCGTCTGCCGCTCGGAGGCGGCTGGTTCGTGACGCCGACAGTGATCATCGCTCTGCTCACCGTCGCGATTTCGGTGTGGGTGCTGCAGTACACGCGCTTCGGTCGCAGTGTTTACGCAATCGGCGGGAATGAACAGTCCGCAAAACTGATGGGCCTGCGGGTGGCACGAACCCGAATCGCTGTCTACGTCATCAGTGGAACGTGCGCGGGCGTCGCAGGTCTCATCTTCGCCGCCTACACCGGCTCGGGCTACAGCCTTACCGGTCTCGGAATGGAACTCGACGCGATCGCAGCAGTTGTGATCGGGGGCACCATTCTCACCGGCGGCAGCGGTTACGTCATCGGTTCATTGTTGGGCGTCATGGTCTATGGACTCATTGAGATCAGCATCACCTACATCGGAGTGGATTCATGGTGGACGAAGATCGTGGTCGGCTCCTTGCTCCTGATCTTCGTCGTGCTGCAGCGACTCCTGGTTTCGAGACGAAAAAGATAAGCCCCCGTTCCGCCGGTCCAGCCTGGGCGTGCCGTTATAGTGTTGGACCACGTCACGCCACCGAAGAGCTGTGGTGGGCGAAGTGAGTGAGTCGATGTTCAGAGCTGAACCGGTCGTCGAAATGCGCGATGTCTCCGTTGACTTCGGTGGCGTCCGCGCGCTCGATGCCGTCTCGTTCCGAATGTTCTCTGGTGAAATTCACTCGCTCATCGGCGAGAACGGTGCCGGCAAATCGACATTGGTGAAGGCGCTGACGGGCGTTCACTCTCCCAGTTCCGGGCAGATATCCATCAGAGGGATCTCCGCGAAATTCTCCTCGCCGGCCGACGCGCAGCTGCATGGAATTCAGACCGTGTATCAAGAGACCGACCTCTTGCCCAACCTCAGCGTCGCAGAGAACATCATGCTGGGTCGTGAACGGCACGGGCGCTTCGGCATCAACTGGAAGTGGATGCGCGATGACGCAGAGAAGGCCCTCGATGAGCTCGGGCTCGACCTCGACCCGCGCGCATCACTCGGCTCGTACTCACTTGCCGAACAGCAACTCGTGTCGATCGCGCGAGCTCTGGCGGCACGGGCCCAGATCCTGATTCTTGACGAACCGACCTCTAGCCTCGACCAGGAAGAGGTCTCCGAGCTGTTTCGAGTGCTGCGATCGCTCAAAGACAGCGGCGTGGCGATTCTCTTCATTTCCCACTTTCTCGATCAGGTCTACGAGGTCTCTGATCGCCTCACGATCCTGAGAGACGGTCACTCGATCGGTGAGTACCTCACCGATGACATTCTGCGTATCGAAGCTGTCGAAAAAATGGTCGGCACACGAAGGGCCTTGCGCGTCAATGAACCGGCCGAAGAAGAGGAACTGTGCGAGAGCACGCGATCGAGCGGGCCGTTCCTCAAAGCCAGGCACGTTGGGCAAGCCGGCCTGATCCAGCCCTTCGACCTCGACATCGATGAGGGTGAGATCGTCGGTGTCGCAGGGCTGCTCGGTTCAGGCCGGTCAGAACTCGCCCGGCTACTGGCCGGAGT
The DNA here is from genome assembly GCF_018889995.1 of Subtercola sp. PAMC28395. Classification (NCBI taxonomy): domain Bacteria; kingdom Bacillati; phylum Actinomycetota; class Actinomycetes; order Micrococcales; family Microbacteriaceae; genus Subtercola; species Subtercola sp. PAMC28395. The sequence goes on along the minus strand of NZ_CP076547.1, from coordinate 1,098,950 downwards.
CGAGCGGAGCGACGTCGGGCACATCGAGATCGACAACCAGGCGATTCCGCTTCGATCACCTGCGACAGCGCTGTCGGCTGGCATTGCCTACTCGTCAGACAATCGCGCGCGCGAGGGGATCATCGGCGACTTCTCGATCGCCGAAAACATTCTGCTGGCCCTTCAGGCCGAGCGCGGCTGGATGCACCGACTCCCGAAAGATCATCGTGCGGAGCTGGTGGCCAGCTACATCACTTCACTCGGAATACGTCCCGCCAACCCTGAGGCACTCGTCAAGACTCTCTCCGGCGGCAATCAGCAGAAAGTGTTGCTCGCACGATGGCTTGCCCTCGCTCCGCGCCTCTTGGTACTCGATGAGCCGACTCGGGGAGTCGATATGGCAACCAAGGCAGCGATTCAAAGACTCATTGCCGAGCTGGCGTCCAACGGCATGGCTGTGATCTTTATCTCGGCCGAGTTTGCTGAGCTCGTGCGCGTCAGCGATCGAATCGCTGTCATGCGAGACAAAAAGCTCGAAGTTGTGCTGCCCAACGATGATCTCTCGGAGGAGCGCCTGCTTGCGGTCATCGCCTACGGCCGCGGCGCCGACTCCGCGTCGGCATAATTGGGAGTAGCACTCCCATGAATTCATGAAGCGGCACAGGTGACCGAACACAGAGACAGAGCGCGCGCAGCGAACATCTTCGATGTTGCGCGCCTGGCGGGCGTCTCACACCAGACCGTCTCTCGAGTCATGAACGACCTTCCGAATGTGAGGCCCGCCACACGATTGAAGGTTGAAGAAGCCGTCAAGCAACTGGGCTATGCGCCGTCCCCCGCTGCTCGCGCCATGGTCACTCGACGGTCTCGAATCGTTGGTGTGATCACTACTGGTGCCGCGGACTACGGCCCGGCATCCACAGCCCTGCATTTCAATGAAGCGGCGCAAGAGGCTCGATATTCGGTTTTGATGGTCAGCATTCTCACTGCGACCCGGGGGGGAGTTCGCGACGCAATCGATTCGCTGCTTCGTCAGAACGTCGAGGCGATCGTGCTGATCTCGAATTCTCGAAGCATTCTTGATGCCGTCTATGAGATCGAGATCGGTGCCCCGCTGATAACAGTCGATTCCAGCGCACCCGCAGGGCGAGACGCCGTTTCAATCGATCAGTACAACGGGGCACGACAAGCAGTGCGCCATCTCATCGAACTCGGTCATCGGGAGATCGCGCACATTTCGGGGCCGCTCGATTCCCCGGATGCCCAGGAGCGCCTTCGCGGATGGCGTTTCGAGCTGGCACAGCACTCCCTGGTCGCGCGTGAGCCCCATCTCGGCGACTGGACCGCCCAGAGCGGCTACGAAATCGGCCGCAGCGCGGATGCGAGCTCGGAATCGACAGCCTATTTCGTCGCCAACGATCAAATGGCGCTTGGCCTCATTCATGCCCTGACCGATCGCGGCCGCCGCGTACCGGAAGATGTCAGTGTCGTTGGGTTCGACGATATACCGGAATCCGGTCACTACCGGCCGCCGCTCACGACGGTTCGGCAGGACTTCGCCGCCCTCGGGCACCTCACCATGAGCAAGTTGCTGAAATCCCTGACCGACACCGAGCTGCATCGAGAAGATCACATTCCCGCCGTTCTCATTGTTCGAGAGTCCACTGCAGAGATCGAGTCGGTGCGCGACAGCAAGTTTCGGCGGGCCTGAGCCCGGAGTCAACCGGTCAGGGACAACGCGCGACCCCATAGCGTCGAGCGCTTCGTCGAGTCACGAAGGTCGACGCCAGAGGATCGTTCTACGGCGCGGGCCAGACCAGATTCGTACCGGTGTAGATCGCCGCGAGGAACGACGGGTCAGTCGCCGCGGTGAGGTCCGGAGCCGCCGTGAGCACCCCACCCTTCACGAGAAACGCACTCTCTTTTGCCAGTAGGTCGGCGTTCAGCGAGCCGAGGGGCGTGCCGGCCGGTTGAGCGCCCGAGACCAGCGCCGTCTCGGTGTTCCAGACCTGCACATTGTGGTCGGTGTCGTACCCTGCACCCGAGAGGGCCGCCGCGAAGCCGACGCACTCCGCCGCGTTCGTCAGGCAGTAGTCGTAGGCGTGGAACGACGCCCGAAGAAAGTCTTCAGTCGTACCCGCATTGGCCTTGATGAACGCCGGGTTCGCCGCCACCGTGCCGAATGTTCCCGGGATCCCGTAGTCCTCGGGGTTCCACGTCTTCACCTCAGTGCCCTGCGCCTTCAGAGTCAGGGGTTCGTTCGACTTGTACCCGGTCAGCGACTGCACCTGGCCCCGGGGCAGGATGCTCGGGTCGTAGCCCACGACCACCTGCGTGATGCTCGCAAGGTCGGCGCCAGCATCCACCAGCATCGTCTGGATCTCGGGCGGCAACTGCCCCTTCTGCCCGAGGGTCGTGCCGTTGAGCTGCTTCAGGTCGGTGACCGTCGGCATCGTCATGAGGGTCGCGATCGGCACCTGCCCGTAGGTCGCGATTCCCGTCACGTCGACGCCGTTCTCGCGAGCCCGAAGCAGGTCGGCGTCGCCACCCAGGTCGGTGAACGTCGCCGTTCCGGCCGCGACCAGCTGGGCATTGCCGGCCGTGTCTCCGGTGCCGGGCTGGATCGTCACGTCGAGGCACAGTGCGTCGTAGTACCCGAGCTGCTTCGCAGCGAGAACATCGAGGATGCTCGCCGAAGCCTGGTACTGGTAGCCGGTGATGTACGTGATGGGGCCGGCCGCCTTGTTCGCCGCACACCGTTCAGCCGAGATAGCGCTGCCTGCGGACGCGGCGGGGGTTGCCGGGGCCGAGGCCGACCCCGAGCATCCACTCAGTGCCAGCGCGGCCGATGCCACGAGTGCAGAGACTGCGAGTATGCGTGTGCGCAGTCGGGGTGAAGAGAGTCGGTGATTCATCGGGTCCTCGGGCTCGGGTAGCGCGGGTGGGAAGGACAGAATGCGGGAGGGAAGAGCGCGTTCAGTCGTGATGCGTGGGGTACGGCTGGGCCTGGGTGTTGACGCTGCTCGTGATGCCGGGTGTGGCGCGTCAGCGCTGTCGCGGCTGTTGGGACTCGTGCCACCGCAGCACGCGCTTCTCGAGAAGGGTGACCCCGAGAAGCAGCAGGGCTCCCATTATCGCAAGACAGACGATGGCCGCGTAGACGACAGCCAGTTTCGAGTTGGCCGAGGCGACGCTGATCACTGTTCCGAGCCCCTTCGAGGCCCCCGGGGCGATGAATTCGGCAACAACCGCGCCCACCAGCGAGAGCGGGAACACGACGCGAAGCCCCGCGAAGACATAGGGGAGGCTGCCGGGCAATCGCAGGCGGCCAAGCACCTCGAGCCTCGAGGCGTGCAGCGTGGAGAAGACCTGCAGAATCGGAGGTGACACCGAATTCAGGCCGGTTATGAGGTTCATCAGCATCGGAAAGAACGTGATCAGCGCGGTGACGATGAGCTTCGGTGCTGGCCCGAACCCGAAGGCGACGACCAGCGCCGGCGCGATCGCGACGACGGGCATGACGTTGAGGATCACCGCAAGGGGCATGATCGCCCGCCGCAGGATGCCCGACTCGGTCACCAGTACTGCCACGACCAGGGCGGCAGCGAACCCGATGGCGAGCCCGACGAGCGCTTCGGAGAGCGTAACCCACGCGTTGTCGAGGTAGTACCCGGTGTTGGTGATGAGCTGCTGGCCCACGAGACCGAGCCGAGGCAGAAGGTACGGATTGCCGATCGCAACCAGCTCCCACACCACTGCAGTGACGCCGACGGCGACCACAGTCGGCAGCCAGAAACCGGGCGACCACCGCGAGCGCGCCCGGCGGCGGCTCACTCTGCGCTCCCGGGCGGTGGCACAGCAGAATCGTCTGACGACTGGCCTGGCGTCAGATTCGGGGGCAGCGGCGCACGTGATTCGCGAGGGCCGCCCGGGCTTCCCGGAGAACGCCGTGCAGCCTGCAGCTCCGCACGGATCCGGTCTTCGTACTCATGCACCGCGGCCGCTTCGAGCAGCCCGCGCCGACGAGGGCGAGGCAGCTCGATCGGCACGATCGCAGCGATCCGCCCGGGCTCGCCGCGGCCCCCCGCCATCACGACGACCTCGTCCGAGAGCACCACGGCCTCGGTCACCGAGTGCGTCACGAATACCACTGTCGTGCGCCATTCCTCCCACAGCTTCAGCAGCTGGTCCTGCGTTGATTCGCGCGTGAACTCGTCGAGGGCCGAGAACGGTTCGTCCATCAGCAGCACGTCACCCTGTGTCGCGAAGGCTCGCGCAATCGCCACCCGCTGCTGCATTCCGCCCGAGAGCTCGCCCGGCAGGAGTTTCAGCGAGTCGCCGAGCCCGAGCTCTGTGAGCAGCGCGACGGGATCCGCCTCGGGGGCGAGCGCGACACCGACACCAGCGCCGTGCCCAGCTGGGCCACCTGTAGATTCGGGCCCGCGCCGCAGGGCATCCATTCGCCGGTTCGCCCGCCGGTTGACCCGGTCGACGATCTTCACGTTTTCGAGCACCGACAGCCAGGGCAGCAGAGCCGGCACCTGCGGCATGAACGCGATTCGCTTCGCCTCAGACGCTTCGGCCGGTGTGCTGCCGAAGATGCTCACCGCACCGGCATCCGGATGCTCGAGGCCAGCGATCATGCGCAGCAACGTCGATTTGCCGCACCCACTCGGGCCGATCACGCTCACGAACCGGCCGCGTTGCACCCGCAGATCGATGGCTCCCAGGGCGATCCTGCGCTCGGAGGCGCCGCGCCTGTTCGTCTCTGAGCGCCCATAGCTCTTCGAGGCTCCCTCGACGAGCAACTCGGCGGCCGTAGCCGTACCCAGGTCACCAGAAGCCGATTCGCGCACCATTCGACTATAAGAGGTCGCAGAGTGGGTGTTTCCCCTGATGGCTCAGGCGGGTAGGCGCACCGGGCGGATGCCGTCACCTGCGGAGCGCGTGAGCCGCAGCGCCTCGACGGTCGAGACCAGGGCGAGCAGGCCGATCACGAGAAACGCAAGCGCTGGTGAGAATGGTGCCCGCAGTGCGACAGAGCGCTGGCGGTTGGGATGCCCGGGGCCGACGCCCGCGGCAGCCATCAGCGCTTGGCCCCCAGCTCGAGAAGCAGCACGCCGCCAATCACCAGAACGATGCCGGCGATCTGCACCCAGCTGAGAAACTCCTTGAAGATGAGCCAGCTCACGATGGTCACGACGACCACTCCGACACCGGCCCACACCGCGTAGGCGATGCCGAGCGGCACCCCGCGCGAAAGCGTGAGGCTGAGCAGCACAAATGACGCGACATAACCGACCACCACGATCGCGTACGCCCACCAACGGTTGGCGAGCGTGACTCCTTCGCCGGAGGTGAACTTCAGGAAGGTCGTGGCGACGACCTCCGAGGCGATTGCGAGCGCGAGAAAGACGTACCCCATCGTTCAGCCCACCCCTCTGCTCTGTGCCCTGACTCTGCCCTGTGCTGTGACTCTGCCCTGTGCCCGGCTGCGCTCTTTGGCCGGCTCAACCGAATGAGACGTGCTGCAGAACCCAGGCGTGCATGGCGACTGCCGCAGCGGCCGACGCGTTCATCGAGCGGGTCGACCCGAACTGGCTGATCTCGACGATGGAGCCGGCCGACGCGATCGCCGCCTCAGACAAGCCCGGACCTTCCTGCCCGAAGAGCAAGACGCAGCGCTCGGGGAACGCGAAGGTCTCGATGATCACGCTGCCCGGAACGTTGTCGATCGCGATGATCTGCAGCTCATCGTTCGCCGCCCAGGCCACGAAGTCGGCGACGGTGTCGTGGTGCATGATGTGCTGGTACCGGTCGGTCACCATCGCACCGCGCCGGTTCCAGCGCTTGCGCCCGATCACGTGCACGGTGTCGGCGCCGAAGGCGTTGGCACTGCGCACGATCGACCCGATGTTCATGTCGTGCTGCCAGTTCTCGATGGCAACATGGAACGGATGCCGGTGCTCATCGAGGTCGGCGACGATCGCGGCCATCGACCAGTAGCGGTACCGGTCGATGACGTTACGCGAGTCTCCGCGTTCGAGCAGCTCGGGGTCGTAGTGCGCGTCGACAGGATGCTCGCCCTGCCAGGGGCCGACGCCGTTGGTCGTGAGTTCGACCGAGGGGTTCGCTTTGGCATCTGACACTCCACCAAGATAGCCGGTGACGCTCGCGCTCAGACAATTGCCGGTCATCCACTCGCTTCGCAACCCAGCGTGTACAAATGTTAGACGCATCTAACATTTTCGCCGATGATTGCTACCATGAAGCATGGCCCAGGCGACCAAGGAGCGAGATCGACCCGCTTCTGTGCGCCCGACGCGCATCATCTTTCTGCTCGGCCCGGCCTTCGTCGCCGCCATCGCGTACGTCGACCCGGGCAATGTGGCGGCAAACCTCACTGCGGGCGCGCGCTACGGCTACCTTCTCGTCTGGGTGCTCGCTGCGGCGAACGGCATGGCCATGCTCATTCAGTACCAGTCGGCCAAACTCGGCATCGTCACCGGCGAGAGCCTGCCAGAGATCCTCGGGCGTCGCATGCGCACAGGCAGCCGGCGTGCCTTCTGGGTCCAGGCCGAACTCGTGGCAGCGGCGACCGACCTGGCCGAGGTCATCGGCGGGGCAATCGCCCTGCAACTGCTCTTCGGGCTGCCGCTGCTGCTCGGCGGTCTCATCGTGGGCGTGATCTCGATGACGATTCTCGCGGTGCAGTCGCGCCAGGGGCAGCGCCCCTTCGAGACCGTCATCGTGACGCTGCTGGCCATCATCGCGTTCGGTTTTCTCGCCGGCCTTTTCGTCAGCCCCGTGCACTGGGGCCAGGCTGCCGCGGGCCTCGTGCCGCACTTCGCCGGGCCCGACACCGTTCTGCTCGCGGCCGGGATGCTCGGGGCCACCGTCATGCCGCACGCGATCTACCTGCACTCCTCTCTCGCCCGCGACCGTCACGGGCCCTCGCTCGACTCGTATCGCTCGCGATCGAAGAAGTTCACCCCCCAGGCCTTCACGCCGAAGCCGTTCACGCCATCGACGGGCGAATTCTCGGCCATCCGTCGCCTTCTCGTCGTGACCCGCTGGGATGTCGCAGCGGCCCTTCTGCTCGCCGGTGCCGTCAACATCGCCATGCTCCTCACCGCCGCAGCGAACCTGGGCGGCGTCTCGGGCACCGACACGATCGCCGGCGCACACGCCGCCATCATCGCCGCCCTCGGCCCGGTCATCGGCGTGATCTTCGCGGTCGGGCTCCTGGCCGCTGGCCTTGCCTCAACGTCGGTCGGCTCCTACGCCGGAGCGACGATCATGGCGGGTCTTCTGAAGTTTCGCATTCCGCTCCTGGTGCGCCGGGTCATCACCCTCATCCCCGCGCTGCTCATCCTCGGCCTCGGCGTGAACCCCACCTGGGCACTCGTGCTCTCGCAGGTCTTCCTGAGCCTCGGCATCCCGTTCGCGCTCATTCCTCTGGTGCGCCTGACGGGCGACCGGATGCTCATGGGCCCCTTCGCCGACCGGCTCCCCCTGCGCATCGCCTGCTGGGTCGTCGCCGCCCTCATCGTCGCGCTGAATGTCGCCCTCATCGTGCTGACGATCAGTGGCGCCGGGGGCTCTGGCGGCTAGGACGGGACTGCGCCGCGGCTAAGCCCGGGTCACCCACACGGCGTCAACCTCGCTCCGGCTCAGCCTGACGCACGCCTCGGTGGACTCCAATCGCACGCACACCCCGACGGGCTCGGGTTCGGGTTCGGCTCCGGCATCGGTTCGGGGCTCGCAGACGCTGAGCCGGGCATCCAGAGCCAGACCGGCTTCGCCGAGCGATCGGAGCACGATCGGGTCGGCATCAGAGATGCGCAGAACGACGAGTGGCGGCCCGGGCACGGCGTCGCCCAACCGAAACGCACCCTGCCGCAGGGCGTCGAGCCGAACGGCTTCGGCTGGGCGTGAGACGCCCTCTGCCGAGGGGATCGGGTCACCGTGCGGATCGCGCGACGGAAACCCGAGCGCCCTGTCCATACGGGAGATCATGGTGTTCGACACAGCGTGCTCCAGCACCTCTGCCTCGTCGTGAACCTCGTCCCACGAGTAGTCGAGCACCTCGACGAGAAACGTTTCGACGAGCCGGTGGCGGCGCACCATCTCGACGGCCACCGCGCGGCCCTCGTCGGTGAGCTCGATGCTGCCGTAGGGCTCGTGGACGACCATGCCGAGCCCAGCGAGCTTTCGAATGCCATCGGACACGGTGGCGGTGCTCACACCTGTGCGCTCCGCGAGGTGCTTCACTGTGATTCTGGAGGCCGTGTCGTCGCCGGGCCACTCTGAGGCGGCCCAGATCACCTTGAGGTAGTCCTGGGCGGCGTTCGTGAGGTCCGAGAGCGGCATGCGGTCAGTCTAATAAGAGCAGTCCGGCGGCAATGGGGAAGCGCTCGGCACAACCGGGGTGAAATCTCAATCCCTGCCGACAATTAGTTAGCAAATCTAAACTTTCGATCATGGCATCATCTCGTACTGCTCATCTCTTCCGGGCCACGCAGCCCGCATCCATACCCGCTGGGCCTGGAACAACCGCTTCCGAACTGCCCGCGCCCGTCGCGAGCGCGACCGACGCGCCGACTCACACCATCCATTTCAACGGCAATGACTACGTCGCCACCACCGTCATGACGGAGATCTTCCGCAGGCGCGCCCAGCGAATTGTCGACCGCGGCGAGTCTGAACTCGTGCCGCTCCTCCACAGCCGGGGAGTAGAGCTCCTGCTCATCACGCCCACGACCGAAGTCGCCGTCGTCCCCATCCAAATCGGTACAGGGACCGCGCTTCGTCCACGGTGACCCGTGAAGGACGCCTGCGGTCAGAGTGACGCGCACCCCACAGTGGCCTTCACGACAACGTTCAGGCGACTCGCAGTACCCTTGTGGTGAGTGCCTGCCGGTGACCAGCTGGTCTCGAGAGCAGCCGCATGTGAGCACCTTAAGGAGCGCCATGTCCCGTCGTGACGAAATCGAATGCTGGCTGACTGACATGGACGGCGTGCTCGTCCATGAGAACCAAGCCCTTCCCGGTGCCGCCGCTCTGTTGCAGCAATGGCGCGACGAGGGCAAGCCGTACCTCGTGCTGACCAACAACTCGATGTTCACGCCCCGTGACCTGAGCGCAAGACTGCTTGCATCGGGGCTCGAGGTGCCCGAAGAGTCCATCTGGACGTCGGCACTTGCCACGGCCGCCTTTCTCAAGTCCCAGAAGCCCGGAGGCTCTGCTTTCGTGATCGGCGAGGCGGGCATCACGACCGCCCTGCATGAGGCAGGATTCATCCTCACCGACACGAACCCTGACTACGTGGTCGTCGGCGAGACGCGCAACTACTCGTTCGAGGCGATCACCCGGGCCATCCGCCTCATCTCCGCGGGCGCGCGCTTCATCGTGACGAACCCCGATGCCACCGGCCCGAGCACCGAAGGCCCGCTGCCCGCGACGGGGGCGGTCGCTGCGCTGATCACCAAGGCGTGCGGCAAAGAGCCCTACGTCGTCGGCAAACCCAACCCCATGATGTTCCGCTCAGCGCTCAACAAGATCGGCGCACACTCCGAGAACACTGGGATGATCGGCGACCGCATGGACACCGATGTCGTCGCCGGCATCGAGGCGGGGCTGCACACCATCCTGGTTCTCACCGGCATCAGCGACCAGGCCGAGATCGACAAGTACCCCTTCCGGCCCGACGAGATCCTGAAGGGCGTCTTCGAACTGCTCTCGCCCGACCCGGTCGAGTCCGACGAGATCTGACACGTCAGAGCGATTCAGCGCCTCAGTTTGCGTTCAAATTCTGGGAGATCGTTCGCTACTGTGTCGATGATGAGCTGAATGTCGACGTGCGCGTAACCGTGGGCTATGCGGTTTCGGGTGGCCCAGATGACCTTCCAGTCATCTCCAAAGGTCTCTTCTCGGAATGTGGCGCTGGTCTGCGAGACTGACTCGATTGCCGATGCCAATCGCAGACTCACCGCATCGGCCACAATTTCGTCCCCCACATCCGAACGGGCGACGTGCCGCTTGAGTGCCTCGATGTGGTCGAGAGCGTCACTGACCAGCTCTGCGTCTGATCTGCTCACAGCGGAATCGCCTCGCGAAGAACTTGGCCAGCGAGGTTATTGCGAAGGCTCCGCGCAGGAATGAGATCAACGTCTGCCCCGATGATCTGGGCGATGTCATTCTCAAGACGCGAAAGAGCGAACAGGCCGATGCCGTCTGGTATATCCACGAGAAGATCGACATCTGATGCCGCGGTGTCTGTTCCGCGCGCCACGCTGCCGAAGACGCGGACGTTGCGAAGTCCCTGCGCTGCGGTGATATCGATAATCTTCTTGCGATTCGCGCTCAAGCGTCGGCCGAGCTCTGATGTACCGTGAAAACGGAGCAGGCGCGAAACCTCCGGCTGACTGCGACCGATCGCGGCAGCGATATCTCGCTGCGAGAGCCCAGCCGAGACGCCAGCGCGAACGGCAGCCACGAGAAGGCTGCGCGACCGCTCGTGAAGCTCAAGAGCCTGTCGAGCATCCGCTCGCAACCGCTCGATCATCGTTTTTTCACTCATATAGCAAATGCTATCAAGTCACGTGGACCTGCGCACTCGAATACGACCCGAGAGTGCATCATCAGGTGGAAGTGTCGCTAGACCCCGCCGCCTCCACCGCCACCACCGCCGCCCCCCGAGAAGCCGCCCCCACCGGAGCCGCCGCTCGAACTGCTCGACGTGCTTGCGGCGAGACTCGAGTCGACGACGCTCGACCACGAGTTGATCGCCGAGGCGAAGAGCACAGCATTGAATACCCCGGAATTGCCCGAGTACCAGTCGGGTTGCGAGCCCAGGCTCTCGTAGTAGGTGCCAAGCACCTTCGCCCACTCGTCTTCGAGACCCAGCAGCACCGCGTACGGCAGCAGCTTCTCGTAGATCTTCACGACCTGGCCCCAGTCGGGCGCGTTGACCTGTGTCTTGAGCGCGCCTTCTGGGGTCTGCAGCATGGCGAAGCGGTCTTTCTCAGCCAGACGGATGTACAGCTCGACGCCCTGGATGTAGTCGCGCAACTCCGAACCCTTCGCGGTGAGCGGCTTCTTGAACGCCGCCGTGAAGACCACCACCAGCGAAAGACCGCAGACCACGAGCAGGCCCAAGGGAAGAGCGCCGCCGAAGTCGTCATTCATCGCCGCCGTACCCGTGAAGAATGCCAGCACTCCAAACAGGATGACCGCGAGAGCAAACAGCGAACTGATGAGGTTGGTGCCCCCGCGAATGTACCCTTCGGTGATCGCGCCCTTGCGCGTCGACTGCATCAGCCCGTAGATGCCTTTGCTGAGAGCCGTGTCCTGCTTCTCGATCTGCTTCCAGGCACCGATCTGCAGTTCATCCCCGAACAGCAGCCTCGCAAGGTCGAGTTCGGTGGCATCCAGCCCCTCCACACTCGCCAGGCGCAGCCAGTACGTCTTGCCGCTGCCGCCGAACAGCCCGGAGCTCTCCTTCTCCTGCTCGACGATCTGGATGTTGTGCCTCACAGCGAGGCTGACGAATGACGCAGCAGGGGCGCGCTTGGTCGTCTTGCTGACAACGGAGGCCATCGGCAGGTTCACACCCTTCGGCACGGTGTACTCGGCGATGATCGTCGGCCGACCCGGCGCATCCCGCAGCACGGTCAGGCGCAGGATGATCGCCCCGACCGCCACCAGAACAGCCAGTAACGCGAAGATGAGTTCGGCGATGGCCGCACCCGAGGCGAAGAATGAATTGTCGCGCAGGGTGAACGTGGTCGGGGCGAAACCGATCGCGACGGTCAGGTTTTCGCCCGCGCCCAGGTTCGACGCGGATGCCTGGAAGGCGGTGCCGTCTACCGCTGGATTCGTGGTCGAATCGGCGGCTGCGCTGATGTCGCAGGTCTGGGACGACCCTTGCGCCCCCACGTAGCAGGAGGTCTTGCCGTTCAATGCCGACGTGAGATCTGAGGCGATGTGCACGGTCGCCGTAACGCTGCCGAACGGCTGCTTCCAGGCTGTGCCGTTGGTGTCCCAGTAGAACTCCTGGTCATTCGTGTCAGCGAAGTACTGAACCACGTTGTTCTGGGTATAGGTGATCACGTAGACCTGCGAGCCGTGCACATAGTCCGGAGCCGCAATCGTGAGCAGCAGCAGGCCGTTTTGGGTGTCGGTCGAGTAGGAGCGCTTGGCCCCAGAACCATCGGTCACCGACACGATGCTCACATCGGTGGGGTGTCCGTCGTATTTGAGCGGGATGGCGCGCAGAATGCCGTGGTTCTGGTTCGAAGTGGGGAACTGGGCATCCAGGGTCTCGACGGTCGTCAAAGTCGCATGCCCGGCGGAGTCGCGGCCGAGCGTGTAGTCGCCGGCGAAGCTGTTGAAGGTGAAGTCGTTGACGTCGCCGCGCACGGCACTCACGGCTGGGCCGTCGGCCGCTGCGACTCCGGCTCGGGCAGAGGCAGAGGTTCCGGTCGACGACACCGAAGCCGTCGCAGCCGCAGACGCGCCGAGAAGAACGATCAGTGCGACAACACCGATGGTCGAAGCCGCTACCCGCAAGCCCCGCATGCCTCGTGGAACCTTCATCGGCAGACCCTTCCCGCGAGCAGTTGTCAGCTTTCGACTCTACTCGTGCCGCGACACTATCCGACTGGGGTGGTCGGCGTGGTCGGCGTGGTCGGCGCTCGAAATGCGGGCGCCGCGAAATTCCCCGAGATCGGCCCGCTCGACGTGCGACTGACAAAGCAGTAGTAGTCGCGCATGCCAGCCTTCCACTGCGCGTCATTGACGGGGTAGGCGGCCTGCCAGACGACGTCGGGATACGCCGCGAGCAGGGCTGGGTCGAACGCGCCGGCCTGCTGGCACAGCAGGTTCAGCTGCGCGGCGACAACAGCTTGACCTGGAAACGCGGCCGCCGGATCGTCGCCGAGCGACCCTCGGCTCGTCACCTGGGCAGAATGCGCCGCGCTGCAGTCGACCACGGTGAACTTCTGCTGCCAGGCCGACGTGAAGGGGCTGATGCATTCGCCGCCGCGGAGCTCGTTCCAGTAGAAACTCCCGGCCAGCTGCGGGCCTGCCGTGGAGGTCGGCACGGGCGTCGGGCTCGGCGTGGGGGTTTCACTCACCGTCGGCGTGCTGCTCGGGGCTGCGACCGGCGACAGGATGCCCGGCAGCCGTGTGCCGAGAAAGAACAGCCCGCCCAGCACGAGCACTGCAACGACCGCCACCCCGACGGGCATCAGCCATGCTCGGCCTCGGGGGCCGCCCGGAGCCGCGGCGCGATGTCGGCGTGCCTCAGTCATCGACTGCGGAGCCCCGTTGGGAAACGCTCTTTGGCCGGAGGGCATTCACAGCAGCGGCCCAACTCAGCTCAATCCGAGGTCGTCGAGCCCGATCGCGTAGTAGTAGGGATACCCGGCCGACTCGATGCGCTCACGCGCCTCGGTGTTGCGGTCCACCACGACGGCGACACCGACGACGATCGCGCCGACCTTCTCGAGCGCCTCGATCGCCTTCAGCGGCGAACCGCCCGTGGTGGAGGTGTCTTCGAGCACGATGACGCGCTTGCCCTCGAGATCGGGACCCTCGACCTGCTTGCCGCGGCCGTGGTCCTTCGGTTCCTTGCGCACGACGAAGGCGTCGTATGTCGCGCCGCGCGCGGCTCCCTGGTGCAGGATGGCGGCGGCCACGGGGTCGGCACCCATCGTGAGTCCGCCGACGGCGAAGACATCGGGGATGTCGGCGATCAGGTCGAGCATGACCTGCCCGATCAGGGGAGCGACCCGGTGGTCGAGGCTCACCTTGCGAAGGTCGACGTAGTACGTCGCCTTCTTGCCACTGGTGAGGGTGAAGTCGCCGTGGAACACCGCTTCGTCGGAGATGTACTTGATGAGTTGTTCGCGCGCGATCACTGTGCCATTTTATGTGCGCCGCCGCCCCTGCGGCGCACAACCGGCACCAGTCTGCGTACTGAGCTCACTGCGCCGTGCGACGTTGAACGCGACGAGCGCGGTCGCCGCGTTCAACTGACCTCGTTACGTGCGCGACCCTGACGATATTTGCTCTGTGCGCCGCCGCCCCTGCGGCGCACTGCTGGCAGAACCTTACGCACACCAGTTCAAGCGCCGTACAACGCCGAAGCCGACGAGCGCGGTCGCCGGCTCCAGCCGACCTCGTTGGGTGCGCCGCCGCCCCGTGCCCACTTAGCGCTGCGGTCTTCGATACCCCCGCATCCGCGAGGTGACGCCACCGCCCCATCCAGGGGTCGCAAACTGCTGTCAGACGAAGTGCCGCAGAACCTAGTGAGACCAGTGCGCCGAAGAGAGACAGGTCTGCGCGGCTCGATATGGCGCGGCGGCCTCACGAGAGGTCCCGGGTGGAACGAATAGGCTTGCGGCATGCGTGTTGCGACCTGGAATGTGAACTCGATCCGTGCCCGCGTGGGCCGCGTCGCCGATTGGCTGGTGCGTGAAGACATCGACGTGCTGGCGATGCAGGAGATCAAGTGTCGGGAGTCACAATTCCCGTACGATCCGTTCACCGAAGCCGGCTATGAGGTCGAACTCCACGGCCTCAACCAGTGGAACGGCGTCGCCTTCGCCAGCCGCCTCCCGATGGAAGACCTCACCGTCGGCTTCGAGGGCGTGCCCGGTTTCGGCAAGCCCGACAGCGAGGGAGCACTGCCCTCCGAGGCCCGTGCGCTCGGCGTCACCGTCAACGGGGTGCGCCTCTGGAGCCTCTACGTTCCGAACGGCCGCGAGCTCGGCGACCCGCACTACGACTACAAGCTGGCCTGGTTGAAGCAGCTCGCTGCGGAGACCCGCGGGTGGATCGCCGATCATCCGGAACAGCCGCTGGCACTGATGGGCGACTGGAACATCGCCCCCTTCGACACCGACGTGTGGGACATAGCTGCTTTCGAGGGCAGCACCCACGTCTCGGAGCCTGAACGTGCCGCCTTCGCCGAATTCGAGGCACTCGGCCTCAGTGACGTTGTTCGCCCCCTCGTGCCGACCGGCTACACGTACTGGGACTACAAGCAGCTGCGCTTTCCCCGCAACGAGGGCATGCGCATCGACTTCATCATGGGTTCGGCGCCGTTCGCCTCCCTGGTGACGGATGCCCGCATCGACCGCAACGAACGAAAAGGTGACGCGCCAAGCGACCACGTGCCCGTCGTCGTCGACCTCGATGTCGACACCGAAGACGACGATGACAGGCCCATGGTCTTCTGACTTCGATTCGTCGTCACTGACGCTGCCCGCCAACGTGCTGACTCACGCGGGAGCAAGCAGGGCCGAGATCACCAACAGGACAGGCAACGATGCGATCGTGGTGACGAGCACGGTGTCGCGGGCCAGAACGGTGCCCACGTCGTAGCAGAATGCATAGTTGAAGATGTTCTGGGCGGTGGGCAACGCCGCCAGAACGACCACCGCGAACAGGTGCACGCCGTCGAGCTGAAAGACGTAGCGGGCAAGGAGCAGCGCCACGACCGGCATCAGCACGCTCTTGAGCAGTGAAGCCGTGACGATCTCCGTGCGCCCCGCGCCGGCTCTGAAGGGGCGCTGTCCAGCCAGGGACATTCCGAAGGTGACCAGCACGAGGGGTACCGCGGCGCCACCGACCAGAATGAAGGGCTGCAGCAGGGCATCCGGAATCTGCCATCCGCTCGCGGCAACGATGAAGCCCGCCAGCGAACCGAGGATGATCGGATTCCGCACCGGTTGCAGCAGGATCGACTTCACTGACACATGGCCCCGGGTCGACACATCGAGCAGGGCGAGCAGGATCGGCGCCATGACGATCACCTGGAACATCAGCAGAGGGGCCACGAACTGGGCGCTGCCGAGAACGTAGACCGAGACCGGCAGACCGATGTTGTTCGCGTTGGCGTAGGAGGAGGCAGCGGCACCGATCGTCGTGTCGGCGATTCCCCGACGGAAGAAGATCCGCGACAGCACGACATAGGCCACCGACGATGCGGCTATGGCACCGATGGACACCAGCAGGAACGACGAGAAGATCACTCGCAGGTCTGCTTTGGCCAGCACACTGAAGAGCAGGGCCGGGCTGGCGATGAAGAACACAAAGCGATTCAGTACCACCGGCGCATCGGCGGGCAGGATCCTGATGCGCTGGATTACGTACCCCACGACGATCACGAATCCGATGATCGCAAAGCCCGTCAGAACGCCGTCCATGGATCAGTTGGTCGGAGCGGTGCCGGCACTCGTCGCCGAACCCATGGCGGCGACGAGGGCCGAACGGAGGAACGGTGCGAGCGTCGTCGCGAAGGTGTTCGTGAGGTGGTCCTGGTCGCGGTAGACGTTCGCGCCGCCGATCACCGCGAAACAGTCTGTTGTGCTGCAGAAGGTGCTGCTGAAGTCGAGCAGCATGACCTTCTCACCGGCGGCAACAGATGCCGCTGCCGCGATCGCTATTGGTGGGTCGGCGACGAGCGCATCCGCCCTCGGTTCGAGGCAGTCGGTCGACGCCGCTGCAGCCGTCGTGGTGCGAAGGCACTTGTTCGGGTCGTCTGCCCAGGCAGGGTTGTCGACCATCGTCACAACGGGAGTGCTCTTCGCCGTCACCTCTTTCCACGCGCCACTGAACCCCGTGGCAAGCGCCTGACCGTCTTTCGACGTTCCGGGCGAGGTCGCGTCGGCGAGAGCAGCCGTGAAGACGACATCGAACGGCTGCACCGCGGCGAGCTCGGTGGTGAGGTGCGCACGCCATGTCGTGCACGACGCCGAGAACGCATCGTTGCCGGGCAGCGGGTCGGTGCTCCACGGGCACCCGCCCTTGATGTACGTCGTCAGTGCCCAGCCGTTGTCGTTCGCAAGCTGGATGAACGGCTCGAGCAACGCATAGGCGTGACTGTCTCCGATCAACGCCACCCGCTTCGCCGCCGGGTCGTCCGAACCGAAGTGGCAGGCGAACAGCGCGGAGTCGTTCAGGGTGACGAGGCACTCAGGGTGACTCGGGCGATCTGCGTTGCCGAACCCGGGCGACGGGATGATCGTGTCGGCCAGCGCCGCGTTCACGCAGCCAGGGGTGGTCGTCGCCGGCGCGGGGAGCTGCGATGTCTCTGGCAGACCAGCGGCACTGTCGGTGATCACGGTGCCGTCTGCCTTGCCTGCGGCCACGGCCGCGCTCGCACCGAACCCACTCACGACGGCGCCCGGGCCGGATGCCGCACCGAAACACTCGGGCGGGCTCGCGACGGTGGCCGCCAGTTCGCTCGCGGCCGCGTCGTACTTGGGCTGCTGCACCGCCCACACTCCGCCGATCACCAGGGTCATCACGGCCATCCCAGCCACCATCATTCCGAAGGTGCGGCGGGGCCGGCGAGCGGGCGATGCCCAGAACTGCCAGCGCCGCGCAGGGTCTTCGACGAACTTCTTCGTGAGCCACGCCAGTACGAAGGCGAGCGCGAACAATGCGGCCCGGTTGTAGATCGACAGCCCCCATCCCGGAATGAAGGGCGCGATCACGATCAGTGGCCAGTGCCACAGGTAGAGCGAATAGGAGATGTCACCGATGAACCGCGGAACCCGCGTGCTGAGCACCCGGCCACTGTCGTACCAGCGCGTCGAACGGTGGGCGACGATGATCGCAGCGGTTCCCAATACCGGCAGGAGGGCCGCGTAGCCGGGGAACGGCGTGTTGCGGTCGAAGGTGAACCCGGCATACAACAACGCGACGATGCCTGCGTACCCGAGTGCATTGCTGAGCCAGCCGCGGGTCGGCCGGAACCGTGGCAGGAGGGCCAGCAGGGCCCCGGCCCCGAACTCCCAGACCCGGGTGTAGGTGACGAAGTAGGCCGACGCCGGGTCGTTCTTCGTGTACACCACAGACAGGATGAACGACAGGATGCTCGCCACTGCCACCAGCGTGATCATGGCGTTCCACCGGCCGTTGGCCGCGAATTTCGCGCCAAGGGCTGAGCCCCCACCCCTGCGGGTACCGGCAGCGCCTGAAGCTGGTGCGCTGGAGCGGGCCCTGCGCAGCCGGTTCACACCGAATGCCGAGGCACCCAGCAGCAGGATCGGCCAGACCAGATAGAACTGCTCTTCGAGCGAGAGCGACCAGTAATGCTGAACAAGAGACGCGTCGTTCGACGCGGCCAGGTAGTCGACCGAGTTCGCTGCGAGTGCCCAGTTCTCCACATAGAACGTGCTTGCGATGATCTCGCGCACGTTCTCGATGAGGGCACTCAGCGGCATCACGACGAGCAGGGCGATCGCGCTGAACAGGAGCACGAGCAGTGATGCAGGCAGGAGCCGCCTCACACGCTTCGCCCAGAAGCTCCGCAGCTTGATTCGGTCGGTGCGTTCGAGCTCACGGGAGAGTTGCTGCGTGATGAGAAAACCGGAGATCACGAAGAAGACATCGACACCGATGTACCCACCGGTCAGGCGCCCCGGCTCGAAGTGGTAGATGACCACCAGGAGCACCGCGATCGCGCGCAACCCCTGGATGTGCGGCATGAAATGCGACGGTGCAGCGGTGATGCCTGGTGTACCGGGGGCCGCGCCCACACCGGAATTGCCGTGCCTGCTCGAGGTTTTCATATCGCCCCATGGTACTTCGGCGCATCCTGACGTATCCTCCGACCCGACGGCGGTGCACAACGACGGCCGCTCCAACCATTTGTGGAGGAGCTGTTCTGCTCGAGGAGCAGGAGGCCTATTCTGTGACTATGAAATTTCGCACGACCCTGCAGGCCAGTGGCAAGACGGCCACAGGAATCCACGTGCCGACAGAGGTCTACGAATCGCTCGGCTCAGCAAAACGTCACGCCGTGACCGTCACGATCAACGGGTACTCCTACCGCAGCACGGTGACGCCGTACCGCGGCGAGATCATGCTGCCAGTGAGCGCTGAAGTCCGCTCCGGGGCAGGAATCGCTGCCGGCGACGAGATCGAGGTCGAGATCGTGCTCGACGAACAGCCTCGCGAAGTGATCGTTCCCGAGGACTTTGCCGCCGCTCTCGACGCGGCGCCTGCCGCCCGCACCTTCTTCGACTCGCTCTCGTACAGCAACAAACGCCGGTTCACCGTCACTATCGATGACGCGAAGACACCCGAGACCCGCCAGCGACGCATCGAGAAGTCCGTGGCCACTCTCGCCACAGGAACGCTCTAGTCGTCAGCGCTGTTGCGTCACGAGCATTCCTGACGCTCTTTAGTCGCTTGGAATGACTGCTTCACGCAACAAAACCTCCGGATCGTCACGAAACTGCGGCGCGATTTTGCCTATCGTCGAGAGTCAGAGGTCGTGCAGCCAACAGGTGGCTGGAGTACACAACCTCTCAGTCAATGCTCGATGGGAGGTTCTCATGTCAACTCGAATCACTGCTTGTCGGTCTTCCCCCGACCGACTCTCCGCGGATCAATTCACCACAAGCGCAATCGCTGGCGAACCGGAGGTGGTCGAAGATGAGGCCTCCAATAAGGCCGGCCGGGCATCCATTTCGGCCGCCTGGAGCTCGCTGAAATCTGCCGTCACGCTGGTGCGGGCCTTCCAGGAGCCGGACGGCTCTGTGCGTCTCACACCCGATACCCCGTCAGACGCTCTGACATCGGGCGCAGAGACAGTGGTCGACCGCGCGCTGCTCGACGATCTCGTCACGAAGATCGCGTCGAGCCTGCGAGAACTGGCCTTCGAATTCGCCCACGACGCTCTCTACCTCGAGGCGAGCGCGGTTGATTTCGAGCGTTGGGCGTCTGAGGGCTACGCGATCCCCGACTTTCTCGATTCACTCACCGCCTTCCACCCCGAGCACCATCGCGTCGATGGGCTGCGGCACGTGGTCGTCTTTCCGATGTTCACCCAGAACGGCAGCACCGAGCGACTCTTCGAGGCCGTCGCGGTCGAGGTCATCTGGCCCGATTTCGTGGCCGAACTCGAAGCCGGCGACTACTCCAACGCGCTGTTCGTGCCCATTCGGTTCCTCGATTTCACCGCGGGGTATGACACCAATTCGGCGGTGCTCTTCCCCGAGACCGTCGCGATGCGCGCGATCCCTGCCTTCACCTGGGGCGCGATCTTCGCCGACCGCGAAGCAGCCCGGTTCCGGCTCGTCGTGCGCGAGGCCGCTGAAATCACCAGGCTCGAGCTCCCGGCCGCGGCACATGAACTCCTCGACGACCAGAAGCTGGCCGAAGAGACCTTCGTGATGTGGGATCTCATCCACGACCGCACGCACATGCGTGGAGACCTGCCTTTCGACCCCTTCATGATCAAACAGCGCATGCCGTACTTCCTCTACACACTCGAAGAGTTGCGTTGCGACCTGACGGCCTTTCGTGAGGCCGTTCGAATCGAACGCGAAGCAGTTCTACCCGCCCACACCCTCGAAACCGCGCACCGTGTGCAGTTCGCCATCATCTTCGACCGCATCTTCCGCTTCGCGCTCACCGGCAGCCGCGTGCGAAACTACGACGGCCTTGGCGGCCAGCTGCTCTTCGCCTGGCTGCACCAGCACCGCGTGCTGCACTGGACCGACACCCGCCTCACCATCGACTGGCCTGAGGTCGCCGACGTCGTCATCGCCCTCGGCGCGGCGATCGACGAGTTGTACTGGCGTTCGATCGACCGACCGAAGGTCGCCCACTGGCTCGCCGCCTACGAACTGGTCTCGGCAACCGTCACCCCGAACCCCGCCTCGGCCTGGGCGAAGGGCCCGGATGCCCTGCCGCTCGACGGCCCCCCACGAGGTCTCACCGACGCAGTGTTGCCCGACGAGTTCCCCCTGTCGATGTTCTATGAGGCCCTGAACAAGAAGATGTCGGGCGTCATCGAGTCGACGGCGGGAATCACTGGGCTCGACGCGCGCTGACGCTCGCCCCGCGTGTGACCGCAAACGGTGCGGGCGACCGCTGGGCCTCGGTCGCTGGGCCTCGGTCGCTGAGCCTAGGTCGCTTAGCGTCGGTCGTTGAGCCTCGGTCGTTGAGCCTCGGTCGTTGAGCCTCGGTCGGGGCGCGACCGCAATCTGTGCGGGCGGGCGCCCGGCCCCGACCGTCAGACCTCGAACCTCCACGGAATAGTCCACAGCGAAGCGCGCGTGCACGCTGCACGCGGTATCGCGTGTGGACTATTTCGTCGAGAGACCTTGGCATCAACGCCGCGCCGAGCCGCTGATTCCAGACCTCGTGTCCACCCGTTCGTCCACGCGGCGTCTCGCGTGCAGACTGCTCGCGGCGAGGCGTGTGGACGATCGAGTGTACGGACAGCGGCGCGAAGTCCGCGCAGACAACGGCAGATCCGGGATTTTGCAGCGCCGAATGCAAGAGACGTGCACGTATCGTGAGAGAGACTGGATGCTGTGACCGACGTATCCCCCACAACACCCTCTGCTCCGCCCACCACGGCAGACCCGGTCGGCACCCCAGGCACCGCGCCCAGGATGCCCTCCGCCCCCACGGCGGGCTACATCAACCCCGTCACTCCCGGCCCCGCGCGCCTGCACGACCCCGCGGTCCGCGGCTTCGCATCGGACAACTATGCGGGCGTGCATCCGGAGATCCTGGCCGCTCTCACCGCAGCCAACGAAGGCCACCAGATCGCGTACGGCGAAGACGTCTACACCGCTCGGCTGCAGCAGGTCATGCAGGGCCATTTCGGCGACCAGGCCACCGCCTTTCCCGTGTTCAACGGCACGGGCGCCAACGTGCTCAGCCTGCAATCGATGCTGCCCCGCTGGGGCGCCGTCGTCTGCGCGAGCACGGCGCACATCAACACCGACGAGAACGCAGCCCCCGAGCGCGTCGGCGGCCTCAAGCTGCTGACCGTCGAAACACCGAACGGCAAGCTCACCCCCGAACTCATCGACCGCGAGGCCTGGGGCTGGGGCGACGAACATCGCGCCCAGCCGTTGGCTGTCTCGATCACACAGAGCACCGAGCTCGGCACGCTCTACACGCCGCAGGAGATCCGCGCGATCGCCGACCACGTACACGAGCGCGGCATGCGCCTGCACCTCGACGGCGCACGGCTGTCGAACGCCGCCGCCTCGCTGGGCGTGCCGCTCCGCGAGTTCACGACAGACGCCGGCGTCGACGTGCTCTCGTACGGCGGAACCAAGAACGGCCTGCTCTACGGGGAGGCCGTCGTGGTACTCGACCCCGCGGCATCCGACGGCCTGACCTACCTCCGCAAGATGAACATGCAGCTCGCATCGAAGATGCGCTTCGTCTCGGCCCAGCTGATCGCCCTGCTCGAGGGCGACCTCTGGCTGCGTTCTGCCTCGCATTCGAACGCCATGGCCAAGCGGCTGCGCGGCGCGGTCGAGCGGATGCCCGGGGTCACCCTCACCCAGCCCACCCAGTCGAACGCGGTGTTCGCCATCGTGCCGCCCGGGGTCGCTGACGCGCTGCGCGAGGTGTTCCGCTTCTACGACTGGAACAACGCCACCGGCGAGGTGCGCTGGATGTGCTCGTTCGACACGACCGAGTCAGACGTCGACGAGTTCACGGCCGCCCTCGGCACCCTCCTCCCCGCCTGACCCCTCCGTCCAAACCGTTGGGTGTACCTACTTCTGCGCGATCAGAGGTGCTACAGCAGCAGAAGTCGGTACACCCACGTGCGGGGCGAGGGCAGAGACGAAAGATACGATCGCATGGAATATTGTGCGAGAACACATGTTGTACAGAACGTGGCAACGGCGCCTCACCATCCCCGGCAGAGAATCCCAAGGAGCCACAACCATGACACTGATCGACACCACCGCACCCACCCGCACCGCTGAAACCAGCAGTCCCATTCTCGACGTACTGGCCGAGCGCTGGAGCCCGAGGTCGTTCGACCCGACTGCAGAAGTCAGCGAAGCGGACCTCACCGCAGCCCTCGAGGCGGCACGCTGGTCGGCATCAGCCGCCAACACCCAGCCGTGGAAGTTCATCGTCGGCCGACGCGGAACCCCGACGTTCGACCTGATCAACGAGAACCTGATGGGCTTCAACCAGGTCTGGACGCCGAACGCGGCAGTGCTGATCGTCAACGTCGCCGAGGTCATCGACGAGAGTGGAAAGCCGCAGCGCTGGGCCACGTACGACCTCGGGCAGGCGGCCGCGAGCCTCGCGATCCAGGCTCACGCCGACGGGCTGCACGTGCACCAGATGGGCGGCATCGAGGCTGAAGGGCTTCGTGCTGCGTTCGGACTCGACGAGCGCTGGGAGCCGCTGACCGTCACCGCACTCGGCGTGGTGGCCCCAGCGGCCGACCTTCCCGACGAAGCGACCCGCGCCCGTGAGGTTGCGC
The DNA here is from genome assembly GCF_018889995.1 of Subtercola sp. PAMC28395. Classification (NCBI taxonomy): domain Bacteria; kingdom Bacillati; phylum Actinomycetota; class Actinomycetes; order Micrococcales; family Microbacteriaceae; genus Subtercola; species Subtercola sp. PAMC28395. Next base: position 1,075,690 of record NZ_CP076547.1, on the reverse strand, counting down.
CGCGCGTGCGCAAGACCCTCGCCGAGATCGTCGTAGGGCTCTGACGACCACGCTGGTTCAGTGAGGCGAGCGCCGCGGGCGCGCCCTGAACAGGCGCTCGCTCCAAGCGCAGCGCGTCGAGCAGCCCGCTGTATCGAAACCTCCACGCGAAACGGGTTTCGATACGCTCCACAAGCGGGGCTGCTCAACCAGCGACCACCAAGCGGGCTGTTACACCGCATGACAGTGCCGCGGCCGACGACCGCCGCGGCACTGTAGCGTCGAACGGGTGTCAGCGACCATCGAGAATCTCCTCAGCGAGAACCGCCTCTACCCGCCGAGCGAGGCGTTCACCGCCGCCGCGAACGTCGACGCCGGTGAACATGAACGTGCAGCCGCCGACCCCGTCGCCTACTGGGAGCAGCAGGCCGATCGCCTCGACTGGCACGAGCGCTGGCACACGGCGCACACCTGGCAGCCGGCCACCCCGCTCTCCCGCGACGATGCGTGGACGGCGTTCGGCGACCCACGAGGCGCCGGCAGCGAAGTGCCCGCGTACTTCACCGGGCTCGATGGCGACGGCGAACCTCTGCTGAGCATCCCGAATGCCCAGTGGTTCGTCGGCGGAAGACTGAACGTCGCAGTCAACTGCGTCGACAGGCACGTGGATGCGGGCCGTGGCGACGTGGTCGCGATCAACTTCGAGGGCGAGCCGGGCGACCGCGAGCAGATCACCTACGCCGAGCTGCAGCGCCGCGTAGCGAAGGCTGCCAACGCTCTGACTGCGCTCGGGATCGTGGCCGGCGACCGCGTGGTCGTGTACCTTCCCGTCATCCCCGAGACGATCGTCGTCACGCTAGCGATCGCGCGCATCGGGGCGATCCACTCGCTCGTGTTCGGCGGGTTCTCGGCCGAGGCGCTGAGGTTCCGGGTCGAAGACACCGGCGCAAAGCTGTTGGTCACCAGCGACGGGCAGTTCCGCCGCGGCAAGGCCGTGCCCGTCAAGGCGAATGCCGACGAGGCCGTGGCCGGCCCCGAGAACGGCGTCAACACGATCGAGCACGTGCTGGTCATCCGTCGCACAGGCGCCCTCACCCCCGAACTGCCATGGACCCCCGGGCGCGACGTCTGGTGGCACGACGTCGTCGACGCCGCAGAAGACTCGCACGAAGCCGAGTACTTCGACTCCGAGCATCCCCTCTTCATCATCTATACCAGCGGCACCACCGGCAAGCCCAAGGGCCTCGTGCACACGAGCGGCGGCTACCTGACCCAGGCCAGCTGGAGCCACTGGGCCGCCTTCGACGCGAAGCCCACCGACGTCTACTGGTGCACCGCGGACCTGGCCTGGGTCACCGCCCACACCTACGTTCTGTACGGCCCGTTCTCGAACGGCGCGACGAGCGTGATCTACGAAGGCACGCCGAACACCCCGCACGCGGGCCGGCATTTCGAGATCATCGAACGCTACGGCGTGACCACGTACTACACCGCTCCCACGCTGATCCGCACGTTCATGACGTGGTTCCCCGACGGGCTGCCGGGCGAGTTCGACCTGTCGAGCATCCGGCTGCTCGGTACCGTGGGCGAGGCGATCAACCCGGAGGCCTGGGTGTGGTTCCACGACCAGATCGGTGGCGGGCGGGCGCCGATCGTCGACACGTGGTGGCAGTCCGAGACGGGCTCGGCCGTCATCGCGCCCCTGCCGGGAGTCACCACGCTGAAACCCGGGTCAGCGACCTTCGCGCTGCCCGGCCTCACCGCCCGCATCGTAGACGAGCAGGGCGCAGAGGTGCCGTTCGGCTCTGGCGGCTACCTCGTGCTCGACGGAACCTGGCCGTCGATGGCCCGAACTGTCTGGGGTAACCCTGAGCGGTACCGCGACTCGTATTGGCTGAAGTACGCGGCGCAGGGCTTCTTCTTCGCCGGCGACGGCGCGAAGTACGACCACGAGGGCTACATCTGGCTGCTCGGCCGCGTCGACGACGTGATCAACGTGTCGGGACACCGCCTCTCGACCATCGAGATCGAGTCGGCGCTGGTCTCGCACGCGCACGTCGGGGAGGCAGGCGTGGTCGGGGTAACCGACGTGACGACGGGCGAGGCGATCGCCGCGTTCGTGATCCCCTCGCGTGACATCTCTGCTCAGGATGCTGCAGACCCCGTGTTCTGGGCGACCCTCGAGGCCGAGCTGGCCGCCGTTCTGCGCGCGCATGTGACCCGTGAGATCGGCGCCATCGCCAAACCGCGTGACCTCATCGTCGTGCCGGACTTGCCCAAGACCCGTTCGGGCAAGATCATGCGTCGCCTGTTGGCAGACCTGGTGGACGGGCGACCGCTCGGCGATACAACGTCGCTGCAGGATGAAACCGTGCCTCACCGTATTGCGGCCATCCTCGCAGCCAGACCCTGACACAGCGCGCTGGCGCTATGGGTGAGCATCCAGTGGATGCTCGCCGCGACGCCAGCGCCGAAAGGGCTATGCCCTTTCGGGATAACTCGATTGCGATCCACCTCACCGCACCCCGGCCAGGCAAAAACGCACTCGTCGGCCCTCGTTCAAACCGACACACTATTCGCGTCGGTTCGGCTCAGGGCCGACGATTGCGTTATCAGCCGAGCGGCACGACCTCTTCAGCCGGAGCAACCGTGAGCCCGCTGCCGTCGGCCGCCAACCCCACATACACCGTCTGCCCGTCTCGCACGGCTCCGGAGAGCAGCTGCATCGAGAGCCGGTCGTCGATCTCGTGCTGCATGAGCCGGCGCAACGGCCGAGCACCGTACACGGGATCGTAGCCGCGCTCAGCAAGCCAGGCCCGGGCATCCGGAGTCACGGCCAGCGACAGCCCGCGCTCGGAGACCCTCTGGGCGAGACGATCGACATACAGCGACACGATCTGCGACAGGTCGTCGTGCGACAGAGCCGAGAACACCACGATGTCGTCGAGCCGGTTGATGAACTCGGGTTTGAACGCCTGGCGAACAACTCCGAGCACGAGCTCTTCTTTTGTGGCGTCTGACAGCGACTGGTCGACGAGGTACTGCGAACCCAGGTTCGAGGTGAGGATCAGGATGGTGTTGCGAAAGTCGACCGTACGACCCTGCCCATCGGTGAGACGGCCGTCGTCGAGCACTTGCAGCAGCACATCGAAGACCTCGGGGTGAGCCTTCTCGACCTCGTCCATGAGCACCACGGAGTAGGGGCGCCGTCGAACCGCCTCGGTGAGCTGCCCGCCCTGCTCGTACCCGATGTAGCCGGGAGGCGCACCGAGAAGCCTCGCGACGGAGTGCTTCTCGCCGTACTCGCTCATGTCGATTCGGATCATCGCGCGTTCATCGTCGAACAGGAACTCCGCGAGCGCCTTGGCCAGCTCGGTCTTGCCCACCCCCGTCGGCCCGAGGAACAGGAACGACCCTGTCGGCCGGTTCGGGTCGGAGATGCCGGCCCGCGTGCGCCGGACTGCATCGGCAACGGAGCGCACGGCCGGCTTCTGGCCGATGAGCCGCTTGCCGAGCTCTGCCTCGAGATTCAGGAGCTTCTCGGTCTCACCCTGGGTGAGCTTGTCGACGGGGATGCCCGTCCAGGCCGCAATGACAGAAGCGATCTCAGCCTCGGTGACCTGGTCGCTCACCATACGCGGGGTATCGGGGTTCTGTTCGGCGTTCTCGGCCTCGCGCAGCTGCCGCTCCATGACCGGGATGTCTCCGTACAGGAGTCTGGATGCCCGTTCGAGGTTGCCCTCACGCTGCGCCCGTTCCGCAGCCATTCTGGCGGCGTCGAGTTTCGTCTTGAGCTCGCCGACACGGTTCAGCACGGCGCGCTCCTTGTCCCAGCGCTCCTGGACCACCGTCAGCTCGGCTTGGCGGGTGCCGAGGTCGAGGCGGAGCTTCTCAAGGCGCTGCTTGCTCGCCTCGTCCTTCTCCTTCGTAAGCGCCAGCTCTTCGAGCTTCAGTCGGTCGACACTGCGCCGCAGCTCGTCGATCTCGACCGGGGCCGAGTCGATCTCCATGCGCAAGCGCGAGGCGGCTTCGTCGATGAGGTCGATCGCCTTGTCGGGAAGCTGCCGCCCGGTGATGTACCGGTTCGAGAGTGAGGCCGCCGCAACGAGTGCGGCGTCGGCGATCGACACCTTGTGGTGTGCCTCGTAACGCTCCTTGAGCCCGCGCAGGATGGCGATGGTGTCTTCAACACTCGGTTCGCCGACGAACACCTGCTGGAACCGGCGTTCGAGCGCCGCGTCTTTCTCGATGAACTCGCGGTACTCGTCGAGCGTTGTCGCCCCGATGAGCCGTAGTTCGCCGCGCGCGAGCATCGGCTTCAGCATGTTCGACGCTGCGACAGAGCCTTCACCACCGCCCGCACCCATCAGCGTGTGGAGCTCATCGACGAAGGTGATGATCTCGCCGTCGGCGTCGTTGATCTCCTTCAGCACAGCTTTGAGGCGTTCTTCGAACTCCCCGCGGTATTTCGCGCCGGCGACGAGAGCCGCGAGGTCGAGTGAGACGAGCTGCTTGCCCTTCAGCGAATCGGCGACGTCACCGGCGACGATGCGCTGGGCGAGCCCCTCGACCACTGCCGTCTTGCCGACGCCGGGCTCACCGATGAGAACGGGATTGTTCTTGGTGCGGCGCGTCAGAACCTGGCTGACGCGCCGGATCTCGGCGTCGCGACCGATCACCGGGTCGAGTTTGCCGCTCGCCGCGATGTCGGTGAGGTTGACTCCATACTTCTGCAGCGCGCTCTGCTCCTCGTCGCCCTGCTGGCCACCGTTCTGGCCACCCTGCTGACCGCCTTGCGGCATCTGAGTTCTCCTGGGTCTGTGAAACAGAGACTACAAAACTTGAGTCTCTTACACTCAATTTTACGCCCTGCGGCGACTGAATTCCAGTGTTTGATCGATCATCACCCCGTTTCCAGCCTGTTCAACATAAGGTGTTGACAGTGAAGAGTATTTTGAGGCGTGAACTGGGGTCCCCGCTCATCCTTGGCCTGGTGGGGTCTCTCTTCATCGCGCTCGGCTCCCTCGCCGTCGGCTGGCTCGGCCCCGGCTCGAACGTGCGAAGCTGGGCGTTCATCGACGCACTCCGCTCCAACGTCCTCCTCGTGCATACCGCTACCATCGTGGTCATCGGGGCCAGCCTCCTGCTGGTGATCGCCTGGCTCAAACTCGGCGTGCAGTTGCGAGCCAATCCACCGGATGCCCTGCGGCGCGTCATCGTTGCTGCCGCTGTCTGGGCCGTTCCTCTCATCGTCGCGGTGCCCCTGTATTCTCGTGACCTCTTCGCCTACGTCGGCCAGGGCCGGCTCATGGTGGGCGGCTTCAACCCGTACCTCGACGGCATCTCGGCGATCCAGGGGTGGTTCAACATCGGGGTCGACCCGCTCTGGGCGAGCGCGAAGACGCCCTACGGCCCGGTCTACCTGTGGATCGAACAGATCGTCGTCGGCTCCGTCGGCACCTCACCCATCACCGCGGTCGCCATCTTCCGCCTGATCGCCGTGCTGGGCGTGGCGGGCATCGCCTTCTATGCCTACCGCATCGCCCGCCTGCGTGGGCTCGACCCTTCGCAGGTGCTGTGGCTGGTTCTCGCGAGCCCGATCATCATGTTCAACTTCATCGTCGGCGGCCACAACGACGCCCTCATGCTCGCCTTCCTCATTGCCGGCATGTACTACGCCATGATCAAGCGGCCGATCATCGCCACGATTCTCGTGACCCTTGCGATCGGGGTGAAACCCATCGCACTCATCGCTCTACCCGTGATCGGCATCATCTGGGCAGGCCAGAATCGCACCGTCCGCAGCACGATCAAGTACTGGGTCGCCACTGCGGCAATCTCGTTCGTGATCCTGGGCGTACTCGGGTTCGTGATGAATGTCGGTTTCGGCTGGGTGTTCACTCTGGCAACTCCTGGCGCGGTCGCCCACTGGTACGCGCCCGTCAATATCCTCGCGATCGGGCTCGGCGGCGCGTTCGGTGCCGTCGGTCTCGACGGTGAGATCGGCGCGAACATCGTCAAGTACACGGCGATGGCCCTGATGGCTGTCATCGTGGCATGGCTGATGCTCACCAAACGCAACATCGACCCGATGATGCGGCTCAGTTTCGCCTTCGCAGCTCTCGTGCTCTCGTCCGCGGTCATCCACCCGTGGTACGCCGCGTGGGTCATCGTGCTCTTCGCTGTCTCGGGAGTTCGAGTCGGTCTCCAGACGCATCTCATCGTCGCCGCCTCGATCTTCTTCGCCTGCGTCAGTATCGCTGAAGGCATGGACGTCTCCGATGCCGTGCAGGGCGACGTCGGTGCGGCCATCCTGCGAACGGTCATCATCTCAGGAGGGGCAATCGCTCTGATCGTCGCCTACTGCATCCACGAAGACCTGTCGATCGCGCTGCTTCGCCGACGCATTCGTGAGGCCAGGCTGCGCTTTGCCGTTTCACGAGCAGCGGCGGGCGCAGCGCGACGTGCGACCGGGCATCCCGCATCCCGCTCGGCTACCACCCTCACCAAGCCCTGACGGGTATCGCTCCCGCGGGCGCGAGAAGTCAGAGGCCGAGCTTGTCGACCCAGTATCGGAGAAACGCGGCACCCGCTTCGTCATGGATGAGGTCACCCTCGACGATGACCGGGTACGGCTTCTCGAGAACGCCATCGGAGGGCCGGACATCCACATGGGCGACGTCGTAACCCGCCGAGTGCAGGTAGTCGGCCATCTTGTAATCGCTGCGTGAGTCACCGACGGTTCGCCAGAGCGATGGCAGGTCGCCCTCGTCGATGAAGTGCGACAACGCACGCTCGGCCCCGCGGTCTTTGTCGAGTGTCACTGATTCGACGTCGGTCGAGATGATGGTCGGGTCGATGCGGAACGGGATGTGCCCCGCCGCATTCCTGACCTCGCGGTCGCCGTATCGAGCACCAAGCCCACGCTCCACCAGAGCGTCGAAAGCGACCTCGTTGTACCGCAATTGAGCGCTCTGGTACGTCTCGGCGTCGACCGTCGTCAACTGTTCCACAGAGACCATGGCGAGCTTCGTCTCGTCGAAGAACATCAGCTCGCTGAACTTCTCGCGTACGACGGCACGGATGCCCGCGGCGAACTCAGCCGGCAGCGCCACCGTCTCATCGACCTGCGTCTCACCGGCGCCCTCAGGGCCGACCGTGAACCAGACGGCACCCTTTTCAGCGACGACGAACATCCGGCCACCGTTCTCGAGGGCTTCACCCAGGCCTCCGGCCATCAGCGGAGCGATGACCTGCTCCTTCACGAAGTCGGCCGAGCGGCCCGTGATGAAGGCAATCGGCACGCCGCCTGCCGTCAGGGTGACGAGGTCGGTGAGGATGCTCGGCACCACGACAGACCGCGTGAGGGGTGAGGCGATGGGCCCGTCGATGTCGAGAAGAAGGCCGAGTGCGGGGGTCGTCATGCCCCCATTCTTTCATCCGCCGTCACACGCCGATCGAGTAGCGCGCGGGCTACGGTCGCCAGACCACCACTTCGGTGCGGCGCTGGGCGCGAACGCCACTCTTGAGGCTTACGACTTCGCCCTCGAGGCCAGCGGCGAACACGCGCCGACCCGGTCGATTGAGAAGCTCGTCCGCGAGAGCGGTCTCGAGCTCGCGCACACGCCTGGACAGCTGCTGGTTGAGGTTCTCCAGGTCGAGGATGCGCCTGATGCCCTCGAGTGAGATGCCCTCGGCTCCCAGCCGCGCTACCTCGCGCAGCTGCATGACGTCGCGAAGCGAATAACGCCTCGACTTGCCAGCCGTTCGGCTGGGACTCACAAGCCCCAGCCGGTCATATTGGCGCAACGTCTGCGGATGCATTTCTGCGAGTTCGGCGGCGACCGCGATGGCGAACAGTGGAGCATTCTCGTCCACAGGCATTGTCATCGCAGGTCACCTCACCGTTCTGTCTGATTCGCTTACGCAGGACTATTGGACTGATACCGCTTGTTTACTCGTGTGCTTTGGCCAGAAGCTCAGCACGCGGGTTCTCCTGGGGTTCCAACGCGTGGAACGCGAGAAGCGCGTCACGCGCCTCCGGAGACAGGTGCGAGGGCACAGCCACCTGGACCACAGCGAGCAGGTCGCCCGTGCCTTTCGGGGTGTCGACCCCCCGGCCCTTGACCCGAAGTACGCGGCCGCTCGGAGTGCCGGCACCGACGCGGAGTTTCACTGGTTCGCCGCCGAGCGTGGGCACCTCGATGGTCGCCCCGAGGGTCGCCTCGACGAAGGTGACGGGAACGTTGACCCTGAGGTTCAGGCCGTCTCGCTCGAAGACCGGGTGCTTGCGAACGGCGATCGTCAGTACGATGTCGCCGGTCTCGCCACCGTCGGGGCTCGCCTCACCCTTGCCTCGCAGCTTGATCTTCTGCCCATCAGCGACCCCGGCAGGGATCTTGACCGTGATGGTCTTGCCCTCTGACGTCTGCAACTTGATGGTGTCGCCCTTGGTCGCGGTGAGAAAGTCCACCGTGGTGCGTGCAGCGACGTCACGGCCGCGTGTCGGCCCGCCGTAGCCGCGGTAGCCGCCGCTGGGCTGACCGAACCCGGGCTGGCTGCCGCCGAACATGCCTCCAAGGAGGTCATCGAAGCCGCCCTGCTGGTACGAGTAGCTCGTATTGGCTCCGCCACCGCCGCCGCCACGACCTCCGCCGAACATGCCGCCGAAGACGTCTTCGAAGCCGCCGCCCTGGCCCTGGCCACCCGCTGTGAAGCGGGCGCCAGAACCCATGGCGCGAATCTGGTCATACTCCTTGCGCTGTTCGGGGTCGGCGAGAACCGAGTGGGCTTCGCTGATCTCCTTGAACTTCGCCTCGGCGGCAGCATCACCAGGGTTGGAGTCCGGGTGGAACTGCCGCGCGAGCTTGCGATACTGCTTCTTCAGGTCGGCAGGCGTGACGTCCTTCGACACCCCGAGGACCTTGTAGAAGTCCTTGTCGAACCAATCCTGGCTAGCCATTCGGCACCGCTACGACAACCTTCGCCGCACGGAGCAGCGTCGAACCGAGGAAGTAACCGGTCTCGACGACATCAGAGATGGTCTCGACCTGCACGTCTGCGCTCGGCTGCTGGAAGATCGCCTCGTGCAGCTGGGGATCGAAGGGCTCGCCAGCAGCTCCGAAGGGCTTCAGACCGAAACGCTCGACCCCGGTTCGCAGTTTCGCCACAATGGAAGCGAACGGGCCCTCAGCAAGGTCGCCGTGCTTCTCAGCACGGTCGAAGTCGTCGAGAACCGGCAGCAGAACCTTCACCACGTCACCGACCGTCCGTTCACGCTCGACTTCCCGGTTGGCTTCGGTGCGCTTGCGATAGTTGGCGTACTCAGCGGTCACCCGCTGCAGGTCTGCGAGACGTTCGGCCGCCAGGTCGACAGCGGCAGTCGCCTCAGCCTCACCAGCGCTCACAGCATCCAGAAAGCTCAGATCGTCGTCGTTGAACTGGTCATCTCCCACGGTCTCCTCTTCTCCTGTTGCTTCTGCGTTCTCGCCCTCACCAGCATCGGTGTGCGTTTCGACATCTGGGCCTTCGGCCTCGATGAAGGCGGCGTCTTCGACGGGCTCGCCCGTCACCGGGTCTGTCGCGTCTGCGGCAGACCCGGTAGGGGCGCTTGGCCCGGCAGGCGTACCTGTCGGGTCGAACGGGCCAGAAGACTCGTCACTGCCGCGGCCTGACTTGTCTTTCTTGCCCATGATTACTTCTGCTCTTTCGATTCTTCGTCGTCGACGACTTCAGCATCAACGATATCTTCGTCGCTGCTCGCCGTCTCTTCGGCAGGCTGGTCGGCTGCAGCGGCTGCTGCGGCTTCGTCGGCCTGCGAGTTGGCGTAGATGGCCTGGCCGAGCTTCGACTGGCTCTCGTTGAGCTTGTCGAAGGCCGACTTGACCGCTTCATCGTCGTCTCCGGCGAGGGCGCTCTTCAGAGCGTCGACATCGGCCTGCACCTCGGTCTTGACCTCTTCGGGCAGCTTGTCTTCGTTGTCTTTGATGAGCTTGTCGATCGAGTACGCGAGCTGCTCGCTCGTGTTGCGCGTCTCAGCGGCCTCGCGGCGCTTCTTGTCTTCTGCGGCGTGCTCTTCACCCTCGCGCACCATGCGGGCGATGTCGTCCTTCGACAGGCTCGACCCACCGGTGATCGTCATCGACTGCTCCTTGCCCGTGCCCTTGTCTTTGGCAGACACGTGCACGATGCCGTTGGCGTCGATGTCGAAGGTGACCTCGACCTGCGGAATGCCGCGCGGGGCCGGCGCAATGCCGGTCAGCTCGAACGTTCCGAGGTTCTTGTTGTCACGGGTGAACTCACGCTCGCCCTGGAAGACCTGGATGGCCACAGACGGCTGGTTGTCGTCTGCAGTGGTGAAGGTCTCGCTGCGCTTGGTCGGGATGGCCGTGTTGCGCTCGATGAGCTTGGTCATCATGCCGCCCTTGGTCTCGATACCGAGAGAGAGCGGGGTGACGTCGATGAGCAGAACGTCTTTGCGCTCGCCCTTCAGCACGCCGGCCTGCAGTGCGGCACCGACAGCCACGACCTCGTCGGGGTTGACGCCCTTGTTGGGCTCACGCCCACCGGTCAGCTTCTTGACCAGCGAGACGACGGCGGGCATACGGGTCGATCCACCGACCAGAACGACGTGGGCGATGTCGGCGATCGAGACACCGGCCTCCTTGATGACGTCGTGGAACGGCTTCTCGGTGCGGGCCAGCAGGTCTGCGGTCAGCTCTTCGAACTTCGCGCGGCTCAGGGTCTCGTCGAGGTTGGCAGGGCCGTTCTCGGTGAGCGAGAGGTAGGGAAGCTGGATGGTCGTGGAAAGCGATCCCGACAGCTCCTTCTTGGCCTGCTCAGCGGCCTCCTTCAGACGCTGCTTGGCGATCTTGTCGCCAGAGACGTCGACGCCGGTCGAGTCCTTGAAGCGCTTGATCAGGTAGTCGACGACACGCTGGTCCCAGTCGTCGCCGCCGAGGCGGTTGTCGCCGGCGGTCGAGCGCACCTGGATGGTGGAGAAGTCGTCGTCCTTGCCCACTTCAAGCAGAGAGACATCGAAGGTACCGCCACCGAGGTCGAAGACCAGGATGAGTTCGTCTTCTTTACCCTTGTCGAGGCCGTAGGCGAGTGCGGCAGCGGTCGGCTCGTTGATGATGCGCAGAACGTTCAGCCCGGAGATCTCGCCAGCCTCTTTGGTGGCCTGGCGCTCGGCGTCGTTGAAGTATGCGGGAACGGTGATGACCGCGTCGGTGACCTTGTCACCGAGGTACGACTCAGCGTCGCGCTTCAGCTTCGCAAGAATGCGCGCAGAGATCTCCTGCGGGGTGTACTTCTTGTCGTCGACCTTGACGGTCCAGTCGGTTCCGATGTGGCGCTTGACGCTCGCAATCGTGCGGTCGACGTTGGTGACGGCCTGGCGCTTGGCGGTCTCGCCGACCAGCACCTCTCCGTCTTTGGTGAAGGCGACAACCGACGGGGTCGTGCGAAAGCCTTCTGCATTGGCGATGACGGTGGGTTCTCCACCTTCGAGGACGGCGACGACCGAGTTGGTGGTACCGAGGTCGATTCCTACTGCACGAGCCATGTGCTTTACTCCTTCTTGGCCTTCCGGCCGGCTAAAGATGCTTCAGACCCAGATACGGATACTTGAGTCTTATACGCTCAAGTTTACTCCCCGTCGATCAGGTGTCAAGTCCGAAGGCCAAGAACTTGAGTAGATGTGACTCAACTTTCAATACACCTTCGGTTTACCCAGAAACTGTACTGTGTGGTCATGACTGCAACGGCGGCAGGCCCGACTGGCCCCACCACGATCATCCCGCGCACGCGTGTTCTGGCCTGGGGCCTGTGGGACTGGGGCGGAGCCGCCTTCAACGCCGTCGTCACCACCTTCGTCTTCACGGTGTACCTGACCGGTAAGTCGTTCGGCGGCGAAGCCTTCGTCTCTGCGCAGCTCGGCTGGACCCTGGGGGTGGCCGGCATCCTGGTGGCCCTACTGGCGCCGATCACGGGGCAGCGCTCCGATGTCTCAGGCCGCCGCAAGTTCTGGCTCGCGGTCAATACGTACATCGTGGTGGTGGTCACCGCGCTCATGTTCTTCGTCGAACCATCGCCCAGCTACCTGTGGCTGGGGTTGCTCCTGCTCGCCGTCGGCACGGTGTTCTTCGAGTTCGCCTCGGTGAACTACAACGCCATGCTCACCAGCGTCTCGACCCGGGCGACCATCGGCAAGGTCAGCGGGTTCGGATGGTCGATGGGGTACTTCGGCGGAATCGTGCTGTTGCTCATCGTCTACTTCGGCCTCATCCACCCTGCGCCAGACGACGACAACGGGCTGGCCGTGCGCCTCTCGATGCTGATTGCAGCAGCGTGGCTCGGCCTCTTCGCACTGCCGGTGCTGCTCGCCGTGCCCGAGTACACGGCTCCGGCAGCCAGTCGCCGTGACAAGGTCAGCTTCTTCGGCTCCTACGTGCGCCTCGGGCACGACATCGCGCGGCTGTGGCGCACGAGCCGGCACACCGTCTACTTCCTGATCGCGAGCGCCGTATTCCGCGACGGGCTCACCGGAGTCTTCACCTTCGGTGGCATTTTGGCGGCAGGCACCTTCGGCTTCTCTGCCGGCGAGGTCATCATCTTCGCCATTGCGGCCAACGTGACCGCGGGCGTCTCGACCGTGGTCATCGGGCGCCTCGACGACCGGATCGGCCCGAAGCCCGTGATCGTGGGCGCTCTGGTCGGGCTCGTCATCTGCGGTCTCGCTGTGTTCTTCCTGCATGACGCCGGCCCGGCGGCCTTCTGGGTCTTCGGCCTTGCCCTCTGCCTGTTCGTCGGCCCCGCGCAGTCGGCGAGCCGGTCGTTCCTGGCCCGGGTGATTCCTGCGGGCCGCGAAGGCGAGGTCTTCGGCCTCTACGCGACCACCGGAAAGGCGGCGACCTTCCTCGCGCCGACGGCGTTCGCGATCTTCGTGACGATCGGCGGCGCACAGTACTGGGGCATCCTGGGCATCGTGCTCGTGCTCGCGGTGGGCCTCGCAGTGCTCATCCCCGTTTCGGCGAAGCAGCCCGAGCTCAGCTGAGGGCAATTCGCGAGAGCGAAACCGTCGGATATTCCGCGGGGGCAGCGCGCCTACAAGGGGTACTCCAGCGGAATCTCCGACGATTGCGAGCGCGGCAGCGTAAATGCCAGCGCAGGCGACGGGTCAGGGCGTGAGTGCCCAGTACCAGATGAGCAGCATCGTCACCACGAAACCGGTCGCGAAGTTCAGGTAGAGAAACCGTCGCCAGCCAGCGTTGGCGAGCTCAGCATCCGCATCGGTGATCGACCAGTACGGCAGCACACTCAGGGCGTACGGCAGAGCCAGCACAGCGGCAATCGGGCCGGGCCAGCTGGTGAGCAGCATGAGCAACCCGCCGAGCACGTAGGCGAAGAACGCGAAACGTACCGTCTGCCTGCCGCCGATGACCGTGGCGATCGAAGCGATGCCGCCCTCGCGGTCTGCGACGATGTCCTGCACGGCGCCGAACGCGTGACTCGCGATGCCCCACAGAAAGAATGCCGCGAGAATTGCCCAGAGCTGGGGGGTGAAGACTGCACCGGCGAGCACCAGACCGTAGACGGCGGGGCTCACGAAGTGCGTGCTCGAGGTCAGTGAGTCGACGAACGGGCGTTCCTTGAACCGCAGTTTCGGCGCGCTGTAGGCGATCACCGCGAACACACTGATCGCCAGCACCAGCCAGGAGAGCGGCGAACCGACGATCACCAGGTACACCAGGAACGGGATGTTCGTGACCGCCGCGCTCCACAGCGTCAACTTGTGCAGCGAGCGCCCGAGCACCGCGCCCTCGACACCGCCCTTGCGGGGGTTCCGGAGGTCGGATTCATAGTCGAACACGTCGTTGATGCCGTACATCGCGAGGTTGTACGGCACGAGGAAGTAGAGGGTCCCGAGCACGAAGGTCAGGTCGACCTGGCGGGTGGTCAGCAGGTACGCGGCCGCGAACGGGAACGCGGTGTTGATCCACGACAGCGGGCGCGACGAGAGCAGCACCTGGCCGAGCTTGGTCACGAGTGCTCCTCGGGGCGAGTCTGGTGTGGGTGGGCCTGTCCATTCGCCGCCGCTGCAGCAGCGCCGTTCGGTCGCCTTCCCTGTCGTGATGCCGCACGGGCTGGCAGCAGCATCCAGAGAGCAGGCAGCAGCACGGCGGCGCCGATCGCGTATGCGAAGTCCTCCAGCGGGGCGATTCCGATGAAGGCGCCGGAGATCAGCGCCTGGTTGTAGCCGACCAGCCCGATGCCGATCATGACGTTGTCGAACACCGCCGTGATGACGAGCAGCACCGCCAGGGTGACGAGCACCGGCACGAAGGCCGGCTTGCGTCGGGTGATCCTCGCCACGGCGAACAGCACCACCGCCACCGCGAGAAAGTAGGCGTTCAGGGCCCAGTACGTCACGATGGCCGCCCTGCACTTCGGCCGGCGAGGCCGCTCTGGCCACGTGTTCCGTTCGGGGCGACTGTGGCCCTGCCGATCATCCGCGACACCGCAGCGAACAGGTTCATCGTGAGGTAGCAGAGCAACGTCAGAAAGAAGACTTCTTCAAGCGGCAGTTCGCGCCCGATCACGATTCCGGTCGTGAACGCCGTCTCGCCGCGAAAGAAGATGCCGAGGCCGATGCCGGCGATATCCCACAGCAGAAAGAACACCACGCCGACGACCAGAACAATGGATGCCCGGCGAGCGTCGGCCCAGAAGAACAACCGGAAGCGCCGGTCGAGCATGACCATTCCCGTCAGCGCGACGAGCAGCCCGAGCAGGTACAGAACGGCCATGCTCAGAGCGGCTCGGGCAGGGCAGTGGTCGAGGTGTCGCCGCGCAGGCGCTTGATCACGAGCTCAGCGCTGATGAGGCACATCGGCAGGCCGATGCCCGGGATCGTCGACCCACCGGCGTACAGGAGGCCATCGACCTTCTTGCTCACGTTGCCGGCACGGAAGAACGCACTCTGGCCGAGAGTATGGGCCGGGCCCAGCGCCGTTCCGTTCCAGGTGTTGAGGTCGTCTTTGAAGTCGCCGGGGCCGACCGTGCGGCGAACCGTGATGCGGGAGGCGAAGTCGTCGATTCCCGCCCAGCTGCCGATCTGCGCGATCGCCTCGTCGGCGATGGCCTCGACCTGGGCCGAGCCGTTGCCGTCTTCGCCTCCGTGCCCGATCGAGGGGTCGGCCGGGATGGGCACGAGAACAAAGATGTTCTCCGAGCCCTCTGGCGCAACGGAGGCATCGGTCGCACTGGGCCGGCAGACATAGATCGAAGCAGGGCTCGGAACCGAGGTCGGCTTACGGCGGCCGAAGCCTGCTTTGCCGAAGATCTTGCCGAAGTCCTCTTTCCAGCTCTTGGTGAAGAACAGAGTGTGGTGGGCAAGCTCGGGGAGTGAGCCAGAGACGCCGAGATAGATGAGCACCGCGGAAGGCCCAGCGGTCTTCTTCTTCCAGTACGAGTCAGGGAAGGTCTGCAGCTCAGGCAGCAGCATGGTCGTCTCGACGTGCTCGAGGTCAGTCGCGGCAACGACCACGTCAGCTTCGAGCGAGTGGGCCGTGCCAGCGGCATCGAGGTACTGGATGCCCGAAACCTTCGGCTTTCGCTTCGTCGATGCTGCGACAGGCGCAACTTCGCCGGGTTCGCCCGCCTCGACGGTGCCGGTGGCCGAACCCGCAGGCTGGAGTCCGCCGTGGCGGGCCGGGTCGTATTCGACCTCACCCTCGAGCACGCGACGCAGCTCGGCGCGGTCGATCACGTTGGTGTCGAACTCGTGGGTGTCGTAGTCGTATGGGCCTGCTGGCTCGAGCTCGACGGCCGCCGCGGCCTCTGCCTGGTCGTCGATGGTTGTGATCGTCGTGACGCTCGCACCCGTGATGATGGTGACTCCGGCGGCGATGGCGATCTGTTCGATACTCTCGATCACCCGCGCGAAACCACCTTGGGGATAGAGAACGCCATCATCGAGGTCCAGATGACTCATCAGGTGATACATGCTCGGGGTGGAATATGGCGAGGAGCCGAGGAATACCGCGGGGTAGCCGAGGATCTGCTGAAGGCGTGGGTCGCGAACGGTGCGCCCGGCAAAGCTGTTGAGTGACTCGAGAAGGAGACGCACCAGGCGCGGAGACCGCTTGAGTACGGGTTCCTTGAGCAGCGGCCGGAAGTCCTCGAAGGTGGAATACAGGAAGTACTTCTTCGCCAGTTCATAGGTCTCGGCTGCAGAGTCGAGGTATCCCGCCATCCGCACACCCGACCCCGGCTCGATCGACTCGAACAGGTCGAGGTTCTCGTCACGTGATGCCGCGATGTCGATCGGCTTGAACTCATCCTGGAAGAGCACTCGGTAGCCAGGGTCGAGCTTCGACAGGTCAAGTTGCTCAGCGGCACTCGTACCCATGAGTTTGTAGAAGTGGTCGAACACCTCGGGCATGAGGTACCACGACGGGCCGGTGTCGAAGCGGAACCCGTCCTTCTCCCACAGGCCGGCACGCCCGCCGACGGCCGGCTGCTTCTCGACGACGGTGACGTCGTACCCTTCGCGAGCGAGCAGCGAAGCGGTGGCGAGGCCACTGATGCCGGCACCGATCACCACGGCGCGCTGCTGGCGGTCAAGCCCGCTCTCGATCGGGTCACTCGACGGGCTGGCTTCGGGGGACGTCACTTCTGCTCCTTGTTGGTTCGGCCTGATCTTGGTTGGCCTGTGTTCGGTTGGCCAGTGTTCGGTTTGCGTGGTGTGGGTTCTGCTCTACCCGCTGTCGGTAGTCGTCCTGCTGCGGCCTCTGCCGCAATCCGCAGCTTTATGGGGTTCGGCACCCTGATGCGCGTCTCGGCCAGGACTGCCGCCGGTGTCTCGCGAAGGCGCCTGGTGAGCTCACCGAACAGACCCTGCGCGAGCGCCACGGCCCGACGGCTCGACTTCGGAAGGAGGGGCAGAACACCTCGGGCGATGTGCAGGTCGTTCTCGATGTCGGCGATGATCTCCGCCTTCGACCCCTCGCCGAACGACGTGACGGTCACGCCGGGAAAGTAGCTGCGGCCGAGACCGGCGAAGTCGGCAGACAGATCGCGCAGAAAGTTGATCTTCTGGAACGCTGCCCCCAGGTGCCGGGCGCCGTCGACCAGCGCCGCCCGCTCCGAGTCGCTGAAGGTATGCCCCTGGAGGAATGCAGCGAGGCACATCAGCCCGACGACCTCAGCTGATCCATAGACGTAGACGTCGAAGCTCTCCGGCGTGTGCTCCGTGGCTGAGATATCGGCCCGCATCGAGGCGAAGAACGGCTCGACGAGCTCCGGGCCGAATCGGACTTCGCGGGCCGTCAGCGCGAACGCGTGTACCACCAGGTTGGTGCTGTACCCCACCCTCATCGCCTCCAGCGTGTCTCGTTCGAGGGCATCGAGGAGCACAGAGATCTGCTCAGCACTCAGGTTCGCCGAAGCCGCCACCCCGTCTACGACCTCGTCGGCGAGACGCACCAGGGCGTAGATGTTCTCTACGTGCCCGCGGACCCCTGCCCCGAGAAGCCGGGACGCCAGGCCGAACGAGGTCGAGTACCGGTGGATGACGATGCGGGCCGTCTCGTGCGCGACGGCGTCATAGAGCGACCGCGCACGCGTCACTTCGCTCTGGGCCACAGGGGCGCCTGGGTCAGCTGCGGCCACGGTCAGCGCACCCGCCCGAGCACAGTCTCGATGATGGGCCTGAACTCGTCTCGCACAGCGTCGGGCAGCGCCGGCGAGTCGAGCTCTTCTGCCGCACGGTTGGCGAACTCGCGGGCCAGATCTTCGGCGTAGGCGCGAGCGCCACAGTCCTCCAGTGCGCGCCGCACAACTGCCGCCTGCTCCCAGGTGAGATCGGGAAGGCCGAGCCACCGCGAGATCTCGAGCCACTCGGGGCGCTCGGAAGCGTAGGCGATCAGCACGGTGCGCTTGCCCTCACGCAGGTCGCCGACAGTGGTCTTGCCCGTGGCCGTCTCGTCACCGAAGACGCCGAGCAGATCATCCACTATCTGGTACGCGATGCCGATGTTGCGGCCGAAGGACGCGAGGGCACGAACCGCTTCGTCGCTCGCCCCCGCCAGAACTGCACCGGCCTCGACGGGCGATTCGAAGGAATAGACGGCCGTCTTGAGGCGCTCCATGTCAACGACCTCGTCGACCGTCGGCATCGATCTGTGCTGGGAGAAGTCGACGTCGAAGAGTTCGCCGGCCGCTGAGGCGAACAGCGCCTCGTCGAAGATGTCGTGGAGACGCGTGCGCACCTCCCCATCGATCCCACTGCGGTCGAGCAGTCTGAACGCATAGAAGAGAGCGAGGTCGCCGGCGATGACAGCGACCGAGAGCCCCCGGTGTTCGGCTGCCGGTATTGGGATTCCGGCGGTCTGGGCGATGTCGCGGTACACCCCGGATACGTTGACGCCGCCCCGGCGGATGAAGTCCCGGTCGATCACGTCGTCGTGCACGATGAGGGCCGTGTGCAGCAGCTCGAAGGCCGCACCGACGTGCGCCGCGGCCTCGAGATCAGTACCGCCCAGCGACTCGTAGGCCCCCATCACCATCGACGGGCGAAAGCGTTTGCCGCCCGAGGTATTCTTTTCCAGCGTCTGCCACAACGTGAGGTACCGCGGGCCGATTGCAGACGCGCGGTTCTTGGCTAGGCTGAAGAAACGATCGAGCACCTCGTCGACATGTTTCTGCCGCCTGGTGCCTGCGACCACGAGATCCTGTGGGTCCACCTTTCGAGCGTAGCCCACAGACAGAAATGAGAGTGTGATGACAGTCGTCCAAGAACAGGTCGTACTGCTGTCTGACGCCGGAATTCCCATCGGCGTGGCCGACAAGGCCACCGTGCATACGGCAGATACCCAGCTTCACCTCGCCTTCTCCTGCCACGTGTTCGACCAGGGCGGGCGCCTGCTCGTCACCAGGCGGGCTCTGGCCAAGCGAACCTGGCCCGGCGTCTGGACGAATTCGTTCTGCGGCCACCCCGCCCCGGGCGAGGCGATGGGTGACGCCGTGGTGCGCCGGGCCGACGCCGAACTCGGCGTGACACTCGATTCGTTCGAGATCGCGCTGCCTGACTTCCGCTATCGTGCCGTCGACGCGGCCGGTGTCGTCGAGAACGAGATCTGCCCCGTCTACACGGCCGTCGTGACGGATTCCCTGCAGCCCAATCCCGACGAAGTCTGTGAATGGCAGTGGGTCGACCCGGATGCCCTGCTCACCGCCATCGCTGCGACCCCCTGGGCCTTCAGCCCCTGGCTCACCCTGCAGTTGGGGCCAATTGCGCGCACCCACCCTGCATAGGGTCCGGGCTTTGGGCTCGGTGCGGGCAAACGTCCCCACACAGCCGATGTTCGGGCCGTGTGAGCGCACCCAGCAGAGCACGCGCCCAGCGAAACCGTGCGTCAGGGCGTGACGACTAGCGTGAAGCCGCCGTCGACGACGCGCACGGTGACCTGGGTGAGGCTCCGAACGACGAGGTCCGCATCGAGCTCGTGCGAGGGGTGCGTGCCCACAATGCCCACGGTGAAGCAGCCGGCAGCGCGGCCCGCGGCAAGGCCAGCGGGGGCATCCTCGAACACCACGCAGTCCGCGGCATCGAAGCCGAGGCGGCGAGCGCCCTCGAGGAACGGGTCGGGGTTGGGCTTGCCCCTGGGCGTGTCGTCGATCGTCACCACGACGCTCGGCGCCGGAAAGTTCGCCACACGCAGCCGCACGGGGGCCAACTGACGATTGCACGACGTGACGATGGCTCGCCGATCATCCGGCAGGCTCGAGATCAGCTCAGCTGCGCCCTCGAGCACGGTGATGCCGTCGACGTCAGCGAGTTCGAGCTGCTGCACCCGGGCCAACGCTTCTTCGACCTGCTCGGGAGCGACGAGCTCGGCGATGAGGGATCGCGCAGGCCTGCCGTGCATGCCTTCGCGAAACGAGTCATGGATGCCCCACTCCTGCCCCCAGCGGATCCAGGACCGGTCGACGGCGGGAGTCGAGTCGATGAGTGTGCCGTCCATGTCGAACAGTGCCGCCCTGAAGACGCGGTCGATCGGGTCGGTGTCGGAGGAGCCGGAATCGGGGGCGGCGGAGGCTGAAGTCACCCACCAAGGCTACGGTGTGCCGTCAGACCCTGGCCGGTGCGCGCAAGCGTCCCGAAACGAGAGACCGTCGGGACGTTCGTGCGCACCCACGCGCATCGGCACACCTGGCGGGGAGCCCAGGAGCGTCGAAAGGGTAATCAGGGGCCGAAAGATGTGCGTCAGTGCGAGTCAATACGCGTCGCTGCGCGTCGGTGCTTCTCAGTGCGCCACGGTGATGGCTGACGACACGGTGTACTGGCCGTCGGGCATCCATTCTGCGGTGAAGGTCACCGATGAGACTGCGGCGGAGCCGGTGCGCGGGTTCATGTTCTGCACTGTCGAGAAGACGACGGTGATCCCGCCACGAAGTGCAGTCTCGGCCAGCGTGCACTTCGATTCGAAGTCAGTGCCGGTGCCATAGACAGTGAGGCAGGTGTCGCCGTCGGGGCGCAGGGCCACGAAAGCTGTGGTCGGAGTGAACTGCGCGGTTCGCAGCAATCGGAATGACCCGATCACCAGCCCGACCGGAAAGCCCTGGGTCGGCATGTCGGCCGAGGTCTGGGGCCTGGTGAAGACCTGAGCCGGCGACTGGGCTGCGGCCTCGGCTGGCGAAAGCGCAGGGAACGTACTTGCGGCCGCATCACTTGCTGGCAGAGTTCCGGGCTGTGGGCGGCCCGCGACCAGAAGAGCAGAGGTCACACCGACTACGGCAAGCACGACGATGACGCTGAACGAGGCGACCATCCACTTGCGCCTCAGCGATCGCATGTGCCCGCGCCGACGGGCGGACTGCTCAGCTGCCGCTCGCTGACGCAGCTCTGCCGCGTGACGTTCATCATCGACAGCCTTCTCGAGGGCGGCGAGCTCGGCGGCCTTCTGATCGCGCACATCATCGGGCGTGCCGGGGCCGAAGACCGCCCGGCGAAGCTCGGCCAACTGGGCGCCTCCGTCAATATGGTGCGCCGAACGCAGGGTGCCGAGCGCCGGCTCGTCGTCAGAGCTGTGACCTGCGCTGAGCTCGTCTGCGAGCATCCATTCGACTCTCTGTACCCGGCGCGCCACGGCCCAGCCGGCAGGGCTAGAGCTGCCCGCCCGAGACGTCGGTGCGGTGAAAGTTCAGGTGCGAGCGGCTCGCCGTCGGCCCACGCTGGCCCTGGTACCGCGAGCTGTACTGCGCTGAACCGTATGGATGCTCGGCGGCAGACGACAGCTGAAAGAAGCACAGCTGCCCGATCTTCATGCCGGGCCACAGTTTGATGGGAAGAGTGGCGACGTTGCTCAGCTCGAGCGTCACGTGCCCGCTGAAGCCGGGGTCGATGAACCCTGCGGTGGAGTGTGTCAGCAGCCCGAGGCGCCCGAGCGAACTCTTGCCTTCGAGCCTCGCCGCGATGTCGTCGGGCAATGTGACCTGCTCGTAGGTCGAGCCGAGCACGAACTCGCCGGGGTGCAGGATGAACGGCTCATCGGCGACCGCCTCGATGAGCCGCGTCAGTTCGGGCTGGTCGGCGGCCGGGTCGATGAAGGGGTACTTGTGGTTGTCGAAGAGCCTGAAGAAACGGTCGAGGCGAACATCCACACTCGAGGGCTGCACCATCGCAGGCTCGTACGGCTCGAGCCCGACGCGCCCGCTGTCGAGTTCGGCCCGGATGTCACTATCAGAGAGAAGCACGCGGCCAGCTTACCTTTTGGGCAGCGCCGCGCAGCGTCGCAGTTTCGGGGCCGGCTGAGGCATCTGCAACGAAAAGAGGCTGGTATCGCGACTTGTCGCAGCGGCCTCACCTGAGGATGCAAGCGAGGGACGAGAAGGAGGGTGCTGCGCGTCAGCGTCAGTACGACTGCGGCTGCGTGAAGAGGCCGTGGGGGTCGTACTGAGCCTTCAACGATGTGAGGCGCGGCAGGTTCGCTCCGAAGTAGGCGGTCTGGGCATCCGGAACCGTCGCATCGCAGTAGTTCACGTAGGCCCAGTTCTGCCAGTGGGTCGTCATGGCGGCGCGGAATCGTCGAACGTAGGCGTCGTAGGGCGATGGGTCAGCTCCGACGGCGAAGGTGGCCGTGTACTGCACGGTCATGAGTGCCTTGCGGTGCACGAAGGCCGTCGCCGACGGGTCGATGTTCGCCACGACGCCGCCCAGGGCATCCATCGAGATTCCGCCCTCGGTCATGCCCGAGACGTTCTGCGCTGCGTTCACCTGGGCGATGAGGTCGGTGATGCCAGAGGCGTCGAGGGTGGCGTACCCGATATTGGATGTTCCCGATGACGGTTCGCGGGTGAGTGCCCCGCCCGGGCCGGTGTTGCACTCGGCGATGGGGGTGTTCTGGCAGCCCGCCTCGATCATCATCGCGTCGACGTAGCTGTGGTGGAACGGCTGGTTCGTACTGGGCTGAGCGCTCACGCCGTTCAGCAGTGGAGCGATCTGCTGCGACAGTGGGCCGCTGCCGATCCAGGTGCCAGAGACCGACACGCTCGGCTCGCCGGGGTGCGAGTTGCCGCCCAGCAGTTTGAGCGTGGACCACAGGCCGTTGTCTGCCGAGGGAGCCCAGGTCTGCCACGCGGCCACGACCTCTGCGGCGGCCGACCAAGGCCATTCGACGTACCAGGTGGTCACGTCGGGCGCGGCCCGCGTCGCAAACGTGAGGCCGGTGACGACCCCGAGCATCCCACCGCCGCCGCCCTGCGACGCCCAGAAGAGGTCTGCGTCGTTCGACGCGCTGGCCTGGTGCACCACGCCGTCGGCGGTGACGATCTCGACGCCGGTGAGCTGGTCGCAGGCCAGCCCGAATGAGCGCACCAGTACCCCCACGCCACCACCCAGAGTGAGCCCCGTGACGCCGACGGTGGCACACGACCCGCCGGCGATCGCCCGGCCAGCCGTGCCGACCGTGTTGTAGACCTCGGCCAGCGACGCCCCGGCCCCCACCTGTACGGTCGAACCGTCGGCCGACAGCGTCACCTCCGTCAGCGTTGCCGTGCTGATCACGAGCGAGGGCGGCACGCCAGACCCCGATGCCCCACCCGCCGACCATCCGACATAGTTGTGGCCTCCCGAACGCAGGGCCAGCGGAACACCGTACTTCGTCGCGAACGCGAGCCCGGCGGCCACATCAGCAGCCGACGACGCCTCGAGAATGGCGAGCGGGGCCGCGTCATCGAATCGCGGGTTCTCGGTGAGCTTCGCCGTGCCGTAGTTCGCGTCGGCCGGCAGCAGCACGGCTCCCTTCACCGACTGCGAGAGCTCTGCCCAGACCGGCGGACCGACCGGCGTCGGCGTGGGAGTGGGGCTCACCGGCGGCGCGGGTGCAGGGCTCGAGCAGGCGGCCAGCACAGACGCAGCAGCCACCGAACTGCCCGCCGTCAGCAGAAACTGTCGCCGCGAAAGAGCTGTCATGCGGTCAGCTTAGAGGTTGCGCCGCGAGGCGGCGTCGACATGTGCCGCCCGCGCCGGTGCACTCAGCGGATGCTCGCGCTACTGTTTCACACATGACAACCGACACCGGGGCACATGCGGCGCTGCTCGCGCTCAGCGACGAGGCGTTCGTCTCGCTGACCACGTTCAGAAAGACGGGTGCGCCCGTTTCGACGCCAGTGTGGATCGCCCGCTACGGCAACTACCTGGTGGTGACGACGCCGGCCGAGAGCGGTAAGGTCAAGCGACTGCGCAACAACGGCCAGGTCGAGCTTCGGCCGTGCGACCGCATGGGCAAGGTGAAGCCCGGGGCCCGGGCGGTCGAGGGCGTGGCCGGGATTCTCGCCGACACCGAATCGGTCGAACGGATCTCGGCGGTGTTCGCCCGCAAGTACCGCCTGGAGTACCGCATCTTCATGCTGATCGAGCGCCTCGGAAAGTCGGGCCGCAAGCCCCGCGTGATCCTGCGGATCACGGCGCCGTAGCCTTGGTCACGGGATGCTCGGCAAGGCGTTTGCTCGGGCGGCGAACTGGAGCGAGTGACGGGAATCGAACCCGCGCTATCAGCTTGGGAAGCTGAAGTTCTGCCATTGAACTACACTCGCGTGGCCTGCGATCCGCTTGCGTACGCGGATTTTGCAGATTGAACTCCTCCAGAATAGCAGTGGCGTCCCGGACCTCATGCAACGGCCCGATGCAGTGTTACCTGCCCGGTACCAAATGGGATTGCGCCGCGGTGGTAATAGTCGGCGGTTGCACCTCTCCGGTCTCAGCGAATGCGCTGGTGCCCGGCGTCAGTGCTACCGTGCGCCGATCGAGTCGGCGAACCAGCGAGTGATCGAGGCCGGGTGGGTGATCGCCGTGCCCACGACGATGGCGAAGGCGCCGGCATCCCTGCACTCACGAGCATTGTCGAGGGTGTGGATGCGCCCCTCTGCGATCACTGGGATCGTCAGCGTATCGGCAAGCCGGCTGAGCGTCTCGAGGTCGGGGCCGACCGTCTTCTCCCGCTCTCCGGTGTAGCCGCTGAGGGTGGTTCCGACACAATCGGCTCCCGCTTCCGCCGCCGCCACTCCGTCGTCGTACGATCCAGCGTCCGCCATCACGAGAGCGCCGGTCTCCTCGTGCAATCGGTGAATGGTCTCGGCCAGGGTGAGCCCGTCGGGTCGCTCGCGGCGTGTACCGTCGATTGCGACGATCTCGGCGCCCGCAGCGACGACCGCCCGTGCGTGCTCGAAGGTGGGTGTGATGAAGACACCGGATGCCCCGACCTTCCACAGCCCGATTTGAGGCAGCTGCACGCGCTGGTGAATGAGCGCGATGTCGTCTAGACCCTGTGCGCGAATGCCGATGGCCCCGCCGATGGCTGCGGATTCGGCCAGCTGGGCCATGGTTTCGGCCTGGCGCATCGGCTCGCCCGGGTATGCCTGGCACGACACGATAAGCCCGCCCTTCAGGGCGAGCAGGGTGGGGGAAGGCGAGGGTGTCACAGGAGTCGGCTTTCGGATCGGGGATGGATAGTGGATCGTGAGAAGGCTGCGGCGCCGATGACCGCCGCATTCGTGAGAAGCGCCGCAGGTATGAGTCTCTGCGGGGTGAGAATCGGCATCGTCTCGGCGGCCACACCGGCGGTGAGAGCATTCCACCAGCGGGTACCTGAGCCTGCAAGGCCCCCGCCGATCACCACTCTCTCGGGGTCGATGGTATTCACGAGGCCACCGATGCAGCGCCCGAGGGCGTACGCCGCCGTCGTGATCACGCGTGCGGCTGTCGCGTCGCCGCGTTCAGCGCGTTCGAAGACCTCGTACGAGGTGATCGACCTGCTCTGTGACGATTCGGCGAGGTACCGCGAAGCGATCGCAGGCCCCGAAGCGATGGCCTCGAGGTGACCCGATCTGCCGCACGGGCAGGAGAGGCCCGCCGCCTCTTCCGAGGGGATGTGGCCGAGGTGTCCGCCAACGCCGTGGGCTCCGAGTTGAAGTTGCCCATTCACCACGATGGCGCCCCCGATGCCTGTTCCGGCTGCGATCAACAACATTGATTCGGCGTCGCGGCCGGCTCCCGCGATCGACTCGCCGAGGGCATGTGCGTGAACATCGTTGACTATGGCCGCCGGGAGTCCCAGACCGTCGCTCATGCGCCGCCTGAGGGGAGTGCCCGCCCACCCCGACAGTGACGAGGTCGCAGACGTGACGATCCCGGTGACGGGGTTGATCACGCCGGCCGACCCGACCCCGCAGCTCACGACCACGTCGCCAGGAGCAACGCGCGCGCGCAGATGTGCAGCAAGATCGAGCACCGTCGATATGATCGCGTCCGCGCCCGCCGAAGCTGGCGTGGACGCGCTCGCATAGTGGATGACCTCGTGGTCGTCGGTGACGAGACCAGCGGCGATCTTGGTGCCGCCGATGTCGACGCCGAGAACGAGTGTCACTTGACCAGGACGCCCGCGCGGTCGACGATGTGCTGGATGCGCTGGATGGTCTCGTCAGTCAGCTGGTCGATCGGCGCCGACATCCGTGCGCTGTTGATGACGCCGATGCGGGCGAGCGCAATCTTGAAAGCACCAAGACCTGCAGCTTCGCCGCTCACGCCTTGTGCTTGGAAGACGATCTCGAACAGTGCGCACAGCTCGTCCTGAAGGGCTCGTGCGATGTTCCAGTCACCCCTCTGGGCTGCGTCGAACATCTCGACATAGCGGCGCGGGTCGACGTTGCCCAGGCCGGGAACGATGCCGTGTGCACCCCAGAACAACGCGCCGTCGGCAACGACTTCGTGCCCGGTGAGAAGCACGAGCGGCTCACCCGCGGCACGGTTGGCATTGACCAGGCGGCGAAACGAGACGTCGTCGCCGCTGGAGTCTTTGACTCCAGCGAGAACGCCATCTCGTGCAAGCCGCATGATCAGGTCGGTCGTCAATTTGTTGTGCACCCGCACGGGCACGTCGTAAGCGAAGATCGGCAGAGTCGTCGCCGCGGCCAAGAGGTAGAAGTGCTGCTCGATCTCTCTGGCGCTCGGCAGTGCGTAGAACGGCGCGGTCGCGAGGACGGCGTCGACACCGGCATCCTCAGCGATTCTGATCTGCTCGATGACCCGTGAGGCGGTCATGTCGTTGACGCCGACCATGATCGGCACCCGGCCGGCCGTGACACGCACGGCTTCGGCGAGAATCGCCTTGCGTTCTGTGTCTGTCAGAAAAGCGACCTCGCCCGACGAACCAAGCATGAACAGTCCCTGCACACCTCCGTCGAGGAGGTGCTCGATCAGGGTGCCGAGGGCGGGCAGGTCGACGTCACCTTCGCTGGTGCGAGGCGTGACGACGGGCGGAATGACTCCGTGAAAACGTGGAACGGTCATGAGTGTTTCTCCTTGGTGAGGTGAAGCTGGTGAACGAGAAGCAGGGGGAAGGGAGACGAAGGCGGGTGCGGCTGCGTCAGTTAGCCAGCAGGCTCGGCGCCGCGCCGAGCAGCTTCTTCGTGTATGGGTCTGTCGGGTGATCGAAGACCTGTGCGGCCGCACCGTCTTCGACGACGCGCCCGTGGTACATGACCAGAATTCGATCCGACACGTAACGAACCGTCTGAATGTCGTGAGAGATGAAGACCATGCCGAGGTTGAGGCGAACCTTCAGGTCAGAAAGCAGGTTCAAAATCTGGGCGCGAACCGAGACGTCCAGTGCCGACGTCGGTTCGTCGGCCACGACGATCTCGGGGTCGAGCGCCAAGGCCCTGGCGATGGCCACGCGCTGGCGCTGGCCGCCAGAAATCTGTCCGGGGAGCACCTCAGCCGCAGACGCAGGCAGGCCGACAAGGACGAGGAGTTCACGTACGCGAGCCTCCCGTTGAACCCGGCTGCCTATGTTGTGCACGTTCAGCGGGTCGATCAGAATGTCGTGCACAGTCATCCGAGCGTTCAACGCAGTTGCCGGATCTTGGAAGATGACCGAAACCGCTCTGCCATACTTCTTGGCGGCCGATTGCGAACGCTTGCTGATGTTCTCGCCCCTGAAGTACACCGACCCAGACGTGGGGGTCTGCAGACCGACCATCACTCGGGCAAGAGTGGACTTGCCGCAACCCGATTCCCCGACGATCCCGATCGTCTGGCCGCGCCGGATGCTCAGGCTCACGTCGTTGACGGCGTGCACCGTATCGCGGTGAAAAAGAGTTCCTGTGCGTGCCTTGTGTATGACGTTGATGTTCTCAAGGGTGAGTACGTCGGCTTCGCTGGTCATCTCGTCAACTCCAGTTCGTCATCTGCGGGTAGCTCGACGGGGTTGAAACTCGCGAACGCGTGTTCCGTTCCGGGAATGAGCCTCAACTCCGGGCGTTCGGTGCGCTCGCGATCGGCGCTCAGCGAGCGCGGCGCGAACCGGTCGCCCGACGCGAAATCACGGGGCGACGGTACCGTACCGGAAATCTGGTGCAGGCGATCTGCACCGTCTTCGATCGAGAGAACTGAACCAAGCAGCCCTCGGGTGTACTCATGCTGCGGCCGTGTCAGCAGGCTCGTGGTGGGCGCCGATTCGACGACCTGCCCCGCATACATGACCGTCACTTTGTGGGCGAGTTCGGCGACCAGAGCGAGGTCGTGGCTCACGAAGACCATGGCGAAGCCCAGCTTCTCCCTCAGCTCATTGAGCAGGTCGATCACCTGGGCCTGAACGGTGACGTCGAGCGCCGTCGTCGGCTCGTCGGCAACGACCAGTCTCGGGCTGCGCGTCAGAGCCAGAGCGATCAGAACGCGCTGCCGCTGCCCTCCGCTCAACTCGTGCGGGTAACTCTTCAGCGTGCGGGCGGCGTCGAGACCGACGAGTTCGAGCAGCTCTTCTGCGCTGCGGGTTCCGCCTCTGCGTAGCAGCTGGTTCAGCTGGCTTCGAATGAGCATCGATGGGTTCAGCGAGCTCAGGGCGTCCTGGTACACCATCGACATGTCGTGGCCGCGCAGCGCGTTGCGACGCCTCGGGGTCGCCTTCAGCAGGTCTTCGCCATCGAAGAGAATCTGCCCGGTCACCACTGCAGAGGGCGGCAGTAGTCCCATGATGGCAAGGCTCGTGATGCTCTTGCCGCATCCCGATTCGCCGACCAGAGCCATCGTCTCGCCTGGTCGCACCGAGAAACTGACGTTGTCGACGACAGCAGTGTCTCCGTGCCGCTCGGGAAAGCGGATGCTCAGATTCTTCACCTCGAGCAGCGGGGTGGCCGCGCCGGTGTAGACGAGCCGATCCGTGCGCAGTCGTTCATTGGTGCGCAACAACGCGAGGTGGCGCTGCAGCGACGGCGGCTCGTTGCGAATGAAGGGGGCGTCGGCACCGGCGACGGTCAGTTCGTCGAGTGGCACGACCTGGGCTTCGACGCTCGCCACGGCCTTGACCGCCGCAGTGTTCTTTCGAGCCGCCGGTCTGACCATGGCGTCGGTGAGGCCCTCGGCCAGAATGTTCAGTGCAAGAACGGTGAGAAGAATGAGCATGCCCGGGAAGAAGGTCGCCCACCATCCACCGCTGAGCAGCAGGTTGCGGCCATAGGAGATGACGTTGCCCCACGATGGTGCAGGGTCTTGCACGCCGGCTCCGATGAAGGACAGGCTTGCCTCGAAGACGATCGCGTCAGCGACGAGGATGGTCGCGAAGACCATCACGGGTGCGGCACAGTTGCGGGCCACATGTTTGATCAAGACGTAGCTGGTGCGTGCACCCATCACCTTCCCGGCTGAGACGTAGTCTTCGCCGAACTGGGTCAGAACGTTGGCGCGGACGATTCGCGTGAGCTGGGGAACGTACAAGAACGCCAGCGTGCAGATCAGCACGGGCAACGACTTGCCGAACACGGCGACGAAGACGACGGCGAGGGCGATGCCCGGGAACGACATGACGATGTCGAGAATACGCATGATCGTCTCAGAGATCGCCTTGCGAGCAGTAGCTGCCAGCGAACCCAGAACCGCCGCGACCACGAGCGCGAGCGCTGTCGCGCCGAGTCCGATCGCGAGGGAGTACCGCGCGCCGTAGACGAGTCTCGAATAGATGTCGCGGCCGCCGCGATCGGTACCGAACCAGTGGTCGGGCGACGGCGGCTGCGCCGGAATGCCCGATTCGAGGGGGTCGTGCATGGCGAAGACCGGTGCGAACACGGCAACGATGACCACAATCGCGAAGAACACCAGGGCGATCTTCGATCCGAGCGGCATCGCTCGGATCCGGAGACCCAGAGCCTGAAGACGAAGCATGAATCGTCGCATGGTTAGACCGTTCTGATTCGGGGGTTGATGAGCAGGTAGAGCATGTCGACGACGATGTTGACGACAATGAAGGTCAGCGCGATCACGATCGTCACGCCTTGCACGAGATTCGTATCGCCCGAGGTGACACCGTTGAGAATGAGCTTTCCCATACCCGGCAGGTCGAAGATCACCTCGATGACGACGGCACCGCCGAGCAAGTACCCGACCCGCAGGCCGAGCACGGTGACGGGCGTGATGAGAGCATTGCGGAGTACATTTCGACCGACCACGACCACCTTCGGCAGGCCGGATCCGATCGCCGTGCGCACATAGTCTTTGTCGAGTTCTTCGACCATCGACGTTCGCACCACTCTGGTCAGCGATGCGCCGACCGGAACGCCGAGGGCCAACGCTGGCAGCCACATCGACTGCAACCAGCCAGAGAGGGAGTCTCCCGGATTGACGTAACCGCCGCTCGGAAACCATCCCCAGTCGAGGGCGAAGGTCTTGATGAGCAGAATGGCGAGCCAGAACGACGGCATTGCGATGCCGGCGATCGAGATCACACGAATGATCTGGTCGGGCCATCGGTCACGGTACAACGCGGCTGTCACTCCGAGCACCAGCGCCAGCACCACCGCGATAAGCAGGCCGAGGAAGGTCAATTGCAAGGTGAGGGGAAATGCGGTGGCGACCAACGAGGTGACCGGTTGTGCCGGGGGCACCGTGTCGCCGAGGTTGCCCGTGAAAAGTCCGCCGAGAAAACGGAAATACTGCACGAAGAACGGGTCGGTGAGCCCGTTGGCTGTGCGGTACGCCGCTTTGGCAGCCTCGGTGGCGCTCTCTCCGAGGGCGTTCGTCGCAGCGTCCGTCGGCGTGAACTGCATCAGGAAGAAGACGAGCAACGTGACGCCGATAACCGTCACCGGTAGCCAGATGAACCGGCGGCCGGCCAGTCTCAAGAAAGCGATCACTGGAATCCTTTGGAAGTGGTGGGAAAGAGGGCGAGGGAGGAGAGGGCGTTCAGGTGCTCTCTCCCCTCCCCGCGGAACGGCTACGCCGTGGTGGTTCCTACGTCGAGGAAGGACAGCCCGGTGATCGAGAGCGGCTTGAATCCAGGCAGCTCCGATTCACTCCAGGCAGTTGGCAGCTTGCGGTGGAAGAGCGGGTAAAGCGGAACGTTGTCCGACAGGATGTCGAAGATCTGGCCCCACGTCGCCTTCTGCGCGTTGGCGTCTGTCGAGGCCGACGCCTGGTTGAGCAGAGTCGTCACCTGGTCGAACTCAGGGGTGCCCGCCCAGCGGTAACGGGAGATGGGCCAGACGCTGCCGGCGAACCACCAGCGCAACAACAGGTCGACGTCAGGGCCGAAGACCGACGGATCGCCGGGGGCCACCATCACCTGCAGGTTGCCAGCGTCGACCTTCTTGTACTGCCCACCCGACTGACCGATGTCGAGAGTGGTGGCGATGCCGACCGCGTCGAGGCTCTCTTTGATGAGTGGCGCGACATCTTTGACCCAGGCGGTGTCGGTCGTGAGCAGGGTGATCGCGAGGTTGCTCACGCCAGCGTCGGCAAGCAGTTGCTTCGCCTTGACCGGGTCGTAGGTGTAGACCGTCTTGGCCTTCACATACGAGGGGTGGTCGGGCTGGACGAAGCTCGAGGCTGCTGTTGCGTTGCCGAGCAGGGCCGTGTTGATCACCTTGTCCATGTCGATCGCGTAGAAGAACGCCTGGCGAACCCGCTTGTCGTTGAAGGGTGCGACGGAGCAGTTGAACATCATGAACAACTGGTTGAAGGCCTGTACAGACTCGACCCTGACCTTCTTCGACAGCGCTTCGGCGTCGAGGTAGGGAACGTCTTCGATTGCCTCGACCCGGCCAGACTCGGCTGCGGTGACTCGCGCCGATGCGTCAGACAGAAGGTTCCATGTCATTGCGGCGGCAAGAGCTGGTCGCGAGCCGTTGTAGCCGTCGAATCGCTGAAATACGATCTTGTCGTCTTTGGTCGCAGAGACATACTTGTATGGCCCTGAACCGACCGGAAGACTGTCGTACGCCTTGGGGTCTGCCTGAACCAGGGCCTTCGGAACGACCTTGACCACAGAAATACGCGTTGGGAACAAGGCGAAGGGGTAGTTCAGCTTGAACTGAACCGTCGATGCGTCTTTGGCCGTCACCGACAACAGGAACGGCAGGAAGCCACGGTAGAGCGAGTTGTTCGCAGGGTCCAGTACCCGGGTGAACGAGAAGACCACGTCGTCGACAGTGACCGGGCTGCCGTTGTGGAATGTAGCGCCGCTGCGCAGCGTCGCCTCCCAGGTCGTGTCATCGATCTGCGTCGGCAACGCGGTCGCGAGTGCGGCGTAAGGGGTGCGAGTGACGGGGTCGAGGTCGACAATGCCCTCGAGTACATGCCAGTTGCCTGCCACTGTTACTGCGGCTGACGTGGTCATTGGGTCGAATCCGGTTGACAGGGGATACGACATGCCCGCCTGGATGGTGCCGTTCTTGTTGGCTGGGCCCGCCGTGGTACCGCCGCCACCGCTGTTCGTCGAACCTGGGCCGGAGCAGGCCGCAAGTGCGGCGACAATGCCCATTGCGCCAGCCGATGCCAGAAAGACTCTGCGGCTAGTCTGCAATTGGAGCGTTTCTTTGAACATGAAGATCGCCTCTCGGGGATGAATATCGGACATCAGATGTCCTACATGGGTAAACTGACGGTAATACCTCGACGTAAGAAAGGTCAAGCCGAAATGGAAATGCCAGCAACATCAGCGGGCGAAGTTTTTCCGGCCGAAACGAAGCGGAAACGAAATTCCGTCACCGATCAGATCAAGAACTTCATTTTGCAGAACTCTCTACGGCCGGGTGATCTCATGCCGACCGAGTCTGAAATCTGTGCCACCTTGAACGTCAGTCGTTCCAGCGTACGCGAGGCGATCCGCACACTCGCAGCGCTTGACATCGTGGAGGTGCGCCACGGGTACGGCACCTATGTGGGCAACCTCTCCCTGGCCCCTCTGGTCGAGGGTCTGGTGTTTCGCGGCGTCTTGAGCCCCGAAGACAATTTCGCGGCACTTCGCGAGGTCGTCGAGGTTCGCCAAGCGCTCGATCTCGCTATGGCAGAGCCCATCGTGTCGGCGCTGGCCGGGCGAGAAGACACTCAGTTGCGTCAGCTGGTCGCCGTCATGGTTCAGAAGTCAGACGCCAATCTGCCCTTCCCTGAAGAAGACCTCGGCTTTCATACCCGCCTGCTCAGCTATCTCGACAATGCCCTCGTCGGCCAGCTGGTTGCTGCATTCTGGGAAGTGAACACGGTGGTGTACCCGTTGCTGGGCCTGGCGCCGGCGGCAGACATGGATGAGACCGCCAGATCGCACGGAGCGATGCTCGATGCTGCGGTGGCCGGAGATGTCGACGCGTACAAGCTGGCCGTCATCGATCACTACGTGCCATTGCGGCGAGCCCTCCTGAAAGTATCCCCGACCCGGGGGTCCGTCTAGACATCTGATGTCATATGTGTGATGGTGGATTGTGTCCGGCACATCGCACCCCATGGAAGGTCTTCGCATGCTCGCAAATCTGAACGGCTGGCACGCCGTCATCGTCATCGCTATGATCGTTCTTCTGTTCGGTGCCGCCAAGATCCCCGCCCTGGCACGGAGCCTCGGCCAGTCGACCCGTATCTTCCGTGAGGAAGTGAAGCCAGAGCTGCGTTCGTCCGACGACACCGAACAGCGCTGATGAGCTTTCGTGTCGCAATCGTCGGTACCGGCGCCTTCGCTCGCGAGCATGTTCTTGCGCTCAATGCCGTGAAGGGCGTCGAGGTCGCCTTTGTCGCCGGCACTGACCTCGGCCGAGCTGCCTCGATCGCTTCACTGGCTCCGGGAGCACGGGCGACGACCGACATCGCGGCTGCCGTCAACGACTCCGACGTCGATGCAGTCGACGTCTGCAACGCGACCCCCGACCACAAACGCTGGGTGATCGCGGCAGGTCGCGCGGGTAAGGCTGTGCATGTCGACAAGCCGGCCGCACTGACCGTCGCCGATCTAGATGAGATGATCGCTGCGACAGAGGGCGCCGGCACGAGCTTGATGGTTGGCCAGACGGTGCGATTCCAGCCCGTGATCGCCGACCTCTTCGCCTCAATCCAGGCCGGCGACATCGGCGATCCGAAGCTACTGCACGTCAGCTGGTACACCGGGCACGTGTGGCCCAACGGGTGGCGGGGCTGGCAGCTCGACACGAATCGTTCTGGCGGGCATCCGGTGCACAACGGAACACACAGCATCGACCTTGCCGTGTGGTTGATGAATTCGAAGCCGGTCGAAGTGTTCGCCCGGCAGTTCGCCACGTTCGCCGCCGAGATGCCCATGCCTGACAGCTTTCAGGTACAACTGCGTTTCGAGAACGGCGCTCTCGCCACACTCGAGCTCTGTTACGCCCTGAGACAACCCGGCGAATTCTTGCGCCGCGTCATGGTGGCCGGTTCGCAAGGTTCGCTTCTACACAGCAGCGAAGACGATCCGGGGCTGCATTCTCCCGGGCATCCCGTTGCGCCCGCCTCGATCGAGGGCGCCCTCACTCAACAACTCTCGCACTGGGTGCGTGCGGCTCAGGGAAGAGAACCATTCATCGTGACCACCACACAGGCTCGCGTTGCGTTGGCCACAGCAGTCGCTGCGCAACAGTCGCTCGAGCGCGGTACGCCCATCGCCATCGACCACACCGCAGGCGCGCTGTGAGCGGCGCAGCGATTCGGGTCGCTTTCGTCAGCGGCGTGCGCCATGCCGGCCCCTACATCGAGATTCTGCAGAACGATCCGCGAGTCGACGTCGTCGGCGTCGCCGAAGAACCAGATGCGCCCGAGTGGATGCTGAGAGACAGTAGAGCCGCAGCCGAGGCGCACAGGGTGCCGTATCTGCCGAGCATCGACGACGCGACCGACCCAGAACGCGTCGACATTGCGGTGATCTGCAGCGAACCCACCCGACACGCTCGCCTGGCTCTCTTTGCGTTGGGCCGCGGTGTCAACGTCGTTGTCGACAAGCCAGCCACCACGACTCTAAGCGATGCTGACGATCTGCTTGCTGCGACGAAGAATGCCCGCGGGTTCTGCTCTGTCATCAACCGCACGCATTCCCCGGCACTTCGTCGCACCCGCGCGTGGATCGACGCCGGTTATCTCGGCCTACCACGGCACCTCGATGCCGAGTTTCTCGCCAGCGCGAAGTATTTCGCGACCTCTGTGGAACGACCGCACCTTGTCACCGATCCTGCGCTCAGCGGTGGTGGCGAGATGCTCAATTTCCTGGGCTACTGCGTCGACGCAATCCACTACCTCTCCGGCCTGGCCGTGCAGAGCGTCTACGCGATGTCGGGCACCCTCTTCGACTCCGGCCACGACGAGTTCGGTGTCGAAGACACCGCGGTGATCTCACTCGGTCTGCAGTTCGGAGTCACCTCCACGGTGACGGTCGGCCGCGTGGCGAACGCCCCGGGGTTCGGCGCGACGAGTTCGAGCATTCGCATCCTCGGCTCGCACGGGCATGCGGTCGCCGATGATGACAAACCAGCGCTCATTCGGTTCGACCGGCGGTCCGGAGTCTCGAGCCTGCCGATCGGCGGAGACGGCTCGACGGCCGCACTGCAGCGCTTTCTCACGCATGTCATCGATCGTGCCGCCGTCGGCCAAGCGCCCGATTATGGCATCGCCGAGGCCAGAGCCAGCCTGGCCGTCATCGATGCCGCGTACCGGTCGATCACGACGCGAGCCGTGGCGGTGCCACAGTGACGCAGATCGTCGTCGGCGCCTATGCTGCCGCACCTCCGAGACTCTTCGAACGTGTCTCAGAAGAAGCTGAGTGGTATGCACTGTTGCGCACTGAGCAGTTGGTCGGAGGGCTCGAACTCGCGTTCGACAAGACGCTGCATCACGGGGGCATGACGCATCTCGCCTCCCTGCTTCATCCGGAGTGGAGCTCGGTCGTGACGGCAATTCCGGGCACCGGCCGCGCGCTCATCACGGACCCGGAATACGGGCTGGCGTCTGATGACGAAGAGGGTCGTCTCAGGGCGATGACCGACATCGCGCGACTGCATCGCGAAGTGACGGAGCTTTCGGGCATCCTCGGCGAGCGGAGCATCCGCGCCGTTCAGCTGCACTCGGCGCCGAACGCCCTGCGGGCCGCGTCTTCGGCGCGCAGCTTCGCGCAGTCGCTGGGCGAGATCGCATCGTGGTCGTGGGGGCGAACGATGCTCATGGTCGAGCACTGCGATGCACCGGCGCCCGACCACGTTGCTGAGAAGGGGTTCCTGCAGCTTGCAGACGAGATCGAGGCCGTACGTGAGGCGTCTGCTCACTCTCTGACCGGACTGGGCCACACCATCAACTGGGCACGCTCGGCCATCGAAACACGGTCGGCCGACAGCCCCGAACGTCATCTGGCCGAGCTGTCGAAGACCACGGCGCCCGTCGCCATCATGTTCTCTGGAGTATCTGCCGACGTCACGCCCTACGGCGGTGCGTTCGCTGACTCGCACCTTCCCGTGGCCGAGGCCGAGCCGAGTTCGCTGCTGACGACGCAAACGATCGAGCGCATCGTCTTACGGTTCGACCAGTGCGCCTACCTCGGCGTGAAGGTCGGCTCTCCCGCCGAACGCACGCAGTTCACCGATCGTTTCGAGCCGACAAGGGTGACCGCCAAGGCTCTCGACCAGGCGCTCGCTGCCCGCTCGAGAGCCTGACGCAGCGTCAGAAGGTCTGCCACTCCGGGCGGTTGTCGAACACCCAGCGGTAGTAGTCGGCGTTGGCGAGCGAGGCCGCAGCCTCCTCGTCGACAAACACCGTGACATGGGGGTGCATCTGTATGGCCGAGGCAGGCATCGAGGCGGTGAGGGGGCCTTCGACGGCAGCCGCCAGCGCTTCGGCCTTCGCAGAACCGAACGCCAGCAGTATGAGGTGTCGTGCGCGCAGGATCGTTCCGATGCCCTGCGTCACGCAGTGCATCGGAACGTCATCTGCAGAGTCGAAGAAGCGGGCGTTGTCTGCTCGGGTCTGCGGTGTCAGGGTCTTCACGCGTGTCAGCGAAGCGAACGACGAGCTGGGCTCATTGAAGCCGATGTGGCCGTCGGTCCCGATTCCGAGAATCTGAAGATCGATGCCGCCGGCAGCGTGAATCTCGCGTTCATAGTCGGCTCCTGCATGCGATGAGTCGCTTGCCCGCCCATTCGGCACCTTGACTGAACCTGGATTCAAACCGAGTGGCTGCACGACTTCGCGGTTGAGCACCGCCCGGTAGCTCTCGGGGTGATCGGTGGGCAGCCCGATGTACTCATCGAGCGCGAACGCCCGCATCCGACTGAAGTCGACGTCGTGCTGGCGTCTGCTCAATTCCCTGTAGACCGGCTGCGGTGTGGACCCGGTTGCGAGCCCGAGTACAGAGTCGGGTTTCGCCTTCACCAGATCGATGATGCAATCGCTCGCATAGTGACCCGCCACTTCGGCGTTCGCGACAATGACAACTTCAGACACAGCTACCTCGTAACATCAGACATCAGACCTTCTGTCATCCTATACGGTTCAGTGCGCAGTGAGCACCGCGGCCAGACGAGGGCCGAGCCGGCGCGCGAGCTCCTTGTAGCCTTCCGGGCTCGGGTGAAGCCCGTCTTGCAGAAGGTGAGCCTCGTCGACATTCAGAACATCGAGGCCGTCGATCAGAAAGAGAGCGGCGTCGCCGAGGCGCTGCAGCTCGGTGACCACGTCGGTCACGATGGTGCGAATGTCAGCGAGTGTCAGTTGGTCTTCGTTCGGGCGGTCTTCGCGGTCGGGCGATGCAATGGGTGAGATGACCACGATCGGGGTGTCTGGATGCCCGCTCCGAACGGTCGCCAGAAAACCCTCGATCGTGGGTGCCAGGGTGCGTCGCGGGTAGGTCGAGGCACCCCAGACGTTGATGCCCAGGCAGAGCGAGATGAGATCGGCTGGCGTATCGCGGATATGTCGCGCGACGACGGGGTCGAGATGGCACTGCCCGGCGAATCCGAGACTGGTGAGCCGCAGATCTTCGTTTGCAGATACGAGAGCGGGCCAGGTCTCGCTTGGGCCGAGCGCTTCGCGGCAGTGCGTGATCGAGCTGCCGTACGCGAGGAAGTGCGGCCGTGAAGAAGTGGGCTTCTCGACGAACTGAGCACCGGTGAAAGTCATGGCACCGAGCTTCGTGTCTCCGAAGTGCGGCAACCAGACCGTAATGCGTTTCGGGTCAGACCCCAGGTCGGTCACCCGGAGGGTTGCTTCGCCGAAGATCAGCTGTCGGTGTGTCCGCACACCATCGACGCACACATCGAAGGGTGCGACGTCGCCGCTCAGGCCGACCGGCATCGTCACCTCGACCTCGAACGCCAGCTGAGACGCGTCGGTGATGAACTCCAGACGCACTCCGGCGGCCATATCGGCCATCTGGACGAGCTCAGGATGAACAAGTAAGCCCACTTCGGTGATCGGGAGGCGGCGCAGTGTCAGCCACTCGCCTTTGCCGAGCAGTTCGGCGCACCCTTCGATGAGAATTCTCGGGTCGTTTGGCATGAGCTTCATGTCGATGGCTTTCCGTGTAGAAGTGGTTCTCACACGAGAGTCAACGACGCTGCTGTAACATCAGACATCAGATGTGCGTGAGTCCTGCTGAGCATACGCTGTACTTCGAGGGCTGGCGTGCACGAAGTCGAAGGGTGAGGCCGCGACAATGGGCATATTGGTGCACGGCGCACGCAAAGTGGATTGCGATGGGATCGTCGGGGATTTCTGGTTTGCGACCGATGGATCCCGCATTGTCGCCACCGGAACCGGCGACGACTGGCGCTCGCACTACAGTGATGTCGCTGACCGGTTGCACGCGGGCGGACGCCTCGTCACGCCGGGTTTCGTCGACATTCATTGCCACGGTGGCGGGGGCTACTCGTTCGAAGACGGTCCGTCGGCAATTCGGGCGGGCATGGCAACGCATCGGGCGCACGGCACGACTCGAACGATGGTCTCCTTCGTTGCGGGGGGAATTCGGGCGACGCTCGACCGGCTGTCAACTGTTGCGCGTCTCGTCGAGGAAGACCCGCTCATTCTCGGCTCGCACCTTGAAGGGCCGTTCCTTGCACCCACCCGCCGTGGTGCGCATGCCGAGGAGTTGCTTGCGACTCCTGACGAAGGCACGGTCAGCATGCTGCTCGAAGCCGGCGGGCGCAGCCTCTGCCAGACGACCATTGCGCCAGAGCTGCCCGGCGCAATCGAAGCGATCACAGTGATGGCTGCCTCGGGAGTGACGCCGGCGGTCGGCCACACGAATGCCTCCGAAGAGGTCGCACGCGCGGCATTCGATGCGGGCGCCAGAATTCTCACGCACGCCTTCAACGCGATGCCCGGCATCTCGCATCGCGAACCCGGTCCGATCATCGCCGCGGCAGCAGACCCACGGGTGACTCTCGAGGTGATCGCCGACGGCCATCACATTCACCCCGACGTGGTCAGAGCTGCATTTCTGCTCGCTCCCGGCAGAATCGCCCTTGTCACTGATGCGATGGCGGCGGCCGGTGCCCCTGACGGCCCGTACAGACTGGGATCTCTCGAAGTCGACGTTCGCGAGGGTGTAGCGAGGGTTCGAGGGTCAGAAACGCTCGCCGGGTCGACTCTCACCCTCGACTCGGCCCTCCGTTACGTCACGGAATCGTGCGGCATCGGGCTGGCAGAAGCTGTGCGGGCGGTGACGGCGACACCGGCTACTGCCGTCGGCCGCTCCGGCCACCTCGGCCGTCTGGCCCCGGGCTACCTGGCTGACGCCGTTATTCTCAGTGAATCTCTCGTCGTCGAGCGCGTTCTCGCCGGAGGCCGTTTCGTGCTCTGAGACGGCCCGCGTTACTGCCACGTGCTCGGAGCAGCTTGGTGCGTCCTCCGTCGGGCTATCGTGACGCGCCGAGAACGTCGAGCACCCGCCTGGCGATGTGGCGATTGAGATCGTCGGGGATCGGCTGCGGTCCGGGAACGAGCGATTCCCGGTTCAGCGCGACCCGCTCAAGCGAGAGCGCCTGCAACATGAAGCCGAGATCCATCGATTCGATCGAGTTGCCCTTGGGTTGCGTACCGGCAAGATTGAACATTCGGCCATCGGCGATGAGCACGACGTGGCGCCCGTTGGGTAGATCGATTCGCTCGAGCGCGGTGGCGATGGGAGTGATCGCCGTCGCTGCCACCTTGAGCGCGGCTACGTCGATCTCCCAGGGAAAATGCCCGACGTTGCCGATCACGGTTCCGTCGGCGAGCGTCTCGAACACGTGGGCCGGAAGCACATTCGCGTGCCCGGTGGCCGTGATCACGACATCCGCCCACGGGGCCAGGTCTT
Source organism: Subtercola sp. PAMC28395 (assembly GCF_018889995.1). NCBI lineage: Bacteria > Bacillati > Actinomycetota > Actinomycetes > Micrococcales > Microbacteriaceae > Subtercola > Subtercola sp. PAMC28395. Next base: position 1,035,605 of record NZ_CP076547.1, on the reverse strand, counting down.
CGACCGAGCCCACCCGATACCCGTCGTAGGCCGCCTCAAACGCCTTCAGCTCGTCGGAGTCGACCACCGCCACCTTCCCGCCGAGTGACCGCAGGTATTGCGCTACACCTCGCCCGCACCATCCGTAGCCCACCACAACGAATCGACGGCCCGGAATCTGCAGATTCGTGATGCGCATGAAGCTCTCGACAGTGCTCTGGCCCACCGCATGACGATTCTCGGCGATCGCCTTGAGCGGACTGTCGTTGATGACGAGCACAGGGAACGGAATGCGGCCGGCAGCCTCATCGCGCAGCCTCAGCCCGCCCGACGTCGTCTCCTCTGTGCCACCGACGATCGATTCAGCAAGACCGCGATCGGCTGCCAGGATGGCCAGGTCGGCGCCGTTGTCGAGCAGGATGTCCGGCCGGGCATCCAGCGTGCGGTTCAGGTTGCCGACGTGCTGTTCGAGGGTGTCGTCGCGACGACCGTAGATCGTGATGCCCTTGGTCGCGAGCGCGGCCACCATGTCGTCTTGCGTCGACCCGTGGTTGCCGGTGCCGACGACAGTGGCTCCGCCCGCCGCAAGCGTCTCGAAAAGCACGACCGTCTTCGGCTCAGTGTGCAACCCAACCCCGATGGTCATCCCCCTGAACGGCAGGCGTCTCTCGAAATCGGCGCGCACCTCCCGCAGCAGGTACATGCGTGACCGTATCCATCCGAGTCGCGCTTCGCCCTCGGCAGCGAGTTCGGCCTGGGTGGCGGAGTCGGGGGTCATGGGTGCTCCTGTTCTGGCCCGCTCACGATGCAGCGGGTACCTTCAGCAGCCTAGTCACCACCTCCGCGAGCGCCGTCATGGTGCCGGTTCAGTGCCTCTGTTCTCCCTCGCGTCATCTTTTGTCGCAAGAGTAAGCCGTAGATCAGGGGTTTGTGCGGTACGTGGACGTTCCCATCACCCGCGAGACGTGGATGGCGATCACCACACGCTGCGGGTTCTCGCGCGGTTGCCGATAGCGGGCAGCATAGCGGTCGACCGCTTCCTTCACCGAGGCGGCGTCATCCAGTACGTGGGCGGTCCCCTCGAGTGTCAGCCATTGTGCTCCATCGAACTGGCTCACGGAGGCGCGGCCGTCGCGGCGCACGTTGAGCACCTTCTGGTTGGGCCCATTCGTGATGATGCGCACTATTCCGCCGCTCGGAGTCTGTTCGTACGTGAATCCGATGGGTACGACATGCGGGGACCCGTCCGCGCGCAGTGTCGTCAGGGTTGCGATGTGTCGCTCGGTCACGAAGGCGAGTCCGGCATCGGAGAGCAGGGAGGAAGGGGCGGCGGTCACCCTCTCCACGATAGAGGGTGGGGCTCGATCGCCGAGGGCAGCGTTCGTGACGTTTCGGCTGCTGCACGTCAGATCACCACGGCACGTTCTGCCGAGAAGCGGTCAGGCGCTGAGACGTGGGTAGTCGACGTATCCCACAGCTCCGCCAGTGTAGAACGTCGCAGGGTTCGGCTCGTTCTCTGGGTGCGAGCCCTGCCAGCGCTCGACGAGGTCTGGGTTTGCGATAGCGAGACGACCAACGGCGACTGCATCCGCGTGCAGATCGCGCACGAGCGAAACCGCCTGGTCGCGTGTGGTCACCGACCCGAATCCCGTGTTCGCGATCACAGGGCCACCGAACCGCGCGCGGAGGTTCTGCACCAGATCGCCGGTCGGCTCGTGGTGCAGAATGCTCACATAGGCGATACCCAGCGGTCGAATTCCGTCGATGACGGCTTCGTAGGTAGCCGTGGCGTCGTCGAGGTCGGGCTCGAACGCATCCTGAATGTTGTGCATCGGCGAGAGACGGATGCCCACCCGACCGGCCCCGACAGCATCAGCCACTGCGGCAGTGACCTCGACGACGAAGCGAGCTCGAGCATCCGGGGACTGCCCGTAGTCGTCGTCACGCTGGTTGGCCGCCGGCGAGAGGAACTGATGAAGAAGGTAGCCATTGGCACCATGGATTTCGACACCGTCGAGACCAGCGGAGATGGCATTTCTTGCAGCCGTCACGAACTCGTCGCGCACCGTCGCAAGTTCGTCGCCACTCAACGCATGCGGCACCGGGTAAGCGAGCTTTCCGGTCGCCGTATGGATCTCACCGTCGATGGCCACGGCGCTCGGGGCAACAATCCGGTCGGTTCCGGTCACATCGGTGTGTGAAACGCGGCCGCCATGCATGAGCTGCATGACGATTCGCCCGCCCTTGGCGTGCACGGCATCTGCCACCTGCCGCCAGCCCTCGATCTGTTCGTCACTGACGATGCCTGGTTGGCCGGGGTAGGCGCGCGACTCATCGCTTGGGTAGGTTCCTTCGGTCATGATCAAGCCGGTGCTGGCGCGTTGTGCGTAGTGCTCAGCGACGAGTGAGCCGGGAACGCCCGTCTCGCTCGAACGGGTTCGGGTGAGCGGAGCCATGATGACACGGTTCGGTAGGTGCAGGTCCCCGAGAGTCACGGGCGAGAACAGATCCATAAGTCAAAGCCTTTCGTAGCGGCGAACCTTGTCGGTTGCCCCTGCACGAAACCGTGCCGGCTCCCTCGCTATTCCGAGGCCGCAGGAATTCCCAGAACCCTCGCACACGGAAGGTCGGCAGACGGATACTCAGTCAGCGTCAGACCTGGCGATTCATCGAGCGTTCAGCAGAGCGAACCCGGCTGGCGGACTCGAAGTCGGCTCGAGAAGTACTGTAGTCAGCGCACGCGCGCCGACAGCCATCGCGTCTGCGCCTCGCGCTGGTGGCCGGTGCCGCCTTCGTGCCCGTTGTAGCGGTAGAACTCGATCGCCTTGTCGTCAGGCCGGTAGGCGTTGAAGGCGGCAAAGACGGTTGAAGGAGGGCAGATGCCGTCCATGCCTGCAGCAGAGAAGAGGGCAGGAGCCGTAGCCCGTTTGGCGAAGTTCACCCCGTCGAAATACGACAGAGTCGACAGCACCTGCTCGTCGCTGTGCCGGTTGACAGCCAGATACCGTGTGATCTCGCCATAGGGGTCTGTTGCGCTGACATCGAGCGCACGCTCGAAGTGGCACAGGAAGGGAACATCGGGCATGACCGCGACAAGGTCTGGCACGAGTCCTGCCACAGCAAGCGTGATTCCGCCACCCTGGCTGATGCCCTGCACAGCCACCTGGTCGACGTCGACCCCGGGCAGCGCGCGCGCAGCGTGAACCGCCCGTACGGCGTCGGTGAACACGCGCCGGTAGTAGTACGTCTCCGGGTCCAGGATGCCACGGGTCATGAATCCGGGCGAGGTCGGCTCACTGCCCGCAGTGTCGGCGGTCGAGCCACCATCGCCCCAGCTCATTCCCTGCCCGCGGGTGTCGACGTAGAGGTGCGCGAACCCTGCACTGGCCCAGTGCAGGGCCTGCCCGGCCAGCCCACGGCCACCGCCGTAGCCGATGAATTCGACCACCACCGGAAGATCCTGATCCACCCCTGCCGGTCGTGTGTACCAGGCATTGATGCGGTCTCCGCCCGACCCGGCGAAGCTCACGTCGTGCACGTCGATCGTGCGGTAGACGGTGGCCAGGGCATCCACACGCAGGCTGAGGTCGTGCGTGTTCGCTTCTGCGAGTGTTCGGCTCCAGAAATCGTCGAAATCAGCTGGTTCGCGAACGGTGGGCCTGAAGGCTCGCAAGTCGGCGAGCGCGAGATCACTGAGCGGCAAAATATCCTCCTGCTGGGCGTGCATCGACGCTAGCAGCTGCCGCCGCCGCGATCATACGTGCCGATGACGAAGGCGAGGTGTTTTCCGGACGACGGACACCACCGACCTCGCACTCCCATGGTCACTGCGGCCAGAAACTGGGATATAGTTGCCATATACAAACTATCTATATGGACCTCAACGACGAGACCAACACTCCGGAGGAATCGTGGCGACGAAAACCACCCGTGAACGCGGCGCACTGTTCAGCAAAGACCACCCCAGGTACAAATGGGTGGCGCTGAGCAACACCACCCTGGGCATGCTCATGGTGACCATCAACAGCTCGATCGTGCTCATCAGCCTGCCCGCCATCTTCACAGGCATCCAGCTCAACCCCCTTGAGCCAGGAAACGTGAGTTACCTGCTGTGGATGCTCATGGGCTTCATTCTCGTGACCGCCGTACTCACCATGACCTTCGGCCGTCTCGGCGATATCTACGGCCGCGTGAAGATCTACAACATGGGATTCGTGATCTTCACGATCGCCGCCATCGCGCTCGTGTTCGACCCGTTCACGTCGGGGCAGGGCGCACTGTGGCTGATCGGCTGGCGGGTCGTACAGGCCGTCGGTGGTGCGATGATCTTCGCGAATTCCACGGCTATCCTCACCGACGCCTTCCCCTCGAACAAACGCGGCATGGCCATCGGCATCAACCAGATCGCCGCCATAGCGGGGTCGTTCCTCGGTCTGCTCATCGGCGGGGTACTCGCCACGATCGACTGGCAGTTGATCTTCCTCGTGAGCGTTCCCTTCGGACTCCTCGGCACGATCTGGTCGTACAAGTCACTTCATGAGGTCGGCCAACGCAATCCGGGCAAGGTCGACATTCCCGGCAACGTGCTGTTCGCGGTGGGTCTCATCACCCTGCTGACCGGTATCACCTACGGGATCCAGCCCTATGGCACCGACTCGATGGGGTGGCTGAACCCTTGGGTTCTCGGCTCGATCATCGGTGGGATTGCACTGCTCGTGATCTTCGTGTTCGTCGAGCTGCACCACAAAGACCCGCTCTTCAACGTGCGGCTCTTCGCTATCAGGGCTTTCGCCTGGGGCAACGTAGCCGGCCTCATGGCCGCCATCAGCCGGGGTGGCCTGCAGTTCATGCTGATCATCTGGTTGCAGGGCATCTGGCTCCCGCTGCATGGCTTCTCGTACGAGAGCACTCCGCTCTGGGCTGGCATCTACCTGCTGCCGCTGACGATCGGCTTTCTCGTCTCCGGCCCCATCTCGGGTGCGCTCAGTGACAAATTGGGTGCGAGGACCTTCGCGGTCGGCGGTCTGATGCTCGTCGCCGTCACCTTCGTGGCGCTGCTTCTCATTCCGGTGAACTTCGACTACGGCATCTTTGCGGTGCTGACCTTCCTGAACGGAATCGGTTCGGGAATGTTCGCGGCCCCGAACCGCACGGCGATCATGAACAGTGTTCCCGCGAACCAGCGTGGTGCAGCATCCGGCATGACAGGCACGTTCCAGAACGCCGGCAACTCGCTCTCGATCGGCATCTTCTTCTCGCTGATGATCGCCGGCCTCGCCGCCACCTTGCCGACTGCCATGTACAGCGGCCTCACGGCGCATGGCCTGGCCTCTGATGTGGCAAACCAGGTGGCCTCGACTCCGCCGGTCGGCAGCCTGTTCGCCGCGTTCCTCGGCTACAACCCCATCGAGTCGATCCTCGGGCCGATCGGTGCGCTCGATGCTCTCTCGCCGGCGAACTCGGCCGCGCTGACGGGCCAGTCGTTCTTCCCGCAGTTGATCTCCGACCCCTTCCACTCGGGGCTTGTCATCGTGTTCACGGTCGCCGCTGTGCTCTCGGTATTCGGCGCGATCGCATCATTCTTCGCCGGAGGCAAGTACGTGCACACCGAAGCCGGTGCCGTGAAGACGGTGCCCACCGAGCCCGCGAGCCTCGCAGCAGAACTCAGCGACGTCTAACCCGTAGCCACGCGCGCGAAGTCTGCGGGCAAAAAAGGCACCGAAAACGCGAGTTTTGGGTGCCTTTCTGCCCGCACGAGCGCCGAAACGTGGGCAGAGGCGGAGGAGCCGTGGCGTGTCAGGCGACGAGCTGGGGCTGCCCTGCCGCCTTAGCCTCACGGCGGTAGCGGTGCAGAATCGGCTCCGTGTAACCGCTCGGCTGGCGGGTTCCCTCGACGATGAGCGCCCTGGCAGCCGCAAAGGCAACCCCGTCGAAGTCGGGCGCCATCGGCCGGTAGTGCACGTCGCCCGAGTTCTGGCCGTCGACGATCGCCGCCATGCGCCGCAGCGTCTCGTCGACCTGCTCGAGCGTCACGACCCCGTGAAGCAGCCAGTTCGCCACGTGCTGCGAGGAGATGCGGCAGGTCGCACGGTCTTCCATGAGCGCGACGTCGTGGATGTCTGGCACCTTCGAGCATCCGATGCCCTCGTCGACCCAGCGCACAACATAGCCGAGGATGCCCTGCACATTGTTGTCGAGTTCAGCCTGTCGCTCTGCGGCGCTGTATTCGCGCGTGGCAAGCGGAATACGCAGGATCTCGGTGACCTCGGCGGGGGTTCGGCCGGCGAGCTCGCGCTGCACGGCAGGCACGTCGACGCGGTGATAGTGCAGCGCGTGAAGTGTCGCGGCGGTCGGCGAAGGCACCCAGGCCGTCGTCGCACCCTGCAGGGGATGCTGGATCTTCTGCTCGAGCATGTCAGCCATGAGGTCGGGCATTGCCCACATTCCCTTACCGATCTGCGCCCGCCCCGGCAGCCCGGCCGCGATGCCGATGTCGACATTCGACGCCTCGTAGGCTGCGATCCACGGCTCGGACTTCATCTCCGCTTTGCGCACGAACGGGCCGGCGAGCATCGAGGTGTGGATCTCGTCGCCGGTGCGATCGAGGAACCCGGTGTTGATGAACACCACCCGGTCTGATGCCGCACGGATGCACTCGCGCAGGTTCACCGAAGTGCGTCGCTCCTCGTCCATGATGCCGAGCTTGATCGAGCGTTCGGGCAGACCGAGCAGGTTCTCGACCCGGGAGAAGAGTTCGACGGCGAAGGCGACCTCCTCCGGCCCGTGCATCTTGGGCTTCACGATGTACATCGACCCGGTGAGCGAGTTCGGTAGTGCGCCGCCGCCGCGGATGTCTGTGACGGAACCCAGTCCGGTCATGATCGCATCGAGAATGCCCTCGAAGACCTCGTTGCCGTCTGCATCGAGAATGGCGTCCGTGGTCATCAGGTGACCGACGTTGCGAATGAAGAGCAGCGAGCGGCCGCGCAGAGTTGCAGTGCTGCCGTCGACCGCCGTGTACTCGCGGTCGGGGTTCATGCCGCGCACAAAGGTGCGCCCGCCCTTCGTCACCTGTTCGGCGAGCGTTCCCGTCATCAGCTCGAGCCAGTTGCGGTACCCCACGACCTTGTCGTCGGCATCGACGGCGGCCACAGAGTCTTCGAGATCCATGATGGTCGTGACGGCGGACTCGAGCAGAACGTCAGACACGCCAGCGGGGTCGGTCGCGCCGACTGGATGCTCGCGGTCGACCAGCACCTCGAAGTGCAGGCCGTGGTGAACGAACACGAGTGCCTCGGGCTGAGCACTGTCACCGCGGTGCCCGAGCAGAGCGGACGCCTCCACGAGACGGGCGGATCCGTCCGCCGTCTCAACCCTCAACCCGTCGGAGTCGACGGAGTACCCGAGAGAATCAGCGTGACTGCCGGTTTCGAGCGGGATCGCAGCGTCAAGGAAGCGGCGGGCTTCTGCAACGACGGCAGCGCCGCGCACAGGGTTGTACCCCGCGCCCACAGCCAGGTCGGCCGACTGGTCGATTGCGTCCGTGCCGTAGAGCGCGTCGTAGAGCGAACCCCAGCGCGCGTTGACGGCGTTGGCCGCAAAACGGCGATTCAGCAGGGGAACGACGAGCTGGGGGCCCGCCTGGCTTCGGATCTCCTCATCCACACCCTCGGTGGTGACGAAGCCGGTCGCCTGACCGGGGTCGCCCTCGACCAGATAGCCGATCTCCCGCAGAAAGGAGAGGTACTGCTGCGGTTCGACAGGGCCGGGAGCGGCACGATGAAAGTCATCGATCTGGCGCTGCAACTCGTCACGCGTGCGCAGCAGCTCGAGGTTTCTCGGCGTGAGGTCTGCCAGGAGTTCGGCGACCCCGCCCCAGAAGGTCTGCGCGTCAAGCCCAGCCTGCGGCAGCGCCTCGGCGACGAAGTCGTGCAGCGGCACAGCCACGGAGAGGCCAGCAACATCTATTCTGTCGATCACAGTACAAATCCTTTCAGAGAAGTCGTGCGGCCTTCGTTGGTGAGGCACACGCCCAGAAGTCGTGCTCCCTTGCACATGCTGGGGATGCACGACTTCTGGCAGTTCGAGCGAGACGTCAGGCGGCCACAGGCACCCGGGCGGGAACATCGACGAGGTAGTGCGCGTACGCCGGAATGGTGAGGTACGTCGGGAAGTCCTCCTCCAGCGCCACGAGGCGAACAATGTCGGCGGCCGCATCGAACTGGTCGCCGGAGAACCGGTCTGCGAAGCGCACCTGCTCCGCGAGCTCGGCGGTGACGGACTCGGTGGTGATGCGGTTGCCCTCAGCCGTGACGATCGAGTAGTGGATCCACTGCCACAGCTGTGCGCGAGAGATCTCGGCCGCCGAGGCGTCGGCGACGATGTTCTCGAGCTCGACAGCTCCGACGCCGCGCAGCCAGCTCTCGATGTAGCGCAGCGCGACGGTGACGTTCGAGCGGACTCCCGCATCGGTCACCACCTTGTCGAGGGAACGCACATCGAGCAGCTGTTCTGCGGTCACCTCGACGTCGTCGCGCTGGCGAGTGATCTGGTTGGGGTTGGTGCCGAGAACCTCATCGAACTCCGCACGTGCGGTGAGGATCAGTGCAGGATTCGCCACCCAGGTACCGTCGAAGCCGTCGTGTACCTCGCGGTGCTTGTCTTCGGAGACCCGGGCAAGCGACTCCTCGGTGAGTTCTGGCTTGTGCGCGTCGGGAATGAAGGCGCTCATGCCTCCGATGGCATACGCTCCCCGCTTGTGGCAGGTGGCGACCAGCAGCTCTGTGTAGTTGCGCATGAAGGGAACCGTCATGGTGACCCGGGTGCGGTCGGGGAAGACGAACTGGCGCCCGCGTTCGCGGTAGCTCTTCAGGAGGCTGAACATATAGTCCCAGCGGCCCGCATTGAGCCCAGCACAGTGATCGCGCAGCTCGTAGAGGATCTCGTCCATCTCGAACGCGGCCGAGATGGTCTCGATCAGCACGGTCGCACGAATGGTGCCGTGGTGAATTCCCAGAGCGTTCTCGCTGAAGGTGAAGATGTCATCCCACAGGCGAGCCTCGAGGTGGTCTTCGAGCTTGGGCAGATAGAAGTAGGGTCCCTTGCCGGAATCGATCAGTTTCTGGGCGTTGTGAAAGAGGTACAGGCCGAAGTCGACAAGGGAGGCCGACGCTGCCTGGCGCTGCCCTGCGCGGTCGGTGAACTTCAGGTGCTTCTCGACGAGGTGCCAGCCGCGGGGCCGCATCACGATGGTGGGCAGCTCGCCGGTGCGGAGCTGGTGCGTGACGCCATCGTCATCGATGAAGTCGAGCTGTCGGCGAACCGCATCGAACAGCGTCAACTGGCCGCCGATGATGTTCGACCACGTCGGGCTGGTGGCGTCTTCGAGGTCTGCGCCCCACGCCTTCGCACCCGAGTTCAGCGCCGCCACGGCGCTGAACCTGTCGACCGGGCCAGTGATCTCCACGCGGCGGTCCTCGAGGCCGGGGCCTGCGCCGGCGACGCGCCATTCGGTGTCCTCGCGAATCGAGGCGGTCTCCGGCAGGAACCGGAAGTCGCGGCCGTTCTCGACGTTCACGCGGCGGTTCATGCGATCGTGCAGCCGCTCCTGGCGACGGTGCGCGAACTGGTCGTGCAGACGCGTCACGAAGGCAAGGGCATCCGGAGTCAGAATCTCATCGAAGCGATACTCGTTCTCACCGAGGATCTCGATGCGGGGTTGTGTAGCCATTGGTCTGTTCCTTTGAAGGGGGTCGGTGTGGTCGCCGCCATCGTGACGGTGACCGCACCCGGTGGGTTTGGTGGAACTGCTCTGCTTCGCCGAATCACCGAGAGCGAGGATTGCGCTTTCGGGGTTCAACGCAGTGGAGACCCGGTCGAGTAGCCGGTTTCCACCTCACGTTTCTGCTTGTTCACTCCACTGTGATGGCCACACGAGCCCTCCGAACCGAATTCAGGAGTAGAAGATTGGCAAAAGTTCTGCGAACCGAAAAACTGCACGCGGGGCCGGAATGAGCCTCACCGCTCGACGAGGATCCCGTCTTCGTCACACCAGATCCCGGCCCCCGGCCTGAAGATCACCGAACCGACGGTCAGCACCGCATCCAGCTCGCCGGAGCCGGTCTTCGAGCTCTTTCGCGGATTGCTGCCGAGAGCTCGTATGCCCAGTGGCAGCAGCGACAATGCCACACGATCTCGAACCGCACCGAAGATGACGACGCCATTCCAGCCGTTCTCAACCGCAGCTGCGCCGATCATGTCGCCCATGAGGGCAGATCGAAGAGATGACCCGCCATCGACGACGAGTATCTTCCCCGTCCCCGGAGTATTGAGGACTTGTTTCACGAGGCCGTTGTCTTCGAAACAGCGAACCGTTCGGACTTCTCCCTCGAACCTGGCCGCGCCGCCGAACGATCCCATCTGGATCTCAAGCGACTGGAGATCGTCCCCTCGCTCGTCATAGAGATCTGCAGTTGCCGTCATCCGGGGCCCTCACTCTTCGTCTCCATCAGCTTGGCAGCACCCTCCGCGCATTTCGCCCCCGACCGCAGCAGAAGAATGCCGATTCATCTGAATCTGCAAAGGTCGGTCGACGTCAGGCTCACGCCCGCTCGGTCCACTCTCTCGCCGGGAATGCCGGTGCACCGATTCGACAGCCGCGCGCTCGATCCGAGGGCGAGCGGCAGGATAGGGTGATGAGCCTTTCCTCGTCGCCCACATCATCTCCGTCTGTGCTCGTCGTCGGCTCCGGTATCGCGGGCCTCGCCTGCGCCCGGGCACTGCACGACAACGGCGTTTCCGTGAGGGTCGTCGATCGCGGCCGGGTCGTCGGCGGCCGCCTGGCGACGAAGCGGGTGGATGATCGGCCAGCAGACATCGGCGCGCGGTACTTCACCGTGCCAGAGGGCTCCGGTTTCACTTCTGTCGTCGAGGACTGGGTCGCCCGCGGCCTGGCCCGTCCGTGGACCACCACATTCGACGTGTTCTCGGCCGACGGCACGCGACAGAGCAAATCGGGCCCGATGCGGTATGCCGCCCCTGGCGGGCTCCGCTCCCTGGCCACCGACCTGGCCGACCGCCTCCGACGAGACGGAGTCACCATCGACCAGGAGCACACCGTGGAGGGGGTCTCCGACGAGGGTGTTGTGGCGGGCATCCAGTACGACAACGTCGTTCTCGCCATGCCCGACCCCCAGGCCCGGCGGATGCTCGGGCCCGACTCGGCACCGGCCCAGAGTCTCCACCGGGCCGAGGAATGGGAGCCGACGCTCTCCGTCGTGGCCACCTGGCCAGCGAGGCACTGGCCGGCGGATCTTCACGGAGCGTTCGTGAACGGCTCATCCGTGCTCGACTTCGTCGCCGACGACGGTGACCGTCGGGGTGACGGTGCAGCGGTGCTCGTGGCGCACACAACCGCTGAGTTCGCCCGCAAGCACCTCGACGGGCCGGAGAATGCCGTCGGCGAGGTGGTGGATGCCCTGCGCACCCTGCTCGCAATCGATGAACCTCCTTCGAGCACCCTCGTCCACCGCTGGAGCCTGGCCAGGCCGAAGACTTCACACGCTGCGTCGTACCTCGTGGACGGCCACCTCGCCGTCTGCGGTGATTCGTGGGGCGATCGTTCTGCCGTCGCCACGGCCTGGGAGTCGGGTACCGCCCTAGGAACGGCACTTGCGCCAATTGAGTCAAGAAGCCGGAGCTGATGCTCGACCCCCAACCGCGCACCGGTGGTGAGGGGTCACCTCGGGCTCATCCGCACGAATTGTGTCTAGGCTCAGAAGCGTGAGCGAAACCGTGAACGAGGCAGCGTCAACGATGCACGTCATCGCGGAACCGACCTCCTCGAAGGTTGTGATCGTCGGGGGCGGTCACAACGGGCTTGCTGCGGCTGCATACCTCGCGCGAGCCGGCCTGTCGGTGACCGTGCTCGAGCGGCTGCCCCACACGGGAGGTGCGGCCGTCTCGACGTCGCCGTTCACGGGTGTGGATGCTCGGATCTCCCGCTATTCGTATCTGGTCAGTCTTCTCCCCCAGAAGATCATCGACGACCTCGGCCTTCGACTCAGCTTCGCCGAACGCCGCTACTCGTCGTATACGCCGGTTCCAGGAGGCGAGGGCGGGCTCCTCATCGACACGCGTGACGCGGCAGCGACGAAGGCGTCATTCGAAGCGATCGGCGCGGGCGACGATGCCGAGCTCTTCACCCTCTTCGACGAACACTGCGCCCAGCTCACCGGCGCGCTCTGGCCGACCCTCACCGAACCGCTGTTGCGCCGAAGTGAGGCGCGCGCCCTGGTCGGGCACGACGACACCTGGGAGGCGATGATCGAACGACCCATCGGCGACGTCATCGAACGGCACCTGCAGAACGATCTCGTGCGTGGCGTCATCCTCACCGACGCCTTGATCGGCACCTTTGCGCGCGCCACCGACCCGAGCCTCGCCCAGAACGTCTGTTTCCTGTACCACCTGATCGGCAATGGAACGGGCCTCTGGAATGTGCCGGTCGGCGGCATGGGCGCCGTCACCGACGAGCTGCTGCGCGCGGCGACCGAAGCCGGAGCCACGATCGTCACGGGGGCGGAGGTCTGTGCGATCGACGGCGGTTCAGCATCCGTGCCCGCGTCGGTGACCTACCGGCACGATGGCGGCGAGCGCGTCACGGTTTCGGCTGAGACCGTACTGGCGAACGTCGCCCCGGCAGAACTCGACCGCATGCTCGGGCGCGCCACGCCTCCCGCCGCCGCTCCACCTGCCGCTACTACGGCACTTCGGGCGGAGCTAGGCCACTCTGCCCCCTATACGGCCCCAGCCCCGCTGATCTCCGCCCAGAGTCCCCTTGTCCCAGCGGTAGCCGCGCCCGAGGGCGCCCAGGCGAAGGTCAACCTGCTGCTCACCCGCCTGCCGCGACTGCGCGACTCCTCCCTCACACCTGAGGCGGCATTCGGGGGCACCTTCCACATCAACGAGACGTATTCGCAGCTCGACCGGGCGTACCTCATGGCCGAGAGTGGCAGCCTGCCAGAACCGCTGCCGTGCGAGATCTACTGCCACAGCCTGGCTGATCCGAGCATCCTGTCGCCTGCCCTGCAGGCCGCGGGCGCCCAGACCCTTACCGTCTTCGCCCTGCACACCCCGCACCGGCTCGTCACGCGCGCGAGCAACGAGGCCTTTCGTGCCGAGGTGCAGGCTGCCGTGCTCGCCTCACTGAACAGCGTGCTCGCCGAACCCATCGAAGACTGTCTGATGCGAGACGCCACCGGCGAACCGTGCATCGAGACCAAGACCACCCTCGACATCGAAGACGCGCTCCGGATGCCCGGAGGCAACATCTTCCACGCACCCCTCTCGTGGCCCTTCGTCGACGACGACGCCCCCCTCGACACCCCCGCTGAGCGATGGGGAGTCGAGACCGCAGACCCGCGAATTCTGCTGTGCGGCTCGGGATCACGCCGCGGGGGTGCGGTCAGCGCCCTCGGTGGGTACAGCGCCGCAATGGCCGTGCTCGGGGCCCACAGCACAGCGGGGTAGCCTCACTCCATGACCATTGTCGACAACGCCATCTACGTCGATGGCCGGCGCACAGTCGAGCCACAGAACCTCGAGGAGACGTTCGAGGTGATGCGCGAGAACCACGGTGTGGCCTGGATCGACATGTTCCACCCCGACAAGGCCGAACTTCAGCAAGTGGCCGACGAGCTCAGCCTGCACCACCTCGCCGTGACTGACGCGCTGACCGGGCACCAAAGGGCCAAGCTCGAGCGCTACGGCGACACCCTGTTCATCGTGCTGCGCCCCGCGAAATACCTCGACGACGTCGAGAAGGTGGAGTTCGGGGAGGTGCACCTCTTCATGGGGCCGGATTTCGTCGTCTCGGTGAAGCACGCCGACTTTCCCGACATCGGGGCAGTACGCAGGCGTCTCGAGAGCGAGCCCGAGCTGTTCGCAGCAGGGCCCCACGCCATCGTCTACGGCATCATGGACTACATCGTCGACGGCTACGCACCCGTCATGGCCGGCCTGCAGAACGATATCGACGAGATCGAAGACCAGCTCTTCAACGGTGATCGCGAGGTCTCGCGCCGCATCTACGACCTGCTTCGCGAGGTGATCGACTTCCAGCGCGCGACCAGGCCCCTCGACGAGATGCTGCGACCCCTGCTCGACGAACTGAAAGACGATGCCGACCTCGAGATCCGCCGCCACCTCCGTGACGTGCTCGACCACGTGCTGCGCATCATCGACCGGTCTGAGGCGTTCAGAACGCTGCTCGAGAATGCCCTCACCGTGCACTCCACCCTCATTGCGCAGAAGCAGAACGACGAGATGACCCGGATGACCGAGACCAGCCTTGCGCAGGGCGAACAGGTGAAGCGCATCTCCGCCTGGGCTGCCGTGCTCTTTGCCCCGACCCTCGTGGCCGCGATCTACGGGATGAACTTCACCAACATGCCCGAGCTGAAGTGGTTTCTCGGCTACCCGTTCGCCGTCGCCCTCATGCTCGGCTCCGGTGTCGCCCTCTACGTCGCGTTCAAGCGCCGCGGCTGGCTCTGACCCGCCGAGCGTCCTCTTCACTCCATTTCTTCCCCCCTACCTGACTCGGCTCCCGCCGGCCGGGCTCCAGCCGGGGCCCGCCCCAGCACGGGCAGGTAAAATCGCTGCGTGGCCGTTTCGAAGATCATCCTGTACTACGCATTCGTGCCACTGGCCGACCCCGAGGCGATCCGGCTCTGGCAGCGTGATCTCTGCGAAAGCCTGGGCCTGCGCGGCCGCATCCTCATCTCTGAACAGGGCATCAACGGTACGCTCGGCGGCGAGCTCTCTGCGATGAAGCTCTACGTGCGCAAGACCCGCGAGTACAAGGGGTTCGCCGAACTCGACGTCAAGTGGAGCGACGGCTCCGGCCTGTCAGCAGACCCCACGGCAGACACCGAGGCAGGGCGGGCGAGGCTGCCATCGAGCGCCGTCGCCCCGCACGGCTACTCCGTCGACTTCCCCCGGCTGAGTGTGAAGGTGCGCGACGAGATCGTGAGCTTCGGCGCACCCGGCGAACTGCTGGTGGATGATCGTGGCGTCGTGGGCGGCGGTACCAAGCTCTCGCCGCTCGAGCTCCACACTCTCGTCGAGTCGCAGAAGGCCGCTGGCGACGAGGTCGTCTTCTTCGACGGGCGCAACTCCTTCGAGGCCGAGATCGGGCGCTTCGACGGTGCGATCGTTCCCGACGTGAGCAATACCCGCGAATTCGTCGCCGAACTCGACAGCGGCAAGTACGACCACCTGAAGTCGAAGCCGGTCGTCACCTACTGCACCGGTGGCATCCGCTGCGAAGTGCTCTCGTCACTCATGGCGTCGCGCGGCTTCGAGCACGTGTATCAACTCGACGGCGGCATCGTGCGCTACGGCGAGAGCTTCGGTGACACCGGGCTCTGGCAGGGCTCGCTGTATGTTTTCGACAATCGCCTGTCGGTGAATTTCTCACCGGATGCTCGCCCCATCGGAGCCTGCTACCGCTGTGGTTCGCCCACCAGCTCCATGCAGAACTGTGCGGACCTTGCGTGTCGCGCCCAGCTGGTGATCTGTGACGACTGCTCCTCCACAGGGCATGCCGCCTGCGAGCTTCACACCGCTTCGCTCGCTAACCCTCCTCTCGCCTGAACCCTCGACGTAGGCTGGCCGCATGAGTACTCCTACGATCCAGACCAAGGCCGACGAGCTCCTTCGACTGCACCTCTCACCCGACATCCTGTCGGTCGTGAACGTGTGGGACGCGATCAGTGCGAAGGTCATCGCCGATATTCCCGAGACCAGGGCCCTGGCCACGGCGAGCCACAGCATCGCTGCGTTGTTCGGTTACGACGACGGCGAGAAGATCCCGGTCGACCTGATGATCGACATGGTCGGCCGTATCGCCGCGTCGACCAGCCTTCCCGTCTCGGCCGACCTCGAAGCGGGGTACGGCTACCCCGGTGAGACGGTTCGAAAGGCAATCGGTGTCGGCATCGTCGGCGCCAACCTCGAAGACCAGATGAAACCGTTCGACGAAGCAGTGAGTGCCGTTGCGCAGGTCGTAGCGGCCGGCCAGGCCGAGGGAATCGATTTCGTGCTGAATGCCCGCACCGATGCCTTCCTGCGCGCAGGCGACCGCCCCCACGAGGAGGTCATCGCCGACGCCATAGCGCGAGGGCGGGCATTTCTCGAGGCCGGGGCCGCCTGCGTGTTCGTGCCCGGCAAACTCGACGTCGTCACCGTCGAACGCCTGGTCGCCGGTATCGGTGTGCAGCGCGTCAGCGTGATCGGTATTCCCGGCTCGCTCGCACCCGCCACTTTCGAGAAGCTCGGCGTCGCGCGGATCTCCTATGGCCCGTGGAGCCAACGTGTTGCACTCACTGCCCTGGCCGACCTCGCCGTCACCCTCTACGGCAACGGTTCACTTCCCGACAACGCGCGCGCCCTGAACTGAACCCCGGGCGGACGCCGTCACTCGGCCGATCCGTGCGGGTCAGAGCGCCAGTATCAGGCAGCGAGGGCTTCCCCCGCATTCACCGACCTCGACGCGCGCGCAAGGGCACGGCGCGCACGTCGGCGTTCGCGCCGCTCCGAGGAGAAGACCCGCGCGTCCGAACTCGACAGCGCGAAGAGTACGAGGATGTCGAATGAGAGGTTGATGAGCCCAGTCGCGAGTGTGACGTTGATCCGCGTCTGAACAAAATCGATAGCTACTATCGCGACTGCGAACAGGCTGAGCGTCATCGCCGTGAACCGGGCCCAGTTGTACCCCAGGAACATCAACTGGGCGAGCAGGAAGTACCCGACAACCGCTGCGATCGCAAAACCGACGACGATCCACAGCACGAGGTCGGCAAACTGGGCGCTCTCGACGGTGTTGCCCGAAGGAAGGTCGACGACAATCGTCTTCACCGAATCGGCCCAGCCGGCGAAGATGGCGATGACTGTGGTCAGTCCCACGACTCCACGGATGACCATGATGAGAAAACTGATGTAGATCGAGATGGGCCGCTTGACCCGGTTCGAGGAGCCCGAATTGCGCGCCGTGTCGAGAACCACGCGGCCCAACCGGGTGGCGTCAGCGGGGATCGGCGCAGCCGTCACCTCTGCAGCCTGCTCGGCGCCGGCAGCCGACACCGGAACGTCGCTGAGATCGATGATGGGCAGATCGCCGTCTGTCGTGATCGCGTCACCACCGCCGTTGACCGAGTGGTAACCCGTTGAGAAGTTCTTGATGACAGAGAACCGGCCCTCAGGGTTGGCCTCGCGCAGAGTCGAGACGATGTGGTCCCGCTCCTTGTCGGTCTCCTTCTCGATGCGGTGCGTCACCTGGAGGGTGAACAGCGAAAGGCCGACATTGCGGTCGTACGTGCCCGCGGCCATCCATTCTGCCTCGTAACCACCGGGTAGCAACCAGTCACCGGGGGTCTTCCAGAAGCGCACGTGGTGGCGTTTCGCAGGGTTCCCGGCGACCTCCTGCTGGTAGGTGAAATCCTGCATGTTGCCGAAGAGGTAGAGCGGACTCACTGGAGCATCGGAGTAGCTGCGCCGGAAGAGCGTCGACGTCACGATCCGGAGCGAACTGCGAAAGCCGACGTCATCGGCCCGGTGCCAGCCCGCCGCGAGCATCGCCGTGTGCAATTGCGCTTCAGAACCGAACAGGGCCAGGTTCACGGGGTCGCCGAGCAGGCCCTCGTTGGTGCGGGCCCGGCCGATGAAGTAGTCGGGCACGTAGATGAGAGTCAGCATGCTGTGGATGCGCGGGAGCAGCAGGTAGGCGAGCAACAGCCAGAAGATCAGCAGAAACCAGATGTACTGGAATCCCTTGCTGAACGACTCGGTGAGCACGAGGTAGGCAAGCCAGCCGGCCGCGATGGCGCCGAGAAAGAAGTAGATGGTGTCGAGAAACGCCATGATCGAGCGCCGAGGGCGACGCGAGACGGCTGGAGACGGTACCCCCGAGCTCACGCTGGCTGACATGACTCAACCGTAGGGCACGACGCTGTCACGGCGCACCTACAACAAACGTCGCATCGCCTTCCATGAGGTGGGGTCACGCGCCCACGGCTGATGCGCGAAGCTCAGGCTGATTAGGCTGGGAGCATGTTCAGAGCACTGGTGGTCGACAAAGACACCCCTCCCACACTTCGCGAAGTCGACGATGACTTTCTCCCTGAAGCCGACGTAACGATCGCGGTCGAATACTCCAGCGTCAACTTCAAAGACGGCCTCGCGCTCAGCGAGAACGGAGGCGGGGTGGTGCGCACGTTCCCGCTCGTTCCCGGAATCGACCTCGTCGGCACTGTCGAGCATTCCGAAGACCCGGCCTTCGCCATCGGCGACCGGGTGATCCTCAACGGAGACGGTATCGGCGAGAAGTACTTCGGTGGCCTGGCCGAACGGGCACGCGTGCGATCAGGCGCCCTCGTTTCCCTCCCCGACGGCCTCACCGCCGAGCGTGCCGCGGCAATCGGCACTGCCGGATTCACCGCGATGATCGCCGTTCTGGCCCTCGAACGGAATGGGGTCATGCCGGGTTCCGGAGAGATCCTCGTCACAGGGGCGGCCGGCGGCGTGGGGTCCGTCGCAATCGCCCTCCTTGCTGGGCGGGGGTACACCGTGGTGGCGTCGACCGGGCGCGCAGAGGCCGAAGGCGCTTACCTTCGCAGCCTGGGCGCAGACACCGTGATCGACCGCTCCGAGTTCTCGAGCACGGGCAAGCCCCTGCAGAAGCAACGGTGGGCTGGCGCGATCGACTCGGTCGGCAGTACCACGCTCGCGAATGTGCTTGCCCAGACGAACTACGGCGGCACTGTCGTTGCGTGCGGCCTCGCACAGGGCGCCGACCTCCCGGCAACGGTGATGCCGTTCATCCTTCGCTCGGTGACCCTGGCAGGAGCCAATTCCGTCGAGGCGCCTGCAGCCCTTCGCAAACAGGCATGGGCGGCCCTTGCGAACGAACTCGACGGCGAACTGCTCGACTCGATGACCACCACGATCGGCCTCAGCGACGTGATCGCCACTGGAGCCCAGATTCTGGCCGGCTCGGTTCGGGGGCGAACCGTGGTCGACGTTCGCCGCTGACGGGCCGGATGACACTGGCACCCGAAGTGGTTTAGTGAGCATAGTTCACTCATGAGCAAACCTCGGGTATACTGAATGGATGCCCGCGTCCTCTTCCACGTATTCGGTCGGCGTCGCCCGCTTGCCGCGTTCGGCACGAAACTCCGCCGATCCGCAGGGGCGTCGCGTCCCGGCAAATGAGTCCGGTTCAACCAGCGCACCAGCCGGGCACGATCATCCGGGGGCGAAGTCGAATTCGTGGTGGCGACGAGCGCCTGAACGAATCTTCGGTGCGCCGAGCCGGATCATCGCGATCGATGTCACCCGGGGCCTGGCGCTGGTCAGCGTGGTGGTGCTTCTCGCTGTGCCCGGTCTGCTGGCTACGGGAGCGACCGGTGCCGCCGTTCGGAGCAATGCGCCTCTAGATCCCGGCGGTGTTCCTGGAACCCCGGCACTCCCGTCGATGAGCGGCTTCGAGTGGAGCGCAAGCGACTCATGGGTGACTCTGGTTCCTGCCGTTGTTGTTCTTCTGTTCGCAGTGAGTTCCGGGATCTCCGTCTCGTTGGCGGCCGGCGGGCACCGACTGCTGACCGGTGTGCACGGCGTGCAGGTTCGACTCCGACTCCTGTTCCGTGCTGTCATCTGCTTCAGCACCGGGGCCGCCCTGGTCGCAACGTCTGACGCGGTGAGCAGCCACTCCGTTTCTCCAGCACTCGGAATCCAGGGCGAACTGGTTGCACAGCTGGCAGCGCAGCTCGGGCAGGCCCTGCAGGTCATCGCAGCACTGACTGCTCTTTCGATCGTGGTCGTGCGTCTACCGGTATGGGTCCTTTTCACGGTGTCGGGAATCGTCGCAGTGGTCCCGCCGATCGTCTCCAGCATCGTCGGTTCGATCGGTTCTGATACGTCACCATTCATTTCGCAACGGCTCAGCTCGCTCGGTCTTGACCCCTCGTCGTTTGCCCGGTCCGTCTTCGCTTCGAGCACGCTCGGCACCCCGACTGTTCTTTGGGCCGCGCTCTTCTTCGTCGGGCTTGCTCTCGCAAAGCTCAATCTCGCTCGCGTTCGAACGCGACTTGTGGTGTTGGGGGCAGGATTCCTTGCAGCTGGAATCTGCTTCGGCACGGGGTGGGCTCTGGGTCACTCCTCGGCGTCGCTGCCGTGGGCACTGGGCACGCTCACCAACGCGCCTGCCACCTCGAACGTGTTCGCCTTTGTCGGAGTCAGCGGCTCAGTGATCACGGTCGTGGCCGTGCTCCTGCTCGTGGCCCCCCTCCTCCGATGGGGGCTCATTCCTCTGGCGACGACCGGTTCTCTCGCAGCGACCGCGTCGTTCCTGGTGCTGGGAGGAGCGGCGATCACCGATGCAGTGACTCGTGGCGGCTTGCCCGCGAACGCCGTCCTGATCGGGGTCGCAGCCCTGCCCGTGTTCTGTACCCTCTGGCGCTTGCTGCTCGGTCGAGGCCCGCTCGAGCGCCTCGGGCGAAGTATTGAACGCTTCATCTCAGCAGAAGCCCCCACCGAAGATGGGGCTGAACCGAAGTCGTCTGAAGGGAGAGCGGCTCAGCCTGCGTCGCCTGAACCACGGGCAGCCCGGCCACCGCGAGTTCGAGAGTCCAAAGCCCGCGGCCTCGTTCGCCAGAAGCGCCCAGCTCGCCGCGAAGCTCAGACAACGTCTGTCGCTCTGCCTTCCACCGACGTCGGTGCACGCACCAGCTGGAGCCCCGGGGAGACACTCGGCAGGTCGCCGTTCTGACCGACCAGCCCTTCGACTATCGGGCCAAGGGCCCAAGAATCCGAACTTCATGCAACCCGAAATTCACATAAGACGCCTGCTGGGCACGAGCGATCGCCTCCCGGCGGGCCCTCTTGAACGACAGCTCATCGACGAAGCGATTGTGCTTGCCGACGCACTCGGTGACGAACGACTGGGCTACGAAGCTCGACGCCGAATGGCCCGATCGTCAGAGCTGGCGGCCGAAGCGGTCACACTCGCTCCGATGTCCGCCACAGGTTGTCCGATCGATGACGTGCGCAACGACACAGCTGGGGCGAATGACGTTCTGGAATCGGCCACCCCAAACACGATCGAGTTCGAACTCGCGCCCGCATGGCTGCGCGTGGCCCGGGAGCGCGCGACGGTCGGTGACGTCACAGGGGCCAGGTCTGCCATTGCCCGATGCCGTGACTGCCTGGATGCCCCGCCCCCGCCAGGCACTGGGCGTTCAGCTGTTGCACGCCTCTCGGCCGAGCTCTACGCTCTCGAGATACGAATCGCCGTCGAGCGGGGCGATTACGAACAAGCGGAACGCCTGTGCTCGTGGCGCGTCGACGTTCTCATCGAAGATGAACGACTCGACCTGGCCGAGGTGGAACTCCAGCTCGGCCTGCTTCTGTTCGGCGTCGAACCACAGGTCCGGCGAGGCGATCTCGAGCGGGCACTGGGCGAAGCACGACGAAAGGGTTTCGATGCAGAAGCCCAGGTGAGCATCCTGACCGCACTCGCCGAGCTGAAAGTGAACACGGGGCTGGCGAACGAGGCCGTGACCCTTCTTCTCGTCGCGGTCAAGCTCTGCGGCTACCAACCCGACGACGAGACGGTGCAGAGACCCCTCTACCAACTCGCCAGAGCGCGGTTCGCAGCACACGACCACGATGGAGCCCGGGCCGCCCTCGACAGGGTGCTTCGGCACCCACTCGACCGGGCATTTCGGGCCCGCTCACTTCTGCTGCGCGCCCGGGCCCTCGCGTCCGACGGGTCAGAACAGGGCGTCGGGGGCTGGTTCACGGCGCTGGCGCAATCGAAGCCGACCGGTAACCCGGATGCCCGGCGCCTGCTCGAGGCGGTGACCGATGCCGACCGGGCACTCGTTCTCTGCCTCGAGCTCGGTTACAGCCAGGGCATCATCGAGGCCTGTGGCGTTCTCGCAACGCTTCTCGAAGATCTGGGCACGGCCTCCGGGGTGATCGAAGCGTGGCGACGGGCTCTCACCGAGTCAGAGCGCATCCGCCACCCACACACCCAGTTCCTGCGGTTTCGCCTCGCCCGAGCACTCATTGCCGCGGAACGCGGTGCAGAAGCCTGCGCAGAACTGATGGAGGTGTTCGCGTTCGTTGTCGAGATGGGACTGCCCACGACGGAGCGAAGCGAAATCCTGTACTGGCTCGGGCACGCGCAGCGACTCGCAGATGACGACCAGGCTGCCTATGCGAGCTGGAGCGTGGCGCTCTCACTCACACAGCCGCCGCACGAGCCGCGAGCGGCGGTCAGGCTCGGACTCGCACTGGGCCGCCTGTTGCTCGACGACGACGACCAGGCGGCCGTCGATGTACTGAGCCGCGCGCTCCGCTGCGCCCGCCTCCTTCCGGCCGGATCATGGGAAGTCGTCGATGCTCTGCACCTGCTCGGCCAGGCGCAGTGTGCTTTCGGCGATCGCACCGGACTCGACACCCTCGACGAAGCGATCTGCCTGGCGGCCGACTTCGCATTCGACGTGGACGGGTTGTTCGCGAACATCACCGAGTCACGTGCCCACGCCCTCGACAGTCTCGGGGATGACGACGAAGCAGTTCGCGTTGCCGCCCGTGCGACCGCGCTCTACGAACGGGTAGGGCAACGATCATCCGCTGGCCACACCAGTCTCTTCACGGCACGGTTGTTGAGATCGGTCGGCCAGTTGACCGAGGCACAACAATGGTACGAACACAGCGTCGAACTCCTGTCTGCTGAGGGCGCCGTCGCACGGGTCGCTGACGGCGAGCTCCGCATCGTGCGCAAGCAGACTCAGTCGGCCGTGGGTCGGGCTTCGGCCTGAAAGAGACCAGGAGGCCAGCGGCACACCCCCGGTTGCGCGCCGAAGCGCGTTTCAGTCGGCCGCGATCTCCCGCGCGTCAGACGCCTCGAGCGGCGGCAGCCTCAGCGCTTTGAGAAGGCTCAGCGAATGGCGGGTCGTGACGATGATGCGCGAGAACTCCGAATCCTGCAGGTCGATGACCACCGACGTTCGCGTGCCCTTGATCAGCAGGAAGTCCTTGCCATCGTGATACTTCCATGAGCCGACGGCCAGCGTGAGTGGAACTGCCGTTCCCGGAGCGCGAATACCGCGGACCCAGACCCACGGGTCGTCTGTGAGGGCAGCCGACCGGATGTTCTCCAACGGCACTTCGATGTCGCTTCGCCGCAGCGACATGATCTTCTCGGCTCGCGTCAACCTGATCTCGAGGCGATCGGGGTGAACGAACAGAACAGACATGGGTCTATTTTGCCGGTGATTCCTGTGCAGCGGAACGAGCCGCGCCCGGGAGCGCAGACACGATACGATCCATTGCTCTCTCGTCCAGGGCAGCAGAGACGAACCAGGCCTCGAAAACAGAGGGGGGCAGCGAGACGCCGGCATCGAGCATCGAGTGGAAGAACGGCGCGTAGCGGTACGATTCCTGCGACTGCACCTCGGCATAGGTACGCGGCCCACCCGCAGTGAAATCGCCGAAAGCGAAGCTGAAGAGATTTCCCGCCCGCTGTACCGAATGCGCGACACCCTCGGCATCGAGAGCCAGGGAAACGGCGTTCGAGATGGTGGATGCTGCGCTGTCGAGCTTCGTATAGACGCTCTCATCGGCCAATCGCAGGGTCGCGAGACCTGCCGCCACAGCCACCGGGTTTCCTGAGAGTGTTCCGGCCTGGTACACCGGGCCGAGGGGTGCCAGGTAGTCCATCACGTCTCCCCGACCGCCGAGCGCCGCCAGGGGCATACCGCCGCCGACGACCTTGCCGAATGTGAAGAGGTCGGGGGCGTACGGCGTTTCGGCATTCACCTGCGCAGGGGTAGAGGACTCGAGGCCCCACCAGCCGGCCGGGCCGACCCGGAAGCCGGTGAGAACCTCATCCACGATGAGAAGGGCCCCATTCGCGTGCGCAATGTCAGCGAGTGCGGCGTTGAAGCCGGGATCCGGAGCCACGACCCCCATGTTCGCCGCCGCAGACTCGGTGATGACGGCCGCGATCATGCCCTCGTGTGCGGCAAAGACGGCGCGAACAGCTTCGAGGTCGTTGTACGGCAGCACGAGTGTCTGGGCGGCCGTGGCCGCTGTGACCCCGGCGGATGCCGGCAATGCGAGGGTTGCCAACCCTGATCCGGCCTCGGCCAGGAGGGAGTCGGAGTGGCCGTGATAGTGACCCGCGAATTTCACGAGGATGTCGCGGCCGGTGAAGCCCCTCGCCAGACGAATGGCGGTCATTGTCGCTTCTGTACCGGTGGAGACCAGGCGTACCTTCTCGACCGGCGATACCCGAGCTGACGACATGCGAGCGCGAATGGCCTCAGCCAACTCGGTCTCGCCTGGCGTTGAAGCGCCGAACGACAGTCCACGCGCCGCCGCCGCCTGCACGGCCGCGATGACCTCGGGGTGGGCGTGCCCGAGAATCGCGGGCCCCCACGAATTGACCAGGTCGACGTACTCGACGCCATCGGCATCGGTGATGTGGGGGCCGCTGGCCGACACCATGAAGCGCGGCGTGCCACCAACGGAGCGAAACGCGCGTACCGGCGAGTTCACTCCGCCAGGGATGGAGACGCTTGCGCGGGCGAACAGGACGTCGGATTCAGACATGTGTGGTGACCTTGGTTTCAGCGGCTGATTAGGACTGGTCGAGCAGGGTGCGAGCGATCTCTGAAGCGAAGTACGTGAGCACGGCGTTGGCGCCCGCACGGCGGATGCTCGTCACAGACTCCACGATGGCCCTCTCCCTGTCGATCCAGCCGTTGGCGGCCGCAGCTTCGATCATCGAGTACTCACCGGAGACCTGGTATGCCCAGACGGGAACGGGCGAGACCGCCGCGACATCGGCCAGTACGTCGAGGTAGCTCATTGCCGGCTTCACCATGACGATGTCTGCACCCTGCTCGACATCGAGAAGCGCCTCTCTCGCACCCTCCCGACGGTTCGCCGGATCCTGCTGGTATGTCTTCCGGTTACCTCGTAGAGACGAGCCGACTGCCTCCCGGAAGGGGCCGTAGAAGGCAGAGGCGTATTTTGCGGAGTAGGCAAGGATTGCGGTGCCTTGAAATCCGTTCGAATCCAGTTCATCGCGTACAGCAGCCACCTGGCCGTCCATCATCCCCGAGAGCCCGAGGAGTTCGGAACCGTTCTCGGCCTGCGCCAGGGCCATGTCGCGGTATCGAAGCAACGTCGCATCGTTGTCGACCCGCCCTTGGCCATCGAGCACCCCGCAGTGGCCGTGATCGGTGAATTCGTCGAGACAGAGGTCGGTCTGCACCACGAGCGAGTCGCCCACTTCGGAGACGACGACCTGGGTGGCGCGGTTGAGGATTCCGTCGGGATCGGTCGCTCCCGACCCGATGGCGTCTTTCCTCTCGGGGACACCGAAGAGCATCACGCCGCCAAGGCCGAGCGCGGCCGCCTCGGTCACAACACTCCGCACTGAATCCAGGGAGTGCTGCATGACACCGGGCATCGAGCTGATCGGCCGGGCTTCGCCCTCGCGCACGAAGAGCGGCAGCACGAGGTCAGCGGCGTGGAGCCGGTTCTCAGCGACGAGACGTCGCATCGCCGGCGTCGACCTCAGCCGACGAGGCCGAATCGAGAGGTCGATCGTCTGGGCCGGGGCGAAAGTACTCATGCGATAAACCCTACGCGTACAAGCTGTGGGGCCGATCTGTGGGAAGGCATGCCTGGGGCGTGTCGCCCAACTCCGGGTCGAAGGGAGCTGCACGTCTCGGGGTGGCCTGCAAGGCCGAAGAGGAGTTCGCACTGGAAGTGCGGGCGACGATGAGATCCCTACCGACACGGCCCGCCGATCCTACGGATCGTCAGGAACCGGCGGTTGGGGCCCAGCCGCAGGGCGCGTCGAGATGCGCAGCGCAGCCGAAGCGGAGTTGGGAGACAAGCCCTAGCGCGGAGCAAGCGCCGCTTCGATGAGCGCCTGGATCAGGGACTCACTCGAGCGGTCGTGGGCGATTGCGTCGACGCGCAGGCCGTAGGAGCGGGCATCCTGCGCCGTCACCGGCCCGATGCAGGCCACAATCGTGCTTTCGGGAATCGGCCCGAGCTGCAGCTGAACCTGTTCGGCCACGCTGCCCGACGTGACGAGGATGGCGCGGATGAACCCCGCAGCGACCTCTTCACGAATGTTCGGATCGACGGGAACTCCAATGGTGCGGTAGGCGACCACCGATTCGACCGAATGCCCACGCTTGACCAGGCCGTTCGTGAGAACGGGTTTCGCGATCTCACTGCGCAGAGTGAGGATACGAAGCGAAGCACCGGCCTCTTCGAACTGCTTCATCTCACTCAGCAAGCCCTTGGCCGAATTGTCTTCGAGCGGCACGAGGTCGACCTTGTACCCGGCCAGCGACAGGGCTGCCGCGGTCGTTTCACCGACGGCGGCGATGCGTGTCGTCGCAGGGACGATCGCGCGGTGCGCCGAAAGTACGTCGACCGTCGTCGCACTTGTGACTGTGAGCCAGTCGAAAGCACCCCCGGCAAGCCTCTCGAGTGCACTTTCGAGTGCCGCCGCGTCTTCGGTCGGTGCGAAGTTGATGAGTGGGGCGACGATCGGCGTCGCACCGACCGCGCGGAGATCGGAGGCAACTCCGTGGCCCCACGGCCCGCCGCGAGGAACCAACACCCGCCAACCGGTGAGGGGCTTGGTACCAGGTGAGATCGTCATCGGCCACCCCCCAGTTGCGCCAGGTCGGAGGCACCGTCTTCGAGGAGTTGGAGAGCTACATCATGGCCGAGGGCTGTCGCCATCTCGAGCCACAACTGTGAATTGACGGCCGCGTCGCCCGATGGAAGTTCCACCGACCGTTCGCCGCCCAGTTCTTCGGCACCGTCAGCGCTGTAGACGGCTGCCGTCAGTGTGAGAGTGTTTGCTTCGAGTTGTGCGTTTGCTCCGATGGGAGCGCTGCAGCCGGCCTCGAGCGTTGCGAGAACAGCGCGTTCAGCAGCAATGGACAGCCGTGATTCGTCGTGCCGGATGTATGCCAACTGGGGAATATTGTCCTCCTCGCGCGCTTCGATGGCCAGGGCTCCCTGGCCTGGGGCGGTTGGCCAGACGGCGAGGTCGAAGAACTCAGAAACGGCATCGAGCCTGCCCAGTCTGGTGAGACCGGCTGCAGCAAGCACCACGGCGTCCAGTTCCCCGCTCGACACCTTTGCCAGCCTGCTGTCGACATTACCTCTAATGTCGACAACCGTTGCATCCGGCCTGAGACTGAGGAGTTGCGCCACCCGCCTCGGCGATCCCGTACCGATGGTTGCACCCTCCGGCAGATCAGCCAGGGTCAGGCCGTTTCGGGTGATGAGGGCATCGCGAGGGTCCTCGCGCTGGGGCACTGCAGCGAGCACCAGGCCCGGGTATGGCGCCGTCGGAAGATCTTTGAGTGAATGCACAACCAGGTCGCACTCGCCCGCAACCAGCGCCGCCCGCAATGCACTGGCGAACACCCCCGTGCCGCCGATGCTCGACAGCGAGGCACGCGAGGTGTCACCTTCTGTCGTGACCACCGTGATGGTGACCTCGACGCCCGTCAGTCGGGTCAGCTGCTCGGCGATCATGCCTGTCTGGGCGAGGGCGAGGGCACTCCCTCGTGTCGCGATCGTGAGCTTACGGTTCATGAGGTGGGGCGCGTCTCGGTTCGTCAATCGGGTCAAAGGTGTTCTCAGTGCGTGAGCGGTGGTTGTGTTCCCGGGTTCGCCTCTACTCAGGGTGCGAGCCCGCCCAGGGCAGGTTTGAACCCCAGTCGCACATTCTCGCAGCATCCCGAGCGGCAGACGTCATACCAGGGGCCGAGCTCCGTCAGGGACGGGCGTTCGGCTGTCGGTGTTCCGTTCA
The DNA here is from genome assembly GCF_018889995.1 of Subtercola sp. PAMC28395. NCBI lineage: Bacteria > Bacillati > Actinomycetota > Actinomycetes > Micrococcales > Microbacteriaceae > Subtercola > Subtercola sp. PAMC28395. The sequence continues at coordinate 1,007,701 of NZ_CP076547.1, read as the reverse complement.
CACGCTCGAGCACCAAGTCAATCAGCCCGCTCACGTACTCTGCGTGAATACCCGGCGTCGGCACCCGAACGCTGTACAAATCGTTATCGGCCGCAGTCTGTGTGGCCTCATTGTCGAGGTCCCACTTGACCTCCATGTGGTCACTGACGAAGCCCAGGGGCACGATCACCACGGCACGGACGCCACGGGCCGGCAATTCGGCGATCGCATCATTGATGTCGGGCTCCAGCCAGGGCTGGGTGGGCGGCCCGCTGCGGGACTGAAAGACGAGTTGCCAGTCCGGCATGGATGATCGCCCGACCCCCACCGCAGCCATCACCACTTCGGCCACCGCCCGGTGCTGCGCCTCGTACGCGCCTCCGGCACCGAAACCGCGCTCGGGCGGGCCGGAGCGGTCGGCGTCGGCCGTCGGAATCGAGTGGGTCGTGAACAGCACCTCGACCTCGCTCGCCAGGTCGATACCCGGCAGAGCCTCGGCGACCTGCTCGAACGCCGTCGTGACACCGTCGATGAAGGGTGAGACGAAGCCGGGGTGGTCGAAGAACTGCCTGACCTTGTCGATCTGCAGTTTCTCACCGAGCCCGGTCTCTTCTAGGGCCCGTGCGTAGTCCTCGCGGTACTGGCGGCAGCTCGAATACGAACTGTAGGCACTCGTACCGATGGCGATCAACTTCGTGTAGCCCGCTGCGTCGGCCTCGAGCAGCGCTTCGCTCAGGTACGGCGCCCAGTTGCGGTTGCCCCAGAGCACAGGCAGGTCGATGCCGCGGGAGACGAGCTCTGCCTCGAGCGCGACCTTCAACTGGCGATTCTGCTCATTGATCGGGCTCACGCCGCCGAAGGCCCGATAGTGGTGGGCGACTTCTTCGAGGCGTTCATCGGGGATACCGCGCCCACGTGTGACATTCTTCAGGAACGGGATGACGTCGTCCTGGCCCTCTGGCCCGCCGAACGAAGCGAGCAGGATGGCATCGTAGGCAACCGGTACCTCGATGTGCTCGGCTCCTGTCGAGGCTGCAGCTGTGGCGTTTCGAACGAGAGGTTGCGACTCGACATCGGTCACTGGAGCACCTCGACGATCTCGGCGGTGCTGATGCGGCGGCCGGTGAAGAAGGGGACCTCTTCGCGCACGTGCCGCCGGGCATCCGTCTGCCTGAGGTCTCTCATCATGTCGACCAGGTTCAGGAGGTTCTCGTCTTCGAGCGCGAGGATCCACTCGTAGTCGCCGAGCGCGAAGCTCGCGACGGTGTTGGCGAGGGTCGTTCGGAAGGCAGAACCCTTGATTCCGTGGTCGCGCAGCATCTGGCTGCGCTCAGCCTCCGGAAGCAGGTACCACTCGTACGAGCGAACGAAGGGGTAGACCGTGACCCAGCTCTGCGGCGGCTTGCCGAGCATGAACGAGGGCATGTGGCGCTTGTTGAACTCGGCGTCGCGGTGAACACCCATGGCGTTCCACACAGGGAGAAGCCCGGTGAACAGTGCCGTGCGGCGCAGCTGGCGCAGTGCCCACTGCAGCGTCTCGGGAACACTGCCGTGGATCCAGACCATGATGTCGGCGTCGGCGCGGAGGCCCGACACGTCGTAGAAGCCGCGGAGGGTCACCTCTTCGCTCTCGATGCTCAGAACAGCGTCATCGAGCTCTGCGACGATCGATGGCACGTCATAGCCGTCGAACGAGACGGGTGCCTCTGGGTTGCGTCGGAAGACAGCCCAGAGCGCGTAACCGGTGACCATCTCGCCGGCGGGCTCCGAGGTGGATTCGATGGTGGAGGGTGCGAGCGGTGCATCGGCCTGGTGCGTCGCCCGATCGGGTGTCGGGAGTGTCATTGTCTTCTTTCGTGCCGCAGGATGCAGAGCGGATCTCGCGGAGTTCGGTGCAAATCGATGGTGGTGTGGAGTGAGGCCTGTGCGTTGTGATGCGTGAGGTTCCCGGTGCATCCGCATCGAGCCTCCCGCACGAAAGGGGAGGGAGATGCAGTCGGAGCCGTGAGTTCTCAGCGCCGAGCTGCGCGGATGCCCAACCAGACGGCGGCGCCCACTACGGCGGCGACACCGGCCGCTGCTGCGACGAGAACAGCAGGATTCTCCTCGCGGAGGGTCTCGACGTGCGCCGCGAACCGGCGCGCTGCGAGCTTCGCCTGCTTCGGAACATTGAGTTTGGTCTCGATTGCGTCGAGCGTCTCCTGCAGGTCTTTGCGATTCTTGGCGACATCGCTGAGGATCTGAGCGTGCGTTCGGGTATCAGCTGGCTTCTCGGGAGCCGGCGGTTGGTTCTTCGCCAGCCCCGCAGCGGCGGCCTTCGAGGCCGCGCCCAGGGGAGCATTTCCCGTGGAGCTGTCACTCATGCTTCTCACCCAATCCCTTTACCGCGTTGATGTCCTTCTTGATGCTGGTGATCGACTCTTCGGGCACCGGGGGCACGCCCTTCTTGATCGAGAGCACGCCGACGAGGATCAGGATCGCAGCGACAACGAACAACGCGGCCGCCACGATGAGTGCGGCCAGCCAGGCTGGGAGGGCCGTCGCTATGCCGAGAACGGCAGCGGCGACCAGCACCGCGAATACGAAGAACAGCAGGAACAGGGCAGCCGCGATGAGCCCGGCCCCGATGCCCAGCTTCGTCAGCTTGGCGGTTACCTCGGCCTTGAGCAGCGTGATCTCGTCTTTGACGAGAGTCGTGATGAGGCTCGGCAGCGCCGAGACGAGTTCGGCAAGGGACTGCTTGGACTTGGGGTTGAGTGCGCTGGAGGTCGGGTCGTGCGGTGTGTCGCCGGGGCGGTCAGCCATGAGAGCTCCCCGCGCCTAGACGGTTGCGTCGGGTGTCGCGGCGGTTGCCGGGCTGGTACTGCCGGCCTTCACGCTGGCATCGCTGGCGGTGGGCTTGGTGCTCACGACGGTGGTCGTGGTCTTCTTGACCCCGAGAACGGTACCCAGCACCTTCTTGACCTGGTCGGCCGCCTTGCCAGAGAGGGTGTCGATCCGCTGGTTCGCGAAACCCTTCACCTGGGTCACCCCAGCCTGCACAGGCTGCGACATCCACACCTTGTCTGCGCCGGCCTTGATCTGTTCGTACCGGGCTTTGCCCGCTCGGGCGCCGAGCACATAGCCTGTGGCGAGGCCGACAACGAAAAGCAGCTTTCCGCGCATGATTTCTCCGATCATCGTTGAGTTGCTTATAGAGGTAAATCGTAGCCCTACGTGCTGAAGAGACTCGCAGCGAGCTCGCGGGCCTTGACCGCAGCTCCATCGATGACATAGGCAAGCCCCGTGCCCGAGATCCAGGCACCGACCACTTCGAGCCCGGGATGCCCGTGCACAGCCTCCACGACGGCATCCACCCGCGCGCGATGACCCACGGTCGCGAACGCCAGCGAGTCGCGCCACTCGGTGAGCGCGAACCCGCGCAGTTGTTCTTCGCTGAGCGGGATCCCGAGCAGCGTGCTGGCGTCGGCCAGCACCTGCCGACGGGTCACCTCACCGACGGGCACTGGTTCCCCTCCCCTGCCGTACGAGAGCCGCACAACGTGCAGGCCTCCGGTGTTGCGGGCCAGCCACGGCCATTTCGCGGTCGCGTGGGTGAGTGCCTTGGCCTTGACCGTCGTGACACCGTCGGCGACCAGCACACCCGTGCCGCGGGGCGCCGCGTCGAGCGCGGGCGCATCGAGAACAAGAGTCGCGAGCGTGACGGCGCTCGCTCCGGGCCAGTCGGCGGTCTGGGTTGCGAGCGTGAGGGCGTCGGGCTCACCGGGGCCCTCCTGCCCGGCGCTCCGCACGAGCTCGAGAGCGGCTCGAAAGCCGGCCGCGACGATTACCCCGTTCGAGCCGAGCACGGTGCCGTCGTCAAGCACGGTCATCCATTCGGCAGCACCCGCAACGGCAGAGGCGACCCGTCGAACGTTTGTCGCGCCGACGCCGAGCTGAATGTCGACTCCCAGCCCTTCGCACTCGGCCTGGAGCGCCTCGACGAGTCGATACATTCCACCGTCGATGCCGGCCACCGCAGAACCAGACCTGGCACCCGCCGCAACATCGATTCCCGACCGCTCGCCCGCGTCTGGGGGTGCCGCCTTCTGGGCGAGCCCCTGATCGGCGATCAGCGACATGACAGCACCCGAGAGCGAGCCCTGGTTGGTCATGGCGCGAGTCAATCCCGGCGCGACGGAGTGCACGTCGACGAGGTCGGGGTGGGCCGAATGCACGCCCGAGACAATTGGTGCCACGAGCCGGTCGAGCACCTTTGAGCCCATACGCCGGCGCACGAGGTCACCGAGGTCGGTCTCTCTTCGCACGCGCAGAAACGGCATCACCCTGTCGAGCTGGGCGCGGAGCGAACCCGACCAGCCGAGAATCGCCCGCACGTCGTTGGCCAGGGGCACGCCGGGAATTCCGAGAACGGTGTTCTTCGGCAGCGGGGCCGCGAATCCGTCGAGCTGCAGCCAGGCCCCCGAGCGATTCGGCGTGACGAGTGCGTCGCCGAGGCCCAGACCGGTCAGGTACGCCTCGACGGTTCCGCCGCGGGTTGCGAAGCTCTCAGCCCCACTGTCGAGCCGGATGCCCGCCACCGTGTGGGTCTGGACACACCCTCCGGCGGCCACCGCCCGGTCGAGAACCGTGACACGCAGCCCAGCCAGGGCCAGCTCACTCGCGGCAACAAGCCCGCCGATGCCGGCACCGATGACGATGACGCTCTGCGAGATTCGTGCAGGCATCGGAGTCGGTGTGGGCGACGGGGCCTCCGGCGTTTCAGGCATCGGTGGAACGCGCGTGCACGAACTCGACGAGCCGGGTGAGAACGGCCGGGTCGGTTTCGGGCGGAACGCCGTGCCCCAGGTTCAGTACGTGTGCCGGGGCTGTGAGACCCCTCTCGAGCACGTCGACGACGTGGGCCTCGAGCACGGGCCACGGTGCGGCGAGAAGGGCGGGATCGATGTTGCCCTGGATGGGCACCGTGCCGCCGAGACGGCGGGACGCCTCATCGAGCGGGATGCGGTAGTCGACGCCGACGACATCTGCGCCGACGTCGTGCATCGCTTTCAGCAGTTCGCCAGTTCCGACACCGAAATGCACAATCGGCACCGTGCGCGCATCGCCTGCCGGGGAGCCCGATGCGCTGGTGTACCCGAGACCGTGCACACTCGACAGTGCCTGGGCCGATGCGGGGGCGACCTTCGAGGTGTAGTCCGCGAGCGACAAGGCCCCGGCCCACGAATCGAAGAGCTGCGCTGCGCTGGCGCCGGCCATGATCTGCGCCCGCAGGAATGCGCCGGTGATCGTGGCGGTCCACTCCATGAGCTCGGCCCACGCTGTCGGATCGGAATGCATGAGCGTGCGTGCAGCGAGGTGGTCCTTCGATGGGCCACCTTCGACGAGGTAGGCGGCCAGGGTGAAGGGGGCTCCGGCGAAACCGATCAGCGGCGTGTCACCGAGAGCGGCGACGGTGAGGGCAACCGCGTCGGCGATGGGGGAGAGGGCGGCTTCGTCGAGCGCGGGAAGTGCCCGAACATCCGCCGCCGTTCGAACCGGGTGAGCCAGAACGGGCCCACGACCGGGAACGATGGTCACGTCGACGCCGGCCAGCTTCATCGGAACGACGATGTCACTGAAGAAGATGGCCGCGTCGACGCCGTGACGCCGAACGGGCTGCAGCGTTATCTCGCTCGCCATCGCCGGGTCGAGACACGCGTCGAGCATTTCGGTGCCGATGCGCAGGCTCCGGTACTCGGGCAGCGATCGCCCGGCCTGGCGCATGAACCACACCGGCGTGACCTGCCCGCGAACGCCCTGGTAGGTCGTGATGAGACGAGATGACGAGGTGCGGCCGTCTTGCAGCGGGTGCGACGCCGGCAATACCTGGGCGTCGACCGTCTTGATGTCTGAGTTCACATCGAACAGTGTCTCACTGGTGTCTGCGACAACCCGAACCCGGGGCAGGACTATGGTCCCGAGCTTCACGGGGCAATTCGCGGATATCATGAGTCAGTGCTGATCTGTCTTACTGCAAGCCACCGGAATGCGAGCTTCGACGTGCTCGAGAAGCTCTCCGTCGGCGCACCGACAGCCGCTCGCACGCTCGTGCTGAACAGCGACTTCATCACGGGTGCGGTCATTCTCGCAACGTGCAATCGCTTCGAGGCCTACCTCGACATCGACGACTCCCACGCTGCCGGCCACCGGATCGCCACTCGCGAGGTCATCGAAGCCGTGAGCGCGGCCTCGGCCGTCGAATCGTCGACCGTTGCAGATATTGTCAGTGTTCTCTCAGGAGATCTCGTCACCGAGCACCTCTTCTCCGTCTCGAGCGGGCTCGAATCGGTGGTCGTGGGCGAAGACGAGATCGCCGGCCAGGTGAAGCGCGCACTCCAGTCGGCCCGCGACGACGGCACCACATCTTCGGCGCTCGAACGCCTCTTCCAGCGGGCTTCACACACCTCCCGCGACGTCAAGACCAAGACAGGGCTCGGGGGTGCCGGCCGGTCGCTGGTGAGGCTCGCGCTGGAGCTCGCGGAAAGCCGCGTCACCGACTGGAGCGCCACTCGCGTGCTGCTCGTGGGCACAGGCAAGTACGCGCGGGTCAGCCTCACAGCGCTGCAGGAACGCGGTGTCACCGATTTCACGGTCTACTCGCCCTCGTCACGCACGGCGCCGTTCGCCGAGCGCCTCGCGATTCCGCAGGTCTTCGGTGACGGGCTGGTCGACGCCATAGCCACTTCCGACATCGTCGTCACGGCAAGCCAGTCACCCGTGACGGTGCTGAAAGCCGACCACTTCACGGCCGCCCTTGCCACGGCCGGAGCCCTGCAGCGCCGCCTGGTCATCGACCTCGGGCTGCCCCGCAACGTCGAGCCCGCCGTGGCCGAGATCACCGGCGTCGAACTCCTCGACCTCGAGACGATCAGCCTGCACGCGCCGATCGACGAGTTCGCTTCGACGACCAGCGCGCGGGCCATGGTCGATGAGGCCGCTGCAGAGTTCACCGCTGCCCGCGTCGAGGCAGAAGTGACCCCGGCCGTCGTGGCCCTGCGTTCCCACTTCTTCGACGTGCTCGACGCCGAGATCGCCCGCGCAGAAGCGCGCGGCGACCATACCCCGGAGACCGAGCGGGCGCTCCGACACCTCGTCAGCGTGCTCCTGCACACCCCCTCCGTCCATGCCCGCGAACTCGCCCGCGCCGGCGAGGGCGAATCGTTCGTCGCCGCGCTCGAGACACTGTTCGGAGTGCATCCGGAGCCGGCGGCCGCACCGGTGACCAAACTCGGCACCGCTCACCTGCCCGTGCAGCTCCCTCAGACACCGCCCGCGCAAACCGCCTGAGGCGCTTCTCACCTCGTGCTCCTCGCAAGCTCCCCGGCCAGGAGACGATCGACTTTCCCCGAAGTGCGAGAATTCGAGCACAATGCTGCGCTTTCGGGAAAATCGACGAGTACCTCAGTACACGTACTCCAGAATGTCGGTGCCGAGGGTACGCATGCCGTCGAGCACAGCCAGCCGCGAGGTGAGCTCCTCATCATTGAAGCGCATTGTCACGGCATAGCTGACGCTGGCTCGCGGGCCCCGAAGTATGCCCACTTCTGAACGGATGCCCGGGCCTGACCCCGTCTTGTTCACCAGGAGCAAGCCGTGGTCGGAGTGCACGTGCGAAAGCGGGTCGAGCCCGAACGCGCTGGCCACCATCGACAGGTCGGCGCTGAGCCCGAGCCAGGCCAGAACCTGCTGGCTCGTCGCCACATCGACGACGGAACCCTCCGCGAGGTCGCGGAACAGTGTGCTGAGTTCGCGCGCCGAACCAACAGAGAGGTGGGGTGCATCATCGGGGCCGCGGTGATCGCGTACTTTGTCGAGAAGGAACGTGCGGTTCAGGCCCAGCGCTTCGCCCCTGGCCCGCACCGCGTCGAGCCCGATGTGCCGCAGCAGAACATTGGTGGCGAGATTGTCACTGGACTGGCCGACCAGCACGGCGAGGTCGGCGACCGGCATCGTCGGAATCTGCAGGTGCTGCCAGAGCCCTGTGCCCGCAGCGGAGTCGGCGACCGTGCGATCGAGCAGGCCATGCGCAGACCCATCTCGCTGGGTCAGCCGGGCCGCGACCTCGATGAGCAGGATGACCTTACCGAGGCTCGCGGTGGGTACAGAGAGGTGGTCGTCGATCGAGAAGAGCACCTTCTCTGTAGTGACATCGAGTGCCGACGCCGTGATCTGAACCCCGGAGAGGGCGAGCTTGGTCAGCGAGACGAAACCACGCTTGAACGTGTCGGTGTCGTGCGACGGGGCGCTCGACCGACGACCGCTGGGCAGCTCGGGCTGGGCTCTGCGCCGATCCTTCCGCATGGTCTGCTTCACCGCCGATCCTTGTTCGGGCAACGTCGTGGCGTTGCTGTCTGGGGCGCGAGAGTGATTCGTGCCGAATTCACCAGATGGCGACGCGGGATTCCGGGGCCAACCACAGGGCATCGTCGTCTGTGACGCCGAACGCTTCGTAGAACTCGGGAATGTTGCGCACGATCTGGTTGCAGCGGAATTCATTCGGCGAGTGGGGGTCGATCGCCAGCAGGCGGATCACCTCTTCGTCTCGGGACTTCTGCTGCCACGCCTGAGCCCACGACAGGAAGAATCGCTGGGCGCCGGTCATACCGTCGATCACCGGGGGCGGGTTCGAACCCAGCGAAATGAGGTACGCCTTCCACGCTATGCCGAGTCCGCCCAGATCGCCAATGTTCTCACCGATCGTCAGTGCGCCGTTCACGTGGTGGTCGGGCACCTGGGCGGGCGCAAGGGCGTCATACTGTTCGATCAACGAGGCTGTCAGCTTTTCGAAAGCCTCGCGGTCATCGGCCGTCCACCAGTCCGTCAGGCGCCCGTCTCCGTCGAATCGCGAACCCTGGTCGTCGAAACCGTGGCCGATCTCGTGCCCGATCACCGCTCCGATTGCGCCGTAGTTGGCTGCAGCATCCCGTGACTCGTCGAAGAACGGCAGCTGCAGGATGGCCGCAGGGAACACGATCTCGTTGAACCCGGGGTTGTAGTACGCGTTGATGGTCTGGGGAGTCATGAACCACTCGTCGCGGTCGAGCGGCCTGCCGACCTTGCCGAGTTCACGCTGGAACTCGAACTCGCTCGTCGCCCGCACGTTGGCGAACAGGCTGTCGGCAGTGAGATCGAGCGCCGAATAGTCGCGCCATTTCACCGGAAAGCCGATCTTCGGCGTGAACTTGTCGAGTTTATCGAGTGCGCGCTGGCGGGTCTCCGGGGTCATCCAGGCGAGGTCGGTGATCGACTGGCGATAGGCCTCGATCAGGTTGGCAACCAACACGTCCATGGCAGCTTTGGCGGTCTTCGGGAAGTGGCGCTCGACGTAGATGCGGCCCACGGCTTCACCCATCGAACCCTCGACCAGGGAGACGCCACGCTTCCAGCGTGCACGCATCGACGGCGTGCCGGTCAGCGTACGACCGTAGAAGTCGAAGTTCTCCTCGACGAACTGCTCCGGCAGCAGCGCTGCGGCGCCGTGCACGACCTTCCAGGTCAGCCAGTCCTTCCAGGATTCGAGTCTGTCGGCCGTGATGAGGGAGGAGAGGCCTTCGAGAAAACTGGGCTCGCGCACAACGATTTCATCGAAGACGGCTGCAGGAGCATCGAGCGCGTCACGCCACAGGGTGAGCGATCCCGCGGGCGAGGTCTCGTCGGCAGAGCCAGCGAACAGGGCCAGCAGCTCGGCCCACGACAGCAGGTTGTAGGTGGCCTGGGCATCACGTGTCTTCACGTTGTCCCAGTGCTTCGAGGCGATCTCGGTCTCGAGCGCTAAGACCCTGGCCGCCCGGTCGACAGAGCTGGCGTCGAAGCCTGCGAGTTCGAACATGCGTTGCACGTGAGCGAGGTACGCCTCACGGATGGCGGCGAATTTCTCCTCGCGGTAGTAGCTCTCGTCGGGCAGAGAGATGCCGCCCTGCTCGACGAATACGAGGTAGCGCTCGGGATTGCCCGGGTCGTTGTCGACGAAGAGTCCGAAGAAGCCGCCGACGCCCTGTCGCTCGAGACGCCCGACCGCCCGCACGAAGTCCTCGAGTGTGGTGATCGACTGCACTTCATTCAGCTGGGATTGGATGGGCGTCGCGCCCAGCTCCTCGATGCGCGCCTCGTCCATGAAGCTCGTATAGAGGTCCCCGAACTTGCGCTCTTCGCTGCCCTCCGCGGCGCCCTGCGCCTCGATGATGATCTCCTGCACGGCCTTCTCGGCGGCCTCGGCGAGCAGGTAGAACGACCCCCAGCGCGCCTTGTCCTCAGGGATCTCGGTCGTGGCGATCCAGCGCCCGTTGACGTGCCTGAACAGGTCGTCCTGCGCGCGGGTCGCAGGGTCGAGTGAGGTGGTTTCGATACCCGATGAGCTCATGGCTCAAGCATACTTAGGCGTGCCTGTGCAAAACCCAGCGGTCGACAGAGACATCCTGCGGCTCGCGATTCCCGCCCTGGGTGCGCTCATCGCCGAGCCACTGTTCCTGCTCACCGACACTGCCCTGGTCGGCCACCTGGGCGAGGTACCACTCGCCGCCCTCGGCATCGCCAGTGCGATCATCCAGACTGCCATCGGCCTGCTCATCTTCCTGGCCTATGCAACGACACCAGCTGTGGCCAGGAGGCTCGGTGCCGGCGACCGAACCGGCGCCATCAAGGCGGGCATCGACGGGCTGTGGCTCGCACTTGGGCTCGGAATCCTGGTGGTCGCGCTCGGGATTGTCACGTCACATGCCGTGATCGGAATATTCACGAGCGATCCCGCCATCGCCGCCGATGCGAACACGTATCTCACGATCTCGCTGGCCGGCCTTCCGGCGATGCTGCTCGTCATCGCCGCAACCGGCCTTCTGCGGGGATTGCAGGACACAAGAACACCCCTGGTGGTCGCCGTCGCCGGGTTCGCCGCCAACGCTGGCCTCAATGCACTCTTCATCTATGGATTCGGCTGGGGCATAGCCGGCTCAGCCGCCGGAACCGTTGTCGCCCAGTGGGCCATGGCCGGGGTCTACCTCGTCATCGCGGTCCGAGCGGCCAGGCAGAGTGGTGCGAGCCTGCGCCCTGGACTCGACGGTGTCGGTTCGGCCGCGGCATCCGGTGGTTGGCTCTTTCTGCGAACAGCGAGCCTGCGAGCCGCTATGCTCGCCACCCCTGCGGTAGCCGCGACCTTCGGCACAGCACAGCTGGGCGCGTTCCAGATCGCACTGACCCTGTTCACGGCTCTCGCACTCGTTCTGGATTCACTCGCCATCGCCGGCCAGGCCCTCATCGGGCATCGTCTCGGTGCATCGGACACCACAGGCGTGAAGCAGATCACCCGGCGCCTGGTGCTCTGGGGTCTCGGTGCGGGCACCGTGCTGGGGCTCCTGCTCGCGAGCACAGCGCCGCTTCTGGGCCCGGTGTTCTCACCGAGCATCGACGTGCAGCGCGCCTTGACCGTCACCCTCTACACGATGGCCGTCGGAATTCCTCTCGCCGGGTTCGTCTTCGTTCTCGACGGGGTACTCATCGGCGCGGGTGACGCCCGGTACCTCGCCCTGACCGGCGTGGTGAATCTGGCGTGCTACGCGCCGCTCCTGGCCGTCGTGATCGCCGCCCATCCCGGCGGCGACCTGGCGCTCGTCTGGTTGTGGGCGGCGTTCGGCTACGGCTACATCGGGGCGCGGGCGCTGACGCTCGGCCTCCGGGCCCGAACATCAGCGTGGATCGTCCCCGGCCTCTCCCGCTGACCAGCCACAGGTTCACACCGTGAACGTCAGGCCCGGCTCGGCGAGAATGATCGCACCGGCGAACGCGTCATGCACCCGTCTCACCGCGTCGGCCGGGTCGAGGTCATCGGCCAAGTGCGTCAGGATGATCGTCAGGGCCCCCGCGGCAGCCGCCGTTCTGGCGGCGTCCTCCGGTGTGTGGTGCACTGCTTCGGCACCCAATGCCTCACGGGAATACCCCGCTTCGCACAGCAGCGTTGCCGATTTCTCAGCCATCTCCACCAGAGACGTGCAGGGCGCAGTGTCTCCCGAGTAGGTGAACGATGTGCGGCCATCGGTGACGGTCAATGCGAACGCAGGAACTCCGTGTGCCACGGGCCCCCACGCGAGCGTGAGGTCGCCGATGATTGTTTCGCCCCAGCCGCTCATCTCGGTGAACTCGAACACCTCGTGCAAGCCCTGCACAGCATCCGGGCCCAGGAATTCGGCGAGCCTGTCGGCCAGCGCTTCCGGCCCGATCACGCGGATCTTCGCCGTCGGCCGAAGCGAGCTGTGCCGGAGCGCATAGTAGGCCACCAGGAGATCGGCCGTGTGGTCCGCGTGCCGGTGTGAGATCCAGATCGCGTCGATTTCGTCGACCCTTGTGCTCCGTTGAAGTTCGGCAAGGGTGCCTGTTCCAGCATCGATCCAGATAGTCGTGGGGTGACCGGAAGTGAGCGCCCCCTGTAAGAGGTAGCCAGAGCACGCGTTGCCCGGCACGGGATAGGGGGTGGCTGTGCCGAGAACCGTGAGCTGCATGCACCCACCCTATTCCGCGAGTGCCGCCAGCGCGCTCGGGGCTGCGATAGCTGCGCCGATCAGAGTCGTCGCGGCCCCGGCGAGCATCGCCACGACGATCCCGGATGCACCCGGCACCGCGTCTGAGATCGCACCCGACAGCAGAGTACCGAGGGCGATCCCGAGCGTGAGAGAACTGACGACCCAGGCGTTTCCTTCGTTCAGGCGTGCGGACGGTACCAGGCGTTCTGTCTGCGTGAAAACCTGCGTCAGCAGGGGCGGAAGCATCAGTCCTGACGCGAAGACGGACACAAACCAGAACCAGACCGGGGCATCGACGAAGGTCAGCGGCACATAGAGCACAGCCAGTGCCAATACCTGCCAGCGAATACTCGAATTGGGCGAAGTGTGAAAGGGGAACCGCGCAACGAGCAATGCACCGGTCAGACCCCCGGCAGCATTGATCGCGAGCGCCCACGCGCCGACGGCGGGCAGACCGACATGCTCTCCGTAGCCGGTCACGACGATCGTGAGCGACCCCAGGGGCACACCGACGGTCAGTTGCACGAGCGCCAGTCGTCGAAACGGTGCGAGGCTGAGCAGGGGCCGGGCATCCATCGCAGACAAGGCTTCACGCACGTGACCTTCGACCCGTCGCAGCTGACGGTGTGCGGTGAACGCCGCTGTTCCGATCAGGCCGAGCGCAGCCATGAAGAGCACGTTTCCCTGGGCCCCGAACAGCAGGATACCCACGGCCGTGACGAGAGGGCCCGTGATGAAGAGCGTCTCCTGGGCGGCGGCATCGAAGCTGAAAGCCGAGGCGAGTTGTCTGCCTGGGCTCATCATGCGCGGCCAGAGCGAGCGAAGGCTCGACTCCAGCGGTGGAGTGGCGAGGCCGGCGAGCGCCGCGAGCACGACGGCGAATGCGGGGGCCTGCACCGCCGCGAACGAAAGCACACACAGCGAGAGCGTTGCCAACGCCGCCGAACCCAGAAGAATCACGCGAGGCCGGCCGAAGCGGTCGATCAGCCTGCTCAGCAGGGGCTGGCCAACCACGCTGAATGCCACGTACACCGCTGTCAGCAGCGACGCGAGAACAAAATCACCACCCTGGTCGCGAACGAGACGCACAATCGCGAGCGAACTCATGGCCTGCGGCAGGCGACCGACTACCGCTGTGCCCAGCAGTGTCACGGTTCCGCGCACCTGCAGGGCTGAGGTCATCCTTCGATCCTACGAGGTGGGCCGACGAGCCGACGCGCCATCAGTCCGGCACGGGTCCTGAGGTGTTGCCCACGTGCAAGTACGAAGTCAAGCTGACGTCACCGGACTCCCGCCCGGAGAGCAGCTGGGTCACCGCAAGCCCTGCGGCTCTTCCCTTCTCGGTGGCCGGCTGCACCATGGTGGTGAGGTCGTAGTCGCTCATTCCCTCGATACGCAGGCCATCGAATCCGACGACCGTGAGATCGCCTGGCACGGAGAGTCCCAGGGATTCTGCTGCACGAATAGCGCCCACTGCCAGGAGGTCGCTCTGCGCGATGATGGCTGTCGGGCGATCCGCGGGTGCAGCATCCAGTACCGACAGAGCGGCCTCGTAGCCCTCGTCGCTCGATGACAGCCGAGCGACAGCTCCCCCCAGGCCCGCAAAAACGTCGCGCGCACCGGCGAGTCTGTCGATCGAGGTAGCTGTGGTTGCCGAGGCCTCTATCTCCTCGGTGAGCGGGCGCAGAATCCGGTTGGAGTCGAGTGGAAGAGTGATTGTGGCAACCCGGCGGTGCCCGAGATCGAACACATGCCGGGCAATCGTCGCCGACGCCGCGCGATTGTCGAGACTGACGCTCAGAACCCCATCGAACCGCTGGCCCTCGATCGCCACCATCGGAATGTTCCGCTGCCTCATGATCTCAATGGAACGCGCCAGGTGCGGGCTGCAGCCCATGAAGATCGCCGCATCGAAGACCGCGGTCTGGATGCTCGACTCCCCTTCACCGTTCCACGTCAGCAGCAGCATCCCATCGCTCTCACCGAGCTCCTGCGAAATGCCGTCGAGTGCCGCAATCATCATCGGATCGCGAAAGGAGTTCAGCACACGGTCTTCGAGAATCACCCCGACGATGCCCGAACGCCCCTGGCGCAGCGATCTGGCTCGCGGGTCGGGGCCGGCATAGTTGAGTTCCTCGGCCGCCTTCAACACCCGGTCGCGCGTCTTGGCCGAAATCGAGCCGTCACCGCTGAAAGCAATGGATGCTGTCGAGCCCGAGACTCCCGCACGCTTTGCCACATCGGCCAGCGTGGGCCGCACCGGTGTGCCCGGGTGAGGTTGATTGTGTGCACTCACATCGAATAGCGTAGTCCAAAGAAATCGAATCGATTCGACTTTGACAGATCCCCCCGTCGGACTCCGCATCCTGAGCTTGTTCCCAAGGAATCACCATGACCCAGCCAGCCGCCCCGCAGTCGGCGACCCGCTTGCACCTCATTGCCTGGCGGAATGCCGTCTTCGTGATCTTCACCCTCAGCGGGCTCTCCATCGCCACCTGGGTTTCCCGACTTCCGGCAGTGCGCGACGAACTCGGCCTTGACACCTCGGCTGTGGGCCTGATGATCCTCGGCCTGTCGTTCGGGGCCATCCTCGGTCTCGTCGTCGCCCCGCAATTCATCGCCAGGCTCGGCCCTCGGGGGGCAGTGATCCTCTCGCTCAGTCTGAACGGCATCGGTCTCGCTGGAGCGGGAATCTCTGCTGCCGTGTTTCCTGAGCCCTTCCTTGCAACCGTGTTCCTCGCCGTTCTCGGATTCGGCAACGGCTCACTCGACGTGACGATGAACGTGGAGGGAGCAGCAGCGGAGCGTGCGATCGGTCGAACGCTTCTCCCGTTGATGCATGCCTTCTTCAGCCTGGGCACAGTGATCGGCGCTCTCATCGGCGCTGCCGCTTCTGGCCTCGGCATTCCTGTCTCCTGGCATCTCACGGCCTTGGCCGTTCTCATCATCCTCACGGGCGTTGTAGTCGTGCGATTCATCCCCCACGAAGTAGATGTCGAAGACCCCTCGACCAGCGCGAAGACTCCCTTTCGCGTGCGGGTCAGGGAAGGCTTGGCCGTCTGGGCCGATTCGAGGCTGCTGCTCATCGGCCTGATCATGCTCGGCATGGCGTTCGCCGAGGGGTCAGCCAACGACTGGATCGCCCTGGCCACCGTCGACGGCCACAACCAGAGCAATACGACCGGTGCGCTGATGTTCGGTGTCTTCGTGGTGGCGATGACCGTCGGCCGCGTCGCAGGCGGCCCCATTCTCGACCGGCTCGGCCGTGTGCCGGTGCTGCGGTGGTCTGCCCTCGTCGGTGCCATCGGCCTGCTCATCTTCATTCTCACTCCCGCGCTCTGGTCGGCCATGCTGGGCGCTGCGCTGTGGGGAATCGGGTCGTCGCTCGGGTTCCCGGTCGGAATCTCCGCGGCCTCCGACGACCCCAAGACGGCTGCCGCCCGGGTCAGCGCGGTCGCAATCATCGGCTACGTCGCCTTCCTTGCCGGCCCGCCGCTGCTCGGCTTTCTCGGCCAGCAATTCGGCATCCTGAACGCGCTGTACGTCGTACTTGCGCTGCTCGTCCTCGCGGCCCTCGCGGCCCCTGCGGCCCGCGAACTCACCGGCAGATTCGCCCGCAGAACCTCGTAGGCTTTCGGGGTGCGACTTGTTATTGCGAAATGTGCCGTTGACTACGCGGGGAGGCTGAGCGCCCACCTGCCCCTGGCCACACGCCTGCTCATGCTGAAGAACGACGGCAGCATTCTGGTGCACTCCGACGGGGGCTCGTACAAGCCGCTCAACTGGATGAGCCCACCCTGCACGCTGCAGATCCTCGCCCCAGACGACGAGCAGCAGGATGCCGGCATCACCGAACTCTGGAAGGTCACTCACGCGAAGACGGCCGACCTCCTCGTCGTGTCGATCCATGAAGTGTTCACCGACACCTCCCATGACCTGGGAATCGACCCCGGGCTGATCAAAGACGGCGTCGAGGCGCATCTCCAGAAGCTGCTCGCCGAACAGATCGAACTGCTGGGAGAGGGGCACACCCTCGTTCGCCGCGAATACATGACGGCAATCGGCCCTGTCGACATTCTCGCCCGAGACGCGAACGGGGCAGCAGTTGCGGTGGAACTCAAGCGGCGTGGAGACATCGACGGTGTCGAACAACTCACCCGTTACCTCGAACTGATGAATCGCGACCCGCACCTTGCTCCGGTGACGGGAATCTTCGCAGCCCAGGAGATCAAGCCACAGGCCCGCACCCTGGCGCACGACCGCGGAATCCGCACCCTGTTGCTCGACTACGATGCCATGCGCGGCCTCGACAGCGGGGTCCCCACACTGTTTTGAACTGTCTGGTTCGCCGCCGCCTCTGCGGCGAACTGCTGGGAGAGCTTGCGGAGCTGAGGTCTGCTCCCCGGGAAACATGGGAAGCGACGTACACGCCGCCGCTTCCCATTGACCCCGTTGGGTTCGCCGCGAGCAGCCCGCAGGGTCAGGGGGCGCCGGTTGTCAGCCAGAGGGCCAGGGTCGCCAGCGGCAGCAGGACAGCGACACCGACGAGACCGAGCACAACAAAACGCGACCACGGCACCGAGACCCCGAGAGCTGTGACGCGCTGGTGCCACAACAGAGTCGCGAGCGATGCCCATGGCGTGATGAGCGGCCCCAGGTTCACGCCGATCAACAGTGCGGCCAGCCTCGCGGGTGAACCGGCCGCCGGTTCCAGAACCAGATAGGCAGGCAGGTTGTTGATGCCATTGGCCGACAGGGCCCCGAGCCCCGAGAGCTGGAGGAGGGCGGGAAACGACTCGCCCGAACCGGAGACGGCGGCGACAGCATCCGAGAGCCCGTGCACCTGGGCGGCTTCGACGAGCACGAAGAGCCCAGCAGCGATCGCGACCGGAGACCACGGAATGAGTCTCCAGCGAAGCGTTGCAGGCCGGCGCACCACGAACGCGACCAGAAGCACGAGCGCTCCGATGCTTGCGGGAATCCACACCGGCACCCCCGACACCAGCGCCGGGAGCAGAATGACGACGACGACGGCCGAGATCACCAGGAGGGTGCGATCGGCCACGGCTGCACGCTCTGGCACGTCATAGCTGCCCCGCAGACGCCGGCGGAACAGCAGCGAGAGAATGACCACCGGAACCACGACGCCCACCGCAGCCGGCGCCCACACTATGCTCGCGAAAGCCAGCGGGCTGCCCCCCGACATCTGTTCAGCCGCAAGCAGGTTCGTCAGGTTCGAGATCGGCAGCAGCAGCGACGCCGTGTTGGCGAGCCACACGGTGGCGATGGCGAAGGGAATGGGGGAGATCCCCGCGTGCAGGGCGAGCAGCACGACGACGGGCGTCACGAGCACCGCAGTCGTATCGAGCGAGAGGAAGATCGTGCTGAACGTTGCGAGAACGAGAACGAAGAGCCAGAGCATCCATACCCTGCGGCCGCCCCAGCGGGCCAGTCGGTCAGAGAGTACGGCGAACAGCCCGGCATCGGCAGCAAGTTCAGTGACGATGGTGATGCCGACGACGAACCCGAGCACCGGGCCCACTCGCTCGAGCAGCGCCACTGAGTCCGAGGCCGGCAGGATGCCCGTGGCCACCACGATCGCAGCGAGTACAACGAGTACCACCGTGAAAACCAGGCCGGCGGTCACTTTTTTCTGGGGAGCAGATGCGTGTTCTATCTGGCGAGTGTAATTCGCCGGGAAAAGAGCCTGTGACAACGGAGCCCTAGAATTGCCCGGATGACTACTCCACTTGACCCGAAACACAAGCCGTGGTCGTGCATTCTCTTCGACCTCGACGGCACGATCACCGACTCGGCGCCCGGAATCATCGGGAGACTGTCGCGAACGCTCGCTGCGCTCGGGCGCCCGGTGCCGCCGCCAGAAGAACTGGTGCACTTTGTCGGGCCCCCCATTCTCATCGGGTTCGAACTGGTTGCCGGCATGAATGAGTTCGAGGCCAAGGAAGCGCTGCTCGTCTACCGCGACCTGGCTGCCAGCGAAGGGCCACAAGACGACGCCGTGACGTTCCCCGGCATGGTCGGCCTCGTGAAGTTCCTGCACAAGTCCGGCATTCCGCTGGCCATCACCACCTCGAAATCTGAGGTTCAGGCACATCGGATTCTCGAGCACCTCGATCTCAGCCACGCGTTCGTCGTGATCACTGGTGCGAGCGAAGACGAGACGCGAAGTGCCAAGGCCGACGTGATCGACGAAGCACTGGTTCGCCTTCGTGCCCTTGATGTCGACCTCTCGAATCTCGTGCTCGTGGGCGACCGCATCCACGACATGGAGGGCGCGGCCGAACACGGAATCCCGCCGATCATGGTCGAGTGGGGTTACGGCTCACCGGCCGA
Source organism: Subtercola sp. PAMC28395 (assembly GCF_018889995.1). Classification (NCBI taxonomy): domain Bacteria; kingdom Bacillati; phylum Actinomycetota; class Actinomycetes; order Micrococcales; family Microbacteriaceae; genus Subtercola; species Subtercola sp. PAMC28395. Next base: position 988,817 of record NZ_CP076547.1, on the reverse strand, counting down.
GGCCGAAGGCGCGATCGCCATCGTGCACTCTGTCGACCAGCTGCGGTCGCTTCTCATCTAGGGCGTGTAGAGCCTCCGGATGGCCGACTGACCCTCGGGGTCGTCAGCGCGCCAGGCGGTGGCGTTCCCGAATCAGGTCAGCGGCCGTCACCGTGTGCGTGCGCTCCGGGAGCATCGCAGTCGTCAGGTTAGCGATCCATTCGGCGGCATCGACATTGAGGGCGCCGGCCAGGCTCACCAGCGTCGAGAGTGTGGGGTTCGCCTGACCCCGCTCGATCTTGCCCACATTGGTGACGTGCATCTCCGCCAGGTCGGCGATGTCTTCCTGGCTCAGCCCGAGCTTGAGCCGGGTTGCACGAATGCGCTCGCCGACAACGCGGGAGGCTTCGGACTGCGGTTCAGACATACCTCATGAATACTTGCCAGAACCATGGCTGGCCAGAGCGTTGGAACCTGATGCTTTAAAGCATCGGGTATGGATGATCGGAAAGTCGTAGGCCGGAATCCCGTGCACCTGAACAGCCTCCCTGCCCACGAGGCCAGACGACGAAGGCCCCAGGCCGGTTTCATACCGGTCGGGGGCCTTCAACTGCTGGTGCGCGAAGGGGGACTTGAACCCCCACGTCCTTACGAACACACGGACCTGAACCGTGCGCGTCTACCAATTCCGCCACTCGCGCCAACTCAGCGAGGTTAGCACCCCTTGGGCGGAATCCGAAATGACGCTCGAGCACGACGCGTCCTCCACAGGGCTCGATGAAGCTCCGAAGTTCACACAAATTCGCCGCCGCAGTGCTTTAACACCAACGGCAAGTAACATCTGTCATAGCATTCAGGCCGGAACCTTGTGCAGACCCCTGCGTCTGTCGCACCGATCATGGGAGACGAGTGGGAATACTGGACAACTTCGAGAAGGGTCTCGAACGTGCTGTCAACGGCGCATTCGCCAAGACCTTTCGTTCGGGGCTGCAACCGGTTGAGATCGGCTCCGCATTGAAGCGCGAGCTTGATACCAAGGCGGCGGTGGTCTCCCGCGACCGCATCCTGGTGCCGAACAGTTTTGTGGTGAACCTGAGTTCAAGCGATTTCCAGCGCATGAGTGCCATCGGCCCCACACTCATCGACGACCTGACTGAGATCGTGCAGAAACACGCCACGACCCAGAGTTTCCAGTTCGCAGGTGGCATCAGCGTGAAGCTCACCGAGGTCGCCAAGCTGAGCACCGGTGTTCTCGAGATCGTGAGTTCGACCATCCAGCGAGACGTCACCTGGACCCCCGTGATAGATGTCGGGGGCAAGCGTTACCCACTCACGGCAAGCCGCACCATCATCGGTCGCGGTCGTGAGGCCGACATCACCGTCGACGACACAGGCATCTCGCGAAAGCACATCGAGGTCCTCTGGGACGGCCACAAGGCAGAGGCGAGAGACCTCGGCTCCACGAACGGGTCGCAACTGAATGGCCAGGCCTTCAGCAGGGCGATACTCGAACCCGACTCGGTGATTCAGATCGGGCGCACCAGGGTCGTCTTCCGAGTGCTGGCCCAGACCCACGACACCACTGCCGCTGCGCAGGCGCCGAGCGAGTCGGCTCGTCCGATTCCCGTAGATCGGCCGGCGAACGCTGCCCGGCCAGCGCAGCAGGAGCAATCTGCCGCCGGCGCCCCCGTGATCCCGAACGACTCGCCAGTCGACCAGGAGCATCCTGATCCCGGCGGATTCCGGTGGGACCTATGAGTGAACTCACCCTGCTCATCCTGCGATTCGGATTCCTCGCGCTTCTCTGGGTCTTCGTCTTCGTGATCGTCTACGCGATGCGCTCCGACCTCTTCGGCCAGCGCGTGCGCAAGATGCGCGACCCCTCTGCAGCGGCAGCGCCCGCCGACCCGTTTCCGGGCGCCAACACCACTGCAGGCGCCGGGGTCGGCGCGGTAGGTGCGCAACAGCCCCCGCGAGGGGCACCACCCGTAGCTGGCGTCGTCGTCGGTGCCGCAGCGTCAGCGACTCCGCTCGCTCCATCTCACCCACCGACCCCGCCACCGCAGTCGAAGATCCCGGTCTTCACACCCTTGGAAGGTTCCAGTGCCGGGGTGCACCCTCGTGCAACGACGAGCAACGCACACAAGCTGGTGATCACCTCGGGCACCAAGGGCGGCACCGAGATCGAACTCGGTGTCGAACCGCTGACCATCGGTCGCTCAACGGATTCCAGCGTCGTGATCCGCGACGACTACACTTCGACCCATCACGCCCGGCTTCTCAATTGGAACAATGAGTGGGTCATCCAGGACCTCGACTCGACCAATGGGACTTTTCTTGACGGTAAGCGCGTCACCCAACCCACTCCTGTCCCGCTGAACACGCCGATCAAAATTGGGTCAACCAGTTTTGAACTCCGGCGCTAGCGGCAGGGAATCCACACAATGGCGTTAGTGACCGCAAGCGCAGCCGTCTCCCATGTCGGTAAGGTGCGCTCGAACAACCAGGACTCCGGGTACGCCGGCAAGTCCCTGTTCGCGGTCGCGGACGGCATGGGCGGGCATGCCGGTGGCGATGTCGCGAGCGCCCTGGCCCTGAACAAGCTGCTGGAGATCGACGGCGAGTACAGCTCGGCCGTCGATGCGGAATTCGCCCTGCAGGAGGCGATTGTCAGCGCGAACGCCATCCTGGCCGAAGCGGTGTACGAGCATCCGGAGCTCACTGGCATGGGCACGACACTGAGCGCCCTCGTGCGAGTCGGGCACAGTGTGGCTCTGGCGCACATCGGCGACTCACGAATCTACCGCTATCGCGATGGCAAACTCACTCAGATCACCACCGACCACACCTTCGTTCAGCGACTGGTCGACAACGGCAGAATCACGGCAGAAGAAGCCAAAGTCCATCCTCGACGGTCGGTTCTCATGCGTGTGCTCGGGGACGTGGATTCGACGCCTGACGTCGACCTGCAGGTCATGGACACCCGACCGGGTGACCGGTGGCTGCTCTGTTCAGACGGGCTGACGGGTGTCGTCGAGAACGAGCAGATCGCCGAGGCTCTGTCTGGAACAGCCACGCCAGAGGAGGTCGCCGACCTCCTGGTGAGCGAGAGCCTCGACCACGGGGCGCCCGACAACGTGACCATCGTGATCGTCGACATCAGCGAATCGTTCACCGGCAGCACCTACATCGCGCAGACGGTCGGGGCCGCGTCGAAGCCGATCGCCTTCGACGGCGCTCCCGGCCGGCGCAGCACCAGGATTCCCGGCATCCGCCTGCACCCGCGCCCCGTGCAGCCCAGCCACTTCGAAGCGCAGTCGGACGACTACCTCGACGAACTCATCGACGAGGGTCGACGGCGCAGCCGTCGGCGCAAGCGAACCTGGCTGATCGGCAGCATCGTCGTCGCGATCGCCATTGCCATCGGACTTCTCCTCAGCTACCAGTGGACCCAGAGCAGGTACTTCGTCGGCGTTTCCGACGGCAAGGTCGCAGTATTCCAGGGCGTTCAACAGACGATCGGGCCGATTTCACTCTCCCATGTCTCTGAGACGACCTCCATCCCCGTCGACACCCTGCCGAGCTACACACAGTCGCAGGTGAAGAACACCATCAGCGCGGACTCGATCGGGGCAGCGCGCGCCGTTGTGCAACGGCTGCAGGACGCAGCCCTCAGCGGTGTACCACCGACCGGCGACCTCACCACTCCGACGACGGCCGCACCGACCCCCACTCCTACGCCGTCACCAACGGGGGTGACACCCGGTGGATGACACAGAAACCGCCCTGCTGACAGCGAAGCCCGAGTACGCAAGCGTCGGGGCACGGGAGAAGCCCCTGCGGCGCATCCGGGTGCCTGAGAAGCTTCGCAACCTCGAGATCTTCCTTCTTCTCTTCGCCTGCATCATCAATGCCGCCGCCGTTGTCATGGTGCAACTCGGCGCTCTGGGCGCAGTCGACTTCGGCCAGGTGGCTCTTCTCGGTGCCGGCCTCTCGACCCTTGTCATCGGCATGCACGTGGCTCTGCGTTTCGTCGCACCCAACGCCGACCCGTTCATCCTGCCCATCGCTACGCTGCTGAACGGCATCGGCATCGCGGAGATCTACCGTATCGACCTCGAACAGAACGCCACGGGCTGGGACAGCACCGCGACGCGCCAGGTCGTCTGGAGTGCGGTTGCGATCGTCGTAGCACTGGCGGTGATCATCGTGATTCGCAACCATCGCGTACTTCAGCGGTACACCTATGTCTTCATGGTCATCTCAGGCGTTCTGCTCCTGCTTCCCATCCTGCCGGGAATCGGCAAGGAGATCTACGGTGCAAGGGTCTGGATCGGGGTAGGGCCGTTCTCGTTCCAGCCCGGTGAGGTCGCAAAGATCGCCCTGGCCATCTTCTTCGCCGGTTACCTCGTCTCGCGCCGCGACAGTTTGTCGATGGTGGGGCGCAAGTTCCTCGGCATGCGGTTTCCGCGCGCAAGGGATCTCGGCCCGATTCTCGTCATCTGGGCCGCCTCGATGGCCGTGATCATCTTTCAGCACGACCTCGGTACCGCACTGCTCTACTTCGGCCTGTTCGTCGTCATGCTGTATGTGGCTACGGCCCGGCTGAGTTGGGTGGTGCTCGGGGTCGGGCTGTTCCTGGGGGGTGCTCTCGTCGCCAGCCAGGTGCTCACCTACGTCAATGACAGGTTCGCGAACTGGCTGAACCCGTTCGACCCCGCGCAATACAACACCGACGGTGGCAGCTACCAGCTCGTGCAGGGCCTCTTCGGCCTGGCCAATGGCGGTCTCATCGGCACCGGTCTCGGCCAGGGCCGGCCCAGCATCACCCCACTCGCGCAGAGCGACTACATCGTGGCGAGCCTCGGCGAAGAACTCGGAATGGCCGGTCTCTTCGCCATCCTCTGCCTCTACCTGCTCTTCATCGCCCGAGGACTGCGCATCAGTTTCGCCGGCCACGACGACTTCGGTCGTCTGCTCGGCGTCGGTCTCACCTTCGTGGTGGCACTCCAGGTCTTCATCGTGATCGGCGGGGTAACGCGTGTGATTCCTCTCACCGGGCTCACAACACCGTTCCTGGCGGCCGGTGGTTCGTCACTGGTGGCCAACTGGATCATCGTCGCCCTGCTCCTGAGACTGTCAGACACAGTGCGCAGTCAGCCAAGGCTGGTGGTCTAGTCAGATGAATCGTGAACTCAAGCGTGTGACCATCGTGATCCTGGCGATGTTCGCGGCACTCTTCGTGTCGGTGACGACCATCCAGTTCTTCTCTGCGGATGCCCTGGCCAACGATTCGCGCAATGCCCGCACCATCTACGCGAGCTATTCGAAACAGCGTGGGGCGATCCTCGTGCAGGGCCAACCGATTGCACAGTCGGTTGCCTCTGCCGACGAGTACAAGTACCAGCGCACCTACACGAACGGCCCGTTGTACAGTGCCGTGACCGGCTACTTCACTCTCGACCAGGGTTCCACAGGAATCGAGAGCGCTCTGGATTCCGAACTGAGCGGAACCTCCGGATCCCAGTTCCTCAGCCAGCTCAACAGCGTCGTCACCGGCCAGAACCCCCAGGGAGCATCGGTCGAACTCACCATCGACCCCAAAGTACAGCAGGCTGCCTTCGACGCCCTGGGCAGCCAACAGGGTGCGGTGATCGCCGTCGAACCGAAGACCGGGCGAATCCTGGCGATGATCTCCAAGCCGGACTACGACCCGAACTCCCTTGCGGTGCACGAATCGTCTGCCGTGATCAACGCTTACAACACGCTGAACGACGACGCGGGGCAACCGCTCATCAATCGAACCCTGGCCGGAGATCTCAACCCTCCTGGTTCGACGTTCAAGATCGTCACCTCGTCGGCAGCGCTGCAGAACGCCGGCCTGAGCGCCGACTACCAGCTGCCGAACCTCTCTGGCTACCAGCTGCCCGGCAGCTCGTCCGTCGTGCACAACTCGGGGGGCGGCACCTGTGGCCCGGGTGAAAGCGTCTCGATCAAGACCGCGTTCGTGCTCTCCTGCAACATTCCGATGGCCGAGCTCGGTGTGCAGATCGGCTCGAGCAAGCTCACCGACATGGCCACGGCGTACGGCTACAACTCCGGTTTCGACTCTCCGATTCCTGTCGAGGCGAGCCAGTTCCCTCCCCTCCAAGATGATGCAGGCCTCGCCCTGTCGTCTTTCGGGCAGGCGAGCGTACGCTCATCCCCCATGCAGATCGTCGAACAATCGATGGCCGTGGCGAACGGCGGCGTCATCATGCAGCCGAACCTCGTCGACACGATTTCAGCACCCGACCTGACCGTGCTCCAGCAATTCGAAGCCAAGAAGCTCAACTCGCCCATCACTTCGGTAACGGCTTCGACACTTTCTTCATGGATGATCGAAGCCGTCAATTCGGGCGCGGCGACTAATGCAAGAATAGATGGAGTCAGTGTGGCCGGTAAGACAGGAACAGCAGAAAACGGGGCGGGTGATCCGTACACTCTGTGGTTCACAGGTTTCGCTCCTGCAGACAACCCCCAGGTTGCCGTCGCAGTGGTGGTACAAAATGGCGGCGGACTAGGCGAATCCGGCTCAGGCAACCAGATTGCTGCGCCGATTGCCAAGAAAGTACTTGAGGCGGTGCTGAACAAATGAGACCCACAGCAGGGCTCACCTTCGGGGGAAGGTACGAGCTATCCACTCGTATCGCCATCGGCGGTATGGGCGAAGTATGGCAAGCGACCGATCTGGTGATCGGCCGCAATGTCGCCATCAAGATCCTCAAAGACGAATACCTCGGCGACCCGGGCTTTCTCGAGCGGTTCCGGGCCGAAGCGCGGCACGCAGCCCTCGTGAACCACGAAGGCATCGCCAACGTCTTCGACTACGGCGAAGAGGAGGGCAGTGCCTACCTCGTGATGGAGCTCGTTCCGGGCGAAGCGCTGTCGGTCATCCTCGAGCGCGAGCATGTGCTGTCGACCGATCGTGTTCTCGACATCATTGCCCAGACTGCCTCAGCACTGCAGGCCGCCCACAACGCCGGGCTGGTGCACCGTGACATCAAGCCGGGAAACCTCTTGATCACACCCGATGGCCGGGTCAAGATCACGGACTTCGGCATCGCCAGAATTGCCGACCAGGTTCCTCTCACGGCGACCGGCCAGGTGATGGGCACGGTGCAGTACCTGTCCCCTGAGCAGGCAAGCGGCCAGTCCGCCTCGTCGACCACAGACATCTACTCTCTCGGTATCGTCGCCTACGAGTGCCTCGCGGGCAAGCGCCCGTTCAGCGGTGAGTCGCAGGTCGCCATCGCGATGGCGCAGATCAACGACGCTCCGCCGGAGCTTCCGGTGACCATCTCCGAGCCCGTGCGCAACCTCGTCATGTCGTGCATTGCAAAGAAGCCAGCTGACAGGCCTGCCTCGACCGCCGCACTTGCTCGTGCCGCAACCGCCCTTCGCCAAGGGGATGTAGCTCTTGCCGCCGCCGCGGTCCCGGCCATTCTCGGCGGCTCTGCTCTCCCGCCCAACACGGCAACCATGCTGATGCCTGCGGCCAACGGCGATCCGACCGTGGCGACAACCGTGTTGGGTGCGGGTGGTGCAGCCACTGCGAGCCTGGCAACGGCAAGCGGCATCGACTCGCCCGAGGAGAAGAAGAAGCGTTCGCCATGGACGTGGCCGCTCATCGTGCTGATCATCATTCTCGCCCTCGTGCTGGTCGGAACGATTGTCGCGCTGGTCACCGCCAACAAGGGATCAACCGCCCCCACGACGCCCAGCGTCACGGCGACAAGCGCCAGTCCCACTCCGACGAAATCTTCAACACCCAGTGCGACCCCGACCGCGACCGCAGTCGTCGTCAACGAGGCCGACCTCAAGGGCAAGACGTTCGACGCGGCCGCTGCCCTGCTCCAGGCACAGGGCCTCGGGGCGAACAGGGTTGTCAAGAACGCGGCTCCCAGTGCCGACATGGTCGACGTCGTCTACCAGGCGAGTCCGGTCGGTAACGTGGCCAAAGGCACGACGATCGACCTCACCGTCTACGGAGACGCCGTCGCGCCGCCGGCACCCACATCGACGCCGACCTCGACGCCGAAATCCGTTGCAGCGAATTCGACCTTCGTCGTCTCCTGGGCGGCGTACAGCTGCCCGTCTGGATTCACCCTCTCGAGCTACGATCTCGACGCAGGAGGAGCCACGGTGGCAATCGCGCCCGGAACCAATCCCGCAGCGACACTCATCGCGCCGGCCACAGCCGAAACGATCAGCATCTCCTACAAGGTGACCTGCTCTGCCAGCGGTGCGACCAGTGGGCTCCAGTCGGCCTCATCGCCGGCGCTGTCTCTCGTGATCACCGGCGCCGCGCCTGCCACGCCGACTCCGACACCCACCAAGCCATAGCCATCAACCGACATCCCTGCCTGGCCAGTCGGCCAGCCGACCATGGAGAGCTGCACCGTGACCGATGACAATCGCCTCCTCGCTGGGCGGTACCGCATCGGTGACATCATCGGTCGCGGCGGAATGTCGAACGTGTATGTCGGGCGTGATGAGCGACTCGGCAGACAGGTCGCTATCAAGCTCCTGAAGTCCTCGCTCGCCGGGGATCCGATCTTCCGCACCCGCTTCCGCCAAGAGGCCCAAGCCGCCTCTCGAATGGCCCACCCGACGATCGTCCGGGTCTTCGATGCCGGTGAGGAGCGCGTCAGGGAACCGGGCGGGGCTGAGGCCATCGTTCCCTTCATCGTGATGGAGCACGTCCAGGGCATCCTGTTGAAGGACTTGATCAGGCAGGGGCCTGTAGACCCCGCTGAAGCTGTGCGGATCACCGACGGAATCCTCACTGCCCTCGAGTACTCCCACCGGGCAGGAGTCGTGCACCGCGACATCAAGCCCGGCAACATCATGCTCACGAACTCCGGCCAGGTGAAGGTGATGGATTTCGGTATCGCCCGTGCCATCTCCGATTCGTCAGCGACAGTTGCCCAGACGACAGCAATTCTCGGAACCGCCCAGTACTTCTCTCCAGAGCAAGCGCGCGGCGAGTCGGTGGATGCCCGAACTGACCTCTACTCGACCGGCATCGTACTCTTCGAACTGCTCACTGGCAGGGCACCCTTCCGCGGCGAGACTCCCGTTGCGGTTGCGTACCAACACGTGAGTGAGGCACCAGTCGCTCCAAGCTCGATCAATCCAAAGGTTTCGCCGGCGCTCGACCAGGTCGTCGCCCACGCCCTCGCAAAAGATAGGTTCGCCCGCTTCCAGAGTGCAGCGGACTTCAAGGTCGACCTCCAGATCGCGGGCGCCGGCAAGATCCCCTCGAAGCGACTGCCGGCAGAGGATTTTCAGGCATCGCTGTTCGGCGCTCCGCCCACACTGACCTCTGGCTCTGACTCCGCGCTGACGCAACTCGCCGGCGATGACGAGTACGCCGTTCGCACGCAGTCGCGCCCTCCGGTCATCTGGATCTGGGCGGGGATAGCCAGCGTTGCCGTGATTCTCATCGCGATTCTCTTCTGGGTCTTCACGCTTCGCGAAACCACCATCGTCCCTGACTCGTCGCGAATCATCCCCATCGTCACAGGCCAGACCTATGACGGCGCGAATGCGACCCTGCAGCAACTCGATCTGGTCACCCAGCGGTTCGATGAGAACTCGCCAACCGTGCCGTCAGGCCAGGTGATCAGAACAGATCCGCCTTCAGGTACCGTGGTGCAACCGAAGACTCTCATCAGCATCTACGTCTCCGCAGGAAGACAGGCCGTCTCCGTTCCGAATGTAGCCGGTTCGTCGGTACCAGACGCTTCAGCGAAGCTCACAGCGCTCGGGCTCCAGATCGGCCTCACCAACAAGCAGAACTCGGCAACCGTTCCGGCTAACACGATCATCAGCACAGATCCTGCGGCTGGATCCCAGAGCTTTGTCGGAGACACTGTGAACTTTCTGGTCTCCAATGGTCTGGTCACGGTACCCGGCGTGGAGAATCAGCCCCTCGACCAGGCGACCGCTACGCTCACGGGATTGGGGCTGACGGTGAAGACCGAACTCGACACCACGTGTAAGAGTGTCGCCGGGCATCCTGTGACGACTCAGTCGATTGCGGCGGGTGACGCGCCACAGGCGTCCGAGATCACACTCAAGTACTGCTCAGGCTGACGCGAACCGGCTCAGGCTGGGCTGTGCATCAAAGGGCTCAATGGCTCAGCCGCGGCCTTGGCAGACTCCAGGCCAGCGGTCACAAGCCAATTCGCGAGCATCTGGTACCCACCCTCGGTGAGAACCGATTCGGGGTGGAACTGCACGCCGTAGATGGGTGCGATGCTGTGACGAAGACCCATGATCACTCCACCCTCTGTTCGTGAGGTGATGACGAGTGTGTCGGGAACCGTTCCGTCGACGACTGCGAGTGAGTGATATCGCGTCGCGGTGAAGTTCTGCTCGACACCGTCGTAGAACGAACTCTCATCATGAACGATGATCGATGTCTTGCCGTGCATCAGCTCTTCGGCGTTCGTGACGGTCGCGCCCATTGCCTCGGCGATCGCCTGGTGCCCCAGGCAGACGCCGAGAAGTGGTGTCCGGGTTTCGAGCGCCGCCCGCACTACCGCTATTGAGACCCCTGCATCTGACGGTTTACCGGGCCCCGGTGAGATGAGAACGGCGTCATAGTCAGCCAGTACCGTCGCGACGTCTTCGGGCGCGAATGAGTCATTGCGTACGACGGTGGTTTCGGCCCCGAGCTGATGCAGGTAGCCATTCAGCGTGTAGACGAAGCTGTCGTAGTTGTCGATGACGAGCACATGGGTCATTGGTTAACCGTAACGGGTTGCCCGGGGGTCAACATGACGTCGACCCACGGAAAGATCCCGAAGAACAGCGCCGCCAGAATCACGATCAAGAGAATGAGAAGGAGAAGAATCCGCAGCCAGACCGGGCCCGGCAGGAGTCTCCACAGTGCGGCGTACATCTCACGCACCCTTTCCGGTGAGTCCGGCGATTTCTGCCGGGGCCCCAGCGTTGCGGGGCGTGAACGACTCGAGAACTCCGTAGGCGATGATTCGCTCCGACGCGATGTACAACGGGTTGCAACTCGTGAGAGTGATGATGCGGTCTGTGGCCGCCACCGACGTCACCTGCGGCACGGGAGACAGCACCCCGACCTCCTCTGGTGTCACATATTCAAGATCACGAAATCGGTAGGTGTACCAGCCGTCCTGAGTTTCGACATAGATGGCGTCACCGAGCTGGAGTTCATTGATCTTGATGAACGGGCTGCCCCAGCCATCCCGATGGGCTGCGATCGCGAAGTTGCCCACAGCCCCTGGCATCTGGCTCTGCTCGTAGTGACCGGCACCCCCTGCATTGAGGACCGTACGAGCGTCTACGCCTTCAGCCACAGTCCGTTTGTAGTCCGCCCCGAATCGCGGCACGTACAGGACGGCGAACTGTTTGGTCTCTGCCGGGGCCGCCATCACCGGGGGCGCGTCCGCGGCTGACGCCCCCGGTACTGCCCCAGACGACGGTGACGTGGTCGGCACTGCCTCTGTGGGGCCCGCAGTCGGCGCACTCCACTGCTGTGAGAGCCCGGATGCGTCGTTGGACTGTGCCGCATTCAGCGCAATTCCTTGAATCCACAGTTGCCAGCCGAGAAAGAGGAACACGAGCACGCCCGCGGTGATCAACACCTCGCCCGCCACACCCACTACTGCGCGCACGACCGACCCACCTGAGCGCCGTGATCCTGAATGGCGCGAGGGGAGCCGGTGTGAAGATGAGTTTTTCTCTGGCACGTCGTCCATACTATGAGCGGAAGGTGGGGTATCGCTGAATGACTAACAGGCTATCAAGTGAGCATTTGAGCGAGTCAACAGCATTCCCGGCTAGAATCGTCGGCATGGCACGCGAGAAGACACGACCAGCCCAGCAAGTAGCGCAGAAGACCTCTGACGACAATGCCGCGCCCAACCCGGTGTGGTTCAAGCCAGTCATGTTCGGCTTCATGTTGGTTGGGCTCGCGTGGATCATCGTCTTCTACGTCAGCCAGGGCACGCTGCCCATTCCCGATCTGCAGAGCTGGAACATCCTCATCGGATTCGGCATCGCCTTTGTGGGCTTCTTGATGACAACACGCTGGCGCTGAGGTCTGGCCCAGCTTCGTAGCCCACGCGCGGCATTCGCACAACAATTACACCAATGTAATTATCCCCAATGTGAGTAAACCTGTGCATAACTTTGAGGAGAGTGCCTCAAACGAATGCGCGGACCACCGTCACAGCGATGAGTAGAACGAAGAGTGCGGCCGTGAGACCAACCTGCAGCCACTGCTGCCTGCGCTGACGCGTCTCGATGAAGATCATTCCCACCAGGGCTCCAACGACCAGCCCACCCACATGGGCCTGCCACGAGATCCCCGGCACGAGGAACCCGATGGCCAGGTTCAGGATGACCAACACAACCAGTTGCGACATGTTGCCGCCAAGCTTACGGACGATCACAAACGTCGCGGCCATCAGACCGAAGATCGCTCCTGACGCCCCGATCACTGCGCTGGTGCCCGGGGTCAGCAGATCAATCGCCACCGCACCACCGATGGCCGAGAGCAGATAGAGCACCAGGAAGCGCCAGCGACCGATCATCGGCTCCAGCACCCGTCCGAAGATGTACAACGAGTACATGTTGAAGGCGATGTGCAGAATGCTGAGGGGCGACGAAATGCTGAACGGGTTGTGGACGAATGCGTACGTCAGCATTCGCCAGGGCTCGACAGGGAAATAGCCGGTGTTCTGCACGTAGACACCAGCGAATTGAAGTGCTTCGGTCACGCCGAGCGCCGGCACCAGTTGAAGAATGAAGACAAAGACGGTTGCGGCGATGATGCCATACGTCACGACGGGAGCAGATGAACCCCTGGTCGTCGCCCTGGCCGCCCTGACGAACGCCGGACGTCTCTTGTATTCAGGCCCTGAACTCGCCGCTCGTGCACAGTCGACGCAGTGCACACCGACCGCAGCCTGCACTTGGCACTCTGGGCACACTGTGTTGCCACAGCGCTGGCAGAGGATGTAACTCTGCCGATCGGGGTGGCGGTAACAGAAGTTCGTCGCCGTCTCCGGGCTGGATGACAATTAGACCTCTGAGACCTCAACACTCTCGATGACAACAGCATCAAGAGGTCGGTCGTAGGAATCCGTGGCGACAGCCGCGAGCTTGTCGACGATACGGCGGGAGGAATCGTCGGCAACCTCACCGAAGATGGTGTGCTTACCGTGCAACCACGTTGCCGGCCCGACGGTGATGAAGAACTGCGAGCCGTTGGTTCCCTGGCCGCCCTGAACGCCGGCATTCGCCATGGCCAGTACGTAGGGCTCGCTGAAACCGAGCTCAGGGTTGATCTCGTCGTTGAACCGATAACCCGGACCACCGGTGCCGTTGCCCAAGGGGTCGCCCCCCTGGATCATGAATCCCGGGATGATGCGGTGAAAGATACTGCCGTCGTACAGCTTCGCGTTCGTGGCCGCACCCGTCTTCGGGTCTGTCCACTCGCGCTCACCGGTGGCCAGGCCGACGAAGTTCTTGACGGTCTGGGGAGCGTGGTTGCCATACAGGTTGACGGTGACGTCACCGAGGTTCGTGTGGAATGTTGCGACATGGGTGTGCTTGGGCATGGAACAATTCTGTCACACCCCTTCCGCCGCACAGTCAAGGGTCAGCGTAAAGAAAGCCGATGGTCAGCTACCAATGTGGGGCCGCGACCATTTGCGTGGCAAGATAAGGGTGATCCGCGTTGTCAGCCGATGGAGGTTTCTGATGAGTCTCACCCGTAAGCGCCGGAAGGCATTGAAGCGTCTGCGCAGCAGCGCTGAAGAACTGTGGCTTGACCAGCAGTCGATCCTCGACCGCGCCAACCACGTGGCCCACGAGGCAAAGCTTCAGCTCGGCGAACTCACGAAAGAAGAAGTGGTTCCCCGCGTCCGCACCGCGACCAGCCAGGGCGCCACCGTGCTCGCCCGCAATGTCGCAGCCGCAAAGGTGGCCGGCGAACAGGCCCGCGCCCGCTTCGCGAGTGACTATCTCCCCGCCATCGGTGGTGCACTGGGTTCAGCAGCTGCAGCGATCGGCGTCTCGGAGAATCCCACTGTGAAGAGCGTTCTGGCCCGAACCCAGCCGCCAGCCGCGAAGAAGGCGGCTCACATCGGCGCCTACTTCGCTATTGCCGCTGGCGTTGTCGCCGCAGTCGGCATCGGTTACGCGGTGTGGCAGACCTTCCGCGCCGACGACGAGTTGTGGATCAGCGAAGACGAGCTCGACACTCCTCCCACCGCCTGACTCTCTCTCAGAAGAAACCCGGCCGCGCTTGGCGCCGCCGGGTTTTTTCATGCCCTCCAGCGCGGGGACGGGCGAAGCCAAACGAAACCCTCCCACAGAGCTTCATACGCGTTCGCCCGGCAGGGACGGGCGAAGCCAAACCGCCGATCCACACGGGACTGAGATGAAGAAAATCGAGCGACCGCGCTCGATCGGTTTTCTTCGCGTTCGCCCGGCAGGGACGGGCGAAGCCAGAAGTCAACACCACCTCCTGGGCTCCACAAAAAAAGACCGGCACAAGGCCGGTCTTTTTTCGTGGAGCCTAGGAGAATCGAACTCCTGACCTCCTGCTTGCAAAGCAGGCGCTCTACCAATTGAGCTAAGGCCCCGTGAGGGTTTTGTGTGGGGGTACCGGGATTTGAACCTGGGACCTCTTCATTATCAGTGAAGCGCTCTAACCAACTGAGCTATACCCCCATTAGGGCTGTTTTGTCGGAACCCGACGCAACTTCTCTATCTTACCCATTACCTACTTGTTCGTGAAACCGAGCATGACTCCGCCAGTGATCTTCACTGTCAGGTTGTAGAGAACAGCAGCGATTGCACCCAGGGCGGTGATGACGATCACGTCGAGAATGGCGACGATGATTGCGAAACCCATGACCTGGCCGAGAGAGGCGAAGTCATTCAGGTTGAAGTTGCCACTGCCGGCAATCTCCGTCAGCACACTGTTGATCGAGTTGAAAACACCCGTCTGGTTGAGGAGCGACCAGATCAGGAATGTCGCCACCACGGTGACGATACCGAGAATGATCGACCAGAGAAATGAGAGCTTCAAAATCGACCAGAAGTCGACGTAGACCAGCCGAAGCCGAACCTGCTTGGTCTGTGCGGGCCGTGATGACTTCTTGGCGAGCTTCTCGGCTACGTTACTCATCGATTACTCGATCCTCTTCTTCGGTCTCGCTCGGGGTTTCAGGGGAGTCACTCACGACTGGGGCTGCGGTATCAGCTCCGCTTGTCACGGTATCGACGGTTGCCGACTCTTCAATGACCACAGCACGTTCCGTGTTCTTTGCCAACGCGATGATGCGGTCCTCATCGGCAAAACGAGCGAATACGACGCCCATGGTGTCACGGCCCTTGGCGGGCACTTCAGCCACGGCAGAGCGTACCACCTTGCCGCTGGCAAGAACCACCAAGACCTCGTCGTCCTCGTCGACGATGAGCGATCCGGCCAGGTCGCCACGGGCATCCTGCAGCTTGGCTACCTTGATTCCGAGCCCACCGCGACCCTGCAACCTGTACTGGTCCACCGAGGTGCGCTTGGCAAAGCCACCTTCGGTGACGACGAACACGAATCCGTCTTCAGTTACCACTGACGCATCGAGAAGGTAGTCCTCGTCACGGAATTTCATGCCGATGACACCAGCGGTCGATCTGCCCATGGGGCGAAGGGACTCATTCGACGCCGTGAAGCGGATAGACATGCCCTTCTTCGAGACGAGGAGCACGTCGGAATCCTCTTCCACGAGCAGAGCCGAAACGAGTTCGTCCCCTTCACGGAGGTTGATGGCGATGATGCCGCCTGAGCGGTTGGTGTCGTATTCACTGAGGGCGGTCTTCTTCAGCAGGCCCTCCCTGGTCGCCAGAACCAGATAGGTTGCGGCTTTGTAGTCCCGAATGTCGAGCACCTGGGCGATCTGCTCATCCGGACCAAGGGCGAGAAGGTTTGCGACATGCTGACCCTTCGCATCGCGCCCTGCTTCCTGCAGTTCGTAGGTCTTCGCGCGGTACACCCGGCCCATGTTCGTGAAGAAGAGCAACCAGTGATGGGTGGTCGTGACGAAGAAGTGCTCCACGACGTCGTCTGCTCGCAACTGGGCGCCCTTGACTCCCTTGCCACCACGATGCTGGCTCCGGTAGTTGTCGCTTCGAGTTCGCTTGATGTAGCCACCACGAGTCACGGTGACGACCATCTCCTCTTCGGGGATGAGGTCTTCCATGTTCATGTCACCGTCGAAGCCGAACATGATCTCCGTGCGGCGATCGTCACCGAACTTCGCAGCGATCTCGGTCAGTTCGCTGATGATGATCTCGCGCTGGCGCTCAGGGCTCGCAAGAATCACATGGTACCCATCGATCTCGACCTGCAGCTCGGCGGCTTCATCGGCGATCTTCTGTCGTTCGAGAGCGGCCAGGCGTCGCAACTGCATCGTGAGAATCGCATCAGCCTGGATCTCGTCGATCTCGAGCAGGCTCATGAGGCCGAGACGGGCGTCTTCGACAGTCGCCGAACGCCTGATGAGCGCGATGACGTCGTCAAGGGCATCCAGAGCCTTGAGGTACCCACGCAGAATGTGCATACGCTCTTCTGCGCGGCGAAGACGGAACTGGGTGCGGCGCACGATGACGTCGATCTGGTGGGCGACCCACTCGGTGATGAACCCATCGATCGGCAGCGTTCGGGGAATACCGTCGACGATTGCCAGCATGTTCGCGCCGAAGTTCTCCTGCAGCGAGGTGTGCTTGTAGAGGTTGTTCAGCACGACCTTCGCAACCGCATCTCGCTTGAGCACGATGACCAGACGCTGGCCTGTTCGACCCGACGTCTCATCGCGGATGTCGGCGATACCGCCGATCTTCCCGTCTTTCACGAGGTCCGCGATCTTGATCGCGAGGTTGTCGGGATTCACCTGGTACGGCAGCTCAGTGACGACCAGGCAGTTGCGACCCTGCAGCTCCTCAACACTGACAACGGCGCGCATGGTGATCGAGCCCCGCCCCGTGCGGTACGCATCGTGAATGCCCTTCGTACCGAGAATCTGGGCGCCGGTGGGAAAATCGGGCCCCTTGATCCGTTCGATCAGGGCGTCCTGAAGCTCTTCACGGGTGGCGTCAGGATGCTCGAGGTACCAGATCGCGCCCGATGACACTTCGCGCAGGTTGTGGGGTGGGATGTTCGTGGCCATGCCGACCGCGATGCCAACGGAACCGTTGACAAGGAGGTTCGGGAAGCGGCTTGGGAGCACAACCGGTTCGAGAGTGCGCCCATCATAGTTGTCCTGGAAGTCGACGGTCTCTTCCTGGATGTCCCTGACCATCTCGAGCGCGAGGGGAGCCATCTTGGTCTCGGTGTAGCGGGGGGCCGCAGCACCGTCATTGCCCGCGGACCCGAAGTTACCCTGGCCGAGGGCGAGCGGGTACCGGAGGCTCCACGGCTGGATGAGGCGCACGAGCGCGTCGTAGATGGATGAGTCACCGTGCGGGTGGAACTGGCCCATGACCTCGCCGACGACACGCGCTGACTTGGAGAAGGCCCGGTCAGGCCGGTAACCACCGTCGTACATCGCGTAGATCACCCTGCGGTGGACAGGCTTCAGGCCGTCTCTGACATCGGGAAGCGCTCGACCGACGATGACACTCATCGCATAGTCGAGATACGAACGCTGCATCTCGAGCTGCAGGTCGACCTGCTCGATACGGTCGGTCATCATGCCTCGGGAGTCCGGGGCAATGGAGTCGCCTGTTGGTGTTTCGTCAGTCATGATTCTCTATCTGTCTTGTGGACGTGCTCTGTCTGGGTAGCCGCACGTTCGCGGCGCATCACAAACCGAACGGGTGCTAGATGTCGAGGAACCGAACGTCTTTCGCGTTCTTCTGGATGAAGTTGCGCCTGGACTCAACGTCTTCACCCATGAGCGTCGAGAAGATCTCGTCTGCCGCTGCCGCATCATCGAGGGTTATCTGGCGGAGAGTGCGGGTGTCGGGGTCCATCGTGGTGTCCCACAGCTCTCGGTAGTCCATCTCACCGAGACCCTTGTAGCGCTGGATGGCGTTCTCCTTCGGGATACGCTTTCCGGCGGCCGCACCGTGCTCGAGGAGTGCGTCACGCTCCGCATCGGAATAGACGTACTCGTGGGGAGCGTTCGACCACTTGAGGCGATACAGCGGCGGCATGGCCAGGTACACGTAGCCCAATTCGATCAGTGGGCGCATGTACCGGAAGACCAAGGTCAGCAACAGGGTTGTGATGTGCTGCCCGTCGACGTCGGCATCGGCCATGAGCACGATCTTGTGATATCTGGCCTTGTCGGGGTTGAAGTCCTCGCCGATGCCCGCGCCGAACGCCGTGATCATCGCCTGGACCTCGTTGTTGCCGAGTGCGCGATCGAGGCGTGCCTTCTCGACGTTCAGGATCTTCCCACGCAGAGGGAGGATGGCCTGCGTCTCCGGGTTGCGACCCTGGATGGCAGACCCGCCGGCCGAGTCACCCTCGACGATGAAGATCTCGGATTTCGCAGGATCGCGGCTCGAGCAGTCCTTCAGCTTGCCGGGCATGCCGCCACCTTCGAGCAGACCTTTACGTCTCGTCTGCTCACGGGCCTTCCGGGCGGCCATTCGTGCCTGCGAAGCCTGGATCGCCTTACGGATGATCTCACGAGCCTCGGTCGGCTTGCGGTCGAACCAGTCAGCGAGTTCCTTGCCGGCGACACGTTGCACGAAGGCCTTAGCCTCGGTGTTGCCGAGCTTGGTCTTCGTCTGGCCTTCGAACTGCGGCTCGGCGAGCTTCACCGAGATCACGGCGGTGAGGCCTTCGCGAACATCGTCGCCGGTGAGGTTCTCGTCTTTCTCTTTCAGGATGCTCTTCTCGCGGGCGTACTTGTTCACAAGCGTGGTGAGAGCCGCCCGGAACCCCTCTTCGTGCGTGCCGCCCTCATGCGTGTTGATCGTGTTGGCGTACGTGTGCACGCTCTCGGTGTACCCGTTGGTCCACTGCATGGCGACCTCGAGCGAGATCTTGCGATCGGTGTCTTCGCTCTCGAACGAGATGACTTCATCGTGGACGAGTTCGTTCTTCTTCGCGCGGTTCAAGTATTCGACGTAGTCGACAAGGCCCTGTTCATAGAGATAGCTGACGACGACGTCTTCTTCACCGCGCTCATCGGTCAGAGTTATTCGCAGACCCTTGTTGAGGAAAGCCATCTGCTGAAAACGCGCACGCAGCGTCTCATAGTCGAATTCGACTGTCTCGAAGGTCTCCGTGCTCGGCCAGAATGTTGTCGTCGTGCCCGTCTCTGTCGAGACCTCGTCTTGTGAAAGCGGTGCCTGGGGAATGCCGTGTTTGTAGCTCTGGCGCCAGACATGGCCCTGGCGACGAACTTCGACGTCGAGTTCGGCCGACAGTGCGTTGACGACGGAGATGCCGACACCGTGCAGGCCGCCCGAAACGGAGTAGCCGCCTCCGCCGAACTTGCCACCGGCATGCAGGATCGTCAAGACGACTTCGACCGTCGACTTGTTCTCCTGCTTGTTCAGATCGACGGGAATTCCCCGGCCGTTGTCGACGACACGGATGCCGCCGTCTTTACGCATGGTGACCAGGATGGTGTCGCAGTAACCGGCGAGAGCCTCGTCGACCGAGTTGTCGACGACCTCGTAGACGAGGTGGTGAAGTCCACGCGGACCGGTTGACCCGATGTACATTCCCGGACGTTTGCGGACCGCCTCAAGACCTTCGAGAATCTGGATGGCGTCTGCGCCGTACTCGGTTTCGGAGTCCGACTGATCAAGTGGGGATGTCATGGATATAAGGGCTCCAAAGCAAGAAAGGGCGACCCTTCATTCTACCAAACTATGCTCGCGGCACGAGCTTTGCTGGCGATCTGGGGCGTTTATTTTGGCGGGGTGACCAGTTTTGCCTTGTCAGCCGTAGGTATCGCGAGGGCCCCGCCCTGGAATTGATCTGGAACCTCTTTTCCATGATGGAGCGTCAGGGGCAAGAAAGCGCACTGACTCGATTCCGGCATCGGGGTACTCGACAGCGATGCGTGTAAGGATCATCGTTCGCATATGTCTCAGCTGCGTTGCCCACGCGGTCGAATCACACTGCACAGAAAGAACAGAGTCGGTGATATCTGCCGGATGACTGTGTTCGGCAGTTTCGGCGCCGGCAATCTCCTTCCACGCCAGCATCAGATCTGACTTCGCAAGTGAACCGCTCCACCCCAGCTCACTCGTGAGTCCGTCGAGCACCGAGCTGATGCCCCGGGGGTCCCTTCCGGTGCCATAGGGAACCGATTCGCCACTCGGAATCCGCCGGAGCTTCGTCTTCGACCGGCCGATCAGGCGGGCGTCGCCGAACATTGTCTTGAACCTCGTGTAGACCGACGCGGATTCGCCGAGCTGTGGTTCTTCTCCAGGATGAACCTCCGATGGCGTTCCGTTCTGAGCCGGGACCGCCAGCGAATTGTCGTCAGTCATTTGTCCCTCCGCCTTCACCCGGTGGGCCGTCGGCATCGGCATTCTGATCGATGATCGCGCCTGCGTCGATATGAACCGTGTGAGCAGCGAGCTCGACAGGAACATCCTCCAATACTGCCGCTGTGATGAGGACCTGCTCGAAACCCCCGACCGCCGCCGCGAGGCGGCCCCGCCGCGACTGGTCAAGTTCAGCGAACACGTCGTCGAGAATCACCACGGGGTCGCCCGTCCGGGAGTCGGCGCGCATCAGCTCTGCCGATGCGACCTTCAGGCCGAGGGCGAAGGACCAGGATTCACCGTGACTTGCATATCCCTTTGCCGGCAGGGAATTCAACTCGAAGACCACGTCATCCCGATGCGGGCCCACAAGAGTGATTCCCCGGTCGATCTCCTGTTTGCGAGCCCCAGCGAGGGAGGCCCGAAAGACTTCTTCGACCCCCGCCCTCGTCTCGGGCATTCCGTTGCCAGCGCCGGAAGAGAGTGCAACAGGGTCGACAGAACCCGAGTCCTGCGGGTCGTCGTCTGTATTCATGCCGGGCATGATGCTCAGTCGGTTCGTCAGGCGTGGAGCGTGGTCCGCTCCTGCCACGGCCCGGTAGGCCGCATCGACAAGTGGGCGGAGCTCAGCCACCAAAGCGGCTCGCTCGGTGATGATCTCCGAACCCAGAACGACCAGCCGATCATCCCAGATCTCGAGCGTCGAGAGCCCCGACCCGCGTACTCCCGCATTTCTGGCTGACTTCAGCAGAGTGTTTCGTTGACGCAGCACCCGGTCGTAGTCTGCCGTCACTCCTGCAAGCCTGGGCGTTCTCGCCACCAGCAGTTGGTCGAGGAACCGGCGCCGCACCGACGGGTCTCCCCTCACGAGCGCCAGGTCTTCCGGAGCGAACAACACGCTCGAGAAATACCTCGGTATCTCGCGCACCTTGACCACACTGCGATTGACCTGGGCTCGATTGGGCTCACTTCTGTTCAACTGCAGTTCGACGAGCAGTTCGCGCTCCTCGTGCTGCAGGCGTGCACGGATGATCGCCGCCTGGGCCGAGCTCTTGATGAGTGCCTGGTCGTTCGACACCCGGTGCGAGCCGAGCGTGCTCAGATATCCCAGCGCCTCGACCAGATTCGTCTTGCCTTGCCCATTACGGCCCACGAACAGGTTAGGGCCGCCGAACAGCGTGACCTCCGCGCGGGAATAGTTCCGGTAGTCGGTGAGGCTCAGGTGACGGACTAACACTCTTTTTCGCTCAGCAAGCGGTGGTCAGTCGGCCTTCTTCACCGCGTGACCACCGAACTGGTTGCGGAGCGCCGCGACAGCCTTCATGGCTGGAGAGTCTTCCTGGCGTGAGACGAAACGGGCGAAGATCGAAGCGCTGATCGTCGGGACCGGAACCGCATTCGCGATTGCTTCCTCAATTGTCCACCGACCTTCGCCGGAGTCCTCCACATACCCCTCGATGTCGACGAATTCAGGGTCTTCTTCGAGAGCGAGCACCAGAAGCTCGAGGAGCCACGATCGCACGACAGTGCCTCGCTGCCAGGCCTTGAATGTGCCTGTGACATCTTTGATGATGTCCTTCTTGGTGTCGAGGAGTTCATAACCCTCTGCATATGCCTGCATCAATGCGTATTCGATGCCGTTGTGCACCATCTTGGCGTAATGCCCGGCGCCGACTTCACCGACATGCACGAAGCCCTCTGCACGTGGCCCATCTGGCCGAAGCGCATCGAAGATCGGCATTGCACGATCGACGTCGGCCTTGTCGCCGCCTACCATGAGCCCATAGCCGTTCTTCAGCCCCCAGACACCACCCGAGACGCCCGCATCGACAAAGTTGATGCCTGTCTGAGCGAGCTGCTCAGCGTGTTTGAAGTCTTCGGTGAACCGCGAGTTCCCGCCGTCGATCACCAGGTCACCCGCCTCGAGTACACCAGCGAGGTCGGAGATGACCGAATCGGTGATGGCTCCGGCGGGAACCATGACCCACACGATTCTCGGAGTCGGAAGAGCAGCGGCCAGGGCGGCCAGATCTGCGACGTCACTCACAGCAGGATTGCTGTCGTAACCGACGACCTCGATCTGGGCTTCGCGCAGTCTTTCGCGCATGTTGTTGCCCATTTTTCCAAGCCCGATGAGTCCGAGGTGCATGTCTTCTCCCTAGCGAAGTAAGAGGTTGGGTTGAAGCAGGTACTTGTAGTCATCTGAGCCTGGCTGGTCTTTGGATGACTGGCTTGTGATCAGCACAGGCCCCGGTTTGTTGGGGTTGTCGGTCTTGGTGAACGAGATGCGCACGTACTCCGAGTGCACCGCCCCGAGTCCGTCGAGGAGGAACTGAGGCTTGAGTGAGACGACTGTGTCAGAACCCGTGAGAAGCGCATCGATCGTCTCTGACGCCTGGGCCTGTTCGGAGCCGACGGCTTCAAGTGTGACCCCATCGATGGTGAATGTGAACCGCAGCGCCGCCTCGCGCTCGAGCACCAGCGAGACACGCCTCGTTGCCTCGATCAGGTCTGCCGTGTTCATCACTGCGTAGTTCTCGACAGTCTCGGGGAAGAGACGTCTGACGGGAGGGAAGTTGCCCTTGATCAGCAGGGACGTGACTGTCTTGCGATCTGCCTTGAATGCGATCAGTTCGCGATCGTCGGTGTTCGTGATGGCAACGGAGATGGTGCCGCTGTTGCCGAAGGTCTTGCCGATCTCCTGGAGGGTCTTTGCCGGCACGAGCGCGGATGCGGTCTCGATGTTCGACGTGCCGGCGTCCCAGTCGATGTTGCGCACTGCGACGCGGTACCTGTCTGTGGCCACCAATGAGAGGCTGCGTTCAGATATCTCGAGCTGCACTCCCGTAATCACTGGCGTCACGTCATCGCGTGAAGCCGCAACAGCGACCTGGGCGATTGCCGCGGAGAAATCCTCTGCCCTCAGGAGGCCCGATTCTTCACCGACGACAGGCAGGCTTGGATATTCCTCCACAGGCATACTCAAAAGGGTGAATTTCGCCGACCCTGCGGTGACGATGATGTGGGTGTCTTCGGTATAGAAGCGCACCGGGGCATTCGGAAGCCTGTTGGCAATGTCAGAGAGCAGCCGGCCCGACACCAGCACACGACCGGGTTCTTCAACATCTGCGGTGATGTGTGTCTGCGATGACACCTCGTAGTCGAACGAGGAGAGTGTGAGCCCATCGGCGCCAGCCTCGATGAGCACGCCACTGAGGATCGGCAGGGTCGTTCGTTGAGGTAGAAGTTTGACCGCGAAAGATACGGCTTCGCTAAATACGTCTCTGTTTGCTTGAAACTTCACGCGCGCACCTTCAGTTTTTACGTATTGGTCGGTCCATGCTATCCGGTGGGCAGGGGCTCTGCGTGACCGGTTTCGAGGGAGTCGTCCCAGCGAAAAAGTTATTGGCGATCATCATTAATTAGTTCTTTGGTTAATCTTCTTAACCGACGTGGATATGTGGAGAACAGCAGAAGTTCCCTTTGTTCATGTTGGAACTACACCCGTGTGACTTGTTGAAACCGTGGGCAAACTTTTTGTAATTACCGTGCTCGTGTGACATGGCGGTCTCGGGAGTTCACACAACCATCCACAGACCATCAACACATTGTCCTTAGTTATACACAGGGTTGTGCACAACGTGTGGAATCAGCTCGAGAGAGAGATTCAAACGCCCTTGTAGCGCTGATTGTGCTTGATTCTCGTGCTGATCTCGGTGACCTGATTGTAGATAGACCGTTTCTCCGTCATGAGTTTGCCGATCTTGTTATTGGCGTACATGACCGTTGTATGGTCCCGGCCGCCGAACAGTTGACCGATTTTGGGCAGTGACAGGCTCGTCAGTTCCCGGCAGAGATACATGGCGATCTGTCGTGCAGTTGCAATCGCCTGGGACCTGGACGAGCCATAGAGGTCGTCCACAGAGAGCTTGAAGTACTCCGCGGTGTGGCCGATGATGTCGACAGGAGCGATGACATTGTCGTCGTCGAGGGTTATGAGGTCTTTCAGTACTGTCTGTACCAGTGCAAGGTCAACAGGGTTGCGTGTCAGGCTTGCGTACGCGGTCACGCGGATGAGGGTGCCCTCGAGTTCGCGAACATTCGAGGAGACTTTCGACGCCATATATTCGAGGATCTCATCGGGGACCTGGAGCTTTTCGCTCTGTGCCTTCTTTCGGAGAATCGCGATCCTTGTTTCGAGGTCCGGTGTCTGTACATCTGTGATCAGGCCCCATTCGAATCGCGTCCTCATGCGATCTTCGAACCCGGTGAGGTGTTTCGGTGGCAGGTCACTCGTGATCACAACCTGTTTGTTGTGGTCATGCAGGGTGTTGAAGGTATGGAAGAAGGCTTCCTGGGTCTCCGCTTTGCCCTGGAGGAACTGGATGTCGTCGATGAGGAGCAGATCGATGTCCCGGTATCGCGAGTGGAAGGCTGCCCCGCGATTGTTAGCGATCGAATTGATGAAATCGTTTGTGAATTCTTCGGAACTCACGTATCTGACTCGAACCCCCGGGTACAGGCTCATTGCGTAATGGCCGATCGCGTGCAGCAGATGGGTCTTGCCGAGCCCTGAGTCCCCGTAGATGAAGAGGGGGTTGTAAGCCTTGGCCGGTGCCTCTGCCACGGCGACCGCTGCTGCGTGGGCGAAGCGGTTCGATCCGCCGATGACGAAGTTGTCGAAGCTGTACTTCGGATTCAGTCTCGTGTCATTGTTCCGCAGTGGCCCGACTGTCTCTTGAACCGGTGTTGTCTCGACGTAGCTGACTGTCGCGGGGGTCACTTCGACCACGGCTGGAGCAGGAAGGTAGTCGTCTCCACTGATGTCCGGGTTGACGACGACCGCGAAACTGGTCACTCCAAAGGACTCGTCGAGTTTTCCGAGGGCAGAGAGCAGTGGGACCCGTATCCGCTGCTCGAGCATTCCGCGGGTCAGGTCGTTCGGAACCTCGAGGTAGAACGAGCCGGCCATGATTCCTTTGGGAACGACAAGTCCTAAGAATCCATGGAGTTGGGGTGTGATCCGCTCATCGGTGGAAAGTGCCTGGAGAACGGTGCGCCAATTGGCCTCCGGTGAACCGGAATCGTCAGCCATGGATCTCCTGTCAGAAGGATAGGTGTAGCCCCAGCAGCTGCGAGGGAGACGTACGAAGAATTGTGCGACTGCATCCCCACACCACTGTCACAAACCTAAGGATCTAAGCTAGTGACTGGCACGGGCTAGATCAAGTTCATTCTCCCCCTTCTGGGCGTGTCACTTTCGACCACTGACAATGAACTGTGGATAATTGGGCGTTTGACCGCTTTCAGTTTGACCAATTGCCAGTCAGGCCGTAGTTTTAATCAGTTGACCTGTGTGCGAGCGCACACCTTACTAAGCTTCCCGGCGCGTCATCGGCTGGGCCACGGAGACCAAGAATCATGAGCAAAAGAACCTTTCAGCCCAATAACCGCCGTCGCGCCAAGGTTCACGGGTTCCGTCTGCGTATGCGCACCCGTGCCGGCCGCTCAATTCTCTCGGCTCGTCGTCGTAAGGGCCGTACCGAGCTCTCCGCGTAAATCGTTCCACTGAGTTCACCTCAAGGTGCTTGCCAGATCCGCCCGAATAACGACTGCAGATGATTATCGTGCTGCGGTTCGCCGAGGTGCCAGGTTTGCGGCTCCGACTACGGTGACGTACCTCCGGCAGGGCTCCCACTCGACTCCGCGGTTCGGTTTCATTGTGGCGAAATCAGTCGGGGTTGCCGTTGTACGTAATCGTGTTCGGCGCCGGCTCAAAGCAATCTGCTACTCGCTTTCCCCTGATGTGGCTCCTGGTTCCGAAATTGTGATCAGAGCTCTTCCGGGAGCCGCGAATTGCTCGTTCGAGGTGCTGAAGCGCGAGGTCTCACGGTCGTTGACGCGGGCTGCGGTGCTGTCGTGAACAGTGCCCTTGTGAACGGCGTCGACGTGCGGTTGCAGATTGGTTCGAAGTTAGTCTCCCGTCTGACAGGTGTCGCGGTCTGGGTATTTCTGTTTCCCCGAAACCTGGCAATTCTCATCCTGCGGATATACAGGGCAGTGATATCGCCGTTGTATGGCGATGTGTGCCGTTACTATCCCTCATGCTCGTCGTACACACTGCAGGCGATCCAGCAGCGCGGTCTTCTTGTCGGCGTGGGTCTCGGGGGGTACCGGATCATCCGCTGTCATCCGTGGGCCGCCGGAGGGATCGACGACGTTCCCCCACCCCGAGTTTCACACTTCCGTATCACCAGATTCGGCTTCGTCGTAGCTAACGGCCAACGAAAGGGCTAGCCCGAAAACATGGATATTCCCGGATTCATCAGTACCATCCTGTGGCCCATCAAGTGGGTCGTGGAATTTCTCCTTGTGTCGTTCCACACGCTGTTCACGGCCCTGGGTATGGATCCTGCCGAGGGATTGACCTGGGTGCTCTCGATTGTCGGCATGGTACTCGTGATCCGTGCGGCGCTCATTCCCGTCTTCGTTCGACAGATCAAGAGTCAACGCAAGATGCTCGAGGTTGCACCACAACTGAAGAAAATTCAGGATAAGTACAAGGGTAAGAAGGATCAGTTCTCTCGCGAGGCCATGTCCCGCGAGACAATGGAGCTCTACAAGCGAACCGGAACGAATCCGTTGAGTTCGTGCCTGCCGCTTCTCCTCCAGATGCCGATCTTCTTCTCCCTCTTCTCGGTGCTGAACGATGCCCAGAAGGGGCAGGCGGGCGTCGGCCTGTTGAACTCCGAGCTTGCGCAGCAGTTCGGCAATGCGAAGCTCTTCGGTATCGCTCCCCTTCATGAGAGTTTTCAGCAGGCGACCGTGACCGGCGACGTGGCTGTGATGGTCATTGCAGTGATCATGGTGATTCTGATGACCGGCTCGCAGTTCATCACGCAGCTCCAGATCATGTCCCGCAACCAGTCCCCCGAGGCCAAGAACAGCCCGATGTTCAAGCAACAGCGGATCCTGCTCTACATTCTTCCTCTCGTATTCGCCTTCTCTGGTTTCACCTTCCCTCTCGGCGTGATGTTCTACTGGCTGACGTCGAACTTCTGGACTATGGGACAGCAGTTCCTGGTCATTCGAAACATGCCAACACCTGGCAGCGAGGCCGCGAAAGCACGCGAGGCAAGGCTTGCAAAGAAGGGCAAGTTGAACATCCAGACCGCGGGAGACGGGTCGATCAGCCATGTCGTGCTCGACTCGTCCAAGCCGGTGACTACCCAGCGACAGCAGCCGGTGGGAAAGAACAGAGCAAAGAAGCAGGGTGAGAAGAAATGAGTGACGTGACCGACGTGAACACGCAGGAATTCGTAGAACTGTCAGACGGAGTCACCAAGACGGGCATCGACGCCAGTCCTGTCGAGCCGGCTGAATCGACAGACGCCGGTAATTCCGTCGAGAATACTCTCTCAGGCAGCCTCGAAGACGAGGGTGACATTGCCGCGGATTACATCGAGGAACTGCTGGACATCTGCGATCTCGACGGCGACATCGACATAGATGCCCGGGGTGGCAGGGCTTACGTCTCGGTCAACTCCTCCGAAGACAGCAACCTTCGCCTTCTCTCCAATCCCGACACCGTCCAGGCACTTCAGGAGCTCACACGCTTGGCCGTACAAACGAAGACGGGTGGCTTCTCCCGCCTCATTCTCGACGTTGGTGGCAGCCGCCAGATTCGAGAAGCCGAGCTGGCACGCCTGGTGACAACCGCAATCGATCGGATCGAAGTCGGCGGCGAGAGAATGGTTGCCCTCGAGGCAATGTCGTCGTATGAACGCAAGGTGGTTCATGATCTGGTTGCCGAACGCGGGTTCGCTTCGGCTTCTGAGGGCGAAGGGCGCGATCGCCATACTGTGATCAGCGCAGCATAGTTTCACGTGAAACAATGAGCGGTATCGACTACGACGAGGTCTTGCGTTCGCTTGAGGGCGAGCCGGCGTCAGCGGAAGCCATGTTCGGCGATCGCATTGGCGTCGCCCGTGAGTTCGTCACGAATCTTGCCCGGCATGGCGAGGAGTACGGGCTGATCGGCCCCGTCGAACTACCTCGTCTCTGGAGCCGACACGTGCTGAATTGTGCAGCTTTGGCGCCGTTGATGAGACCGGGTCGGGTCGGTGACATCGGCAGCGGTGCCGGCCTACCGGGCCTGGTGCTGGCGATTGCACGACCGGATGTAGACTTTGTGCTCATCGAGCCGATGGAACGCCGGGTGAAGTGGCTGAATGATCAGGCTGCTGTTCTGGGTCTGGACAACGTCTCAGTTCTTCGCGCTCGCGCTCAGGATGTCGGTCTTCCTGATGCGCTCGACCAGGTGACGGCCCGCGCGGTCAGTGCTCTCTCCAAATTGGTTCCCTTGTGCGCTCCCCTGGTTCGGCGAGGCGGAGAGCTGGTGCTCATGAAGGGTGCAGGAGCAGAGCGCGAGATCGAAGAGGCAAACAAAGTCATTCGGAAGTTCGGCTTGCGGGATGTCCGAGTCGAGGTGCTGGGAGTCGGCGTGCTCAATGATCCGACTCGTGTAATTCGTGCGACGGTTTCCTAACGGAGCAGTTGTGATTGACGAGTAAGGCGTTTCACGTGAAACATCATCTCGACGTTACCGACATGCCGTTCGACTTAGATAAAGCGCCGAGTGCAGGTACCGTGGATGTTGAGTTCGTGAACGGAGTAATTCGGCCGCAGCCATCCCATCCGGCCTGAGAAGTAGGTCTCATCGCAATTTGGGACTTAGAGAGAGTGTTTCACGTGAAACATCTTTCGTCCGAACAACGCAAAGCACCAATCCAGGCCCACATTGGGTATCGCGCAATCGAAGAAAGTATCTATGACAAGCGAATCGGTCGGCTTCGACGCTTCGACTCCCCTTGCACGCGAGATTGCAGACCTTTCACAGCGACGGAGAGCAATTGCCGTCGCTGAGTTTCCACTCCCTTCAAAGACGAGGGTTTTCACTGTGGCCAACCAGAAGGGCGGCGTTGGAAAGACCACCACTACCGTAAATCTCGCTGCTGCCTTGGCGAAGACAGGTGCGAAGGTGCTGGTCGTGGACCTTGATCCGCAAGGAAACGCTTCAACGGCGGTCGGAGTAGATCATCGTGCCGAAACGCTGAGCGTATACGACATTCTGATCCGCGATGTCGAATTGGAAGACGTTGTCCAGAAGAGCCCAGAGTTCGATCGCCTCTACTGCGCACCAGCCACCATCCATCTTGCGGGTGCCGAAATTGAGTTGGTCCCCCTGGTTGCGCGTGAACTGCGCCTTCGTGAAAGCCTCAATGCCTACCTGAGCCGGTCTGAGGATAACGGTGAGCCCTTCGACTATGTCTTCATCGATTGCCCACCTTCACTGGGACTGCTCACCATCAATGCTTTTGTCGCCGCGCGGGAGGTACTCATCCCGATCCAATGCGAGTACTACGCCCTCGAAGGGCTCAGTCAGCTTCTCTCGAACATTGCGTTGATTGAACGTCACCTCAACCCCACGCTGGCTGTCTCGACGATTCTGTTGACCATGTACGATGGCCGCACTCGGCTGGCCTCCCAAGTGGCAGAGGATGTACGCAACCACTTCCCGAACGAGACGCTCCAGGCGATCATCCCGCGCTCTGTGCGTATCTCAGAAGCGCCGAGTTATGGCCAGACAGTGATCAGCTACGACCCGAATTCACCAGGATCACTTTCTTATCTTGAAGCAGCATCAGAAATCGCACGACGAGGAGTTCACAACCATGGCTAACCCCAAACGCACCGGACTTGGCCGCGGAATCGGAGCGCTGATTCCGACCGTTGACGAGTCTCGTTCGACTAGTCCAGTGGATGTGTTCTTCGCAGAGCGCGGCGCTGGCGAGGCCGAACTTGTTTCGGTGCCTGGTGCTCGTCTTGCCAACCTCGCGCCCGCGTCGATCGTACCGAATGCCAAGCAACCGCGAACCGAGTTCGACGCCGACGACCTCGCCGAACTCGTGCAGTCCATTCGTGAGGTTGGCGTGCTCCAACCGATCGTTGTTCGTCAACTGCCGGCACAACCAGGGCTCGCACAGGAGTACGAACTCGTGATGGGTGAGCGGCGACTTCGGGCCAGTAAAGAACTGGGACTCGAGACGATCCCAGCTGTGATTAAAGACACTGCTGATGAAAACATGCTTCGGGATGCACTTCTGGAGAACCTCCATCGTTCACAGTTGAATCCACTGGAAGAAGCATCGGCCTACCAGCAGCTCCTCGACGACTTCGACATCACGCAAGAGCAGCTTGCGACTCGGATCGGTCGATCGCGCCCGCAGATAACGAACACCATCCGCCTCCTGAAGCTGCCGACTGCTGTACAGAAACGTGTCGCTGCTGGCGTGTTGAGCGCGGGTCATGCCCGCGCGATCCTGTCGGTTGTCGACGTGGAGGAGATGGGACGCCTCGCAGACAAGATTGTGAATGAGGACCTTTCTGTAAGGGCAGCCGAAGCCGCAGCATCCAGGGCCCCGCGTGCACGCCGGGTGCGGCCTACCGCAGGCCGACGGAACGACCACCTCGACGAGATTGCCGAGCGTCTGGGTGACCGACTCAACACACGTGTCAAAGTGAGTCTGGGTGCGACTCGTGGACAGATTGTCATCGATTTCGCCACAATTCAGGATCTCAACAGAATCCTGAGCGAGATCGGAGATGAGGGATTCGGGTCAAGCAGGCCCAGTTGAGCGGGGCCTCGTTCCATGAAGCTTCTGATCAGGCCGATTCGGAGCCGCGTGAATCGCGGATGGCGAGCTCGCCGAGCTGCTCGTAGACCGAGCCGAGACTCAGCCCATCGGCGACGATTGCCAGCGGAACCAGGGATGTCTCGGTGAGGCCGGGCATGACATTCGCTTCGAGAAACCAGGGTATTCCATCGGCATCGATGATGAGGTCGATTCGCGAGAGGTGACGGAGCCCAAGCGCCTGATGGATGCTCAGCGCGGCATGTGCGGCGGAATCGGCCCAGTCTTCGTCGATCCGTGCAGGGGTGAAGAACTCGGTCTCGCCCGCGTTGTAACGAGCCTCGTAGGAATAAAGCCCTGATCGTGGCACGATTTCTACTGCTGGAAGAGCGAAAGCACCCTCGCCGGTATCGAGTACGCCAATGGAGATCTCCGTGCCGTCGATCTTCTGTTCGATGAGTGCGGTCTCGCCATAGGTGTAC
The DNA here is from genome assembly GCF_018889995.1 of Subtercola sp. PAMC28395. Lineage (NCBI taxonomy): Bacteria > Bacillati > Actinomycetota > Actinomycetes > Micrococcales > Microbacteriaceae > Subtercola > Subtercola sp. PAMC28395. The sequence continues at coordinate 957,112 of NZ_CP076547.1, read as the reverse complement.
GCATCGACCACTGCCCGGGGCAGATCGATATCGTTTTCGACGACGGTCACGCCCTGTGCTGAACCGCCCATCGCTGGTTTCACCACAACAGGTGTACCGAGGTGCTTGAGCACACCAGCGAGCACCTGGCTGGCGCCGAGTTCCCGAAAGGTCTCGCGGGGTAGGGTGATCGACTCCGGCGTTGCGAAGCCAGCGCGAGAAACCAGTACCTTGGCCGTCGGCTTGTGCCAGGCGAGTTGTGCTGAAGCAGATTCAGACCCGACGTAGGCGATGCCCTGTGCACTGAGCAGGGCCCTCAGAGAACCGTCTTCGCCGCTGGCACCGTGCAGCGCGGGCCAGACAAGGTCGGGAGAAGCGTCTTCGAGAAAGCTCAGCAGGGTGCTGTCGGGCTCGCGCATCGTCACGCGGTGCCCTCGCGCCATCAGACTGTCGGCGACACGGCGGCCCGAGCGCAGTGAGACTTCTCGCTCGTGGGAGATCCCTCCGGCGAGAACGACGACGGAACGCATGGTGGGTGAGTCAGTCATAGTTAGTCCAGGTCTGGTGGTGGGGCTGAGAAGGAACGGCTCTGGCGGATCGTCTGGAGGGGTCCGGTCGCGTTGAAGGTCTCAAGCAGATCGATCTCGCCGTTGATGACGGTGGTGAGCCGACGAATTCCGAGGCGTATTTGATCGGGCGTCGGGTAGCAGAACGAAAGGCGGATCTTGTTGCGCCCACCACCGTCTGCATAGAACGCGGTGCCCGGGGTGTAGGCAACGAGTTCGGTGACAGCGCGTGGCAGCATCTGTTTTGCATCGAGGTAGTCGGGAAGTGTCAGCCAGACGTAGAACCCACCGTTCGGCTTCGTCCATGTCATTTCGGGCAGGTGCTCTGCGAGGGCAGCCAACATCGTGTTCTTGCGCTCTTCGTAGACCCCTCGGAACGTGTTGATCTGGCTCTTCCAGTCGGCCGTCGACAGGTATTCCGAAATGACCAGTTGGCTGAACGAGCTCGGGCAGAGAATCGCCGATTCGGCCGCCAGAACCAGCTTCTCGCGAATGGCGTGGGGCGCAATGGCCCAGCCCACACGGAACCCGGGGGCGAATGTCTTCGAGAATGACCCGAGGTAGATCACTCCTTCGTCTTCGGTGCTCCGCATGGGTGCAGGAGGAGGACCATCGAAATACAACAATCCGTATGGATTGTCTTCCAGCACCAGAATGCCCTCTGATCGGCAAATTTGCAGAATCTCCGCTCGCCGTTCTGCCGTGAGGGTCACGCCAGCGGGATTCTGGAAGTTGGGAATCGTGTAGAGGAACTTGATGGTTCTGCCCGACGACTTCACACGCGTGATCGCCTCGCGCAATGCCTCGGGGATGAGCCCATCGTCGTCCATCAGCACATGTTCGATATCGGCCTGGTATGAGCGGAATACTCCGATTGCACCGACGTAACTGGGTGCCTCGACAAGAATGACGTCGCCAGGATTGATGAAGAGCTTGGTCACCAGGTCGAGGGCCTGCTGTGAGCCGGTGGTGACGACGACATCGTCGACACTGCCGGAAATGCCCTCTTGTGCCATGACTTCGAGGATGTGTTCACGCAATCTGGGCACGCCCTGCCCAGACCCGTACTGCAGGGCGACGGAACCCTGTTCGGCCATGACCTTGGCCATCGACTCGACGACGAGGTGTTGAGGGAGGGCGGAAACGGCTGGCATTCCACCGGCCAGCGAGACCACCTCAGGCCGGGACGCAACGGCAAACAGAGCTCGGACCTCTGACACCGACAGGCCGGCAGCACGGTCAGCGTAGTTGTTGTACCAGGGGTCGAGATTTGTGGCAGAGGGCGACGATGGTCTGTGGTGGCTGTTCACGTGCACTTCCATGAATGAGGCGAAATTCCATGCTACCAACGCCAAAAAGGGCCCGGTGCCAGAATCGGCCCGGGCCCTCTCGCCGTCGGGGCCCGCTCGGGCGGCCTTCGACGAAGGTGAAAGATCAGCCGAGGTAGTCGACGAGGTCGTTCTCGAGCGCTGCCTTCGGCTTGGCGCCGATGATCGTCTTGACGACTTCGCCGCCCCGGTAGACCTTCATCGCCGGGATCGATGTGATCTGGTACTTGGCCGCGGTCTGTGGGTTCTCATCGACATTGAGCTTGACGATCTTGATCTTGTCGGAGTGCTCTGCCGCGATCTGGTCGAGGATGGGAGAAACGGCGCGACACGGCCCGCACCACTCTGCCCAGAAATCCACAAGGATGGTTTCTTCAGAATTGAGTACGTCGGCTTCGAAGCTCGCATCGGTGACTGCTGTTGCGGTTGACATGGTGTTCTCTCTTTCAGATTCGGTTGGGAGCCAGCGGCTTGCTGGCTTCGCGTGTGTGCACGGGAAGCGACACACGAAGTGGTTCTCAGGTGGACCGGATGAGCTCGATCTCAGCTTCGGCCTCGCGCAACTCATGGATCGCACGTGCCTCGGCAAGGCCAGCCAGGTAGTGTTCGGCATCGAGAGCGGCGACAGTGCCTGAAGCCGCTGCTGTGGCCGCCTGTCGATAGGTGTCGTCAATCACGTCACCTGCGGCGAAGACACCCGCGATGTTGGTCTTCGATGAGCGACCGGCGACAGCGATCGTTCCCGACGCCGTCAGGTCGAGCTGGCCATGCACAAGGTGGGTTCGCGGGTCATTGCCGATGGCGACGAACAACCCCTGCACCGGGAGTTCGCTCAACTCGCCCGTGACGGTGTTCTCGAGCGTCAGCGCTTCAACAGTGTTCTCGCCGCTGATGCCCACGACCGCCGAGTTGAAGACGAATTCGATCTTCTCGTTGGCGAAGGCGCGCTCCTGCATGATCTTGGATGCCCGCAGGCTGTCTTTTCGATGAACCAGGTACACCTTCTCGGCGAAACGGGTCAGGAAGGTGGCCTCCTCCATGGCGGAGTCCCCGCCGCCGACAACCGCAATGGTCTTTGTCTTGAAGAAGAAACCATCGCAGGTCGCACACCAGGAGACGCCGCGACCGCTCAGGCGCTCTTCGTCGTCGATGCCCAGTTTGCGGTAGGCAGAACCGGTCGAGAAGATGACGGCCTGCGCCTCGAAGTCGCCGCTGTAGCCCGTGGAGACCTTCTTGATGTCACCGCTGAAGTCCACACTCGTCACGTCGTCGAGGAGCACCTCGGTGCCGAACTTCTCAGCCTGCTCCTGGAGCCTGGTCATCAGCTCAGGACCCTGGATCCCCTCGGGGAACCCGGGGAAGTTCTCCACTTCAGTGGTCTTCATGAGTTCGCCGCCGGCTTCGACGCTCGAGGCGATGAGCAACGGCTCGAGGCCCGCGCGCGCCGCATAGATGGCCGCGGTGAATCCCGCAGGTCCTGACCCAATGATGATTATCTGTCTCATCGACAAGCTCCTTGTAGCGGTGACTCTTCACCGACGATGTTGCACTGTAGACCTCAACCAATCCTAGCCGCCGCGTATTCCAGAGCCGCAGGGCCCATGATTGAACGGTGAGTGAAGCCTTCAGCCCCGTCGACAACGTACGAGTCGCCTACACAGAGGTCGGCGAGGGGAGTCCTCTCGTGATGGTGCACGGTTCGGGCTTGTCGAGAGCGATGTGGCGCGGGCTCGGCTACGTGAAGGCGCTGCGAGACGACTACCGGCTGATTCTCGTCGACCTCCGCGGGCACGGGCTCAGCGACAAACCCCACCGGCCTGACGACTATCGCATGGAGCTCGTGGTGGCCGACCTGCTGGCGGTTCTCGATGCCGCTGGAGTCACGAGCGCCCACTATTTCGGCTATTCATTCGGCGCCCGCGCTGGCTTCACCCTTGCGGCCACCCACCCCGAGCGCCTGCTCTCGTTCGTCTCTGCTGCGGGAAGCTATCGTGCACCGGGGCGCAGCGTCGGCAAACTCTTCTTCGAAGGCTACGACGATGCGTTGGGCGTGGGCGGAATGCGCGCATTCATCGACGGCTGGGAGGAGCGCCGGGGCATGCCGGTCGACCCCGCGACGACAGCGGCCTTCCTGGCGAACGATCCCGTGGCCATCCGGTCGTATTTTCAGCGCGTCGAACTCGAACCCGGCGTCGACGAGCAGGCGCTGTACTCGATCGAGACGCCCACACTCCTGCTGGCGGGTACGGATGATCGGCGAGCCTTCTCCGACTCCGAACGAGCAGCGGAGCTGATGCCCCAGGCCCGTTTCGTGCCGCTGCCCGGGCGTGACCACGCTTCAACGCTGAGGCCGGCCGCCGGAGTCATCGAAGTGGTTCGCGAGTTTCTCGCTTCAGCTGCGCCGCAGCCGCCTGAGGATCGGAACGACGGCCTCACTCAGCTCTGATGATCGCAACAGGCGAAGGGTCACTGCGTAGAGAATCGTCATGACCACAGCGACCACGGCCATGGTGATGATGGCGGGAATGCGGCCCGAGAGCGCGTAGCCCGCCGGGTCTGCGCCGCCGAAGGCGAAGTACACCACGGCGCCGGCGATCGATGCGGGCGCGGCGGCCAGGGCATCCTTTGCGAAGCTCGTCGCCACCCGGCGAATGCCCCCGCCGAGCTTTCGGCGAATGAGAACACCCACCACAATGGTCTGCAGGATTCCAGCGAGCGACAGCATCAGAGCGACACCGACGCCCACCCACACCTTCGGAACGAAGAGGAGAACGGCGAGACTGCCGATGCTGAAGACAACAGCCTGGAAGACGGTGGTGTAGAACGGCGTACGGGTGTCGCCGAGCGAGAAGAACGCCCTCTGCAGCACGAAGAGAATGCTGAACGCGGGAAGACCGACGAGAAAGGCCATCAGTACGGTTCCGATGGCTGTCGAGCCGGCGACGGAATCGATCATCACCCGGCCGAACGGGTAGGCGACGACGAAGAGCACCACTCCGGCGAGCACCATGATGACGGTGATCTGCCGGATGCTCGCAGAGACGTCGGCGCGCACCCGGCCGAGGTCTCCGGCCGACGCGTTCTCGCTCATCCGGGTGAAATAGGCGGTGGCGATCGAGACGGCGACCACTGAGTGGGGGAGCATGAAGATCAGCCACGCGTTTGCGAGAGCAGCAATCGAGGCAGAGTCGCCGCCTGATGCTGTCGAAACCACGTTCGTCTCGACGAGCCCGGCCCCGGTCGTGACGAGAATCATGCCGAATGACCAGCTGGCGATCTTTCCGGTCTGTTTGAGACCCACGCCCCGCCAGCGAAAGTCGGGCCGGTACACAAGCCCGACGCGGCGCCAGAAGGCAAAAAGGATGAGGCCCTGCACGGCGATGCCCAGTGTGGCTGTACCGGCGAGGAGTGCGACGGACGAGGGCGTCCACCAGTCGAGAGGGCGCGTTCCGTTGGGGTCTGCGCCGAAGACGGCGATGAAGACGATGAGCCCGATCAGAGCCACGATGTTGTTGAGGATGGGAGAGAGGGTGAAGGGCCCGAACGAGTTACGAGCGTTCAGTACTTCGCCCAGAATCGTGTAGACGCCGTAGAAGAAGATCTGGGGCAGGCACCAGTAGGCGAATGCCGTGGCGAGCGCTGTCTGTTCGGCCGAGAACCCGTGTGCAGTGATGGAGACCAGGAATGGAGCGAGAAGTGTGGCGGCCAGCGCGGTGACGGCCAGAACGAGCAGCGAGATCGTCACGAGCTTGTTGATGTAGGCCGTGCCGCCGTCGGTGTGCAGCGCGCTCCTCACGATCTGGGGCACCAGAACGGCACTCAGCGCTCCGCCGGCGACGATGACGTAGATCGTGTTGGGCAGCTGGTTGCCAGCGGTGAACGCGTCACCGGCGGCGAACGCACCGATCGCCTGCAACAGCACGATCGCCTTGAGGAACCCGAGGATGCGCGAAGCGATCGTGCCGGAGGCCAGCAGCGCGCTCGAGCGACCGATGCTGCGTTCGGCCATCACGCACGCCTCGCCCGGCGGCGCTTGCGGATCTGCCTGATGATGCCGAAGGCGAGGAAGGCGACGGCGAGCACTGCGATGATGAGCGTACCGATGCCCTCCCAGTCGGCGCTCACGTTGATCTGAAGGGGTTGGGCCTGGCTGACGAGAACCCCGTTCTTGTTGTACAGCTCGAGCCTCAGGTTCACTTCACCACTGGCCACAGCAGCCTTGACCGGCACCTTGGCGGTCTTCTGCGACTGGGCTTCGACCGTGATGTCGATGCGGTTCGGCTCGACCACGAGCCGCCCGTTCGACGGCGTGACCTGGAGTGTGACCGTGACGGGCCAGGCGAGGGAGTTCCTGATGTTGACGGGCACGTCACCGTTGGACGCGAGGAGGTTGATCGAACTGCCGTCGACGATCTGTACCGCTCCGAGCGTGTCTGTCGACGCCTTCTGATATGACGCCTCGGCGGCAGTGCGGCCCGCGGTGTCTGCGGCCCACGACTGTGCGAGTACGCCGAGCAGGCTCGCACGCTGGCGCCCGGTGATCAGTTCGGGAGCCTCGATGACCGGAGCAAACGCTGCGACCTGGTTCTCGCTGGTGAGCATTGACCGAACGGTGTCCGCACGCGAAGATGCCTGCGGGCTGTCGCGGAGGCTGATTCCCGGCGTCTGCGGAGCGGTCAGTACGTCGTTCAACGGCACTTCGGATGCCCAGGGCAGCGCCTCGAGCACATCGAGCACGCGCGTCACCCCGAAACTCGACGCCGGTGCATCCCGCCCCAGGCTCGCAGCGAGCGACGGGGTGGTACCCGGTGAGGTACCGGTGGTCACCGTGAGGACGGCAGAGAGTTCGGCCAGCGCCGCGTCACGCGGAGCCTCGGTTGCCGCGTCAGCGGCGGTCTGCAGGGCATCCGTGATCTGTGCGTCGAGCAGGATCGAACTCGAACCGTCGACCGATGCCGGGGCGTTCGGAGTGATGCCCTGCGCAGCCACGGTGACATTGTCACTGCTCAGGATGCTCGTGGTGAGGCCGCTCTGCGCGAAGAACGCCGAATCCCCGGCCGAGACCGTGTTCGCGGCGGGCCAGGCGAGGTCTGTGCGGGTGTAGTTCCACGACGTGAGGTCGGAGAAGCTCGGCAGCTGGCCGGGTGCCGGGGTGGGAGTGGGTGTCGGTGCGCCGGGCGTGGCAGGCGTGGACGTCGGGATCGGTGAGGATGCGAACAGGGTGAATGGGTCTGGGCTTGGAGACGTCTGGAAGTTCGACGCGCTGAGGGCATAGTCGAACGATGTCGGAGAGAGCACGGTGCTGGCGCCGGCCTGCCGCTCGATGGAAAGGTCGGAGTCGGCGTAACTCAGCGGGAAGGTCGCGTTGGGTGCCGCGGCCAACCGGGCGAGCCAGTCGAGAGCGCTCTGGGGTGCCGCCGTGCCCAGCACCCGAATCGACACCATGATCATCGGGTCGATGGCCAGGGTGACAGGCCTGCCGACCACGGCGTCGAGCTTCTTCGTCAGGATTCCGTCTGAGCCGGTGTAATCGGTGAGGGTGGCCGCCGACAGCAGGCCGGCGCTGGTCGGCGGCACGGTGATGGGCATGATGAGGCCCAGTGCCGAGAAGGTGGAGGGGGCGCCCTCTGACCAGACCACGGCGCTTCTGGCATCGGAAACTGAAGAACCCAGCGGCAGCGTCGCCCTCACCCCATAGGCGCCCCATGCTGAGAGCCCGATCTGGGCGGTAGGGATGATCGCCCGGACGCTCGCGGTCGCGCCGGGTGCGATCGCCGTGGTCGCGGCATCGACGCTCGCCGAATCAGTGTCCTGGGGGGTCTCGGTGGCAGGGTCGAGCCAGCCGGAGAGCTCCGTGCGTGTCGCGAGCCTGGAGCGGTCGAGCCAGAGGTGGATGACTCCGGCCGGCACGGCGACAGCGGTCGTGTTCTCGATGGTCACCGTCATCGCGAGGTCCTGCGACGGAGCGAGGGAGCCCGCGTTGTCGGGGGCGAGGGTCAGGGAGACGGAACCGGCGTCCGTGGCGGCAGTCGAGCTCGGGGTCGGCACAGGCGTGGTCTCGGCCGCGGCCCGGTGCGCAGGACCCGCGAGCGTGCTACCCGTCAGAAGAACACCAGCGACGAGCAGCCCCGCTGCCGCACTGCGCAGCGCAGAAGCCATCGGCACCAACTGTCCGGCGCGTCTCGGGCCGCGACGGACACCCGATTTCGCCGCCGCATTCATACTGCCGATTCTAGAGTGTGTCTCCTGAACGACCGTTGCGGGTCGCGGTGCGGCTTGGTGGGCGGGTTATCCACAGCTTCGGGGCCAGTTCGACTCCCTGAGAGCGGGCAGGCAGTAAAGTGGCGGGGTGCAACCGGTAGCTGATTCCCTCGCGGCCCTGGCGAAGCTGGCTGAGACGCCTCCCGTCTCGTTGGTCGCCGCTGCCTTTGCGACAGCCGGCCACGAGCTCGCCCTGGTCGGCGGACCGGTTCGCGATGCGTTCCTGGGGCGCCCGGTGCACGACCTCGACCTCACCACCGACGCCACTCCCGACCAGATCCTCGCGATCGTCGCGCCCCTCGCCGATGCCCATTGGGACATCGGGCGCGCCTTCGGCACGATCGGCGCACGCATCGGTGGCGAAACGGTCGAGATCACCACCTACCGATCCGACGTCTACGACCAGGTCACGCGCAAACCCGTCGTCGAATTCGGCACAACGCTCGAAGGTGATCTGCTGCGACGGGATTTCACCGTCAACGCCATGGCTCTGCGCCTCCCGTCGAAGGTGCTCGTCGATCCCTCTGGTGGCATGGATGATCTGCTCGACGGCCGCCTCCGCACCCCGTCGACGCCCGAGATCTCGTTCGGCGACGACCCCCTCCGCATGTTGCGTGCCGTTCGTTTCACGGCCCAGCTCGGCTTCGAGCTCGACGACGAGACCCGCGCTGCGCTCGGCGGGATGGCGGGCAGCATCACCCATATCTCCGCAGAGAGAGTCGGAGAGGAACTGTCGAAACTCCTCAGCTCCGACCACCCACGCAGGGGAATCGAATTGCTGGTCGAATCGGGACTCGCGGACTTCGTGCTGCCCGAAATACCGGCCCTCCGCCTCGAGACGGATGAGCACCATCACCACAAAGACGTCTACGAGCACAGTCTCACGGTGCTCGAACAGGCGATCGACCTCGAACAGGAACGAGCAGACGAAGGTGCTCAGCCGGATCTCGTTCTTCGGCTGGCTGCCCTGCTGCACGACATCGGCAAGCCGGCGACCCGTCGGCTCGAACCGGGTGGCGTCGTGTCGTTCCACCACCACGACCTCGTCGGGTCGAAGTTGGTGAAGAAGCGTCTGCGTGAACTCCGTTATGACAACGACACGATCGCCGACGTTGCCCGCCTGATCGAGCTGCACCTTCGGTTCTTCGGCTACACCGACAGCGCGTGGACAGACTCGGCTGTTCGCCGCTACGTGCGTGATGCTGGGCCATTGCTTGCTCGCCTGCACATTCTTGTGCGTGCGGACGTGACGACGCGCAATCGTCGCAAGGCCGACCGCCTCTCCTTCGCCTACGACGACCTGGAGTCGCGAATCACGGAGCTCGCGCAGCAGGAGCAACTCGATTCTGTGCGACCTGATCTCGACGGCGAACAGATCAAGAGCATCCTGGGCCTGAAACCCTCACGCGAGGTCGGCGAGGCGTACCGCTTTCTGCTCGAACTGCGCCTAGACGAGGGACCCCTCGGCGAGGAGGAGGCCACTCGCCGCCTGCTCGAGTGGTGGGCGAACACACGGCCGGCCTGAACGGCCGGTCGTTTCAGTGTGGCGCGGGCGAACGCACGGCCGGCCGGCCTGAACGGCCGTCTCAGTGTGGCGGGGGCGAGCACGAGAACTGCCTCAACGGCTGTTCTCCCAAGCGCGGCGCTGGGGCGCCTGGAATTCGGCCAAATAGCTCGGTCTGCGTCGATGAGGACCGGTCTCGGGTAGTGCTACGTTATGAGGGCAATCGCGGCGTTGCGCGATGCACTTCACTAGTGTGAAGCGATTCCGGGGGCAGTCAATCGTGAAAAGAGTTCTTGCTGGCATCTCCGTTCTGCTGGTGGCCGCCGGCCTCATGGTCGGCTTCGGACCGGCTGCGTCAGCGCAGGCTGTCGGCACGAGTGTGCTGACGGAGTCACCTGTGACGGCCCCGGGGGTCTCTACTCCCGTGGCGGCATTCGTTACGGCGCTCTACCAGGACTTTTTGAACCGTCGCCCGGGAGAGAGCGAGGTCGCCTTCTGGGGCCACCGCTTCGCCGTAGGGGACTCCCGCGGGAGTGTGGCGTCTGCCTTCGCAGGCAGCGACGAATACCGGTTGATCCGAATCGACAACGCCTACAACTCGATCCTCAACCGAGGGCCTGACCCGGGAGGACGAGCATTCTGGCTCGATGCCATGCACCGCGGAATCGTGACAACCGACGACATTGAGAAGTCCTTCTACGCATCGCAGGAGTTCTACGATCGAACGACGGCCAACGGCGGGTGGATCAATGGTCTATACCAGCACTTGCTGGGGCGGTCGGCAAGCTGGGATGAGGCGTCATTCTGGACAGTGGCAGCCAGCAACTACTCGTTCGCACACTTCGACTGGCGCGCCCATCCCAGTGGCGGTGACCTACCACTGGATCGCGACTGGATCGTCGCGCAGATCTACAACGCACTCGAAGCTGCGCGAGCGCGCGTCTCTGTGATGTACCAGCACTATCTCGGTCGTGTTCCAGACGAGCCCGGCGTGCAGTTCTGGGCGGACTACGACATTCGCATGGGCGACGCCGCCGTGCGTTCCGGATTCACGAACAGTGATGAGTACTATGCCCTCGCGTCGACCAGATTCCCAGGCAACTGAGAATCACCGCGCAGGTATGCCCACAGTGAGCCGAAAAGGCGGCGGCTCACTGATGGGAGCTCAGCGATTGGCGCTGATGAACTGCTCGAGCAGTTCGCGGGCGACGTCGTCGGGGTGCTGGATCGCGGGGCTCTTCATGAAGTAGGCGGAGGCCGATTCGAGGGGGCCACCGAGGCCGGCCCTGCGGGCGATTGCGGCGGCACGAAGAGCGTCGATGACGACACCAGCCGAGTTCGGCGAGTCCCAGACCTCGAGCTTGTACTCCAAGCTGATGGGTGCATTGCCGAAGCCGTGGCCTTCGAGGCGAACGAAGGCGAACTTGCGGTCATCCAGCCACGGCACGTGGTCGCTCGGCCCGATGTGGATGTCACGTTCGGGCAGGGAGATGTCGATGTTGCTCGTGACCGACTGGGTCTTGGAGATCTTCTTCGACTTCAGACGCTTGCGCTCGAGCATGTTCTTGAAGTCCATATTGCCGCCGACGTTCAGCTGGTAGGTGTGGTCGATGGTGATTCCGCGGCTTTCGAGCAGGCGGGCGAGCACACGGTGGGTGATGGTCGCGCCGACCTGGCTCTTGATGTCGTCGCCCACGATCGGCACACCGGCCGCGCGGAACTTCTCGGCCCACACCGGGTCGCTCGCGACGAAGACAGGAACGGCGTTGACGAAGGCGACGCCGGCGTCGATGGCGGCCTGGGCGTAGAACTTCACCGCGTCGTCTGAGCCGACCGGCAGGTAGCAGACCAGTACGTCGGCTCCACTCTCGCGCAGGGCGGCAACGACGTCGACGACCGGGGCGTCAGACTCCTCGACCAGCTCGCGGTAGTACTCGCCGAGACCGTCGAACGTCGGGCCGCGCTGAACCAGAACTCCCGTGGGTTCGACGTCTGCGAACTTGAGAGTGTTGTTCTCACTCGCCCAGATGGCATCGGCCAGGTCGAGCCCGACCTTTGCTGCATCGACATCGAACGCTGCCACGAAGGAGATGTCACCCACGTGGAACTCGCCGAAGCGAACGTGCATGAGACCGGGCACCACCTCGTCTTCGGGTGCATCACGGTAGAACGTGACGCCCTGGATGAGAGAATTTGCGCAGTTTCCGACGCCCGCGATTGCGACCTTGATACCCATGGACTTCTTTCGAGAGAGATTCCGGCGTGCAGGAAGGCCCTGTCGAGCGCCGAAAAACCGGCGCGAGGGCTGCACAAGCCTTTTTCATCTTATTGGTTCTCAGTGATGCCGACGGCAGCGCGGTAGGCGTCGAGCGTCGTATCAGCGGTGCTCTCCCAACTGTGCCGTGCGCCGAAGGCCAGGGCACCTGCCGAAAGCCGTGCGAGTGTTTCTGGTCTGCTCAGCACTGCGTCTATCGCACTCGCCCACTCCAGCGGTTCCCGTGAATCGAGCAGAATACCGCTCACCCCGTCTGAAACCGATTCCTGCATGCCGGACGCCCGCGACGCAATGACGGGTGTTGCTGATGCAGCAGCCTCGAGCGCAACGAGGCCGAATGTCTCGGAGTGGGAGGGGAGCAGGACAAGTGCAGCGGATCGCATCCACTCGGCCGTGCGTTCGCGCGACTGGGTTCCGACGAATTCGACGTCGTCTGCCACTCCGAGTTCGGCGACCAGGGCGTGCAGTGATTTCAGATATTTCGTCTCCCCGGGAGTGGGCGCCCCTGCGATCACGAGTTTCGGGCGCCTGTCTTGGTCGATGCCAGCAATGGCCCGAATGGCGAGATCCTGGCCTTTGAGAGGCTGGATGCGGCCGAGCGTGAGGATGACCGGCCTGCCAGGGCCCGACTCCACGGCCTCCGCTCCGGTACGACGGGGGTGGAACCGCTTCACGTCGACACCAGGGGGTATCACAAGCACTGAGGACGGCGTGGCCCCGTAGCCTGTCACGATCGCATCGCGTTCTGCCTCGGTCGACGCGATGCTCAGCTGTGAATCGCCGATGAGTCGCTGTTCGGCCCAGAGCCGCTCCTGCGGTTCGGGGTGGTCACCGGCAGCGAGGTTCTGGTTCTTCAGAAACGCGACGGTGTGCAGGCTCTGAACGTGAGGGATGCCCTGCTCTTCTGCGACGGTGAGTGCTGCCGCGCCAGAGAGCCAGTAGTGCGAGTGCAACAGATCGAATACGGGCCGGGCTCGCAGGGCATCCCGGAACGCGAACATGTGCCGTGCGAGATCGTCTTTCGCCACGGCAGCCTGTGGGCCTGCTCGAAGGAACTGCACGGGGATTCCGTTCGGCGTGTATCCGGTCTGCGGGTCGTCCGGGCTCGAGGACCGGGTGAGCAGTTCGACGTCGAGGCCGCGCCGTGCGAGGGCCTCTGCGAGTGCGACCACATAGACGTTCATGCCGCCGGCGTCTGCCGAACCGGGTGGAGCAAGGGGAGACGTGTGCAACGCAACAAGGCCCACTCGATGCACGCTCACAGGTGCAACTCTAGGCGTGTGGAGATCCCGTAGTGACCCCGGTACGCCTTTCTGGTAGTCTCTACAGGTTGTCTATGTCCAGTGGGGTTCTCCCACGCGGGCACAGACGTATGCACACACCCTCCTGCTACAGAAATTCTGTAGCCGATCTAGTCCGAAGGAGGTGGGTTAGTGACGCATCAGTACGAACTCATGGTCATCCTCGATCCAGAAATCGACGAGCGCACCGTGGCACCGAGCCTCGACAAGTTCCTCAACGTCATCCGCAAAGATGGCGGCACCGTCGACAACGTCGACATCTGGGGTCGTCGTCGCCTGGCTTACGAGATCAACAAGAAGACCGAAGGCATCTATGCCGTCGTGAAGCTGACCGCTACGTCGGAGTCCACTGTGGAGCTCGACCGCCAGCTGAAGCTCTCAGAAGCCGTCATGCGCACGAAGGTCCTTCGTGCAGAAGAGGCCATCGCCCAGGTCGCCGCCGAGTCGAAGCGCAAAGAAGAGAAGGCTGCTCGCGCGGCTGCGAACCCGAAGGCGTCTGCGCCCAAGGTCCAGAGCTCTTCGCCTGCCGCTTCTGCCCCGGCGAAGTCGGCACCTGTTGCTCCCGCTGCTCGCGCAGCGGCAAGCGTCAGTGCAGCTTCGAAGCCGGCAGCAGCTCCCGCGGCTCCTGCCGCAGCAGCTGAGTAGTCGATCGTGGCTGGCGAAACCGTAATCACCGTCGTCGGTAACCTCACCGGCGATCCCGAACTGCGTTATACGCAGAACGGGCTGGCGGTTGCCAACTTCACCATCGCTTCCACTCCTCGCACGTTCGATCGTGCGTCGAACGACTGGAAAGATGGCGAAGCGCTGTTCCTTCGTGCAAGCGTGTGGCGTGAATTCGCCGAACACGTGGCCGGTTCGCTGACGAAGGGTTCCCGTGTCGTTGCGACCGGGCGTCTGCGCCAGCGTTCCTACGAGACGAAAGAGGGCGAAAAGCGCACCTCGATCGAGCTCGAGGTAGACGAGATTGGCCCCAGCCTTCGTTACGCAACCGCCCAGGTCACTCGCGCCTCGTCTTCGGGTAACTCCGGTGGCGGGCGGGGCCAGGTCAGCGGCGGTGGCGACGAGCCGTGGGCAGCCAGTGCCCCCGCCTCGGCGAACTCCGGTGGCGGCGCGGATGTCTGGAACACTCCAGGCAGCTACAGCGACGAAACCCCCTTCTAAACTTCACCTTTTTCAGAAAGCAGAATAACCATGGCTGGAAAGAGCAGCGGCGATCGCCGCAAGCCGATCCGCAAGGGGAAAGACGGCAAGAATGCCGCCCCGGCGAAGTCGATTCGCGTTGGCGTTATCGACTACAAAGATGTCAACACCCTTCGTAAGTTCATCTCCGAGCGAGGAAAGATCCGTGCACGCCGCATCACCGGCGTCTCGGTTCAGGAACAGCGTCTCATCGCCCGCGCAGTAAAGAATGCCCGCGAAATGGCTTTGCTGCCCTACGCAGGCTCGGGCAGGTAGGAATCCAATGTCAAAACTCATCCTCACCCACGAGGTCTCAGGCCTCGGTTCCGCCGGTGACGTCGTCGACGTCAAGAACGGGTTCGCTCGCAATTACCTGATTCCCCAGGGTTTTGCTGTGACCTGGAGCCGTGGCGGCGAGAAGCAGATCGAGTCGATCAAGGCTGCTCGTGTTGCCCGTGAGCTCGCAACGATCGAAGAAGCGCAGCACCTCAAGCAGGTTCTTGAGGCCAACGTCGTCAAGCTGTCCATCAAGGCCGGCAAAGAAGGCCGTCTCTTCGGTTCGGTCAAGACCAGCGACATCGCCGATGCGGTAGCCGCAGCGGGCCACGGTTCGCTCGACAAGCGCAAGATCGAGATCACCAGCCCCATCAAGGTGACTGGCACGCACGAAGCACAGGTCCGTCTTCGCGACGACCTGAGCGCAACGATCACCATTCAGGTGGTTGCTGCCAAGTAGCAGTATCTCAAAGGGGGGCCGTACCGATCCTGCATCGGTACGGCCCCCCTTTGTCGTGCCGATTGTCAAGCCCTTTGTGCACAGGTCTTTGTCAATTCGCTAACATTCAAGCGAGGGTCGAAACATCCGTTTATGCACAGGGTGTTCAGAAGATAAATACCTGATCAAGACGTATTTCGGGGTAAATATCGGCCGAAAGTGCACAGACGATTCCACAAGTTCTACACAAGTAGCGCGGCGTTTCGCCGTTTTTATCAACAGTGTTATGCACAGGCGCATTTGGTGACTGTCCAGAGAGCTTTCTAGTCTTAGGCAGCTTGCTCACCGTGCGCCTGTCGTGCAGTGTCGGGGGTCGACGGTAAGTATGTGAGAGAAGCGTAAAGGAGCATGGGTGTCGATAGCACATCTCGGTCTGACCAGTGACCAGCGTTCGGGCTCAGAGTCCCGTGGGCACGAGCGCACCCCTCCGCACGACCTGCTCGCCGAACAGAGCGCGCTCGGTGGAATGCTGCTCAGCAAAGACGCGGTCGCAGATGTCGTCGAGGTGGTTCGCGGGGCGGACTTCTACATTCCGAAACATGAACTCGTCTTCGACGCTATCCTCAATCTGTATTCGCACGGCGAGCCCACCGACGTTATCGCCGTCACCGATGAGCTCACCAAATCAGGCGAGCTGGTGCGCGCTGGGGGCGCCGAGTACCTCCACACTCTCACCAGCCTCGTGCCGACTGCCGCGAATGCAGGCTATTACGCATCGATCGTCGCCGAGAAGGCCATTCTGCGGCGATTGGTCGAGGCAGGTACGCGTATCGTGCAGATGGGCTACGCGAGTGAGGGTGAGGTCATGGACCTCGTCAACAACGCGCAGGCGGAGATCTATGCCGTCAACGGCAATACCGAGACAGAGGACTACGTTCCACTGACGACCGCGGTGAACGCGGCCATCGACGAGATCGAGGCGGCCAAGGGTCGCGAGGGCCAGATGACGGGCGTGCCGACCGGCTTCGAAGAACTCGACCAACTGACCAACGGCCTGCACCCGGGCCAGCTCATCATTGTTGCGGCGCGGCCCGCACTGGGTAAGTCGACGCTCGCACTCGACTTCGCACGGGCCGCGTCGATCAAACACGACATGCCATCGATCTTCTTCTCACTCGAGATGGGCCGCAGCGAGATCGCTATGAGGCTCCTGTCTGCCGAGTCGTCGATTCCTCTGCAGAGCATGCGTAAAGGAACCGTGGAGAACCACGACTGGACAAAGATCGCGGCAACACGCGGCCGCATCAACGATGCTCCGCTCTACATCGACGACAGTCCCAACATGACCCTGGTCGAGATCCGCGCGAAGTGCCGCCGGCTCAAGCAACGGGTGGGGCTGAAGATGGTCATCATCGACTACCTGCAGCTGATGACATCCGGCAAGCGTGTCGAGTCCCGGCAACAGGAGGTCAGCGAGTTCTCACGCGCGCTCAAGCTCATGGCGAAAGAACTGCAGGTACCCGTGATCGCCTTGTCGCAGCTCAACAGAGGCCCGGAACAGCGCGCAGACAAGAAGCCCGCTCTCTCCGACCTCCGTGAGAGTGGCTCGCTCGAACAAGACGCAGACATGGTCATCCTCTTGCATCGCGAGAGCGCCTACGAGAAAGACAATCCCCGAGCCGGCGAAGCCGACCTCATCGTGGCGAAGCATCGTAACGGTCCGACCGCCACCGTCACCGTCGGTTTCCACGGTCACTTCTCGCGCTTCGCAGATATGCCGCGCAACTGATCGGTCGGCGCCGTGCGCTCCCATGAAGGCTCCAGTGTGCTCCGATACACTAGGGGGTCAGCACCGAGCGAAATGAGGCCGCTGCACCGTGAGCTACCAGCCCGCCATCGTGGAAGGCCGGTCACCCTACTGGGGTGTGCCTGTCGCCCGTGCCGTACCGGCATTCGTGGTGGGACTGTACCTGGCCTTCAATCTGAACCACTCCTCGCAGGTCGGGCTCTTCGTGTTCGGCACCTTCGCGGTCACGTCGGCACTGCTTGTCGGCCTCCTCTCGATGCGAGTGATGGCGCCTGGGGTGATCCGTCGGCTCTTTGTGACACAGGCCATCGTGGGCCTGGTCCTCGGTACTGCGGCCCTGGTGTTCAACAACGGGGGCGTTCCCTTCTTTCTCTACATCGTCACCCTGTACGCAGCACTGACCGGCTTTCTCGAGCTCTACAGTGGATTGCGTAGCAGAGCGGCGCAGGCGGAGCCTGAGCGGCTCTCAGCACGCGACTGGATCGCGGTGGGCAGCTTCACGGCCATCCTCGCGCTGGTGTTCCTGCTTCTGCCACTCGACATCGTCACCGCCGTCGGACTGTTCGGCGGCTATGCCGTGATCCTGGGCATCTTTCTGGTCATCGGCGGCCTCTCGCTCCGCTGGGGACACGAACCATCGAACTCCACTCCACTGAATCAAGAGACGACACCGTGACCGACCAGTCCTCCACGCCAGACACCAACAGAATCCCTGACGCCGGCTTGTCGGCGACGGGTTCGGCAGGCTTCGGCAAACCGACCCGCAAAGAGATCTTGAAGCCGGTGGAGTTGCTCGTCATTTCAGCGGTGATGGGGCTCTTCGTCGGCCTCACGGTCTTGCTGTCGACCCGGCAGCCCATCCTGGCCATCATCTTCTTCGGCATCGCCTTCATTGTGGCGCTCATCGTGACGGCCATGTTCACACTGACGTTCAAGCCCAACGCGGCCGAAACGCAGGAACTTGCTGACGGCGGCGACGCCGACCTCAGCGGTGGCACCCCGCGAACCCCGGGCCACTAGGGCGCGTCAGTCGAGGTAGTCGACGAGTCCGCCTGCCAATCCGGTGTAGGTCTGCGGGGTCAGCAGCACGAGTCTGGCCTTTGCCTCGTCGCCGATATCAAGACCGTTGACGAAGTCGACGAGGTCTGCCTGACCGATCTTCTTGCCCCGCGTGAGCTCCTTGAGAAGCGCGTACGGGTCGACGATCGAACTGCGCCCGGCCGTGATCTCTGCGCGCACAACGGTCTGGATGGCTTCGCCGAGTACTTCCCAGTTGTCGTCGAGGTCGTCGGCGAGGAGCTTCTTGTTGAGAGAGATCTGGCCGAGGCCCGCCACGATGTTGTCGAGGGCGAGCAGCGAATGGCCGAGTGCTACGCCGATGTTTCGCTGGGTGCTCGAATCCGTCAGGTCGCGCTGCAGCCGTGAGGTGACCAGTGTCTGGCTGAGCGAGTCGAGCAGGGCGCTGGAGAGTTCGAGATTGGCTTCGGCGTTCTCGAATTTGATCGGGTTGATCTTGTGGGGCATTGTCGACGAGCCGGTCGCCCCGGCGACAGGGATCTGGGTGAAGTAGCCGAGGGAGATATAGGTCCACACGTCGGTGCAGAGATTGTGGAGAACACGATTCACATGTGCGACGCGGGAATACAGTTCGGCCTGCCAGTCGTGCGATTCGATCTGGGTGGTCAGCGGGTTCCAGGTGAGCCCGAGGCTCGTCACGAACTCCTCCGAGATGCGGGGCCAGTCCTTGGTGTTGTCGGCAGCCAGGTGTGCTGCGAAGGTGCCGGTTGCCCCGCTGAACTTGGCGAGGTACTCGCCTTCGGAGACCTGCTTTTCTAGACGCTCGAGGCGGTAGACGAAAACCGCGAGTTCCTTTCCCATGGTCGTCGGAGTTGCCGGCTGGCCGTGGGTGCGCGCAAGCATGGCGTCGTCTCGGTAGGAGTACGCGCCCGCGCGAAGTTCAGTGACGACCCGGCGGAGGGCGGGCATCCACACCTCGGTGATTGCTTCGCGGATGGTTATCGCATACGACAGGTTGTTGACGTCTTCACTGGTGCATGCGAAGTGGGTGAGTTCGGCTATCTCTGTGAGCCCGAGCGCGGCCAGGCGATTGCGCACGAGGTACTCGACAGCCTTCACGTCGTGTTTGGTTGTCGCTTCGAGGACGGCGAGCTCGTCGATCTCGGTCTGGCCGAACGACGACGCGAACCGCCGGAGTTCGCGCACCTGGTCTTCGGTCATCCGTTCGGTTCCGAAGAATTCGTCGTCTGTGAGGTAGATCAGCCATTCAACTTCGACGTGCACCCGCGCACGGTTGAGGCCGGCCTCGGACAGGAACTCGCCCAGGCCGCTGACCGCGCTGCGGTACCGGCCGTCGAGGGGACTGAGGGGCTGGAGTGGAAGGGCCATGGGGTGTCTAGACTTTCGAATCGGTGTCGGTGTAGAGAGCTGTGAAGCTGGCGGGAGTGTGACGCAGGGCCGGCTCGAGCTGGGCGAAGAGGGCGATGCACGCGCGCGTGATGATCTGAAGCACTTCGTCGAAGAGTGCGTCTGTGGAGTAGTAGGGGTCAGGAACGTCGATGAGGGGCCCGGACTCCGGGTCGAAGCTCGACAGCAGCCGGATCTTGGACCGGTCCGAATCGGTCGTGGCCCATGAACGCACTACGCGTTCGTGGCTTCTGTCGAGCACGATCACCAGGTCGAGATCGTCGAACCAGCCCGGGTCGAACTGGCGCGCCCGATGAGCGGCACCGTCGTAGCCGCTCTTCTCGAGTGAACTGACGGTGCGCGGGTCTGCCTTCTCGCCGACGTGCCATTCTCCGGTGCCGGCCGACGAGACGGCAATCCTGTCGGCGAGGCCAGCTTCGAGTGCGAGCCTGCGCAGCACGACTTCCGCCATGGGAGAGCGACAGATGTTACCCGTGCACACCATGCAGACACGGAACACGCCGGATGCATCGGTGGGGCGGTCGTCAGGCATGATTCCATTGTCGTTCATCGCGACCGCACCCGGTGCGCAGCTGCAATGCTGCGCGGAGGCTGTGGTCGCCGCCCGGTCAGCGGCTGCGTGCGAACGGCCTGAGGATTGCGCCGATGATCGCGCTGAGGATCGCCAGCACAAGTGCGCCCAGCACCGCCCACCAGAAACCGTCGACGACGAGGCCGAAGCCGAACCAGCTCGTCACCCAGCTCGCAAGCAACAGGATGATCGCATTCACGATCAATGAGATCAGGCCCAGCGTGAGAATGTAGAGCGGGAATGCCACGATACGGATCAAGGTACCGATGATGCCGTTGACGATGCCGAAGATGAGCGCGATGAACAACAGCGAGATCACCCAGGCGAATGCACCGGACGCATAGGGCTGCAGGTGGATGCCGCCGTACACGATCAGGGTGGTCAGCCAGAGGGCGATGGCGTTGGCAATCAGAGACACGATGAATCGGCGCATGCCACTACTATCCCAGTAAACGCGCCCTCGCGATATCTCTTCCTGGCGTGGCACGCAGGTTCTGGCCGAGGGCAGCAGCCGCAGCAGGCGCGGGCGAAGCGAGTATGCGAACCACGGCCTGCCTGAGGTCTTCCGCCGTCGCAGCGTTCGGGTCGAGCGACTCGCCGAGACCGGCGGATTCGACCGATGAAGCACCGGCGAACTGGTCTGTGGAGAAGGGCAGTACGAGCATCGGCACACCAGCCGTGGCCGCCTCTGTGACCGAGTTGTTGCCGCCGTGTGTGACAGCCAGTGCCGAGTGCTCCAGGAGCCTCACCTGAGGAAGGAAGTCGCGCACCAGCCACGACTCCGGCAGTTCGCCGAGCGTGGCGCGGTCGGCGGACCCCACGGCCAGGGCGACTCTGACGGGGAGGGTTCGCAGGGCATCCGCAACACGCCTGAGCACGTCGCTGCGAACCGAAAGGAAGCTGCCGAAGCTGACGTAGACCACCGGCACCGCACTCGAAGCCAGCCACTCCTCGACGTCGTCTTCGAGAGGCTCCGAGCGAACGGAGGAGCCCAGAAAGGCATGTGGGGGCAGAAGTGCGGTGCGTTCTGCCGCGTGCAGGGCTTCGGGGTAGTTGAAGAGCAGCAGTTCGCCGTGCTCGGCGAACGCATCCACTGACGGTTCGGCGCCGGGGCGCAGTTCGGCGAGGGCAGTGTTCCACTGGGCGGTGAAGTCGTCGCGAATGCGCTCGCAGAGGCTTCGGAGACCCGCGAGTTCGATGCTGTCGGGTGTGAAGGCGCCGGGCCAGGACGGCGGGTACCCATACACTTCGTCGCCGACAGGAAGAGCGGTCGGATGCCCGAGCACAACGTCGCCGTAAGGAATCTGTGCGGCGGCGAGCCCCAGCCTGGCCCCGAAGGCGAGGTGGTCGACGATGATCTGGTCGGGCTGTACCTGTTCGACGACGGCCTGGACGGCCCTGGCCGTCTCGACGGGGTTCCACAGGAGGTCGCTGCTGCGCGCATTGGCCTGGAAACGCAGGGTCTCCACGAGGGAGACGCGGGTGGCATCGAAGAATCCGCGGAGGGCTTCGTCTTCACCCTTCGGCTGGTCTTCGGCCCGGATGACACCGGGATTCGAGCCGCGACCCAGTTGCAGGTTGACACGCGAGAAAGCGAAGCTCTCCACGATCGCCGCCGTGGCGGGACCCGTGGCGACAACGACGTCTTCACCGGCATCGCGCCAGGCCGTCGCCAGCGTGGCGAGCGGCAGGAGGTGCGAGGCGTAGTCCGGGCTGATGACGAGGAGCGTCACAGGGCGAACTCGGAGTGCAGCGGGCGGAGCGAACGCTCGGCGACTCCGGTGTAGACGCCTGTGAGAGCGCGCGCCATGGCGTCGACCGTGAAACTGCCGGAAATCAGCTGCTGGGCTTCGCTGACCCGGGCAGTGTCTGCGCGACTCTCTGCCGCCGCCCCATCGTCATCGGTCTGGTGCATCGAATGCCGGGCATCCGGATCTGGCACGTGTGCCAGAGCGAACGCCTCGTGCATTCCGAGGCGGATGCCCTCTGACGACTTGGTGTCGACGAGTACTCCGGTGACCCCCCTGTGCACGTACGTGGCCGGCCCACCGCCGTCGGGGGCTATGACGACGAGTCCGGCAGCGAGGGCTTCGAGCAGGGCGATTCCGAATTCCTCCTTCAGGCTGCCGCAGACGTACACGCCATGGGCTCCGATCAGGCCTGGTCGGCCGAGTCGAACTGCAGCCAGCCACCGCGCAACGACGTCATTGGGCTGGTGCCCGGCGAGTACGAGACCATCGCGGGCTTCGGGGTGGGCGTCGAGCGTTGCGGCGATGCGGTCGAGTTGACCCTGTTCATCGGTCGAGGGATGGGCCAGGTCGCCGCCGACGATGATGAGGTTGCTCTGTGCGCGCAGCTGCGGGTCACTCGCCCAGGCCTCGACGATCGTCGCCATACCTTTGACATGGTGCAGCCGGCCGACACTCAGGGCGACCGGCAGACCGCGACGGTGCGGAGGAAGGGCCTGGATGAGGTCGTCGAGTTGTGCGAACGCCGCCCCCGCCACGTCGTGCCGGGCTTCGGAGAGGGCCGACTCGATGACAGAGACATCGATTCCCTCCGGCACGACCGTGTACCGTTCTGGATCGGCCTGGATGTCGACTCCGAGAAGTTCGCTCAGGGCAACGGGCAGGTCGGGGCGGGGGAACAGCACGATGTGAGCCGCCTGCAGCGACAGCCTCTGCACCAGGCGGGTTCTGAACCAGTAGTGCTCGTGCTCATCGACATCGCCGAAGGAGGCGCGTGTCAGGGCCCCGGACATGTCGAGGGCGTGGATGACGCCGTGCGGATCGGGGGCGAGGGTGAAGACGACCGGGATGCCGAGACGTTCGGCAACGGTGGCCGCCGCCATACTGCCGACATCTGCCATGCGCAGGTGCAGCACGTCGACTGGCCCGAGAGCCAGCAGGGCGCGACGGATGCCCCGCTCCGCTGCTATACGGGTCGGCCAGGCGGTGGCAGACGAGGTGGGCGGCGCGAGGAGCGGAATCGGAACGAGAAGGTGCTGGCCGGAGGGAATCTGGTCGTCTGTGCCACTGAAGAGGGCAGCACTCTCGGCGTCGAGATCGTGGCCGACTCCCGGAAGGGCCGCTAGCGCGGCGGCGGCGGACCCCCTTGACATGGTGATGACGCGGCCGATGCCCTCTTCCCTGGCGAGTGAATCTCCGAGTCTGACCAGAAGGGTCGCGATTCCCCCATTGTCGCCCGCACCCGCCCGGGTGAGACCGCGGTCGATATCCGCGTGCAGGAACAGCTGGGCGACAGTGAGTCCCTGGCGCGGTCGGCGTCCCCGGTCGGCGAGCCCGAATGATGACCCTCTACCGGGCACCCTGGGCCTGAGGGACGGGTTCAGTGACAGTTCGATGTCGTACGCAGCGAGGCGGGCGACGTCGCCGAGTTCACCGGACGTCTCGGCGAACTCCTGAATCACCCTCAGGGCGGAATTCTCGCTGTTTCGATCCCCCAGCGCGGCCATGGCGGCGACACGGACCACCAGGTGCTCGGTGTCGTCTGCCGCAAGGAACGCGAGAGCGCGGCCAGCGACGCGACCTGGGATGAGCCCGAGCGTCTCTGCGAGCCGGGCCCTGGCGTCGGGCTGGGTTTCAGACGCCAGTGAACCCTCGATCGCAAGAGCGATGTGGTCGGGGGTGGAAGAGGCCCACTGCTGGAGCGTGCGCTGCGACAGGGCTCCGGTGAACCCCCCGGAGATGATGCCAGCCACAAGCCGGGAGATGGCGTCGAGTCTCGGGAGCCTGCTCCAGAACGCCCAGGCGGCGTGCTCGCGCAGGAATGCGTGATCGCTCGAGAGAAGATCCGAGAGGGCGATCTCGGCTTCATCGTCATAGATGCGGGCCAGGGCATGCACTGCCGTGATCGCGGCGAGAGCGTCGGACCCGTCGGAGATGATCTCGACCAATGAGGCGATCGAGGCGTCACCGAACCGGTCGGCGGAGGCCGCAAACTCGTCGGCGTACCGCATAGCGTCGAGTAGGAACGGCGTCTCATGCAGTTTCAACAGTGCCGAATCGATGGTCATGGCTGGGGCGACTCTCAAATCTGTTGGCTGGACTCGGTGAAACACTCCCACGCTAGTGGGAGTCAGCTGTGCACTGGCTGGCCGTTTGGCAGGGCTTGACATTCGGGACCGCCGACAGGGCGTGCGTTGGGGCAATCAAATACACTGTCAGGATGAGCGCCCCTGATGTTCCCGCGGTGAAACTGCGCCCTGAAATCGTCGCCCTCCCGGCGTACCGCCAGGGAAAGGCGGTCGAGGGCGGGTTCAAACTCTCTTCCAACGAGAATCCCTTCGACCCGCTTCCCGGGGTGCTGCAGGCCACGCAGGCTGCGACGGCTGTGATGCACCGCTACCCGAACGGGTCCGCCCCCGAACTCACTGCTCTTCTTGCGGCACGACACGGTGTTCCGGTTGACAGGGTCATCGTGGGCGCTGGTTCGGTCGCAGTTCTCGCCCAGCTGGTCATTGCAGCAGCGGGATCCGCCGATGAGGTCGTGTACTCCTGGCGCTCGTTTGAGGCCTATCCCCTGCTCCCGCCGATGAGTGGCGCAACGAGCGTGAAGGTCCCCAACCGACCCGATCATTCCCACGATCTCCACGCGATGGCAGACGCGATCACCCCGCGCACCAGGCTGATCATCGTGTGTACGCCGAACAATCCGACGAGCACCATCGTCACCAAAAGCGAATTCGCCGATTTCATGACACGGGTGCCCGAAGACCTGCTGGTGGTGCTCGATGAGGCCTACGCCGAGTTCGTGACCGATCCAGAAGCCGTCAACGGCATGGATCTGCTGGACACCTACCCGAACCTCCTCGTGCTTCGCACGTTCTCGAAGGCGTACGGTCTGGCGGGCCTCCGCATCGGCTACGGTGTCGGCCCCGCGGCAGTCATCGACGCCGCTGTCAGTGCGAGCATTCCTCTGGCCGTGACCCACCATGCCCAGGTTGCGGCGATCGCCTCGCTCGACCACGAAGCAGAACTCCTGGAGCGCGTTGCACACATCTCCGCCCTGCGTAGCACGATCTGGCAGGGGCTCACCGCTCAGGGCTGGCAGGTGCCAGAACCCCAGGGAAACTTCGTCTGGCTGGATACGGGTGACTACACGGCCGAGGCCGCGGAGATCCTGACCAGCAACGGAATCATGGCGAGGCCGTTTCACCCCGAAGGGATCAGGATCTCCATCGGGGAGTCCGAGTCTGTAGGTAAACTCCTTTCTTCAACCGAAGAGATTGTTCAGAACCTCTCAAAGCGGCGCACGGCGGAGCCGGTACGTTAGAGGCCGGCCCACACACAGAAGTACGAGGTAACCAGGTGGCAGAAGATTCGCCGACGGTACAGTTTCTTACGATCGACGGCGAATTCGCCCCGAGCGCTGCGGCCGAACCGTACCTTCCGTACCTGGAATCGCTGAGCGAAGACGACTACCGCCAGTTCTATCGGGACATGGCGATAACCCGCCGTTTCGACGAGGAGTGCACCAACCTGCAGCGCCAGGGGCAGATGGGTCTCTGGCCCCCGAGTCACGGCCAGGAGGCGGCACAGGTGGGTTCTGCCCGGGCTTCGCGGCCGCAGGATGTTCTCTTCCCCAGCTACCGCGAACACGGCGTCGCCCTGGTCCGGGGTATCGACATCGTCGACATCGTGAAGGTGATGCGCGGAGTGAGCCTGGGCGGCTGGGACCCCAACGACCCCGCCAACGGCAACTTCCGCAACTACACCCTCGTGATCGGCTCGCAGACCCTGCACGCCACAGGGTATGCGATGGGCGTGGCTTTCGACGGGCTGGTCGGCACCGGTGACACCTCCGTCGACACCGCGGTGATGACCTACTTCGGCGATGGTTCAACCAGCCAGGGCGATGTCAGCGAGGCATTCGTCTTCGCCGCCAGCAACCAGACTCCGCAGGTCTTCTTTCTGCAGAACAACCACTGGGCCATCTCGGTGCCGGTCTCCACGCAGTCCCGCATACCTCTCTACCTGCGCTCGCGGGGGTTCGGGGTGCCCAGCGTGCAGATCGACGGCAATGACGTACTCGCGAGCTTCGCTGCCACGCGCAAGCACCTCGACGAGGCCCGCTCCGGCCTCGGTCCGTCACTCATCGAGGCGGTCACGTACCGCATCGGCGCGCACACGACCAGCGACGACCCCACCCGGTACCAGACGCCAGAGCAACTGGCCTACTGGGTCGCGAGGGATCCGATCATCCGGTTCGCTTCGTACCTGCGTTCACGCGGCGCCGACGACGCCTTCTTCTCCGAGGTCGCTGCAGAGGCCGACGATTTCGCGGCAGACCTCAGGCACCGCACGCTCGAGCTCGGGCCGCCCTCCCTGGCGAGCATCTTCGACACCGTGTACTCAGAACCGCACCCGGTACCGGCGGAACAGAAGGCCTGGCTCGAAGCGTACGAATCATCGCTGAACGAAGGTGCCTGATGCCCACGACACTCGAAGAAATGCCCATGGCGAAGGCGCTGAACGCCGGCCTGCGTGCGGCCTTGGCTGCGGATGATCGTGTGCTCCTCATGGGCGAAGACATCGGTACTCTCGGCGGCGTCTTCCGCGTCACCGAGGGCCTGCAGGCTGAATTCGGCGCCAAGCGTGTGCTCGACACGCCGCTCGCAGAATCAGGGATCATCGGCACGGCGGTCGGGCTCGCGATGCGCGGGTACCGGCCTGTCTGCGAGATCCAGTTCGATGGGTTCATCTTCCCCGGGTTCGACCAGATCACGACGCAGCTGGCCAAGATGACGAACCGCACCAGCGGCTCGGTGGCGATGCCGGTCGTCATCCGTGTGCCCTATGGCGGGCACATCGGTGCTGTGGAACATCACCAGGAGAGCCCCGAAGCCTACTTCGCACACACGGCGGGGCTCCGGGTGGTCAGCCCGAGCACTCCGAACGATGCGTACTGGATGATCCAGGAGGCGATCGCGTCGAACGACCCCGTGCTGTTCTTCGAACCGAAGAGCAGATACTGGCCCAAGGGCCCCGTCGACTTCACCTCGAGCGCGGCGAAGCTCCACGCCAGCCGTGTCGTTCGTGTCGGCACCGACGTGACGGTCGTCGGGCACGGCGCCATGGTCTCCGTGCTGCTCCAGGCGGCGCAAGTGGCGGGAGACGAGGGAATCAGCATCGAGGTCATCGACCTCCGGTCGCTGAGCCCGATCGACTATGCACCGATTGTCGCGTCGGTCGAGAAGACGGGCAGGCTCGTCGTCTGCCAAGAGGCCCCCGGCAATGTGAGCGTCGGTTCGGAGATCGCAGCGACGGTCGCTGAGAGGGCGTTCTACTCGCTCGAAGCGCCCGTCCTGCGGGTTTCGGGGTTCGACACTCCGTACCCTTCGTCGAAGGTCGAAGGGCTCTACTTGCCCGACGCCGACAGGGTGCTCGAAGCGGTCGATCGGGCACTGGCATTCTGATGACGTCGTCAGATGCCCACATGAATCACAAGGAGCTGACATGAGTGAATCCCTGTTTCATCTGCCCGACGTCGGTGAGGGCCTGACCGAGGCTGAAATCGTGTCGTGGCGCGTGAAACCGGGCGACACCATCGAGATCAACCAGGTGATCGTCGAGATCGAGACGGCGAAGTCACTCGTCGAGCTGCCGTCACCGTACGAGGGTGTTGTGCGTGAACTGCTGGTGCTCGAGGGCACCACAGTCGAGGTTGGCGCGCCGATCATCCGCGTCTTCGGCAGAAGTGCCGGGGCAGAGGGGTCTGCAGCCGATGCGCCCGAAGTCTCGGCCACAGTGGCGCCGGTCGCAGCGACCGCCATCGACGCCGACATCGCCCAGTC
The DNA here is from genome assembly GCF_018889995.1 of Subtercola sp. PAMC28395. Classification (NCBI taxonomy): domain Bacteria; kingdom Bacillati; phylum Actinomycetota; class Actinomycetes; order Micrococcales; family Microbacteriaceae; genus Subtercola; species Subtercola sp. PAMC28395. The sequence continues at coordinate 929,362 of NZ_CP076547.1, read as the reverse complement.
GGTTGCAGATGCCGCTTCGACGGTGTCGAGCGACGAGGCGCCGGGTGCTGTGCTCGTGGGCTACGGCACCAAGGGTCACGTTTCGAGCAGGCGCCGGCCACGCGGGGTGAGTGCTGCGGGCAGTGGTGCCCCTCTCGGTGGGAGTCCGGCGTCGATCGCGCCGCGGCCAGCCGCGGCGGCAATGGCCGCTTCGCCCGCGCCCTCCGCGGCCGCGGCTCCGGCGGGCCCCGCTTCACCGGTCGCGACCAGGCCGGTGGGGCACTCCTCGCCTGCCATCACCGGCTTGCCGGTCATTGCAAAACCGCCGATCCGCAAGCTGGCGAAGGATCTCGACGTCATCCTGACCGAGGTCACGCCGACGGGCCCGATCGGCGACATCACTCGCGACGACGTGATTCGCCACGCCTCGCAGGCGAAGGTGTTCCACAACATCGAGACTCCGCAGTGGGCAGACGAACGCGAAGAGCGTATTCCCGTCAAGGGCGTGCGCAAGCACATTGCGAGATCGATGGTGGCGAGCGCCTTCACTGCGCCTCACGTGAGCCTGTTCGTCGACGTCGATGCGACGCGCACGATGGAGTTCGTGAAGCGGCTGAAGGCTTCGGCCGACTTTGCCGGCGTCAAGGTCTCGCCGCTGCTCATCATCGCCAAGGCGATCATCTGGGCTGTGCGTCGCAACCCGATGGTGAATTCGGCGTGGACCGACAAAGAGATCATCGTTCGCAACTACGTGAACCTGGGTGTCGCCGCGGCCACGCCGCGCGGACTGTTGGTACCGAATGTCAAAGAGGCCCAGTCGATGACGCTGCTCCAGCTCGCTGGTGCGCTCGAGAATCTCACACTCACGGCACGCGAGGGGCGGACCAGCCCCGCCGACATGGCCGACGGCACCATCACGATCACGAACATCGGTGTGTTCGGTATGGACACCGGCACGCCGATCCTGAATCCGGGTGAGGTGGCGATCATCGCGCTCGGAACCATCAAGCAACGGCCGTGGGTCGTCGATGGCGAAGTGCGCCCCCGGTTCGTGACGACCCTCGGGGCGAGTTTCGACCATCGCGTGGTCGACGGAGACGTGGCGAGCAGGTTCCTCGCCGACGTGGCAGCAATCGTGGAGGAACCCGCACTGCTGCTCGACTGATGTCGGGCTGCCGGAGACGGAGACGACACGACGGGCGTCAGCGGCCGGGCTCTCATCTCAGCATGCTTGTTGCTTTTGACAATCATTATCAATAGCGTTTACGATCGGTGGAGGATGCGCCGTTCGGCGTTTCTGTCTCACCTCCTTAGATTGCCTCGTCATGAGCCGCACCCGTTCTGATTCTCGCGCCACCAAGCTCCCTCCGCGTATGGTGGTGTCGCTCGCGGCGGCGGCGGCGTCGCTGCTGATGCTCTCCGGGTGCGCCGGTGGGGCGTCAGCGCCCTCTGGCTCCGGCGGAGCGGCCGGAGGAGGGCATTCGACCATCTCCATCGTCACGTCGACCAACGTCTACGGTGACATCGCCGCCCAGATCGGCGGCGCCGCCGTGTCGGTGACGTCGATCATCACCGACCCGTCAAAAGACCCGCATGAGTTCACCGCCGACGCGCAGAACCAGCTCGCCGTATCGAAGGCGGACATCGTCGTCGAGAACGGCGGCGGCTACGACGACTTCTTCGATGCCATGGTGGCCAGCGCCAGGAATCCCGACGTCGTGGTGGTGAACGCGGCGACTGTCTCGGGCAAAGACCAACACCCTGCGAACGGGTCGTTCAACGAACACCTCTGGTATGACATTCCGACTGTCTCCAAGGTCGCAGATGAGCTGGCCGTCAGGCTCACTGCCCTGGTACCTGCGGATTCTGCTGCCATCTCGTCGAATGCCGCGGTGTTCCAGCACAAGCTCGCCTCCCTCGAAGCGACCGAGGCGCAACTGAAGAGCACCTATTCCGGAACCCCGGTCGCCATCACCGAGCCGGTGCCGTTGTACATGCTCGACGCGATCGGCCTGGTGAACGTGACGCCAGAGAAGTTCAGCGCGGCAGTCGAGGGTGGAACGGATGCTGCACCCGACGTTGTCGCTGAAACAGAGGCTCTCTTCACAACGGGCGAGGTGAGGCTGTTCGTCTACAACTCGCAGACCGTCGGCCCGCAGACCGATGCGGTGCGGGCATCGGCCATCGCCGCCGGGGCGTCGACGGTGCCCGTCACTGAGACGTTGCCGGCCGGTTCGACCTTCACGGGGTGGATGGCCGACACCCTCGCGGCCCTGTCGTCGGCACTCGCCGGGTAGGGGTTGATCGATGTCGATGGAGGGCGGGGAAGGGATTCGGGACCGGGCTGCCGGGCATCCGGTTGTGCTGAGCCTGCACAATGCCGGGCTGGCTTTTGGTGGTCGCACACTGTGGAGCGGTCTCGACCTCGACGTGAGGGCTGGTGAGTTCATCGCGGTGATCGGTTCGAACGGTTCCGGTAAGACGAGCCTGCTCAAAGTCATTCTCGGCCAACAGCGCCTCAGCGAGGGTGAAGCATCGTTCCTGGGTGAACCGATCCGCCGGGGCGACCGTCAGATCGGCTATGTGCCGCAGCAGCGACTCGCCGATGACGGTACGCCGCTCCGGGCGAGGGATCTGGTCGGACTGGGTCTCAATGGGCACCGCTACGGCCTGCCACTGCCCTCCAGGAAGCGCAGTGAGTGCGTCGACTCGATTCTGGCCTCGGTCGGTGCGTCTTCGTATGCGAACGTGCCGGTATCCACCCTGTCGGGTGGCGAACAGCAACGCCTGAGGATCGGCCAGTCGCTGGCGGGTGACCCGCGCCTGTTGTTGTGCGATGAGCCGCTGCTCTCGCTCGATCTGAAGTACCAGCGAGCGGTGAGCGAGCTCATCGACACGCAGCGCCGGGAGCGGAACCTCGGTGTTCTCTTCGTGACCCACGACATCAATCCCGTGCTTGACATGGTCGACCGCGTTCTGTACCTGGCCGGGGGTGCCTTCCGGATCGGGACCCCCGACGAGGTGTTGCGCTCGTCCGTGCTCACGGAGCTCTATGGATCGCCCGTCGACGTGTTCCGGTCGCACGGCCGGGTCGTCGTGGTGGGCACACCGGACGGAGCGCACAGCCACGACGGCGGAGACCTCTCCCACCACAGCGACGAGCACGCCCGAGGCACTGGCCATGCCCGAGGTACCGACCAGACTCAGTCAGGCCGGCACCCGGATGTCGGTGGAGATGGCGATCCTTCTTCACCACTGGGCGGTAGCCCATTCGGAGTGCGCCCATGAACGACTGGTGGTCTGTCATCTTCAATTTCAGCAACTATGGCGAGTTGCTGGTGCTCCTCCAGAATTCCTTGATCGCGGGCGCAGTGCTGGGGGTGGTCGGCGGGCTGATCGGGGTCTTCGTCATGTCTCGGGACATGGCCTTCGCTGTGCACGGCATCAGCGAGCTCTCCTTCGCCGGGGCGTCGGCTGGGCTCCTCTTCGGGGTGGGCGTGGTTGAGGGTTCGATCGTCGGTTCGCTGGTGGCTGCGGCACTCATCGGCGTGCTCGGGGCGCGGGCGCGGGATCGCAATTCGATCATCGCCGTCTTGATGCCGTTCGGCCTTGGCCTTGGCATTCTGTGCCTGGCCCTGTACCCGGGGAGGTCGGCCAACAAGTTCGGCCTGCTCACCGGCCAGATCGTCGCCGTCGACGACCCTCGACTCAATTCGCTGATCGCCATCTCCATCGTTGTCGTTGTCGGATTGATGGTGGTCTGGCGCCCGCTCACGTTCGCGAGTATCGATCCGGAGGTTGCAGCCGCTCGGGGGGTGCCCACCCGTTTTCTCTCCCTGTACTTCATGTTGCTCCTGGGTCTTGCGGTGGCAGTCTCGGTCCAGATCGTGGGCTCCTTGCTCGTTCTCTCCATTCTCGTGACGCCGGCAGCCGCGGCGCTGAGGGTCTCGTCGTCGCCGATCGTTGTGCCGCTGCTGAGCACCGTCTTCGCGGTGTTCTCGCTGGTCGGCGGCATCATGCTGGCTCTGGGGGGTTCGCTGCCGATCAGCCCGTACGTGACAACGCTCTCCTTTCTCATCTATGTCGTGTGCAGGATCATCGCCGCTGTCAGGATGCGACGAGGCAATACTGGGCGTGCCAGCGAACTCGTGGCGGCGCGAAGCTAACATTGTGCAGAACTGGGCCTCCCCGGAGGCCTGTGGAGGAAGAGGCCGAGTCATGCAACGGAACACCTGGCAACGAGAAGCTGTGCGCAGTGCTCTCGGTTCGCAGACGGGTTTCGTGAGCGCGCAGAACCTGCACTCGAGCCTCAAGAGCACAGGTTCGCACATCGGGCTCGCCACGGTCTACCGTGCCCTGAGTGACCTCGCCAGCGAGGGCGAGGCCGACTCGCTGCAGTCTCCGGAGGGCGAGAGTCTCTATCGCGCCTGCTCGGTCGGGCACCACCACCACCTGATCTGCCGGAATTGCGGACTGACGATAGAAATCGAAGCCGACGCCGTGGAGGCCTGGGCGAAGAAGGTCGCATCGCTTCACGGATTCAGTCAGGCAGAGCACGTGGTGGACGTGTTCGGATACTGCTCGACTTGCGCGGCTGAGCCCCCTCACGTAGGCTTGGACGCTGGTTGAGTGGTATCTCCGCTCACATGTACGCCATCTCCCCGTAGTACACCCTTTCCGGGAACTCCTGCGTGGTTCGGGCGTGCCGACAAGAGAACTTGGGTAGAGCATCCGCTCTACGGTAATTGGAGGAAAATCATGGCCGCAGTGTGCCAGGTGACTGGAGCCGTTCCCGGCTTCGGGCACAACATTTCGCACTCGCACCGACGCACCAAGCGTCGTTTCGACCCGAATGTACAGAAGAAGACCTACTACGTTCCGTCGCTTCGTCGCAACGTGAACCTGACCCTTTCGGCCAAGGGCATCAAGGTCATTGATGCACGTGGCATCGAATCCGTTGTGAAAGACCTGTTGTCACGTGGGGTGAAGATCTAATGGCTAAAGCACAAGATGTCCGTCCGATCATCAAGCTCCGTTCGACCGCCGGTACCGGGTACACCTACGTGACCCGCAAGAACCGCCGCAACGACCCCGACCGCCTCGTTCTGAAGAAGTATGACCCGGTCATCCGCAAGCACGTCGACTTTAGAGAGGAGCGGTAACACATGGCTAAGACAAGCAAGATCGCAAAGAACGAGCAGCGCAAGGTCATCGTGGCCCGCTACGCAACCAAGCGCCTCGAGCTGAAGAAGGCTCTCGTCGACGTCAACGGCACAGACGAGTCACGCGAGGCAGCTCGCGTCGGCCTGCAGAAGCTTCCCCGTGACGCTTCGCCGGTGCGCGTGCGCAACCGTGACGCTGTCGACGGCCGCCCCCGCGGTCACCTCAGCAACTTCGGCATCTCGCGCGTTCGCTTCCGCGAAATGGCGCACCGCGGCGAATTGCCGGGCATCACGAAGTCAAGCTGGTAGGTTACCCTCGCAGAGCCCGCCGCGACCCAGCTGGGTCGCGGCTCTCTGTAGCCGGTGTGCGGGCAGCTTTCCGGAGCTGCCTACACCACCAGATGGCTTTGTGCACTGGCTAGTGAAACACCGTGCGCTGGGTGATACTTGCTCACGCAACCGATACAACAGAATTGCTGCTTTCGCAGCAGGATGGTCCGAGGAGGACACTAAATGGCTGATAAGTCACTCAACAAGACCGAGCTCGTCGCAGCAGTCGCCGCCGCTTCGGGCCAGACTCAGACCTCCGTGAACGAGGTTCTCGACTCATTGTTCGCAACCCTCGCCGACTCGGTGTCGAACGGCGTCAAGGTCACGATTCCCGGGTGGATCGCCGTCGAGCGCACGTCGCGTGCCGCTCGCACCGGCCGCAACCCCCAGACGGGTGAGGCGATCCAGATCGCCGCGGGCAACTCCGTGAAGATCAGCGCCGGCAGCAAGCTGAAGGCCGCCGTCAAGTAATTTCGAATACAGTTCGAACCACTCGTGAACGAGGGGTCAGGCTCCGGCCTGGCTCCTCGTTTTTCGTGGGTCGGGCGCGTTGCTACCTGCCCGATGCTTGTGCACACTTCGCCCACCCGTGAAGTTCTACACAGGCCTGTCTCACGCGGCAGGGTTCACAGGTGCGCTGTCGTAGGGTTGTCAGGTGCCGAAAGTCGTACGAATAGCCGGGCCGGCAGCGCTCGTCGTTGTGGCTTTCGTCGCGCTCGTTCTCGGTCTCGAATACGGCGGCGGCGCAACCGCGCAGCTGCTCGAAGACCCGGGGCCACTCGTCCGTTTCGGTTTGCCCATGGCAACCCTGCTCGTCAACCTCAGCGCATCCCTCACCATCGGCGCGCTCCTGCTCGCGGTTTTCGCGCTGCGTTCGTCCAAACCTGAATTCACGCGGGCAATGGATGTCGCGGCTGCCGGCGCCGCACTCCTCACGGTTTCTGCGGCGCTCACAGGCTTTCTGAGCTTTCTCAACGTGACCTCGACGTCAGCCAGTATCGATTCGAAGTTCGGCCAGATTCTCGGGCAGTTCCTCATCTCGGTTCCGCTCGGCCAGGCGTGGCTCGAAACCACCCTCATCGCGGCCGCCGTCACGGTGCTCTGCTTTGCCGTTCGCAATCTCACGGCGCTCGTCTTCGTCGGCCTGCTCGCCGTCGTGGCATTGGTGCCGATGGCCCAGCAGGGGCACGCGGCCGGCGCAGACGGCCACGACGCAGCAATCACCGCTCTGTTTCTCCACCTGGTCTTCTCGGCCGTATGGCTGGGAGGCCTCCTCACGCTGGCACTTCTGTCGAAGCAGCTCGACAATGCCAGGCTGGTCGATGTTGTTTCGCGCTACTCCAGCGTCGCGCTCGTCTGTTTCATCGTGGTAGCTGCCTCTGGCTACGTGAGCGCCGAATTGCGTGTCGGTTCGCCCGACCGGCTGCTCACGCCCTACGGCATCCTCGTGGTGGTGAAAGTGGTCGCGCTCGTCGTTCTGGGCCTGATCGGCGCACTGTACCGACGGCTTCTCATCCGTCGCTTGTCCGCCTCCCAGGGTCGTGCTGCCTTCTGGCAGATCGTGATCGCCGAGCTGGTGTTCATGGGTGTTGCGTCAGGTGTCGCGGTGGCACTCGCCCGCACTGCCACGCCGATCCCCGAGACAGTGCCGACAACGCTCTCGCCCGCCCAGATCCTCACGGGTGAGCCCCTGCCCCCCGAACTCTCTCCCGGAACGGCGCTCGGCCAGTGGAACTTCGATCTGCTCTGGCTGCTGGTCTGCGCATTCGGTATCTTCTTCTACCTCGCCGGAGTCTGGCGCCTGCGCCGTCGCGGCGACAGCTGGCCCATTCATCGCACGGTGTTCTGGGTCGTCGGCATGCTGCTCTTGTTCTTTGTCACCAACGGTTTCATGAACGTGTACGAGAAGTATCTCTTCAGTGTTCACATGCTCGGCCACATGATCCTGGCGATGATGATTCCCATCTTCCTGGTCTCCGCTGGCCCCGTCACCCTGGCGCTTCGAGCCATCCACAAGCGCACTGATGAAACCCGCGGTGCACGGGAGTGGATCCTGCTGGCGGTGCACTCGAGATTCGGTACCTTCGTCTCGAACCCGATCGTCGCGGCGATACTGTTCGCGACCAGCCTGCTGACCTTCTACTACACGCCGCTCTTCCGCTGGGCCACTGTCGACCACATCGGCCACGAGTGGATGATCGTGCACTTCCTGATCGTGGGGTACCTCTTCGCCCAGGCTCTCATCGGCGTCGACCCCGTACCGTACCGGCTGCCCTACCCATTCCGACTCCTGCTTCTTCTGGCCACCATGGCGTTCCACGCCTTCTTCGGGCTCACGCTCATGACCGGCTCGGGCCTGCTGCTGGCCGATTGGTACGGATCGATGGGTCGCACTTGGGGCGCCAGTGCGATCGGCGACCAGCAGTCCGGTGGCGGCATTGCGTGGAGCATCGGCGAGATCCCCACCATCATCCTGGCCATTGTGGTGGCAATCCAATGGGGTCGAAACGATACGAGAGAGACGAAGCGCCTCGATCGCAAAGCGGAGCGAACGAATGACGCCGAACTGAACGAATACAACGCCATGCTCGAGCGGCTGGGCAGAGCCCGGTGAACGGGCCAGCCCGCTGCGCCGGCGACAACCGCGTTCCCCAGTGTCTGGGAAGGCCGCGATGAGCGGGCCCACCCTGTCGGCGGAGCAGCAGCGCGTCTATGAACTCATCGAGGGCACGAAGAAGCATGTCTTCGTGACCGGTCGGGCAGGCACAGGCAAGTCGACGCTTCTCAACCACCTGTCGTGGAACACCGAGAAGCAACTGGTGATCTCTGCCCCGACCGGCGTTGCGGCCCTGAATGTGGGTGGCCAGACCATCCATTCGCTGTTTCGTCTGCCGATCGGCGTCATCGCCGACCACGACATCGAGCAGAGTGGCGACGTGCGCAAGGTGCTCAACACCATCGACACACTGGTGATCGACGAGGTGTCGATGGTCAACGCCGACCTCATGGATGCCATCGACCGTAGCCTCAGGCAGGCCAGGCAACGCCCGCTCGAGTCGTTCGGTGGCGTGCAGGTTGTGCTCTTCGGTGACCCCTACCAACTTGCCCCTGTTCCCGGTGATTCAGACGAGCGCGCGTACTTCGCAGACCACTACCCGTCGATGTGGTTCTTCGACGCGAAGGTGTGGGCCGAAGCTCCGCTGACCATCGTCGAACTCACTGAGATCCATCGCCAGCACGATGACGACTTCAAGTTCATGCTGAACGCCGTGCGACACGGCATGGTCACGAAAGAGATAGCGGATGCCCTGAACGGTGCCGGGGCACGAACACCGCCCAGCGACGGTACGATCACGCTGGCCACGCGCAACGATTCGGTGAATCGCATCAATGCCGCCGCTCTCAAGAAGCTCTCCGGTGCCATCAAGACCGCGAAGGCAGAGATCTCGGGAGATTTCGGTGGGCGTGCCTACCCGGCAGAAGAAAGCCTCGAGCTCAAGACAGGCGCACAGGTGATGTTCTTGCGCAACGATGCCGACCAACGCTGGGTGAACGGCACTGTCGGCACCGTCACGAAGATCGCGGGTTCGGTCTGGGTCGAAGTCGACGGCGACGTGCACGAGGTGGAGCCCGTGAGCTGGGAGAAGTTCAAGTACTCCTATTCACCCGCGAACAAGCAACTCACCAAAGACGTGGTCGGTGAGTTCACCCAGTTCCCCCTGCGCCTGGCCTGGGCAGTCACCATCCACAAATCGCAGGGCAAGTCGTACGACTCTGCGATCGTCGACCTGGGCACCAGGGTCTTCAGTTCGGGGCAGACCTACGTTGCCCTCAGCCGCCTCACTTCGCTCGAGGGACTCTACCTGACCAGGCCGCTTCGCCCCGCCGACATCATCGTGGATCGGGACGTGCAGCGATTCATGCACCGCCCGCCGCCAGCGGGTGCGGGAGCCTGAGCACAGACCGCGCCACAGCCGGTCACCCCAGAGCCTGGCACCCCAGAGCCTGGCACGTCAGCGAAGGGCAGCGAGGATAGCCTCAGCGAGCTCGGCCGGTCGCGAGAACTGAGGCCAGTGACCAGTGGGAAGGTCGACGACGGTCACGTCTCTCACCCGGGCGAGCTCCGCGAAGTACGGGTGGCCCGCGTGCATCGCTTCGCGCAGGTCCGTTGAGGAGAAGGTGCAGGTGATCACGGTCGCCGGAACATCGAGACGACGCTGGTCGTCGCCGAGCACCACCAGGCCCGAGGTGACTGCTGCCGGCTCGGGTACGGCGCGAGTGCGGAAGTTCTCCAGCATCTCGGGGGTGAGCTCAGCGAGCTCGTCGGCATCGAAGAAACTCCAGGGCGGGAGCGGGCACTCGCCATCGACCTCTGGAATGTTCGGATTGATCGCCAACCCGTCGGCGAGTGGCCCCGAGTCGACGTAGATATCGCGTGCTACGAGCGAGGGTCTGCGGTCGGTCGCCGCATAGATCAGCGGCCCACCGCCGCTGTGCCCCACGAGCACGATGTCGGTCGCACCGATCTCATCTTCACTGGCGTCGGCGATGCTGTCGATCTCATCGGTGATCGCACGAACGTGGTCGTCGAAACTCACGTGGCTGCGTGGCTCGTCTTCAGACTCGAGGCCAGGCAGGGTCAGTGCGTGCACGGTGTGCCCGGCCTGCGTGAGTCTTTCGGTGATGGGCTTCCACGACCAGGCACCCAGCCAGAATCCGGGAACGAGAACAATGTTCATGTGCTTGACGTTACGCTGCACTCGACCAGACCGAAAGTGATTCGCTTCGATGAAACCGGCGCCGACGCTCAGGTGACTCAGGGTGGGTACGTCGACAGGTGCAGCGAGCATCCGGTGTCGAAAGGTGTCTAGAATCACCGCATGGCTATTGTTCCCGACACCAAGAACTGGACGTGGGTTCTCGAACGAGAGTGCCCGGAGTGTGGTTTCGATTCTTCGAAGACCCCGGCAACGGCAGTTGCCGAGCTGACGCGTGTGAACGTGGCCCAGTGGCCAGCCGTGCTGGCACGGCCCGACGTCGCCGTTCGCTCGCACGCCGGCACATGGTCGCCCCTGGAGTACGCGGCGCATGTGCGCGATGTGTTCCGGCTTTTTCGCGTTCGGCTGGCACTCATGCTGGCCGAGGACGACCCGGCATTCGCTGACTGGGACCAGGATGCCACGGCGCTGGAGTCTCGGTACAACGAACAGCTGCCCGAGGTGGTTTCAGCCGAACTCGTCAGTGCTGGCCTTGCGATCGCCGACGACATCGACGCGATTCCCGGAGACGCGTGGCAGCGCACGGGCCGACGCGGGGATGGGTCGGTGTTCACCGTCGACACCCTGACGCGCTACTTCATTCACGACCCGACTCACCACCTGCATGATGTCGGGGCAGGCGCGTGACCTGAGGCCACCGTGCCCGGTCAGTCGCCGAGTTGCTCCTGCAGAAAGTAGGTCGTCCGCGCGAAAGCAAGGGCGGCGGCGTTCTTGTCGAGGCGTTCGATGAGTGTTGCGTTCGCAAAGATGTCTGAGGTTGCCGCATAGGTGTGCCGGGTGACGGGTGTTCCCATCTCCTTGAGGCGGCTGACGAACCGGTCGGGTTCGTCTCCTGTGCCCCACCTGCCGCGCTCGGAATAATTGAGGAGCACCGGGCAGGGAACGATGCCGGCCTCGTCATCACCCAGGCCGGCGCTGTAGACGGCGATGGCGTCGAGGTTGCCCGATTGGGCCAACCGGAGCCCCACCCAGCCGCCGAGTTCGAACCCGATCAGACCCACCTTCGAGACATCGGAATCCTTGTCTGAGCGCAGATCCCTGGCAAGCGCTCGTGCCCTGCCGATTTCGACCGCGTCTTCGAGGGCTCCGAGTGCGAAACCGAGGTCCAGGTCGCGGCTGAGTTCGTCTGCGCCGGAGTCGTCGATGGTGGCCACTCCGTTGAACAGGTCGGGAACAGTCACGAAGAGACCGCGGCTGGCGAGAGCAGTGGCATACGACTCGAGATACGGCAGGCGCCCGTACCGGTCATGCACGAGAACGACCGAGGGGTTGCCCTGCGTACCGAATTCGAGCGGCCAGCCGGGCGAAGGGATGGTGATGAACTCAGCCACGATCATCGATCCGGTCAGTGATGACGGCTTGCAGAACTGCTTTCATTCCTTTACGCATGTACCGCAACCAGAGGGGCCCGATGAGGTGCCTCACGACGAACGCGCGGCCCGGCAGGGGCCGGTAACCATAGGTCCACGTGATGTGGGTGCGACCGGCACTGCCGGGGGCGTACGTCCACCTCGCCGTCGCATCGGAGACGAGCGAGCTCAGCACGCCGGTGAACAGGGAGACGTTGTAGTCGAAGTGACCGATTGCGTGATCAGCGTCGGGGCGTTCATATCCGACAATCGTCTCGCGGAAGGAGCCACCGTCGGAGAGGTGAACCGTGCGGTGGGCGCCGATGACATCGTATGGCCCGCTGAAGTCGGACAGGCCGACGACGGCCGGAAGCACTTTGGCGTACCCGGTGAAGAGCGTGCTGTCGTCCCGGGGAACGACGATGTCGAAGGCCACCGAGGGAGCCGAGAAACTCACTCCGACGACGGTGAACATCACCAACGGTTGTGTCATAGCGTGGTCTCTCCACCGAGGCTGGAATCGTTCTCTCACTCTACTTCGTGGCCGCGATAAACTGATGGTGTCGTTCCGAGCGGCGGGCAGGGCCGTTCCTGCCTTCGGATCCGGCCAGTGGGGTTCTCGTATCGTGTCTGCCGGTTCGGCACCCGCCTCCTCTCGTGGCCCTGCCTCTCGACCACGCCCCCGTCTGACGGCCATTCGCTTCTTCGGTTCGTACGCCGATATTCTGCGCGTTCCCGGCGCTCGGGGCTTCGTGATCGCGGGGTGGTTGGGCCGGGTCTCGCGCTCGACCGCCGGAGTGGCCACCATCTTGCTTGTTGCCGCCTTCTCTGGCAGCTTCGCCCTGGCGGGTGCGGTCGCGGGCGCCACCATCCTGGGAATTGCCGTCGGCGGCCCGCTCTGGGCACGCGCAGTGGATGCCCGGGGCCAACGCCTGGTTCTGCCCTTCAGCCTTGTCGCTGCGGCGGTCGCGGCCGCTGCGCTGGTCACTCTCGTGCTGGCTGCCGCTCCTGTCTGGACCTGGTTCGCCGCCGCCTTCGTGCTGGGAGCCTCGTCTATCGACGTTGGTTCGCTGGTTCGTGCCCGGTGGCGCAGCGTGGTCTTCGATGAACCGGGAAGGCATACCTCGCTGGCGCTGGAGTCGGTGAGCGACGAACTCGTCTTCGTGATCGGGCCACCGACAGTTGTCGTGGTCGCCGCGACAGCTGGACCGATCTCGGGATTCGCCGCCGCCTTCGCGGTGTCGATCATCGGCGGCCTCTGGCTGTGGCTGCAGCGGTCGACGACACCGCCCGTGCTCCACCGGGCATCGAGTCTGAAGACAGGGATGACGCTCGGCGTCGCACACGGGCGCGCTCGCCCAGCGTGGTACCCACCCGCCGGAGTGCTCGGCGTGCTCCCGGTCTTCGCTGGCGTCGGAGCCGTCTTCACTGCGATCGACCTGGCGGCCGTCGGCATCGGGCGTGAAACGGGGCAGCCTTGGCTGACTGGCATCACGCTTGCCGTCCTTTCCGTCGGGAGTGTCGTAGCCGCCTTCGCATTCGGCCCTCTCAGTGCCCTTTGGCGACCGGCGAAGCGGGTCCTGGTGTCGACCGTTGCCTACGCGATCGTCGTGCCGAGCCTGCTGCTCGTGCACGACCCTGCTGTGCTTGCGGCACTGGTGGTTGTGGCCGGTTTGGTCACGACTCCCGTGCTCATCTCCGGTACCTCGTTCATCGCGTCGATAGCGCCGGAGGGCCGCCTGACCGAGGCCCTCACCTGGCCGTCGATCGGCATGGCGGCCGGGGCGACCGTCAGTGGTGCAGTGACAGGAATCGTGATCGACTCCGGATCGGCCATGGATGCCTTCTGGGTCGCTGCTGCCGCGGCCGTCATGGTCGGGGTCGTCGGGGTCACACGCGCTGTGCGCGATCGATCGGCGTCGTCGGGATGCATCTGATGGCGCGGCAGCGCAGGCGCGCCCGAGCCGGCCTGGTCATCGGCCCCCGAGCCGGGTGACCGGGCGCATCAGCGGGTAGGCGCATCTCACCGTCACACGTTGTCTCCACCGGTGTCTTCCGCCCGTGAACGGGTTGGGGCGAGACCGCGGCCGTCGACCCCAGACCACTGCCAGCCCGTGACCTCGGGGCTGTCTTCGCCATGGGCCCGGGTATATGCCCGGGCACGCATACGTGCATCCTGCATCTCCTGGCGCAATGATGCAGCGCGAACGGCCAAACCCGGCACGCGGTCGAGAACGTCGATCACGAGATGGTACCTGTCGAGGCTGTTGAGCATGACCATGTCGAACGGGGTGGTCGTTGTTCCCTCTTCGTTGTACCCGCGAACGTGGATGTTCGCGTGGCCGACCCGACGATAGGTGAGCCGGTGGATCAGAGTGGGATAGCCGTGATATGCGAAGATGACCGGCTTGGTCGTGGTGAAGATGGTGTTGAACTCGCTGTCGGAGAGACCGTGGGGATGCTCCGATTCTGACTGGAGCCGCATGAGGTCTATCACGTTGACCACCCGCACAGCGAGGTTCGGAAGGTGCTCGCGAAGAATGGAGGCCGCGGCGAGGGCTTCGAGCGTGGGCACATCGCCGGCGCAGGCGAGAACGACGTCGGGCTCGGTGCCCGGGGTCTCTGTGCCGGCCCAGTCCCAGATTCCGAGGCCTCTGGTGCAGTGAGCAACGGCTTCGGGCATGGTGAGCCAGTTGGGAGCGGGTTGTTTGCCAGCGACGACCACATTCATATAATCGACAGACCTCAGGCAGTGGTCGTAGGTCGACAGCAGGGTGTTCGCGTCGATGGGCAGGTAGACCCGGACGACGTCGGCCTTCTTGTTGACCATGTGGTCGATGAACCCCGGGTCCTGGTGACTGAAACCATTGTGATCCTGTCGCCACACGTGTGACGAGAGCAGGTAGTTGAGCGACGAGATCGAGCGCCTCCACGGAATCTCGTTCGACACCTTCAGCCACTTGGCGTGCTGGTTCGCCATGGAGTCGATGATGTGGATGAAGGCCTCGTAGCAGTTGAACAGACCGTGCCGCCCTGTGAGGAGGTACCCCTCGAGCCAGCCTTCGCACTGGTGTTCGGACAGAACCTCCATGACCCGACCGGCGCGGGCGAGGTGTTCATCGATCGGCCAGATGGCGGAGTTCCACTGCTTATCAGTCGCCGCATACACCCCCTGGAGGCGATTCGAGGCGGTCTCGTCTGGGCCGAAGATACGGAAGTTGTCTGGGTTCTTCTCGATGACCTGGGCAAGCCAGTCTCCGAGCACTTTCGTTGCAGAGTCTTCTGTCGCCCCAGGCGACGGGACCTCCACTCCGAAGTCGCGGAAGTCCGGCAGATCCAGTTCGCGGCGGAGGAGCCCGCCGTTGGCAAAGGGCGTCGCGCTCATGCGGAGATCTCCGGCGGGCGCGAGCTCTGCGACGAAGGGCACGAGCGCCCCAGAGTCGTCGAACAGTTCTTCTGGCTTGTACTTCTTCAGCCAGTCTTCGAGGATTCGTGTGTGTGCTTCGGTGTCACGTGCGTTGGCGAGGGGCACCTGGTGTGCGCGCCAGGTGTTCTCGACCGGCAGGCCATCGATCTCTGCCGGGCAGGTCCAGCCCTTGGGAGTGCGGAGGATGATCATCGGCCAGCGGGCCGTGCCGTCGAGGGTACCCTCCCTCGCCTGGCGCTTGATCTCTGAGATCTCGTTGAGAACCTCGTCGAGAGTTTCTGCCATGCGCTGGTGCACCAGCAGTGGGTCTTCGCCGTCGAAACCGCCTGACACCAGGTGTGGGTTGTGCCCGTAGCCACGCATCAGGTCGAGGAGTTCATCTTCGGGGATGCGTGCCAGAACAGTGGGGTTGGCGATCTTGTAGCCATTCAAGTGCAGGATCGGCAGCACGACGCCGTCATTCGCCGCGTCGAGAAACTTGTTCGAATGCCAGCTGGTGGCCAGCGGGCCCGTCTCCGCCTCGCCGTCGCCGATGACGCAGGCCACCAGCAGGCCGGGATTGTCGAAGGCGGCGCCGTAGGCGTGTGACAACGAGTACCCGAGTTCACCACCCTCGTGGATGGAGCCGGGAGTCTCTGGTGCGTGATGACTGGGGATCCCGCCGGGGAAGGAGAACTGACGGAACAACCGCCGAATCCCTTCCTCGTTCTGCTGGATGGGCGCGTACACCTCGGAGTACGTGCCTTCGAGGTACGCGTTCGCCACCATGCCTGGGCCGCCGTGGCCGGGGCCGGCGATGTAGAGCGTGGCCTGCTCACGCTGCTGGATGATGCGGTTGAGGTGTGCGTAGACGAAGTTCAGCCCCGGGGTGGTGCCCCAGTGCCCGAGCAGCCTGGGCTTGATGTCATCGCGGCTG
The DNA here is from genome assembly GCF_018889995.1 of Subtercola sp. PAMC28395. Taxonomy (NCBI): domain Bacteria; kingdom Bacillati; phylum Actinomycetota; class Actinomycetes; order Micrococcales; family Microbacteriaceae; genus Subtercola; species Subtercola sp. PAMC28395. The sequence continues at coordinate 913,421 of NZ_CP076547.1, read as the reverse complement.
AGCGGCTCACGCAGCAGCGGGTTTCGCAGCAGGTAGATCTGGCCGATCGAGAGGTAGTTCGCAGCCCTCCACCAGGCATTCACCCGCTGGAGCTCTTCGCCCTCGAGTTTCACGGGTTCGAGGCTCGGCCACGGTGTGGTGCTGGATTCACTGTTCATGGGCTGCGCAGCTCTCTCTTCGGGCGAATGCCCGACGGGGTTCGCTCTCTTCACCCACCCTAGGCACGAGGCCTGTGCGGGGTACAGGGTCTTATGACCCGTTCACACAGACGTTGCCCTATATTCTCCGAACAGAACGGCCCGGCAACGATTCTGTGGAGAACCGCTGCCGGGCCGAGATTGTGCGGGAGGAGTGACCTAGGCTGCGGCCACCTTTGAAGCTTCTGAGACTGCGGCGACGACGTCGCGAACGACTGCGGCGAGCTGGGCCGAGACCTCTGCGTCATCTTTCGGGTGGATCTCAGCGAAACGCACCATGGACCCGGGGACAGACAGCTTGATCTCTTCGAGCACGGTCGCACCGGCGATGCCGAATGACTTGCGGGCCTCGTCGTGGGCCCACACGCCACCGAACTGGCCGAAGGCGCTGCCGATGGCTGCGACCGGCTTACCCGAGATCGGGCTGGAGCCGTAGGGTCGCGATGCCCAGTCGATGGCGTTCTTCAGCACGGCCGGGATGGTTCCATTGTGCTCGGGGGTGACGACCAGAACGGCGTCAGCGGCGGCAACGGCTGCGCGGTACGTCGTGGCTGCGGCAGGAACAGAACCCTCGACGTCGATGTCCTCGTTGTAGAAGGGCAGCTCAGCGAGGCCTTCGAAGATCGTGAGCGTCACACCCTCGGGGGCGACACCGATGGCTGCTTCTGCGAGCTGGCGATTGGTCGAGCCGGCGCGCAGGCTTCCGACGAGAACGAGAATGGAAGTGTCAGTCATTTCTTCTCCAAGAGGGGTAGGGGGGTGACGCAGGGGAACGCGCATGGCGCGGCCGATCATCCAGTTCAACCGGACTGCGGTCCGTTTATTCCCTGCATGCTAAAGTCCGAGAATGGATGCCCGAGACAACCTCATCGCATCTGTCGGCGGGCCTCCTCATGCCGCTACCCGTTCTTCCACCGGCGATCTCCGCTTTGCTGCTGATTCCTCCCCTCCGACCCCTTTTTCTGCCCCTCGAGTGCCGCGCGAAAGGGCAGATGCCCAACGCAATCGGGCGCAGCTTCTCGAGGTCGCCCGCCGGATCGTCGACTCTGCTGGTGTTGATGCGCTCACGATGGACAGGCTCGCCCGCGAAGCGCACCTCGGCAAAGGCACGATCTTTCGCCGGTTCGGTTCGCGCAGCGGGCTCCTGCTCCAGCTGCTCAACGAGATCGAGACCGAATTCCAGCGCGGGTTCCTTGCCGGGCCACCGCCACTGGGGCCGGGTGCAGAGCCGATCATCCGGCTGGTTGCCTTCGGGCGCCAGCGCCTGGAGCTTCTCGCGATTCAGGGCGACCTGCTGCGCGCAGCGGAAGAGCGGCCCGATGACCGCTACTCCTCCCCCGCCCGCGGGGCCGGGTTGATGCATGTCAGCATGCTGCTTCGCCAGGCGGGATTCGACGGTGACATTCCGGTGCTCGCACTCAACCTGATCTCGATGCTCGACGCGACACTTGTTCTCTACGAGAATCGCACGCAGAACATCGAGATGACGCGGCTCGCAGACGGGTGGGAGCAGATCGTGCTCAGCATCACAGCTGCTTGCGCATCTCCAGCTCCCTCTGGTGGGGATTGAGGATGTACGGGAACAATTGGCCCGTGGGCAGGTAGCCGCGTTTCGTGTACGCGGCGATGGCGCGTGGATTCTCTGCGTGCACGTGCAGGGTGAGACTGTCTGACTCGCTTCGCGCCCAGTCTTCGACCCCTTTCAGCAGAAGATCGGTGACACCGGATGCTCCGCGGTAGTCGGGCGTCACGTATACCCCGACCAGCATCGGCCCGACAGTGTCGAGGTAGCCGCCCATGGTGCCCACCCAGCGGCCGCCAGCATTCTCATCTATGGCGACCATTGCGGTGCCAGTCGGAGCCTCGCCCCGTCGAGCGCGTGCACGCCAGGCACCTTCGCCCAGCTGGAGCGCCGAGGTGAGGGTTTCGCCAAATGCCAGCGGTGTATCGGCGAGCATCTCGAGTCTCAGCGCTCTCACCTGCGGCCAGTCGGCTTCGGTCGTGCTGCGGATGCTGATGGCGGGCGTGCTCACCCCTCCAAGGGTACGCGCCGCAGAACAGGCGACAATTGACCTGTGACAGTGACGATCGAAGTGACAGCGTGGAGTGACCCCGACGGAGTGAAGCTGCGTGCAGCCCAGCGAACCGAACTCGACACCCGATATGGCGCAGACACCGAGCCCGGTGTGAAGCCCACTGCGGAAGACATCGCCGTCTTCCTGATTGCACGAGATGACGCTGGAGAAGCGCTCGGCTGTGGCGCCCTGCGGCTACTCGACGACGACACCGCAGAGATCAAGAGGATGTTCGTGGTGGCCGCTGCCCGGGGAACCGGTGCAGCGACCCTGCTTCTGCGGGCCCTCGAGAGCGAAGCCGTCACCCGGGGAATCACGCGCCTGCTGCTCGAGACCGGCCCTGCGCAACCCGACGCGGTGCGGTTCTACCAGCGCGAGGGGTACGCCCCTGCGCCACCCTTCGGCCACTACGTGCACTCTGCCACTTCGCTGTTCTTCGGGCGGGATCTTTGACGCGGCGCTGTGCAGCAGCGCGATCACACAGTAATGTGAACATCGTACACATATGGTGACGTCGAGTTTCGACCAACGCCTCGGAATATGTGGCGGTTGTGCCGGCTTGTGGTGAACGTGGGGATGCGCGTGCCACATTTCGACTCGTTTTCGCTTCAACCGACAGGAGCCCCGGTGCAAGAGAACACTGCCCCCGACACGTCGATCGTCTCGGAGATCCCCGTCGCAACAGCAGATGGATCGGGGACCGACTCGGGCGCGACCGGCGGATCTTCCCTGAACGCCCGCAATGCGGGTGAGTCGCAGGCCGACGCCGACACGAGGATCGACGCTCGCAATCGCCTGGTCATCGGCATTCTGCTCGTGAGCGCGTTCGTCGTGATCCTGAATGAGACCATCATGAGCGTCGCGCTTCCGCGTCTCATGTCGAGTCTCAACATTCCCGCCGAATCGGCGCAGTGGCTCACCACCGCATTCATGCTGACGATGGCCGTCGTCATTCCGATCACGGGATTCCTGCTCCAACGATTCAATACCCGCCCGGTCTTCATCGCGGCGATGACGTTCTTCAGCATCGGCACGCTCATCTCGGCAACCGCCGCCGGTTTTGAGATCCTGCTGGTCGGGCGGGTCGTCCAGGCCTGTGGCACGGCGATCATGATGCCTCTGCTCATGACCACGGTCATGACCCTCGTGCCACCGGCTTCGAGAGGTCGCACGATGGGCAACATCTCCATTGTGATCTCGGTGGCTCCTGCCATCGGCCCGACGATCTCCGGGCTCATCCTGAGCGTGCTCGACTGGCGCTGGATGTTCTGGCTCGTCCTGCCGATCGCCCTTGCGGCGCTGGTCCTGGGCGCTCTCCGCATTCCGAATGTGACCACCCCGCGCCGTGTTCCGTTCGACGTGTTCTCCGTGATCCTCTCAGGCATAGGGTTCGGCGGCCTGGTCTACGGGCTCACGACCATCGGCGGAGGAACGCAACTCGGCGGCCTGCCCACCTGGGCTCCCCTGGCTGTGGGCATCGCGGGCCTGGCGGCATTCATTCTGCGACAGCTCGCCCTGCAGCGCACTGACCGCGCCCTGCTCGATCTGCGCACCTTCACCTCGAAGAACTTCACCCTCTCGATCGTGATGTTCGCGATCAGCATGATGGCGCTGTTCGGAACCCTCATCCTGCTCCCTCTCTACCTTCAGAATGTGCTGGGTCTCGATACTCTGGCGACCGGGCTGCTGCTTCTGCCGGGTGGGTTGATCATGGGAGTGCTCGCACCGTTCGTCGGCCGCATCTACGACAGGCGTGGCCCGGGAGTGCTGCTTGTGCCTGGCGCGATCATCGTGAGCGCAGTGCTGTGGGTGCTGACGCAGGTGACATCGACGACGCCGGTGTGGATGATCCTCATCGCCCACATCGTTCTGAGCATCGGTCTCGCGCTGATGTTCACCCCGCTCTTCACGGCGAGCCTCGGGTCGCTGAAGCCGGCTTTGTACTCCCACGGATCCGCCGTGGTCGGTACTGTGCAACAGGTCGCCGGTGCCGCGGGTACAGCGCTCTTCGTGACGATCATGGCGACCCACGCCACGTCGCTCGTCGCCACCGGCATGGATCCAGTGCTGGCGCAGACAGACGGTATTCGGGCAGCCTTCTTTGTGGGCGCGATCATCTCCCTCGCGGCAGTGGCGGTCTCGTTCTTCGTGCGGAAGCCGGCCGACACTATCGGCGGCGGTGAGATGGCAGCCATGTCGCACTGAAGGTGCACGTGTTGTCGATGTGAATTCTCCTCGCAATCTGCAACTCTGCAGACGAAGTGTGCGCAATCGGGCATTGCGATGCCTTTGATGTGCGCGAATACTCAGTGCAGCCGCAATGTGCGGCACGACGCACCGCTGGCTTCACAAACCAGGTGTCACTGACGACACAGAAGGAGACTCAATCGTGAGCGCTGACTCCCGCATCAACACTTCCAGCCCAGACCCGTACTCCCAGGACGCAAGCGGCCCCGGCAAGCCCACTCCGACCGCCGTGGCGGGCCTCAAGAAGATCGTCGCCGCTTCGATGGTGGGCACCGTCGTCGAATGGTACGAGTTCTTCCTGTACGCCACAGCGGCCAGTCTGGTATTCGGAAAGTTCTTCTTTCCGAATGCGAACACCCCACTCGACGGCATCATCGCGGCATTCATCACTTACGCAGTCGGGTTCATCGCCCGCCCACTCGGCGGGATCGTGTTCGGCCAGATCGGCGACAAGCTCGGCCGCAAGCAGACCCTGCAGGCGACGATCATCCTGATCGGTGTCTCGACCTTCCTGATGGGCTGCCTTCCCGGCTTCAACAACGTCGGGTACTGGGCGCCGGCCATGCTCGTCGTGCTGCGGTTCGTGCAGGGCTTCGCGATCGGCGGGGAATGGGGAGGTGCCGTACTGCTTGTCGCAGAGCATAGCCCTGACAAGTCGCGCGCGTTCTGGTCGAGTTGGCCGCAGGCCGCTGTTCCGGTGGGAAACCTGTTGGCTACCCTGGTGCTGCTGATCATGTCGTGGATCCTGCCCGGCGACCAGTTCCTCAGCTGGGGTTGGCGCGTTGCGTTCTGGCTCTCGGCGGTGATCGTGTTCGTCGGGTACTACATTCGTACGCACGTCACCGAGGCCCCGATCTTTCTCGAGGCACGTGCCCAGGCTGAGGCGGAGAAGACGGCCAGCTACGGTGTCAAGGAGGTAGTGCGCAAGTACCCGAAGGGCGTGCTGCAGGCCATGGGGCTGCGTTTTGCGGAGAACATCCTGTACTACATCATCGTGAGCTTCACGATCGTCTACCTCGTGGCCGTGCACAAGTACAACACGAGCCAGTTGCTGCTCGCCCTGCTCATCGCCCATGCCGTGCACTTCGCCGTGATCCCTCAGATCGGGCGTCTGGCTGACCGCATCGGTCGTAAGCCGGTGTACTTCGCCGGTGCCGTGCTCGGAGCCACCTGGGCGTTCTTCGCGTTCCCCATGTTCGACACCCAGAACCCGGCGATCATCGTCTTCGCGGTGACGATCGGGCTCTGCTTCCACGCCCTGATGTACGCCGGCCAGCCGGCGATCATGGCCGAGATGTTCCCGACCCGCATGCGTTACTCCGGCGTCTCGCTCGGCTACCAGCTGACGTCGATCCTTGCCGGTTCGCTGGCTCCGATCATCGCGACGGCACTGCTCCAGCAGTACCACTCGTGGGTGCCGGTGGCGATCTACATCGTGATCGCCTGCATCATCACGGGCATCACGGTTCTCACGCTGCGCGAAACCAAGGGCGCTTCACTTCGGGCGATCGACGCTGAAGATGCCCGCAAGCACAACCTCGAGACGGCCGACGTCTAGAAGGCACATCGAGGAATACAGAAGAGCCCGGCCGTTCCACGTGGAACCACCGGGCTCTTCTGTTTCGGTCCGGTGTGGGAGGCTCGTGTCTACGCGAAGATGCGGAAGTTCGAGGAGATGCGGTTGACCGGGGTGTAGAGCGCAAACAGCGGGACGATCATCCGCAGCGTGTAGGTGAAGACGAGAATCCCATTCAGGTCGACGATCGCGAAGAGCGCGATGGCGATGACGCCGAAGACGAGTGCCCTCACTGCCGTGCGCACCCAGTCGATGAAGAGCATCGAGAAGCCGACGGACGCGAGAACCAGCGCCGTGTCGATGACGAAGTTGTTGGCCGCCGAGTCGGTCACGAGAGGCGAGATGCTCCAGAGCACGATGGCGACGGCCCACATCAGGAACGCCGTGAAGACGGCGATCGGGCGCGGAAGCGCCTTTCCGGGGGACCTGTCGATGATGTTGTCTGACATGAACTCTGACTCCTCGTTCGTCGCTTTTCGCTCAGCGCTGCGTTAAGACTAGAGCCTGTGCACGGTGGAGTGTGCGGGGAAGGCTGCGGAGTGTGCGCGGAGTGACCCTGAGGCGCGTCTGCGTTGGCCACTATGCTGTCATTCGACCGATCCGCGCGCGCCACGACAGAGGACACTTTCATGGAACCGATCAGCTTTCTTCTCAGCATTCTGTATCTGATCATCTTCGTCGCGACGATCGTGTCGATCGTCCGAAACCCGAACCATGGTGCTCTGGGCAAGTTCGTCTGGATCCTGGTGGCCTTCTTCCTGAGCGTGGTCGGCACGATTCTCTGGCTGATTTTCGGCCGAGGCCGCGTCGGCCGCTAGGATTTCTGCATGCTGAACAACCCCACCCCACACAACGCAGCTTCTGAGCTGTCGGCTTCGCGCCCGCCGTTCGTCGTCTCTGGCGCCGTGGAGGGCTTTGAGAACGAGCCGACACCGTCGTACCTGCTGCGCTCAGCCGTCGATCACGAGTCGCACGCCGCTGTCGACGTCGAGGGGCTCGACTAGCCCAGACTCTGCCGATCAGAACTGCGCTGATCGAAACTGAGCTGGTTCAGACCGGACGAGACGGAGTTTCTCCCTCTCGGTCGTCAGGCGACTCGGAGCCGCGTGGGCTCGTGAGCGGGGCGGTCTCTGGTCGTCGTCGGGCGATCATCCGGGGTGCGATCCAGACAAGGGCAATGGTGCCGACAACGGCCCGCACTGCAGCGAACACCAGCACCCACCAGCCGACGGACTGCCCGCCTGAGATCAGGGCAATGCCGATGACAACCAGCGCCGCGTCGGCCGCATAGGGGATCTTCAACCAGAACATCAGGCGGCGAGTGGGGTCCATCAGGCTCCGCCCCGCTGGATCATCGGTCGGCTCTGGGACGGCTTCACATGATCGAATCGACGTCGAGCTGTGAACGACGACGCATCATGGCCAGCTCGCCGTCAGGCCCAGAAGCCGTCATGGGCCACGCGCGCTTCGTCGCTGAGAGCCGGGCCGAGCACAGTGATGCGCCGCTGGCCACTGTTCAACACGATCTCGCTGGTCAGTGACATCGTGGGGTTCTCGGCGTGGTCGCCGGTGAGTTCGCCCAGTTCGGCTTCTGACATGGCGTAGACCATGCGGTTGATTCCCGACCAGTAGATGGCGCCGGAGCACATTGCGCACGGCTCGCAGCTCGTGTACAGCGAGTACGAACCGAGAGCGTCGGGGCCGAACGCCTTCCAGGCAGCGCGAACCAGATTGGTCTCGGCGTGGCCCGTGCAGTCGTTGCCGGTCACGACCGTGTTCTCTGCTTCGAGTACGACGGCACCGGATGCATCGACCAGAACGGCCCCGAACGGATGGTTGCCACTTCGAACCGAGCGCTTCGACACCTCGATCGCATCACGCAGGCGGTCGAGATCGACCTGGCTGAGTGCTGACGGTACACGAGGCGGTAGAGAAGCGGTCATGGCGGTGGATTCCCAATCGTGAGACGGTGGATGATCGGTCGTTCACCCAGCGTAGCCATGTCGACCAGCGAACTGATGCGGGCCCGGCGCAGCTCCGGCCGTGCCCACAGGACGAACAGACTTGTTGCTACAACTGACGCAGTTTCGAACAGTTGTTGCATCAAGTAACGGTCTAGAATGGGGCCATGGGTGAAACCGAATCGACTCCTGGACGGCGTTGGCTGACAGCCGACGAGCTGCAGGCCTGGGTGAAGTTCATCGCGGTCGTCGAACTGCTGCCCGGCGTGCTCGACACGCAATTGCAGCGCGATGCAGACCTGACACATTTCGAGTACTTCACTCTCGCGATGTTGTCAGAGGCACCCGATCGGACCCTGCGTATGACCGCGCTTGCTTCAGCGACCAACGCCACTCTGCCGAGACTCTCGCACGTCGTCTCGCGGCTCGAGAAGCGAGGGTTCGTTGCTCGCACTCCCTGCGCCGAAGACAGGCGCGCCACCAACGCGGTGCTGACCGAGGAGGGGTGGCAGAAGGTCGTCGCCACTGCTCCGGGTCACGTCGCCACGGTGCTTCACAATGCGATCGCTCCCCTGGGCCAGGAGGACGTGGCCAGTCTTGATCGCATCATGACGCTGATGCTCGGCCGCCTCGATCCCGAGGGGCGCTTTTTGGCGGAACTCGCCGGTGGTGCCTGAGTCGTTCGCCGTCAAGGCCCCACCGGGCATCCATGCAAGCGGCCATGATAGTAGTGAAGAGTCGGCTTCGTCAGATGTGGAGAGATCGTTGAAAAAAGTACTGTGCTTCCTGTTCATCGCGTCACTGGGTTTCGCGGCGTATGTTCTCGGTGCCAAGGCAGGTAAGACCCGTTACAAGGAGATCGCTGCAACGGCCACCAGCTTCTGGAATGACCCCCAGGTGAAGAAGGCCCGTGTGCGTGCTGTGAAGGCAGCCAAGCAGGCCACCGCCGACGCCACGAAGGCCGCCGAGAAGGCTGCAAAGAAGGCGTCGAAGCAGGCGAAGAAGCGTTTCAGCTAGCCACCAGGGTCACCCGCGTCACGTACGGCAGCAGGTATGAGGTGCGGCCGGCCAGGTGGGGGTGTTCGTCGAGCAGGAGTTCGATCATCCGGAGCATCTCGGCGCGCGCGTCGGGTTGCAGGGCGATCACGTAGCTGCGCGACGTCACCATGGCCAGGAGCGATTCGCGGGTGATGGTGTTGTCCCAGTAGAAGTCTGCGTGGGCGTAGGTGTGCAGCGGGGCCCCGACCGGTGGGCTGATGCTGTCGAAGCGCTCGGCCGACGAGGTGCCCATAATTGCGCCGAGCTCAGCCACCCACTCGGCGGAATCGTCACGGATGTTCCAGACCAGGGCGAGGGTGCCGCCGGGCCGCAGCACGCGGGCGGCCTCGGCCGATGCCCGGGTGCCATCGACCCAGTGCCAGGACTGGGCGAAGGTGATGAGGTCGGCGCTCGCCGCAGGAACCGGAAGGGCCTCCGCGGTGCCTTCGACGTCGGTCAGTGCCGTGCCATAGCGACTGCCGAATGTCTCAATGAGCCGGCTGCGCATCACGGGGTCGGGCTCCACCGCAGTGACGTTGAGGCCCCTCTCGAGGAGAGAGGCTGTGAATTTTCCGGTCCCGGCGCCGATATCGAGCGCATCGAGGGGGCCGGCGGCCGCGTGAGCGGGCCCGAGCCTGCCGAGAGTCTGGGCCAGCACCCAGTCGACAGCGGCATCGGGGTAGCGTGGGCGGCCACGATCGTAGTCGCCGACGGCTCTGCCGAAGGAGAGAGCGTGGGTCGGGTCGCGACGCGTCATTGCGTGACCTGTCTGTGGGGTGCGGGTTGGGGGGCCGAAGGCGCACGCGGTGATGGGGTCTGGGGTGGTTCCAGCGTGTGGTTCCGGTCTGTGGTTTCAGTCTAGGGAGAGGGCGGTGTGAGCGTCAGCCCGGGTTCGGGGTTCCGACGCTCACACTGGGCCTTCAGGTCAGGCTGCAGCTGCTGCCAGCGTGACCCCGACGGGTGTGGTGGGCCGGCCGATCAGGCGCGACAGATCGTCGGAGGACTTGTCGAGAAGGCCGTCTGCGATGTTTGCATCGAGAGCGGTCACGAAGCCGATGGTTGCTTCGTCGAGGCCTGCGGCGCGCAGGGCTGCGGCATGGTCGTCGGCGGTCACCGACGAATACGCGACCTCGCGGCCGAGCACGTCACTCAGTGTGACTGCGAATTCGGCACCGTTCCAGGCAACGTCACCCGAGAGCTCGTAGGTGGCGTTCACATGCGCTGAGGGGTTCTCTGCTGTGAGGACGGCAGCGACGGCTTCGGCGTAGTCGGCACGCGAGGCGCTCGCCACCCGACCGTCGCTGGTGCTTGCCAGGTACACGCCCGTCTCGGCGATCTGGCCGAGGCCACGGGTGTAGTTCTCGTTGTACCAGTTGTTGCGAAGAATCGTGAAGTCGATTCCGGATGCCCGGAGGTACTCTTCGGTCGCCTTGTGCTCCGGCGCGAGAATCAACGCGCTGGTGCTTGCGCGCGGGGCGCTCGTGTAGACGATGTGGCTGATTCCGGCGGCGTTCGCCGCATCGATCGCGTTGGAGTGCTGGGCAATCCGCTGCCCGACCTCGCTGCCCGACACCAGGACGAGTGTGTCTGCGCCCTCGAATGCTGCCGCAAGAGAGGTCGGGTTGGTGAAGTCGATGACGGCGATTCGCACGCCGAGCGGCTGCAGGGCATCCAGTTTCTCTGGGTTGCGCCCGGCGGCGATGATGTCGCCCGGCGCAACACCGCGCGCAAGCAGACTTTCGACGATGAGATGGCCGAGGTGGCCGGTGGCTCCGGTGACGACGATTGACATGGCGTTCCTTTCGGGTGACGCTGACGAGGGTGCGGTGCCGGGATTTCGGGCACCTCACAGGTGTCAACCCCACAGCCGCCCGAGTGCTTCCCACGCGTTCGACCGAGACGCAACACCGTCGCGGGGTTCGCTCGGCGGTGCGGAGGGAGGCGACACCGTCGCGCGGTTCGCCCGGCGGTGCGGCTGGAGGGGGTTGAGCCGGGCCCGGGGCTCAGCCTGCGGTGCGTCTGCGTTTGCTCGTCACGCCGGGTGTCTTCTGGCCGGCTGGCAACTTCGACTCGGCGGTCGCGCCCGCCTCTGAGGTGCCATCGCCGTCCGGGAGTGAAGCCGCTGCGCGTTCGGCCTTGGCAGCACGCGACTTCTCGAGGTACGCCGTTGCGTCGGCCAGGGCAAAACGACGATGAGTTCCGCGGTACTCGACCGGGATGACGCCGTCGTTGGCGAGGCGCAGCAGGTACGTCGCTGAAATGCCGATCAGCTCCGCAGCCTGCGAGGTGGTGAGAAGCGAATCGGTCGAGGCTACAACCACGGCGTGCCCCTCGGCGAACCGGCGCAGGAGGTCGAGAACCGCTTCAACCACTTCGGGCGTGACGGGAAGAGTGCGATCATCCACCATGATCGTCGGCGCGGCAGTGCCTTTCGCCCGGCGCGGTTCGGTGGTTCGAGCCGGCGCAGGCGAGGTCGTCGCGTCGCGGGCGGGAGCGTCGGCCGATGCTGCCTTGACGCGGCGGCCCCGCGCGGCGTTCGCCTCGGTCTGGAGCGCAACGGTGAGGCGCTGTGCGCTGGCCTGGTCGAGCGCGCTGGTGGCTCGTTCGTTGAGGAGGGGCACGGGTGTGGGTTCGTCCGTTCGCGTATCGGTGAGGAGAGTACTCCCTCGGCCAATGTACGCTGCCCTCCCTGTAAAATCGATTCCGATGCGTGAGAAGAAGGCAGTCGCGGCCCAGCCACCGCACATCGATTTCCCCGAACCCGTCGTGCCGGCCGGAGAGGGCAACGATCGGCCGATTTCGCCTGGTGATTATCGCGAGGGCGAACTCATCTCGGTGAAGGACTTCACCGGCGACGATCTGAGTGGATGCTCGTTCCTCGAGTGCCGGTTCGACTCCGTGACCCTGACCGACGCCGAGCTGCGGGGCTCGCGCTTCATCGAATCGGTCTTCGATGCACCTTTTGCCCACTCCCTCAGAGCCGCCAGAACCACGTGGCGCGATGTGCGCATCGAGCGCCCCCGTTGGGGATCGGCCGAGCTGTTCGATGCCGAGCTCGAATCTGTGCACCTTCGCGGGGGAAAGATCGACTACCTGAACCTCCGGGGGTCGAAACTCAACAACGTGATTGTCGAGGAGTGCGCGATCACCGACCTCGACCTCGCCGGTTTCACCGGCAACCGGGTCGCGTTCGTGAACTGCCGGATCGGCACGCTCGATGCGACTGGTGCCACCTGCACCAATGTCGACCTTCGCAGCAGCGAGTTCGCTGGGCTGCACGGCATCGCCGGGCTCGCCGGCACCATCATCGACGACGGGCAGCTCTTGCTCTTCGCCCCACTTCTGGCTGAGCACCTGGGCCTGCGCGTCGAGAACTGAGGCAGCGTTCGCAAGGCGAGTATGGTTTCTGGCATGAGAGCCATCACCTTCGAGACCTACGGCGGCAGCGACGTTCTGAATCTGACCGACGACCGCCCGGTGCCGGGCATCGCCCCCGACGAAGTACTCGTACGCGTGCGATTCGCAGCCGTGAACCCCTTCGACCTCAAGCTGCGCTCCGGCAGCATGCAGAAGGTCATCCATCCGACGTTCCCGCTTGTGCCCGGCAGTGAGATGGCGGGCACCGTCGAACAGCTCGGCGCTGACGTCTCCGGTCTCGTGGTCGGCGACGAGGTGTTCGGTTGGGCGACAAGCGGCTCGTACGCCGAGTTCGCAGCAGCCAGGGTGGTGGCGAAGAAGCCGCACGCTTTGCACTGGGAGGCTGCGGCATCCCTGCCGGTCGCGGCTGACGCGGCAACCCGCGGACTCGGCCTTCTGCGCCTGCAACCCCACGAGACCCTGCTGATCCACGGCGGGGCGGGTGTTGTCGGGTCGCTCGCCGTGCAACTGGCCGTGCGCGCCGACGTCACCGTTATCGCGACGTGCAGCGCGAGCGACACGGATGCCGTGCGGCACCTCGGCGCGCACCCGGTGCTCTACGGCGAAGGTGTGTTCGAGCGCGTGCGTGAGCTCGCTCCCGACGGGGTCGATGCCGTGCTCGACGCCGCGGGTGCCGGAGTGCTGCCCGGCTCGATCGAACTTGTGGGCGGCACGGAGCGCGTCGTGACGCTGGCCGACCCTGCTGCCTACGCGCTGGGCGTCACGTTCTCGTCTGGCTCGGCGAAGGAGCAGAACGCCGGCGTGCTCAGCGAGGTCGCTGCGCTTGTGGTCGAGGGCGCACTCGTGCTGCCGGTCGCGCGGCACTTCGCCCTCGCCGATGCGGCTGAAGCCCAGGATGCCGTCGCCGCGGGCGGCCGGCGCGGCAAGGTGCTGCTCGACCTCTGACGCGGCACGTGTCCGGCTGGCTCGTGCGGTGCTCTCATCGCATCGAGGTGACGCGAAACGCCTGCTCGCGCGCACTGGGCAGTTTGACAGTGCGGGTCAGGATGCTGCGCTCAGACCATCTCGGCGAAGGAGGGCAGCTCGGGGGTGAGCGGGCGACCGTTGAGGTCATGCCAGGTGTGCTGCAGGGCATCCAGTGCACGGTACGTGTCGGCGGGCGAGTAGCTCGTCGGAATGCGCAGGAATCGCTCGAATGCGCCGTCGATGCCGAAGCGCGGGCCGGCGTTCATGAGGATGGCCCGGGCCCGGAGGTTCAGCACCAGTTGTGAACTGGCGGCACGCGGCATCTTCGCCCAGAGGCAGAGGCCACCCGAGATCGCCGGCAGCTGCCAGTCGGGAAGGGTGACGGCAAGGGTTTCACGCACCAGGTCGCGTCCAGCACGCAGCACCTTCTGGCGCTCGGGCAGAATCGCAGCCGTCTGCCTGATGAGGTGCGTTGCGGCGAGCTGTTCGAGCAGCGGGGTGCCGATGTCGGTGAACGCGCGGGTGCCGAGCAGGCGACGGATCATCGTGCGGGGCGCGCGGATCCAGCCGATGCGGAGGCCGCCCCAGAGCGTCTTCGCCGCCGAGCCGAGCATGATGGCGTCACCGAAGCTGGCGAGGGGGGCGAAGGAGTCATTGTCGGCACGGTCGATGTTGAGTTCGGCTGTGGTCTCATCGGCGATGAGCACGGTTCCGGCGCGTTGGGCCGCATCGACCAGGCGGCGACGAAAGTCGTTGCTCATCGTCTCGCCAGTGGGGTTGTGGAAGTCGGGCATGATGTACGCCACCGTCGGGGCCGTGCGAACGAGGGCTTGCGTGAAGGCATCTTCGTCCCACCCCTCCCCCACGGTGACCGCCACGGGAACGAGTCGGGCGCCGGCTGCTGCCAGCGCGTCGGCCGCGTGGGGGTAGGTCGGGGACTCGATGATGGCGCGGTCGCCGCGGCTGATGAGGGTTCTGGCGATGAGGCTGAGGCCGCTGAGCGCGCCACTGGTCACGAGAATCTCGTCGGGGTGCGTGGGCAGCCCGCGCTCGCGGTATCGGTCTGCAATCGCCTGGCGCAGCGCCGGCAGGCCGAACGGTTCGAAGCCGGTCGTCTTCAGGAATGGGCCGATCTCAGCCGCGGCGAGTTGCAGGGCCTCGTTGACTTCGCTTGCGGCGGGCAGGGCCGCCTGGGTGAAGTTGAGCATCGAATCGAAGGCAGGCAGTGGAGGGGTCTGGCGGGTGCGCTGGTCACGCTGACTGCTGTCGATCGCAGTCGCCCGTTGTGAGCCAGCTTCGCCGGAGACGAAGTGCTCGGCGATCACGTCGAACTCGTCACTGGCCTCGTCAGCGAAGCCGCTGCCGAATTCGGTGGTGAAGTCCCCGCTGAAGCCCCCGCTGAAGTCGCCGTCGACATCGTCGCCCAAGCCGATGTGGAACCCCGCGTGTGTCGTCGCCGGGGGCTGGTAGCGCGTGACGCTGCCAGAGCCGCGGATGCTCTCGACGTACCCCGATTCGCGAAGGTGTGCGTAGGCGGCACCGATCGTGCTGCGACTGAGCGAGAGTCTCGCAGCCAGCTCGCGCTCTGCCGGCAGCCTGCTGCCCCCCGGAATCCGCCCGTCGAGCGAGAGCAGGCGAATGCGGTCAGCGAGCGCAACGTACGTCGTGGCCGAGCCGGTCCTCCACTCACCGAGCAGGTTTTCAAGGGCACGGGCAGAGAGGCGGAGGGAGGTCACCAAGCCAGCATACCAAAAGTGGACTGTTGACGAAAGTATGAATCTGCAATTGGATGGCATTGTTCACAAGAGGCGGGCCAATCTAGGCTCAACTGGACCGGTCAACGATCAAATGGAGTGAGTGGTGATGATATTTCTCGGGCTTTTGGCCGTAATTGGTCTGGTTGCGATCGTCGCCAGTGTGCATGCCATTCGCCGTGACGGGTACGCTCCCATCCGCACGCGCGACACTGGCTTCTACCGCGAAGACTTTCACCGTTCAGGATTCACAGAGGCCGAGCAGACCGCCCCGCAGCGGGAAAGCCAGGCATGGGAACCGAACCAGTCTTGAGCAGAGAACCAACCATGAGAAGAGAGCCAGCCATGAGAACCAGAGCATTCACGCAGGTCGACGTCTTCACCGCGGTCGCCTATCGAGGGAACCCCCTGGCGGTCGTACTCGACGCCGAAGGCATCGACGATGCATCCATGGCTCGATTTGCGAACTGGACCAACCTCTCTGAGACGACGTTCCTGCTTCCTCCGACTCTCGCCGGGGCAGAGGCGGGCGCCGACTACCGGGTGCGCATCTTCACCCCCAGCAGCGAGCTGCCGTTCGCCGGGCACCCGACCCTTGGTTCTGCGCACGCCTGGCTCGAGGCGGGTGGAGTGCCGCGTGAGAGCGGCATCGTCGTTCAGGAGTGTGGCGTCGGCCTGGTTCAGATTCGCGTCGACGCGGCATCGGCTCGACTCGCCTTTGCGGCGCCCCCACTGCTGCGGAGCGGCCCGATCGACAGCGACGAGCTCACCGACATCGTGGCCGCCCTCGGAATCTCGCCCGCCGACGTGGTCGACTCGAACTGGGTCGACAACGGCCCGGGCTGGGCTGGCGTGCTGCTTGCCACGGCCGATGCCGTGCTTGCCGCAGAGCCCGACTTCGACGCGCTGGGCGAACGTTCGATCGGCATCGTGGGGCCGCGGGCGACTGCCGCCGGGCATCCGGAGTTCGAAGTGCGTGGCTTCGCGGGGGGCGTGGGGGTTCGCGAAGACCCGGTCACCGGCAGCCTCAACGCGAGCCTCGCACAGTGGATGATCGGGGCCGGCCACGCCCCGACCCACTACCTCGCACGGCAGGGCACCCGTCTCGGACGCGACGGCCTGGTCGACCTCGACCTCCAGGGCGGCCAGGTGTGGGTCGGCGGCCAGACGGTGACGTGCGTGACAGGGTCGGTGCTGCTCTAGCTCAAGGCCGGGCATGCAATGATGAACCGGTGACACCCGCGACTCCCGACGTAACGGCTGCCCGGCGACGCCGCTGGCCGACCGTGGTGGTGGCAGTCATAGCGGCCCTGGCGCTGGTTGCGGGTGGTCTGCTCGGTGCGGCGGCGCTCATCGTGAAGCAGGCACCGCAGGTGGCGACCCTGTCGGCCGCGAAACCGGGCACCTGGAGCAGCGTCGTCTTGCCTGCCCCCGCCGCGAACGGTGATGGCACACCCTTCACCATCTTCGTCAAGCCCGGCAGCAGTGACAAGGTGATGCTGTTCTTCGGCGACGGCGGCCTCAACTGGAACGGAGACACGGCGATCCAGCCGGTCACGCTGGCCTCGAGCGTCATCGGTGGCGGCAACTTCTACTCGCCGAACCTGCCGTTCTATGAGGTGAACAGTTTCGGCGGCATTCTGAGAACGACTGCAGGCAACCCCTTCTCCGACTACACGACGGTGTACATCCCGACCACGACGGGCGACCTCGGCATCGGTGATGCGGCCCGCACCTTCACCTCGGAGAGCGGTGAGAAGTCCACGGCCTTCTTCAACGGCCACAACAACACCAAGGCGGCACTCGCCTGGGTGTACGGCCAGGCCGCGCAGCCCGGCACCGTGCTCGTCGCCGGCTCCGGTACCGGCGGGCTCAGCGCAGCCATCTGGCTGGGAGACGTCGCCGATCACTACCCGTCCGCGGCGCTCTTCCAGTACTCCGACAGCGCTTATTTCGCCGCCAGCGCCTTCCCGAGCGTTGTCGACCCGGTCTGGGGTGCCGATTTCGAATCGCGTTACGGCTTTGCGATTACGCGGAACCCCTTGAAAGACGCCATCACCTTCAACTCGGCCCGGTATGGATCGCGTCTCACGACCCTCGTTTCGCAGACGCTGCTCGACAAGACGCTCGCCGCCTTCTCGGCCAGTCTCGACGGAGGGTACTATTCGCCGCAGGCCGGCTCCGACTGGAACTACGGTCTGAAGTCGACGCTCAGGACTCTCATCGAATCCCCGCCCGGCGTGAGCCTGTTCCTCACGAACGTCGATGCAGACAGCCGCGGTGAGACACCCCACATTCTTGCCAGCAAAGACCGGTACACGTCGTCGGAGCAAGACGGGGTGACCCTCGAAACCTGGTTGTCGAACGCAGTGAACCACGGCGACACCCGCTCGTTCGGTCTCGGGTATCTCCGGCAGTAGCCTCCGAGTGGTTGACTGAAGGCTATGGATGCTGAACCCGACTACATCGACGACTTCGCCCAGTTCATCACCGCGTCTCCCTCGTCGTACCACGCTGTCGCAGAGACTGCCCGGCAACTGACCGCCGCGGGCTTCACCGAACTCGACGAGCGAGCTGAGTGGCCGAGCTCCGAAGCCGGTGCGGGAATCGGCGACGGATCACCCGCACGTCACTATGTGGTGCGCGACGGCTCGATCGTCGCGTGGAGCGTTCCGCCCACCGCAGGGCCTGCGACACCATTCCGCATCATCGGTACCCACACCGATTCGCCCGGCTTCAAACTGAAACCCAAGCCGACCACGTCCTCGAACGGCTGGCTGCAGGCCGGCGTCGAGGTCTACGGCGGCCCGCTGCTCAACTCCTGGCTCGACCGGGAGCTCGAGCTTGCTGGCCGGTTGGTGACTGCCGACGGCGCAACCCACCTTGTTCGAACCGGGCCGTTCCTTCGCATACCGCAGCTGGCCATCCACCTCGATCGCGACGCCAATGCCGGGCTCACGCTCGACCGCCAGCGACACACCAGCCCGGTCTTCGGGGTGGGCGACGTGTCGCAGGCCGACCTGCTCGAGCACCTCGTCGGCCTTGTGCCCCGCGCCGAGCTCGATGGCACTGCGTTCCAGGACTCCGGGCTCCATGGTTCTGACGTGTTGGGTTATGACATCGTCACCGCCGACACTGCCCCGCCACAGAGGTTCGGCCTCGACCGCCAGCTCTTCGCCGCTGGTCGCATGGACAACCTCAGCTCGGTCTTCGCCGGCCTGGTTGCGCTACTGTCACTGTCGGAGCCAGACTGCCCCGGGCGAATCGATGGGCACGTGAGCGTGCTCGCGGCCTTCGACCACGAAGAACTCGGCTCTGAATCCCGCTCGGGGGCTAGCGGCCCCCTTCTCGATGACGTTCTCACGCGCATCTCGGGTGGCCTGGGAGCGACGACCGAGCAGAGGCTCCGGGCCTACGCAGGGTCGTGGTGCATCTCTGCCGATGCGGGGCATGCCGTGCATCCGAACTACCCCGAGAAGCATGACCCGGTGAACCGCCCGATCGCCGGTGGCGGGCCGTTGCTGAAGATCAACGCCAACCAGCGCTACGCGACGGATGCCCGGGGGGCCGCCCTCTGGGCAACAGCCTGCGCCGATGCCGGCGTCAGCTACCAGGAGTTCGTCTCGAACAACACCGTGCCGTGTGGCTCGACGATCGGGCCCTTGACGGCGACCCGGCTCGGAATCAGTACGGTCGACGTCGGGGTTCCCCTCTTGTCGATGCACTCCGCGCGGGAGCTGGCCCACGCGGCCGACCCGCCGGCGCTCTCGGCGGCGTTGACGGCGTTCTTTGCGCCGAGGGTGCGTAGCGCACTATCCGATGGAGCGGGTGCTTTGCCCGACGAGAGGAATGCGCGATGAGTACTCGCCCAGAATACGAACACGAACTCGGCGAGCTGGTCTGGGTCGGATCCTATACAGCAGACTCCGGGCACGACGGCGAGGGGATCGGCGCCCTCAGGGTTCGCGGTGTCCTGGCTGCGGCCGAGGCTGATCGCGCACCCTCAGCGCCGACAACATCATCTGAGGGCGACCCGGGTCTGCAGTGGCTGGGAACCGCGATAGCCATCCCCTCCCCGTCGTTTCTCGCGACACACCCAACGCTGCCCGTTGTGTATGCGGTAGGTGAGAGGGCGCAGACGGTCGGGGCTTATATGCGCGTCGCGGAATACGCACTCGAGCCCTTCGGCGAGACCTGGCCCTCCGGAGCTGCAGCCTGCCATGTCGCCGTCGATCCGGCGGGTCGTTTCATCATCGTCTCGTGCTGGAACGACGGCAAGCTGGTGCTCTACGACCTCGACGATTCTGGTGCCATCGTCTCGCGATTCGAGGATGCGACTGCCAGCGACCCTTACGCCGAGCAGGCAGCGCTCGCGGTCACCACGGCGAAGGCTGCTGAGGCCGGTTTCGCACCACGGACCAGCCGTGCCCACTCCAGCATCGTGATCCCCGACGGCCGCATCGTCAGCACCGACCTGGGTTTCGACCTGGTGCGTGTCTGGCAGTACCGCCCCACCGCCGAGAATCCCGAGGCGTCACCCGGGGCGGCCGCGGGCTCCCGTCTTGTGCTGGATCACGAGATCGTGCTCCCGTTCTGGAGCGGGCCACGCCACGTTGCGCTTCACCCGAGCGGAGCGCTGCTCGTTCTCACTGAGTACTCCGTGGAGGTGGTCACCATCGCGCCCGCCGAGAATGTGCGTGCCTACGGCCCGTCAGGGCTCCCGCTCCTGCAGATCACCAGTACGTCGTCGGCGGTCTCGGCGCCGATCGAGCCGTTCGATGCTGCCGCTGAGATCTCTTTGTCGGGCGACGCGCGGTTCGCCTACGTCACCGTACGTGGATCGAATCGGCTGAGCACGATGTCGGTGGATGACCGGGGGGCCGTTCATCCGGTTGCCGACGTCTCGACCTGCGGAGTCAAGCCCCGCCACCACGTCGTTCTCGGTACACGGTTGCTCGTTGCCCACACCGAATCGAATGATGTCGCCTTGTTCGAGCTCGACCCGGCCACGGGCATCCCGAGCCCGACTGGCCGACTCACGGTCGCAGCGCCGACAGCGCTGGTCGCCGCGTAGAACGCAGATCCAGCAGGCGTCGACGTGGCGAGGGGCCCCAGGAACGATCGCTCCCGGGGCCCCTCGCAGGCCGAACCACCCTCTGCAGTGGTAAATACCCCTGCGGTGGACTTACTACTTCTTGAAGACGTCCTTGACGTTCTCGCCGGCCTTCTTCGCGCTGGCTGCAGCCTGGTCGGCCCGGCCCTCCGCGGTGAGTGAATCGTTGTTGGTGACCTTGCCGGTTGCCTCTTTGGCCTTGCCTGCGAGATCCTGAGCTGCGTTGTTGATCTTGTCTGAAGTGCCCATAGTCGGTTCTTCCTTTCCTCATTTTCCAGCGCGGGGTTCGCAGCCGGAAGGTCTTGTGTCCAGTCACCCCGTCGCTGCGGGCTCCTGGAGGGTGAAATCTGCGCGTCTCATCAAAGTCCAGCCGAAGAGACGAATCACTGCAAGCGGGTTGACGCCGAGGCGCGAACCCTGAATCCTCCGCCCAGCTGGATCACGGCTGCGATGCGGGCGCCGAGCTGCTCGTCGAGCGACACCAGCAGATTTTCGATGGTGCGCGCCGTTTCTGTGGGCGAAACGCCTCTTCTGCAGGTGACTGAAATCTTGAGTACCGACTGCCCTCGCACACGGTAGGTCGAGACCCGCGACGACAGCAGTTCGGGCCGCGCCTGAAGCGCATCACCGAGTAACTGCTCGGCCACGCCCGCCTCGACGACAGTAGAACCGGCAGCGGTGGAGGGCCCATCGAGCAGTCGGCGCGTGTGACCGCCGCCCTGGCGAAGCGCGAAGGTCACCAAGGCTGCGGCAGCGATAAGAAGCACGACGGCTGCAGCAAGCAGCCAGCTGTGACCGAGCGCGGCGAGAGGGGTGGCGAGCAACCAGCCGTCCACGGTTGCGGTGACTGCGGGTGCGGCCGAACGCCACGCCCCAGCGAAAGGCTGCGAGCCGGCGAGCAGCATCGCCATGCCACCGATGCCGATCATCACGAGCCCTGCCACGAGAAGGAGCGCGCGGTTCAAGGCGCGATTCGTGCTGTTCATGCTCCGACCTTTCCGTGCTCAGCGACGGTGACCCGGCACCGGATGCCCGTACCCAGGCCGAGCGAACCGACGTGTTCCTCAACAGCACGGCCCACCGTTCCCGTGTCGACGAGAACCCCTGATGCAGGCACGATGTGCACGAGCGCGGTGCGGCTGGATACGCTCACCATCACGTTGTCAGGGCTGGTGCGCGCCGCACGAGCGGCGTGCCGGGCAATCGACGAGGCGATCACTTCGTTGTCGGCGACCACGACTGCCCGCGGGGAGGTCAGTGCATGCCTGGCACGACGCCCGGGCGACACGGCGATCACGAGCAAGGCAAGCCCGACGAGCACGATGACGAGGCCCCCGGCGAGCAGCAACCCGCTCGGGTATGTCGCCGCATCGGCCATGCCCGCCGCGAGCGCGGAAGGGGAGGCCAGCAGTGCCGGCTGCCCGAAGAGGCGCAGCACGATCTCCACGACGAGGTATGCGAATACGGCGCTGACCACCACCGCGGTCGCGATCGCCGCTGTGGAGCGTGGGGAGTGCAACTCTCGGCGGCGGAGCCGCGAGTACAGCCGCGTGAACCGGGCATCTGCGCCTGCGCCCGGCGCAGCATCCGGAGTCTGGTCGACCGGTTTGCCGGAGCCCTGCGCCACGTCGTCGATCGATCGCGTCGACGCGGTCGAAACCATTCGAGGCTCGGTCTCGGTCATGCTGGTCATTTCACTCTCCGATCGTTCTCGAGCCGAACGCCGGTCAGGCGAACCTCGACTCGGCCGACGGCCGATCCAGTGAGTTCGCCGACCCGGTTCTTAATCTGGTCCTGGGCAGCTTCAGCTCGCTGGAGCAGGGTGCCTGTCGGCTTGCTTCGTGATGACGATGGCCCGGCGACGCGACCGGGCGACACCAGCGGCACCGCGCGGATGGGCGAAGCCACCGCGATTGCCAGGCTGCCCCCGTCGTCGCCCAGTCGTACCTGCACAACTTTCGTCTCGACCCCGAGTGCGTCGGCGGCCACGGCGCCGACGATCCTGTCGAGGGCGCGCGACGAGACGCGGGTACGACCCACCTGGGCTTCAGAAGCCTGCAGTTGGGGCGTCATGACGAGGAACGCTTACCCCTGAACGCCCCGACCAGCGCGGCGACGTCGAGCCTGCCGTCGAGGGCCCGGCCGACCACGGCACCGATCGCCATGGCGATCACGACGAAGACGAACGCCCAGAAGCCGAAGATGATCCAGGTGAGGGCCAGAACGGCGCCCACGAGAATGCCGGTCCGGGTTGCTGAGACTCGCGCGGTCACGGTCTCTGAGGCGCCGAGGCGCGCACTGTCGTTGCCGAGGCTCACTGGACCCGAGCCTCGGTCTCGGTCTCGGCGTCATCGGCCGGGATGTACACATCGTCGATGGTCACGTTGACCTCAGTGACCTCCATACCGACCAGGTCTTCGATGGCGCGGATGATCGACTGCCGAACTCCGTCAGCGACATCCTGCAGCGGCACCGGGTACTCGGCCACGATGGTCACGTCGACGGCGACCTGTGTCTCGCCCACCTCGACGTTGATGCCCTGGGTGAGGTCGGTGCTGCTGATCGCGTTGCGGATCGCCCCGATGGCGCGGGCCGCGCCGCCGCCGAGGGCGTGAACACCGGCGACTTCGCGTGCAGCGATGCCCGCGACCTTGGCGATGACGCTGTCGTTGATGACGGTCTTGCCAACGGCGACTTCGGCGCTCGGGGAGAGCGTCGGCGTGGCCACGATGGTGGGTGTCACGCTGGTCGGGTTGGTGTTCGAGTTTGCCATGGAACTTCTCCTCGGTTCAAGCCCCCGCTGGTGTGGGGGCCGGTGTGCGATAGTCGTTAGTGAGACGGCATCAGAGTCTGATTCGTCACGCTGAGAGAAAAAGTTCTGTTCTGAATCGGGGTGCGCATCGTGGGAGACCCTCGACCTTCGATGCAGGCTGAGCAGCCGCAGCCGCAGCCGCAGCCGCAGCCGCACGGCTCGTTGCCACTCGGCGACGCCGACGACCGCACGATCGTCGGCCGTGCAGCCGATGGCGATGTGCGCGCGTTCGAGGTGCTGGTTCGGCGCTACGGCCCGCTCATGCGCGCATATGCCAGGCGAGTGCTCGGAAACAACGACGAGACCGACGATGTCGTGCAGGAGTCCTTCATTACAGCGTGGCAGCAGCTGCCGAATCTCAACGACGGCAGCGTCGTGAAGAGCTGGCTGATGCGCATTGTCAGCCGCAAGAGCATCGACCGCATCCGCGCCCGAAAGCTGCACGTGGATATCGACGATCACGACCAGCCGGCCCCCGCTGCCGAAGCCCCCGCAGTGATCGCCGAATCGCGTTCCCGTCATGTGGCGCTCAGCCAGGCCCTCTCCCGCCTGTCGCCGGAGCAGAGGCAGTGCTGGGTGCTGAAAGAACTCGCGGGATACAGTTACGACGACATAGCCAGCGAGCTCGATGTTCCGGTCTCGACGGTTCGAGGGCTGTTGGCCCGGGCGCGAAGAAACGTCATCCGTGAGATGGAGGAGTGGCGATGAGCGATATTCTCAAGGGCTTCGAGCCCGACGACCTCGACGGCCACACCATCGACGAGCTCAGTGACTACCTCGACTCCGGGCGCCTGCCGGTCATCGCTTCGATCGAGAATTCGCCCGGTTGCCAGATCGCTCTCTCGGCGATCGAACGGCTGCGCGCTGTGTCGGGGTCGTTGCTCGACACCGATGCCCTGAACGAACCGTCACGCGACGAGAGCTGGATCTCGGGCATCCTGAACCGCATCGGACTCGAAGCTCGAGCGGGCCGCGAGATCCCCATTCAACATCCCTCGCCCGCGGCAAAACTGAGCCTCAGCGAAGGTGCCGTGCGTGGCCTCATCCGCGCGGCAGGCGATTCTGTTGCCGGGGTGCTCATCGGGCGGTGCCAGCTTGTAGGCGACGTCACCATGCCCGGCGAACCGATCACCGTTCTGCTCGACGTGAGCGTGTTCTGGGGTGAGTCGATGCAGGGTGCGGCCGCGCGAGTTCGCAGCGCGATCTACGCTGAACTGCTTCGGCACACTGAACTGACCATCGCCTCGATCGATGTGAACATCCACGACGTGCACTTCATCAAGAGCGCACCAGACGAGAGCGAGTGACCTATGAATGATCGCACTGCACTCTCCTCAGAACTCAGCGCCGTGGTGCGCGCTGTGCCCGGGGTCGAATCGCTCTATTCGAGCGCGCCGGGCCCGGCCGAGCTGGTCTCCCGGGTTGTCGAGCTCGTGACGCAGCGCGAGGTCGAGTCAGCCGAGGTGGGCGTGTCGGGCAAGCCTGAGAGCACGGCCGACCTGGTCATCACGGTCACGATCGGCGTCGAGGAGGCCGCGTCGGCGACCGAGGTGTGCCGCGACGTCTACGACTCGATCTGCTCGTATTTCACCCTGAAGGGTGAGGCCGCACCAGCGTCGATCGCGGTGACCGTCGGTCGAATCGGCTGAGTCCTGGCTTCTGCTCCCTGGCTTCTGCTCCCCGCCGCGGGTGTTTTGCGACGCTCCTTCTGCGACGTGTGCTCCTCACTGCCGGGTTCGAGGCTGAAACGAGCTCAGCGGGTGCGCTCGCCGGAACCCGGCTCGGCGTCAGCCGGAATCACCGCGGTGACGTTCGGCCCGATCTCGACGGTGTCGGCGTCGCTGAACTCAATGCCGGTGCCTGCTGCGGGCAAAGTTCCGGTGACCGGTGATTGGGCTGAAGTGCTCTCCGCTCCGCTCGCCGTTCTGACAGGAACCAGCACTCTCTCGTCGTCAATCAGGTCTGCCCCATCGCCCGCAGGTCCGGTGACGGCTGGCTCCGCCGCGCGCAGGGCCTCATAGGCCTCGACCTCTGCCGGAGGTCGCTGCAGCAATTCGAGAACGATCAGCACCACCACGATCCACGCTGCGGTTCCGATGATCAGGCCCGGCGACAGCGGCCGGGTGAGAAGGATGATCGCAGCACCGATCACGGCCAGTGCGCTGCGCGTGATGTAGCGGTACCGGTACAGCAACACCCCGACCCTTCCGGTGGTCACACCGCGCTTTGCGACGGCGCCCCGAGCTTTCGAGGCACCCGATTCCGCCAGGCTCCGTGCCGCTCGCGAGACCCGGAACGGCCCGGTGGCGAAGCCGATGATCGCCACGGTGATCGCCAGGACGGCGATGGCGATGGCACTGTTCTGGGCGAGAGCCAGAATGTGCTCGTAGAGGGTCCCTGCTACATTGCTCGGCACGTACTGCGGCGAGACCGAACCGACGAAGATCAACTCACCAATTGGTACGCCGGCGATGATCAACCCCATCGCCAGTGCGAGGGCGATGGCAGCCCAGATCATCGCGATGCTGCGTCGCCGCGCCACGAGAACCCCCGCAACGAGAAACAGCAGCGCAATCCACGGGAGCCAGGCGCCTGCCGCAACCGCGGCCCGGTAGCCGAGCTGTGCCTTGACGACCGAATCCGACTGGGCAATGACAATGGTCTTGTTGATGGTGGGGATGTTCTGGGCGAAGGTGATCCCCTGGTTCACCAGGACCGTCTTGACCTGGTCGATGATGGGGCCGAGCTGGATGCCCACCTCACCCGTGCCGCTGATCGTGAGTGCGGCGTTCGGATCACCGTTCATCGCGTCGATGAGCTGCTGGTGGCTGGTGGTGAGCGCCTGGCGCCAGATCGCCGCGAAGGCATCGGATCTCACGAAGGTGCCCACAGCATTGGTCATCAGGGTGCGGATCCCGTTGGCTGCGACGCCCTTCAACGCCCCGAGTGCCTGAGTGGCCACCGGCGGCAGGCCGAGATTCGAGATGGAATCGAAGACGTCGGAGGTCAGCTTGTCGATGTGGATCTGATTGTCGATCGCAAGGACGACCTGGGCGGTGATGTAGTCCTGTACGCCCGGGTCGTCGGCGAGGGGAGCAAAGGTGTCGACGAACGCGTTCGTGTCGCTGAGCTGAAGTTTCGCCCAGTTCGCGACGACCGCGACGGGGGAGAGCAGGGCGCCGAGCACGATCAGGGCAGTCGCGAGCACGGTCCATCCCCTGCCACGGGGTTTGCGCACTTTCGGTGCGACAGCGGCTGAGGCGGCGGCGGCAGAGGCGGCGGCTGAAGCGGCCAAAGCTGCTGCGGCCGCCGCAGCCGCAGCAGTCTCGGCGGCGCGTCTCGCGGTCGCCTCGGCCTCGGCCTGTGCAGCCGCCGCGTCGCGCTCGTCGCGCAGCGCGTTCTTCTCGTCTTCGAGCTGCTCGACGAGTTTCTCGAGCTGCGAATTCGTCAGTCGTGCCATGGCGACTCTCCTCCGATCATCCGGAGCGTGTCGCAACAAGCGAGTACCCCTCACGAGCAGAGTAGCGGTGCGGATGACTCGGGCGCAGCACTCTGCCCGCCAGATCACCCGAGTAGGTCGATAGGTGGGTGCCCGGGGTCGGGTCGGCGGGGCGCGTGACAGCACCGCGCGGTCATCCGGAGCGGTGGTGATGGCGACATGAACGTTCGCCTCATTTGCCGTGGATCCCTTGCGAACTGGGCCAGTGTCGCGTTGGCTTGATACGGGAAGTGGGCGCGGCGAATTGCTCGCCCTGCCTCCCCGGGCGGGCACGTCGTTCGCCAGCCTTCGAAAGGACACATCATGGGATTCATCACGGTTGGCCAGGAGAATTCGACCAACATCGACCTCTACTACGAAGACCATGGCTCGGGGCAGGCCGTCGTGCTCATTCACGGGTACCCGCTCGATGGGCGTTCGTGGGAGAAGCAGACGGCTGTGCTGCTTGATGCCGGGTTCCGGGTCATCACGTACGACCGCCGCGGATTCGGCAAGTCGAGCCAGCCGACGGTCGGGTACGACTACGCAACGTTCGCGGCCGACCTCGACACGGTGCTCACCACACTCGAGCTGAGTGACGCGATTCTGGTCGGGTTCTCCATGGGCACCGGCGAGGTGGGGCGGTATGTGGGCACGTACGGAGCCTCACGGGTTGCGAAGGTCGCCTTCCTCGCGCCGCTCGAGCCGTTCCTGCTGCAGACCGACGACAACCCCACGGGTGTGCCCCAGTCGGTCTTCGACGGCATCGAATCGTCGGCGAAGTCCGA
Organism: Subtercola sp. PAMC28395; assembly: GCF_018889995.1. Taxonomy (NCBI): domain Bacteria; kingdom Bacillati; phylum Actinomycetota; class Actinomycetes; order Micrococcales; family Microbacteriaceae; genus Subtercola; species Subtercola sp. PAMC28395. The sequence continues at coordinate 886,038 of NZ_CP076547.1, read as the reverse complement.
TCGGTTCGCCTGGTTCACCGGCTTCTACCAGGACTTCTACAATCTCGACGAGAACCTCGGTTCGCGGATCAGCCAGCAGACGGTCGACGCCTCGTGGAACACCGCGACGACCAGCGCACCCAGCGCCGCCTATGCCGTCGTACCGACCTGGATCGAGGATTTCCGGCCGGATGTGGCAGCTGTTCGGGCAGCGGGAGTGCCAGCGCTCATCCTGCAGGGAACAGGGGATCGGATCCTGCCGATCGACTCGACCGGCCGGGTCTTTCACGAGGTGTTCCCCGAGGCGAGCTACGTCGAGATACCGGGAGCGCCGCATGGACTGCTCGCGACGCACGCGGCCGAGGTCAACGAGCACCTGCTCGCGTTCGTGAAGGCGTAACTGCGGGCTCGCGCGCACGGCCCTGGCCCTCGCGTGCTGCGGGGTCAGCGTCGTGAGCCACGTGTGCCGTGGTGAGTGGGGTGTACCGACCTCACCACGGCACACCCGTCTCACCCTCGGGTGGGAGCGACGCACCCGGCCGCCCCGCGCCCCACGTCTCGCCGCGTCTGGTGTCGTCTGTCTTCAGGGCTGCGGGCAGTGCAGCTGGGTGCGCTCGCCGCTGCGGTCGACGTCGTGAGCGGCCATCGGGGCGCCGCAGAGCGGGCAGGCGCTGGCCTGGGCCGCGCGGGCTCGTTCCGCGGGCGTTGCTTTATCGAACGGCCCGAGTGGAGGCGGCCCGAGGTACGGGAAGAGGCGTTCGTTCAACCAGTTGCCGAGGCCACCGGCCTCCTTCACGCTCAGCTTGCGGGGCTTTGCCCGCCCCGACGGTGATGGCGCCGGATCGTCGGTCGGCTTCGTACTCATTCTGTTAGTGTACTAACTAAATGTGGAGATGGGCGCGGTGGGAGGAATCGACATGAGCAATGAGCCGGCTGAGCCGAACATCCTGAGCCTGGAGAACCAGGTCTGCTTCGCGTTGGCGATTGCGGCACGCACCGTCATCGGTGTCTACCGCCCCATCCTCGAGCCGATGGGGTTGACGCACCCGCAGTACCTCGTGATGCTGGCGCTCTGGCAGAGCGACCCTCGGTCGGTGAAAGACCTGGCCAAGACGCTGCGGCTTGAACCGGCGACCCTCTCGCCATTGCTCAAGCGACTCGAAGCGGCGGGCTACGTCAGTCGTGAACGAAGCGTCACCGACGAACGGATGCTCGACGTCACGCTCACGGAGGCTGGCCGTGGGCTCCGCACTGAGGCGCTCACGATCCCGCCCCGAATCGCCGGCGCGCTGAACATGTCGGTGCCCGAGCTGGAGCAGCTGCGGTCGATGCTGCACGGGGTCATCGCGTCGGCGTCTGCCGAATGACGGCTGCGTCGGCCACCCGCTGAGGTGAGGGGCGCTGGGTGCGGCGAAACATCCTCAAAAGTGGCGGTTCGGGGACGTTCCTGCGCACCCAGGGTTCGGTGCGCCAGTGGCCGCCCGCAGCAATCTCTAGGCGTGGGCTCGGTCGGCGACCTCGCGGGCGCAGGCAATGCAGAGTTCTGCGGCGGGCACGGCCTCCAGTCGGGCGAATCCGATCTGCTGGCCGCAGCGCACGCAGGTGCCATAGGTGCCGTCGGACATCCGAGCCAGCGCACGATCGATCGCTTCGGAACGCGAGACGAGTTCGGAATCCAGACCGGCGATGCGCGACCACTCCTGCGACAGCGTCGCGCCTTCGGGGTCGTGCTCGTCGTCGGCATCCCCGCCACTGCGGGCCTCGCGCACCGTGGCGAGGGACTGCGCCGAACGCTCGAGTTCAGCTGTGACAGTGTCGCGCTGGTGCCGAAGCTGCCGTTCCAGCTGCGCTCGCTCGGCCCCGTTCATCCTGCCCTGTGCGAGGTTCTCTGAGCCGTCTGCGTCGTTATGAGGCACGTGTACCGGCCTCACCACGGCGCTGCAGTCTCACGGCGCAGCGGGCTGTGCCGGGTGAGGTGGTCCCCGCAGCAGTGGACTCGATGCGAGACACGCCCTAGGCGCGCGGCGCGAACTGCGGGATGAGCTCTTCGAGGTACGCGGCGGTGTCTGGCCAGCCCTCGACCGCGACACACTCGACGCCCAGCGCCTTGACCGGGTAGTCGTTGCCGTTCTCGTCGAGGCGGTCGCCCACGAAGATCATGTCGTCGAGAGGGATGCCCGTGAGTTCGGCCAGCTTCTTCATGCCGTAGGCCTTGTCGATGCCCTGGCGCGTGATATCGACCGACGTCGACCCGCCTGAACGCACCTCCAGGTCGGGGAGTTCGGCCTGCGCGGCCTCGCGGAGGGTGTTCTTCTTCTCACCGGTCGCATCCCACGCGGTCTTCTCCGACACAGGTGCAGCCTGCCCGAGTGCGGAGAAGGTGATCTGCGAGCCACGGTCTTCGAGGATGGGCCCCCAGGTCTTCGCCTCCCAGTAGCCGAGCGAACGAGCGACACGCTCGACGACCTCGAGTGCGCGGGCCTTCTCGTCTTCGGTCAGGTTCTCGGCGTAGATCTGGTTCCAGCCGCCGTTCTGGTGCAGGTAGTACTGGGTGCCGCAGGTGGGCATCATGTGCAGGTGCGAGAGCGCATCGTCGCTGGCGCCCTGCAGATTCTCGATGACCTGCGAGGTGAACTGGGCGATCTGGCCGCCAGAGATGATGCACACCTCTGTCACGTCGAGCAGGCGCACCAAGAGTTCGGCCATCGCGGGGTCGAGCGGGGACTTCGAGGGGGCGAGCGTGTCGTCGAGGTCGAACGCTACAAGCCGGGGGAGTGTCGTCACGGAGGGGTTTCCTTCGGTTCAGGGAGTCTGCGGTCAGGTACTGCGAGTTCTCGTGCCGTGCGCAGGGGGAGGGAGTCGGGCCTGTCTGACGGCACGCACGCGGGGCGGCGCCGAATTCAGCCTGAGCACCCACGCAACGCCTCTAGAGTATTCGACGAATGCCTCGAGCGCGATTTTGGGCTCCTGACGCTCAGTCGCCCACCTCCTCAGGCACGCGTTCGAAGTCGACCCGCCGCCGACCGCAGCCGTCTTTGCCCCGAGCGCAGGGCTCAACACGCTCACCCCGTGAAACGGGGATTCTCCAGCGCGGTGGGGACGACGCCGTCGTGCTCGGCGGCGGTGCCCGGCATGCCGCTGACGTTGCCGTTTCGCCGAGCCGGGCACGGCCGTCGTGCGCAGTACGAGCCGGCTCGACCGCGCAGAAGGTTGACAGGAGGGGCGCCGGAGATGCCAGACTTCTGGCATCTCGACGAAAGGCGAACAGTGATCGACAGGACCCGCTTGGCAGCCCTCTACGCCCGGGAGCAGGAATTGTTCGTGAGTGCGCACCCGCGATCGGCCCAGGCCTACGCCGATGCGAACCACCTCTTCGGCCAGGTACCGATGACCTGGATGAACAAGAAGGCCGGTGCCTACCCGATCTACCTCGACCGAGCCCTGGGCAACCGCGTGTGGGATCTTGACGGTTTCGAGTACATCGACTTCGCGCTCGGAGACACCGGCGCGATGGCCGGCCACTCTCCCGCTGCAACGGTCGCGGCGGTTCAGCAGCGGGCATCCGATCTGGGTGGCATCACGACGATGCTGCCAACCGAAGACGCAGAGTGGGTGGGTGCCGAACTGACCCGCCGCTTCGGCCTCGACCGCTGGAGCTTCGCTCTGACGGCGACGGATGCGAATCGCTGGGCGATTCGACTCGTGCGAGCCCTCACCGGCAGGCCGAAGATCCTCTTCAACAGCTACTGCTACCACGGCAGTGTCGACGAATCCCTGATCGTTGTCGGCCCCGACGGCGAAGGAATGTCGCGCCCCGGCAACGTGGGTGAGCCGGTCGACGTCACCGTCACCTCGCGCGTCGCCGAGTTCAACGATCTCGAGGGCCTCGAACGCCAGCTCGCCTACGGCGATGTGGCTGCAGTGCTCATGGAGCCGGCGCTCACCAACATCGGGATCGTCCTGCCGGAGCCCGGGTATCTCGAGGGGGTGCGTGAACTGACGCGCAAATACGGCACACTGCTGATCAACGACGAGACCCACACCTTCTCTGCGGGGCCCGGGGGCGCGACCCGCCTCTGGAACCTCGAGCCTGACATCCTCGTGATCGGCAAATCGATCGGCGGAGGTATTCCGATCGGGGCATATGGCCTGAGCGCCGAGTTCGCAGCCTCGGCCCTGGCCCGCGATGACCTCGACCTGATCGACATGGGCGGGGTCGGCGGCACGCTCGCTGGTAACCCGCTCTCGATGGCGGCGGCGAAGGCAACTCTCGAGAACGTGCTCACCGACGCGGCGTTCGAACACATGATCGCCACCGCGACCCTGTTCACCGAAGGGGTGCAGGCCGCCATCGACCGCTTCGGCCTGCCGTGGTCGGTGAGCCAGCTCGGCGCTCGAACCGAGTACCGCTTCTCGAACCCCGCCCCCCGCGACGGCACGGAGTCGAACGAGGCCGCCGACGGCGAACTCGAGGACTTCCTGCACCTGTACCTGTTGAACCGCGGAATTCTCCTCACGCCGTTCCACAACATGGCGCTCATGTCGCCGGTGACGTCGGCTGACGATGTGGCCGCTCACCACGTGGTGTTCGAAGAGGCGCTCGGCGAACTGCTCGGCTCCTAAGCGCGCGCGAGGAAGGGCCCCGGTCGGCTCGCGCGCATTCGAGGCTGTTCGCCGGTGGGCGGGTCGAGCATCCAGTGCTCGATCATGCGGCCATCGGGCGTGCCGGTTCGACGGGTGTCGGGTGCGCGAACTAGTCTTCGTTCACGATGGATGCCCTGCTCGAGGCCACGCGGCCACTGACCGCACGCTACGCTCCTTCGCGCCCCGTGAATCTCAGGCAGACGGTTGGCCCCCTTCTGCGCGGCATCGGCGACCCCACCATGCGAGTCACTGCGAACGGGTTCTGGCGCGTCATGCGCACGCCGCTGGGCCCCGCGACCCTGCATGTCGAAGCGCGGCAGAGCAGCGTCGTCGCCACGGCCTGGGGTGTGGGTGCCTCCTGGGCTCTGGATGCCCTGCCAGCCCTGCTCGGCGCGGCCGACGACTGGTCGGGCCTCGACCTGACGGGGGTGCCGCCGCTGGTGGAGGTGCGCCGTCAGCACCAGGGGATGTGGCTGACGAAGACCTCGCTCGTGTTCGAGTCGCTCGTGCCGACCATCCTGGAGCAGAAGGTCACGACCGTCGAGGCTCGACGAGCCTGGCGTTACCTGCTCGCGCGGTTCGGTGACGTGCCGCCCGGCCCCGCGCCTGAGGGAATGCGAGTGCAGCCGAGCGCCAGGGGCTGGGCGCTGGTGCCGTCGTGGGAATGGCATCGGGCCGGTGTCGGCCCCGACCGTTCGCGAGCGATTGTCACCGCGTCGGCCGTAGCCGATGCGCTCGACCGCCTCGCTGACACCACAGATTTTGCTGCACGCGTCGACTCCACGCCCGCCGCAGCGCCCGCCGACGCGCTCTCCACGGTTCTCGAGAAGCTGCAGTCGGTGCGCGGGGTGGGCCCGTGGACGGCTGCCGAGACGTGCCAACGTTCGCACGGGCATCCGGATGCCGTCAGCGTCGGGGACTTTCACCTCGCCGCTCACGTGGGCTGGGTGCTGATCGGCAAACCGGTCGATGACGACGGCATGCTCGAACTTCTGGAGCCGTGGCGGGGCCACCGTCAGCGTATCGTGCGACTTCTGCTCTCGAGCGGTGTCGCGAAGCCGCGGTTCGGGCCGCGCGCGACCATTGCCGACCACCGCTGGCACTGATTCCCGCCGCTGAACCACGGCGCCGGGCGTGGGCCACCGACTCACGGCATCGAGGCACCACGCGGCGGCTGGTGTCAGTTGTCGCCGCCGCGAGTGCCGAATGCCGTCGTCGTGGAGCCGGTCTCGAGCAGGGTCTTGAGTGCGGAGACCACCATCGGCCAGCCGCCGCTGATGCTCCCGAGCATGCTGCTCCCCTCCTCGAACCCTTCGTGGACCAGGGTCAGCTTCACCTGGTCGCCGGCCTCCTCCAACTCGAATGAGACCTGCGAGCGAGGTTCGCCTCGAAGAGCCTCGGCATACTCGGGGCTGAAGCCGACGAGCTGGGCAAAATCTTCAGGGATGGACTGCCATGAGTAGGCAAGACGTGTGAAGGGATCGAACTCAAGGACGACCTGACCGGCATCCTGGATCGTCACTTCGCCGTAGTGCCAGGTCATTTCTGACCCGACCTTCCAGTCGGTTGTGAAGGAGGCGCCCCAGTACGTGCTGGTGAACGCTGGATCGATCAGCGCGTTCCACAGCTTCTCGGGCGTGGTGTGGATGTACGTCGTGTAGACGAAAGTCGGCTTGCTCATGTCGGGGTTCTCCAATGCGGTTTTGAGGTCGGCGAGTGCGTTGACGCGCCGTCGGTCGTACGGTTTGATCCAGCGGTCGGCGATCGCGGCGATCGGGGCAGCGTTGAGGTAGTGCAGCTTCTCCCTGCCGTGGCGCACGGCCCTGACGAGATTCGCCTCCTCGAGGATGGCGAGGTGCTTGCTCACCGACTGGCGTGTCATGGCCAGCCCGCTGCAGAGTTCATTCAGTGTCTGGCCGTCCCTGTTATTGAGAGTGTCGAGCAACCGCCGTCGCGTCGCGTCGGCCAGGGCACGAAAGGTGTCACCGATCTCGGGGTCGACCGGTTCGCTTGCCGTGTTCTCGTTCACACGCCCATAATAGGCAACCATTTGGCTGCATGTCAACCGAGGAACGATTACGGGAGAATGCGGCCCGGTCGGCACGTGCACGGCGAAATCGAAAAGCAGCGGGATATTCTCAGAGCATGGTCGATCCGGCACAGGAATCCGAAGTGGCTGCGTCCGGCCCTGGCGCGGCGCCCGACGATCTCACTGGGCTGCGCGAGGCGGCGACAGCCCTGGTGCGCAGGTGGCTCTCTGAGAGTGCAGACACACCGGTCGACGAGTCTGCCGCGCGCCTGGCCGGAGTGCTGAAAGACCCGAATGGGCTCGCCTTCACGGTGGGGTTCGTCGACGGGGTGGCGCGCCCCGACGACCCGGTGGTCGCAGGTAAGAATCTCGCCGACCTGGCCGGGCTGACGCCGCAGTTCCTGCCTCCACACCTGCGCAACGCGATCAAGCTGGGCGGAGCCCTGGGTGAAGCGCTGCCCTGGGTTGTCGTGCCCACGTCTAAGGGGGTGCTCCGGCGCATGGTCGGTCACCTCATCGCCGACGCCAGCCCCGCGAAGCTCGGTAAAGCCATCGCGGCACTGACAGCTGAGGGCGTTCGCCTGAACATCAACCTGCTGGGCGAGGCCGTGCTGGGCGACCGGGAGGCCCAGAACCGGCTCAGCGGCACCCTCGACCTGCTGGCGCGCGATGACGTCGACTACATTTCGGTGAAGGTGTCGGCGATCGCTGCAGAACTCTCGCTGTGGGCCTTCGACGAAACCGTCGAGCGTGTCGCCAACAGTCTTGTGCCGCTGTACGCGCTCGCACTGCAGGGTGCGAAGCCGGCGAAGTTCATCAACCTCGATATGGAGGAATACGCCGACCTCGACCTCACGATCGCCGTCTTCCAGAACGTCCTCGGGCGCCCCGAATTCACGCAGCTCGAAGCCGGGATCGTGCTGCAGGCGTACCTGCCCGACGCACTCCAAGCGATGCGCCGCCTCCAGGCGTGGGCGGCGGCGCGCGTCGCAGACGGAGGGGCGCCGATCAAGGTGCGGCTCGTGAAGGGAGCGAACCTGGCGATGGAGCGGGTCGATTCGATCACCCATGGCTGGCCGCTGGCCACCTGGGGCAGCAAAGAAGAGACCGATACCAACTACAAGCGGGTGCTCGACTGGGCGCTCACGCCCGAACGCGTCGAGTTCGTGAAGGTCGGTGTCGCCGGTCACAACCTCTTCGACATCGCCTTCGCGTGGCTCCTCGCCGAACGCCGCGGCGTCACAAAGTCGATCGACTTCGAGATGCTGCTCGGTATGGCTGCCGCGCAGGCCGACGCGGTGCGTCGCCACGTGGGCGGGCTGCTGCTCTACACGCCGGTTGTGCACCCTCGCGAATTCACCGTCGCCATCAACTACCTCGTGCGAAGGCTCGAAGAGAACGCGAGCGACGAGAACTTCATGTCGGCGGTGTTCGACATCGGCACCGATGCCGTGGCCTTCGAGCGCGAGAGGGCCCGGTTCGCCGCGTCGCTGGCGGTGCTCGAGGCGGCCGAGACCACCGCTGTGCCACTGCCGCGCCGAACCCAGAACCGCGCCGACCCCGAGGCCCTCGAGGCGCTCCCGCGGGGAGTCTTCGTGAACACGCCCGACACCGACCCTTCGCTGCCGGCGAACCGCGATTGGGCGAGGGCCATTCTGAAGCGCGTCGAATCGTCGACGCTCGGAGAACAGACGCTCGAGGGCGTGCACTACGCCGACCCCGAGCTCCTCGACGGTCTGCTCGAGCGCGTCGCAGCGGCCGGGCGTGCGTGGGGCGCGCAGCCTGCCGAAGTCCGAGCCGCCGCCCTCCGGAGGGCTGGCCTCGCGCTCGAGGCGAACCGCGACCTGCTGCTCGAGGTCATGGCGAGTGAGACGGGCAAGACCATCGCCGAGGGTGACCCCGAGGTCAGCGAGGCCGTCGACTTCGCCCACTACTACAGCGTGCAGGCCACCGAGCTCGAGCGCGTCGACGGCGCGACATTCGTGCCACCCGCGCTCGTCATCGTTGCGCCGCCGTGGAACTTTCCGGTGTCGATCCCGGCGGGCGGCGTTCTCGCCGCGCTCGCGGCCGGGGCCGGCGTGGTCTTCAAGCCCGCACCCCAGGCCAGGCGATGTGCGGCGGTCATCGCCGAGTCGCTCTGGCAGGCGGGCATCCCGACTGACCTGCTCGCCCTGATCGACATCGACGAGGCGGAGCTCGGCAGTGAGCTCATCACGCACCCGCTCGTCGACCGGGTCATTCTCACCGGCTCGTTCGAGACGGCGGCCCTGTTCCGCTCGTGGCGGCATGACCTGCCCCTGCTGGCTGAGACGAGCGGAAAGAACGCAATCATCGTCACGCCGAGCGCCGATCTCGACCTGGCGGCGGCCGACGTCGTGAAGAGCGCGTTCGGGCACGCGGGCCAGAAGTGCTCTGCCGCAAGCCTGGTCATTCTCGTGGGGTCTGTCGGGCGTTCGGCCCGGTTCCGCAAGCAGCTGGTCGACGCGGTGACCTCTCTCCGGGTGGGGTATCCGGCCGACGCGACGACGCAGCTGGGCCCGGTGATCGAACCGGCGTCAGGCAAGCTCCTGGATGCCCTGGCCACCCTCGGCCCGGGCGAATCGTGGCTCGTCGAACCACGCGCCCTGGACGAGACGGGCCGACTCTGGACTCCAGGGGTGCGCACCGGCGTCGCTGCGGGCTCGGCCTTCCATCTCACCGAGTACTTCGGCCCAGTGCTCGGCATCATGCACGCGCCGACCCTTGCCGCGGCGGTTGAGCTGCAGAATGCTAGCGAATTCGGTCTGACCGCGGGCATCCACTCGCTCGACGCAGACGAGATCGAGTACTGGCTCGCGGGCGTTCAGGCGGGCAACCTGTACGTGAACCGCGGGATCACGGGCGCCATCGTTCAGCGCCAGCCGTTCGGTGGATGGAAGCGTTCGTCGGTGGGTGCGGGTGCCAAGGCGGGTGGGCCGAACTACCTGCTGCAGCTGGGCCGCTGGGTGGATGAACCCGGCGAGGCAGGCGACGACATCAGCCTGGCTGGGCTCGAACCGAAGGTCGCAGAACTGCTCGAAGCGTCGACCGCCGGGCTCGACTACAAGGAGTTCGAGGTGGTGCGACGGGCGGCCGTGGGTGACGAGGAGGCGTGGGCCGGGTTCTTCGCTCCCAGCGACGCCTCGGCCCTCGGGGTGGAGCGCAACGTGCTGCGCTACCGGCCGGTGCCAGTGGTGGTGCGGTTGTCTGAGGGCCAGCCGTTCGTCGAGTTGGTGCGCGTACTTGCTGCGGCAACCCGTGCAGGCGCACCAGTGACGATCAGCACGGCCCTCAAGCTCCCACGGCCGCTGCGGGCCCTGCTCAAGGAGCGCGCGGTGCGAGTCTTTGTCGAAGACGATGCCGGCTGGCTGGCACGCGCCGCTGAGTCGGAGGCTGCTTCACGAGCACCTGCAGGAGCCGCCGATTCTCGGGTCGCCGACAACTCTGGCGCGCCCGGTTTGGGCATGCTCGTGGCCGGCCCTGTCGCTTCAGGCTCGCCGGCTGGCCACTACTTCGGTGCTTCGTTCACCGTCGACCGCATCCGGATGATCGGGGGAGACCCCCGCGCACTCGCCGCAGCCCTCGGCGGCACGCCCGACGTGGCGGTGTACGCGGGTGACGTCACCCGCGCGCCGCGCATCGAGCTGCTGCCGTTCCTCCGTGAGCAGTCGGTGAGCATGACGAACCACCGCTTCGGCAACCCCAGCTCGCTCCTGCCGGTTGGATAGCCCGGCGGGAGTGTGTCGAAGCCCGCGATGCTGAGCAGCTACGGCGCCGAAAGTGTGGCGGTGACGATGGCCAGAGCCTCGGCCTCGCTGAGGCCGAGCTCGCGGGCGCGGGCGGCGTAGACCGCCGCCGCGAGCTGGGCCTGGCGGGTGGGGCCGGTGCCCTGCGGGGCGACAGAAGTCCCGTTGCGGCCCTGGGTGACGACGAATTCGTCGCGTTCGAGCTCGCGGTACACCTTCGCCACGGTGTTCGCGGCCAGCGACAGCTCCTCGGCGAGACGTCGCACCGCTGGCAGGCGGGTGCCGGCGACGAGGTCTCCGTGCTGGACAGCGGCGATGATCTGCACGCGCAACTGCTCAGAGACGGGGTCGGTGAGCCGGGCATCCACCTCGAACGTCACGCCGGCGATGGATGCCCGGCGAACCCCTGTCGCATCACCCACCCTGTTCACCCTCTGCGTCGCAGCACTCACGCTCCGGCACTCTCCCGCAGCCCACTACCGCTTGATGAGGTTCGACAGCACGATGGCGCTGCGTGTGTGATCGACGTTGGGCGCGATTCGCACCCTTTCGAGTGCGAGTTCGAGGCTCGGGATGTCTCGCGAACGCATGTGCACGATGGCGTCGGCGCTGCCGGTGACCGTGCCCGCGTCGACGACCTCCGGTACGCCGGAGAGAATCCGCTTGAGTTCAGCGGGGGCGACGGTGCCGCGGCAGAAGAGTTCGACGTAGGCCTCGGTGACCTTGCCGTCGAGGGAGTTGTCGAGCAGAACCGTGAAGCCGCGGATGATGCCGTCGGCGATGAGGCGGTCGATGCGGCGTTTGACGGCCGATGCCGAGAGGCCGATCACCTGGCCGATGTCGCCGTAACCGGTGCGTGCGTTGAGTTTGAGCAGGTCGATGATACGAAAGTCCAAATTGTCCACTGGTCGAGCATATGCCGGATTCTTGCGAAAAGTGGCATTTCGCGCAGTTTTCATGCGCACAATGGTCGACTATTGACAATATGCGCGTGCCAGACTAGGAGCTGGCGTGCTCTTCGGAGCCATCTACAGGACAGTGTCCGCCATCCGTCTCAATGAAGGATGCCCATGCCCACTCACACCACGCCCGATCTTGCTGCTGCAGCAGGAACCACCGTTGCCGACAGCGCCGCCATTCCGAACGTGAACGCCGACACCGTCTCGCCGTTCGTTCGCCAGGCAACGCCCCATACCTACCTCATGTGCCGCCCTGACTACTTCACGGTCACGTACAAGATCAACCCCTGGATGGACCCGGCCATCCCCACCGACACGGCCAAGGCGCTCGCGCAGTGGCAGTCGCTCTACGACACCTACATCGCCCTCGGCCACACCGTCGAGCTGATCGACCAGATCGACGGCTTGCCTGACATGGTCTATTCGGCCAACGGCGGATTTGTCATAGACAACATCGCGTACGGAGCCAGCTTCACCCACACCGAGCGCCAGGCAGAGGGCCCCGCCTACATGACCTGGTTCGCCGACAACGGCTTCCGGGTAGCCGAGCCCGAGAACGTGAACGAGGGTGAAGGCGACTTCATGCTCGTCGGAGACACGATTCTGGCCGGAACCGGCTTTCGCAGTGCATCCAATTCGCACGAAGAGGTCGCCCGCATCTACGGCCGTGAGGTCGTTACCCTGAATCTCGTCAACCCGAACTTCTACCACCTCGACACCGCCATCGCCGTGCTGAACGAGTCTGCGGGCGAGGCTCCGGATGCTGCGACCATCGCCTACCTGCCGAGTGCCTTCGACGCGGCCAGCCGGGCCGAACTCGAGCGCCGCTACCCCGATGCCATTCTCGTGAGCGAGGCCGACGCGGCAGTGCTCGGGCTCAACTCGATCTCCGACGGCTACAACGTCGTCATCGCCTCCCGGGCGGTCGGTTTCGAAGCGCAGTTGCGAGAACGTGGCTACAACCCGATCGGCGTCGACCTGTCGGAGCTTCTGCTCGGCGGCGGCGGAGTGAAGTGCTGCACGCTGGAGCTGCGCCGATGATCTCCCCAACCGGCCCCTCCACGACCGAGACTGCCGTGCCCAGCATTGTGACCTCCGAGGCTATCGCCCGCGAAGAGGCGCATGCCGCGCACAACTACCACCCGCTGCCGATCGTCGTCGAATCGGGCGACGGCGCGTGGGTCACCGCGATCGACGGCCGTCGGTACCTCGACTGCCTCGCCGCCTACTCTGCCGTGAACTTCGGGCACTCGCACCCCGTGCTGCTCGATGCCGCCCGCACCCAGCTGGGGCGCATCACTCTCACCTCACGCGCGTTCCACAACGACCAGCTCGGCCCGTTCGTGGAGTCGCTTGCGGCTCTGGCCGGCAAAGACATGGTGCTCCCCATGAACACGGGGGCTGAAGCCGTCGAATCCGGACTGAAGGTCGCCCGCGCCTGGGGCTATCGAGTGAAAGGCGTGCCGGAGGGGCTGGCGAACATCATCGTGATGGGCGGCAACTTCCACGGGCGCACGATCTCGATCGTGAGTTTCTCCGACGACCCCACCGCACGCGACGGGTTCGGCCCGTTCACGCCTGGGTTCCGCACGGTTCCGTACGGTGACGCCTCGGCGCTCGCGGCAGCCATCGACGAGAACACGGTCGCCGTGCTCGTCGAGCCGATCCAGGGCGAGGCGGGCATCATCGTGCCGCCCGCCGACTATCTTCCGGCGGTGCGCGAGCTCTGCACAGCGCACAACGTGCTCATGATCGCCGACGAGATCCAGTCGGGCCTCGGCCGTACTGGCGCCACCTTCGCCTGCGATCTCGTGGGCGTCGTTCCCGATCTCTATCTGTTGGGCAAAGCGCTCGGTGGAGGCATCGTTCCGGTCTCCGCGGTTGTCGGCAACTCCGAGGTGCTCGGAGTGCTGCACCCGGGCGAGCACGGCTCGACCTTCGGCGGCAACCCGCTCGCGGCGGCTGTCGGTTCGGCTGTAGTCGGCATGCTCGCGACCGGCGAGTTCCAGGAGCGCGCTGCCGATCTCGGCGAGCGTCTGGCCAGCCGGTTGAACGAGCTCATCGGGCACGGCGTTGTCGCGGTGCGCACCGCGGGGCTCTGGGCCGGTATCGACATCGACCCCGCGCTCGCAACGGGCCGCGAGGTGTGCGAGCTCCTCATGGAGCGCGGAGTGCTGGCGAAGGACACCCACGGTTCGACCATCCGTCTCGCTCCGCCTCTCGTCATCACCCCCGAAGACCTCGACTGGGCCGTGGACCAGCTCGCCGAGGTTCTGGCCGCCCTCCGCGCTCGCATGTAGCTCCAGCGCACGCGCTCTGCGAAGATACGTGGTGTGAGCAATGTAGACACGACCGCGCAGGCCCCTGCCGAGCATCCGGAGCCTGGGGGCAAGACGTTCTTCGGGCAACCGCGTCAACTGGCGAACATCTTCGGCGTGGAGATGTGGGAGCGCTTCTCGTTCTACGGCATGCAGGGCATCCTGCTGCTGTACTTGTTCTACCCCGCCGCGGAGGGCGGGCTCGGCCTGCCCAAAGACACCGCCGCGGGCATCGTCGGCGCGTACGGCGGTGCCGTCTACCTCTCCACGATTCTTGGGGCGTGGATCGCCGACCGCCTGCTCGGCTCAGAGCGCGTGCTGTTCTTCAGCGCGGTGCTCATCATGCTCGGCCACATTGCCCTTGCCCTGCTGCCCGGCGGGCTCGGCGTCGCTGTCGGGCTCGTCGCGATCGCCATCGGCAGCGGCGGACTCAAGGCGAACGCGACCTCGATCGTCGGCACGCTCTATTCAGAGAACGATCCGCGTCGCGACGCCGGATTCTCGATCTTCTACCTCGGTATCAACCTCGGCGCCTTCATCGGCCCGCTGCTGACGGGGCTCGCGCAGACGACCCTCGGCTTTCACTACGGCTTCGGCCTGGCTGCGATCGGCATGGCCATCGGCCTCACCCAGTACAGTTTCGGCCGCAAGCGCCTGCCCGCGTCGTCGCGGATCGTTCCGAACCCGCTCCCGGCCGACAGGCGGCCCCGGATGATCGTGGTCGGTGCCCTCGCCGTCATCATCATCGCCGTGGCCGTCGCGACCGGCTTGCTCAATGTGAGCAACCTCGTGACCGTGGTGATTGTGCTGACCGTGATCGCTGCGATTGCGTATTTCGCGATCATCCTGAGCAGTAAGCGCATCTCGAGTGTGGAGCGGAGCCGGGTGCTCGCGTTCATTCCGCTCTTCATCGCGAGCGTGGCGTTCTGGTCGCTGTACCAGCAGCAGTTCACGGTGGTGACGCTCTACTCCGACAGCCAGCTGAACCGGGACCTCTTCGGCTGGCAGATGCCTGTGTCGTGGGTGCAGTCGATCAACCCGATCTTCGTGATCATCCTCTCGGGGGTATTCGCGGCCATCTGGACCAGACTCGGCACGCGCCAACCGGCCACGCCGCTGAAGTTCGCCGCGGGCACGATCGTGATGGGGCTGGCGTTCTTCCTGTTCCTGCCGTTCGCGAACGGGGCCGACAACAGCACCCCGCTGATTGCGCTCGTGGGCATCCTGTTCGTCTTCACGGTGGCCGAACTCTTCATTTCGCCGGTCGGGCTGTCGATCTCCACGAAACTGGCGCCCGAGATCTACCGGACGCAGATGGTGGCACTGTTCTTCCTCTCGGTTGCGCTCGGCACGGCGATCTCGGGCAAGCTCGCCGAGTTCTACGACCCGACGAACCAGGTGCCGTACTTCGGCGTGCTGGGTGCGATCGCTGTGGTGATCGGCCTGCTGCTCGTGTTGGCGACGCCGCTCGTGCGGCGCCTCATGGCCGGGGTGCGCTGAAACGTCCCCAAACCGGGTCGTTTGGGGACGTTTGCGCGCACCTGCAGGCGCTGGCGGCGGTCATAGCTTGCGCGGTGCAGCGAAGCATCACCAAGCGGCGTCGTTTCGGGGCGTTTGCGCGCACCGGAGGGGTGGGGCCGGGGGCGGGCGTGTTACCGCCGAAGCACAGCTTCGTCGGCGCTGGCGTCGCGGCGAGCATCCACTGGATGCTCGCTCATAGCTCCAGCGCGCGGGATGAGGCGCTCGAGCTGGGTCACATGCGACGGCGTCAGCTCTTCGAGCGAGTTCACGCCGAGCAGGCGCATAGTGCGGATGATCTCACCCGAGAGGATCGCGATCATGCGGTCGACGCCCTCGCGCCCCCCAGCCATGAGCCCGTAGAGGTAGGCGCGGCCCACCAACGTGAAGCGGGCGCCGAGCGCTACGGCTGCGACGATGTCGGCGCCCGACATGATGCCCGTGTCGAGGTGCACTTCGTATTCTGATCCGACTTCGCGGACGACCTCGGGCAGCAGGTGGAACGGGATGGGCGCACGGTCGAGCTGGCGGCCGCCATGGTTGGAGAGCACGATACCGTCGACGCCCAGATCGGCGAGTCGCCGGGCATCCGACACGTTCTGAACGCCCTTGACGACGATCTTGCCCGGCCACTGCGCCTTGATCCAGGCGAGGTCGTCGAAGGTGACCGTCGGGTCGAACATGGAGTCGAGCAACTCGCCGACGGTTCCCGACCAGCGGTCGAGCGAGGCGAACGCGAGTGGCTCGGTGGTGAGAAAGTTGATCCACCATTCGGGGCGTGGGAGCGCATTGATGACGGTTCCGAGCGTGAGCTGCGGGGGAATGGAGAATCCGTTTCGCTTGTCGCGGAGACGGGCACCGGCCACGGGTACGTCGACGGTCACCAGAAGGGTGTCGAAACCGGCCTTGGCTGCCCTGTCGACCAGCGCCATCGAGCGCTCGCGATCCTTCCACATGTACAGCTGGAACCAGTTGCGGCCGTTCGGGTTCACTGCCTTGACGTCTTCGATGGCCGTGGTGCCCATGGTCGACAACGAGAAGGGGATGCCAGCTGCGGCGGCTGCGCCGGCACCGGCGATCTCGCCCTCGGTCTGCATCATGCGGGTGAAGCCGGTCGGCGCAATGCCGAATGGCATCGCGACGGGTGCGCCGAGCACGTCCCAGCCCGTTGTGACTTTCGACACATCACGCAGGATCGACGGGGTGAACTGGATGTCTTCGAAGGCCTGGCGGGCACGAGCGAGGCTGATCTCGCCCTCGGCGGCACCCTCTGTGTAGTCGAAGGCAGCCTTGGGCGTTCGCCGTTTGGCGATGGCTCGCAGGTCGGCGATGGTCAGCGCACCCTCGAGGCGGCGGCGCTTCGCATTCAGGTCGGGCGTCTTGAAGTGCATGAGCGGTGCGAGGTCGCGTACCTTGGGGATTCTGCGGTCAACCATGGGCGGGGATCGATCCTTTCGGCGTGGGGTTGTCTGGGTTGTCTGAGCTGCTTGGATTGTGAGGGCTGTCCGGGTTGTGAGGGAGAAGGAGCGCGGTCTGCCCGAACCCGGCTTCGGCGTAGTACCCGGTGATGTGCTCAGTGACGGCCGAGCGAGCGGCTTGCGAATCGGCCGCCTCGATGGCCCGGATGATCGACCGATGCTCGCGCTTCAACCTCGTTGCCGTGGTCGACCACGAGGCCAGGTTGCGCGCGCCGGCAATCGAGTACCCCTCGATCGAGTTGCGGAGGCCCGTCATCATCGAGGCGATCACGTCATTGCCGGCGGCTTCGGCGAGCGAGAAGTGGAACTGCGCGTCGAGCGCCAGGAACTCCGGCGGAGTCGGTTCACGGTCGCCCGTCGCCTCCATCGCGTCGAGGATCTCGGTCGCTGCCGAGAGGTCGAGCGGAGCGAGTCCGGGCGTCGCGCCGCGCTCGGCCAATTGGCCGGCAATGGCCGTCTCGAGAATGAGGCGGGTGCTTACGACATCGTCGACCCGAAAGCCCTGGGCTGCGACCTGCAGGCGCATGAGCGACGACATGCCGCCGGAGGGCCGGGCGATGATGATCGCGCCGGATTCCGGCCCAGACCCCGTCTGGGTGCGGAGGAGCCCGAGCACTTCGAGCACGCGCAATGCTTCGCGAACGGATGATCGGCTCACCCCGAGCTCAGACGCGAGCGTTCGTTCGGAGGGCAGGTGGTCGCCGGGTGCGAGGTCGCCGGAGACGAGCCGTGCCTCGAGGTGGGCGAGAACGGCCTCCCAGGCGCGGGGCGAGGTGGCGGCGGAGCCGTCCACGCGTGAGGAGGAGGGCACGGGTGCGGTGAGCGAACGTGTGGTCTGCGACATTGCGGGGCCCCGATCATCCCTTCGCTCGGTGTCATGGGTGTGGTAGGACCATGTGGTCTGACCACAGGTTATCGCATGATCGACGAACAGGGAAGCGTGACGAGAATGGCGTCGCGCCCCGGGCCCGCACGTTCATAGGCGAGTCATAGCAAACCGCAAGACCGCTGCGAGGCCGAGGCGAGAGAGTCTTCCCATGACCCCGCATGGCTCCCTCCTCGCCCTGGACGTCGTGGTGCCCGTCTACAACGAGCAGTTCGCTCTCGACGCCAGCATCCGCCGCCTCGCTGTCTACCTCGCCGACGAGATGTCGACGACCTGGCAGATCACCATCGCCGACAACGCCAGTACCGATGGCACGCCCCAGATCGCCGACCGGCTGGCCGACGAGATCGATGGTGTACGCGTCATTCACACCGGGCGCAAGGGCCGCGGTCACGCGCTCAAGCTGGCGTGGGGCTCGTCGATGGCTGGCGTGCTCGCATATGTCGATGTCGACCTGTCAACCGATCTTGCAGCGCTGCCACCTCTTGTCGCGCCGTTGCTCTCGGGGCACTCAGACATGGCGATCGGTACGCGGCTCTCCCGTTCGTCGCGAGTGGTACGCGGCGGCAAGCGCGAATTCATCTCCCGCAGCTACAACGTTCTGCTGCACGGCACGCTGGGTGCCAGTTTCTCTGACGCACAGTGCGGCTTCAAGGCGATCCGTGCTGACGTGGCCGCCAGGTTGTTGCCGCTGGTTCAGGATGACTCGTGGTTCTTCGACACCGAACTGCTGATCATCGCCCAGCGCAGCGGGCTTCGCATCCATGAGGTACCG
Source organism: Subtercola sp. PAMC28395 (assembly GCF_018889995.1). NCBI lineage: Bacteria > Bacillati > Actinomycetota > Actinomycetes > Micrococcales > Microbacteriaceae > Subtercola > Subtercola sp. PAMC28395. Next base: position 867,688 of record NZ_CP076547.1, on the reverse strand, counting down.
GTCGACTGGATCGACGACACGGACTCACGCGTGGAGATCATGCCCACCATCAGGGATGACCTGCGCGGTGTCTTCCGGGTGGGGCGCGATCTTGCCAGAGGTGCGATACCGGTGCAGTCGATCTATGCCGAGCTCGGCCGCACGCCGATCGGGCCGGTGGCCAGGCCGTCGTTCCTCGGCCAAGTGCTGCGGTTCGGGGTGGTCGGTGCGCTCTCGACTGCGGCCTATGCGGTGCTTTACCTGCTGCTGCAGGGAGTCCTCGGGGCCCAGGCCGCGAACTTCAGCGCGCTCCTCATCACTGCTGTGGCCAACACCTGGGCGAACCGTCGCTTCACCTTCGCGATCAGGGGGCCGTCGAAGGCTGTCACCCACCAGTTCCAGGGCCTGATCGTGTTCGGACTCGCGTGGGTCATTACTTCGGGCTCTCTCGTCGTGCTTGCTGCCCTGGCGCCGAACGCTGGCACTGCGGTCGAGCTGATCGTGCTCACCGCAGCCAACCTCGTGGCGACCGTGCTGCGTTTCGTGCTTCTTCGCCGCTGGGTGTTCCGTGCTCCGAAATCAGCTGGCATCGACGTCTCGCATCTCTCCCTCACATCGGGCCAGGAACCCGCGTTCTCTACTGTCTCGGTGATCTCGGCCTCCGACGGAAAGCGCGCAGCTGAGACTCTCAGTGCGACACAGTCTCTCAGCGTGCCAGACGCGGCCGAACAGAACTCTTCACAGAAAGCGAGCGCAGCCTGATGAACAGCAGCACCCTTCCCCGGCCGTCCGCGTCCAGCAGTGGCATTGCCAACCCCGTGCCGGCCGACTTCGGGGGCAGAATCCGCTCCTTAGGCCGGTGGCTCGTGCGCGGCCGTTCCACCAACGCCGTGTGGGAGCGCCCGGCCTTCATAGGCCTGCTCCTGATCACTTCAGTGGCTTACCTCTACAACCTCACGAGCAGCGGCTACGCGAATGAGTTCTACTCTGCAGCCGTGCAGGCCGGGTCGCAGAACTGGGAGGCATTCCTCTTCGGCTCCTCTGACGCGGGCAACTCGATCACCGTCGACAAGCCTCCGGCGAGCCTCTGGGCCATGGCGATCTCCGTGCGGATCTTCGGCCTGAGTTCCCTGTCGATCCTCCTTCCGGAGGTGCTCATGGGCGTCGTCACGGTTGCCCTGGTCTATCTGATCGTGAGGCGCCACTTCTCACCGGGAGCCGCGTTGCTCGCCGGTGGAGTGCTCGCGAGCACTCCTGTAGCGGCTCTGATGTTCCGGTTCAACAACCCCGATGCCCTGCTCGTCCTCCTGATGACGGCGTCGGTCTACTTCACCCTGCGGGCGATCGAGAGTGGCCGCGTGCGCTGGCTGCTCCTGGCTGGCGTCATGATCGGGTTCGGAATCCTGACGAAACAGCTCCAGGCGTTCGTCATCCTCCCGCCCCTTGCCCTTGCCTACGCCTGGGCCGGGCCGGTGAAATTCGGCAAGCGCCTGCTGCACCTGCTCGCTGCATTCGGCGCAGTTATCGTCTCCGCCGGCTGGTGGGTCGCGTTGGTCGAGCTCGTGCCGGCGACGCTCCGCCCCTACGTCGGCGGGTCCCAGAACAACGACTTTCTCGAGCTGACCTTCGGGTACAACGGCTTCGGCCGCCTCACGGGCGCCGAGACCGGCAGCGTCACAGGCGGAGCCGGCAACGCTGCTGCCGGGGGAGGCCAGTGGGGTGCGACAGGCATCACCCGCCTTCTCGACGGCGAGTTCGGGGGCCAGATCGCGTGGCTCATCCCGGCGGCACTCGTTCTCCTTGTGGTGTCGTTCTTCCTCCTCCGTCGGCAGAAGCGAACGGATGCCCGGCGAGCCATCTTCGTCATGTTCGGCGGCTGGCTCGTTCTCACCGGTCTCATCTTCAGCTTCATGTCGGGCATCTTCCACGCCTACTACACCGTGGCGCTGGCACCCGCGATCGCAGGGGTCGTCGGGGCCGGGGCCGTGATGCTCTGGAACACACGGCGTCAACTCTGGGCCAGGCTCCTGTCTGCGGCACTCGTTCTGGGCACGGGCATCTGGGCTTTTGCGCTCCTGACTCGGGCCACTGACTGGCTGCCGTGGCTCAAGTTCGTGGTGCTCGCGCTCGCCGTCGTCGGGGCACTGCTGCTCGCGTTCCGCTGGAAACGGAGAGCGCTTCGGGTGACCGCGGTCGTCGTCTCCCTCGTCGCCGTGCTTCTGGCACCGACCGCGTACACGCTTCAGACGATCTCCACGGGGCACACCGGTTCGATCGTCACTGCAGGGCCGACGGTTGCGTCGTCCACCGGCTTCGGACGCGGCGGCGGCTTCGGTCGAGGTGGTGGCGCAGGCGGCGGGGGTACTCCCCCCGGCGGAACGGCGGGTGGGCCGGGTACGACGGGCGGATTCACTCCTCCTTTCGGTGCGGGCCAACCCGGCACCGGAACGGCCGGTGGTACCGCAGGCGGAACGACGGCGGGTGGAACGGGTGGCGCGGCCGCCGCTGGCACCCGCGGTGGCGGAATGGGTGGAGGCGGCCTCCTCGGGGGTGCGACCGTGAGTGCCCAGGTCAGCGCACTGTTGGCGGCCGACGCCTCGAGCTACACCTGGGCCGCAGCGGCGGTGGGCTCGCAGAATGCCGCAAGCTACCAGCTGGCCAGCCAGGCGGCGGTCATGCCGCTCGGCGGATTCAACGGCAGTGATCCCTCACCGACGTTGGAGCAGTTCCAGGCCTATGTGGCCTCGGGGCAGATTCACTACTTCATCTCCTCTGGCAACATCGGGGCGCCGAACGGTGGCAGCTCGGCATCATCGAGCATTGCGGCCTGGGTCGTCGCGAACTACACGGCGACGACGGTCGATGGAACCACGCTGTACGACCTGACCTCAGCGGCCGCCACCAGCTGAGAGTGGAAACTGAAGCGTGCGGGGAGAAACGCTCTCCTCGCACGCTGGCAGTGCGCGCTTTAGAGCGGCACGATCCAGACCCCTCGCCTAGGCTTGTTCTGCCCGAAGGGTTTGGGCACAGGCAGGAAGTCGTTCATGGGTCGCGTATTTGTACTGGGTTCGCTGAACGTCGACTCGGTTGTGAGGGTCGAGAGGCACCCGCTTCCGGGTGAGACCCTCCGTGGCGGTGATCTTGCGACCTTCTGGGGAGGAAAGGGCGCGAACCAGGCCGTCGCAGCGGCCGAAGCGGGAGCCGATGTCGTCTTCATCGGCCGGGTCGGCGACGACGGCGACGGTCGTGACTATCGCACACGCCTCGCGACGAGATCGATCGACATTCGTCCGCTCACTGTCACGAAGGGCGTCACCACTGGTCACGCGATGATCGCCGTCGACGCGCACGGGGAGAACACGATCATCGTCTCGCCCGGCGCGAACGCTCGCGTCGCGCTTTCGGATCTGACGCTGCTGCGCCGGGAAGAACTCGCACCTGTCACCCGTGCCCCGTTTGCCGAGGACGGCGAAATCGCTGCTGCAGCCGACATCGATGGCGATGACGCCCGGTCAGCAGATTTGGCTGGCGTTCCGAGTCTGCGCACGACCGACACGGTCTACGACTCCGAGCCCTCCCCCCTCAGCGAGGATGATGTGCTCCTCGTATCCCTGGAGCTCGATCTCGACGTCGTGCGCCAGGCGATCCGCTGGGCTTCGGCAACCGGAGCCCGAATCGTGCTGAACCTCGCTCCTTTCGCCGAACTACCGGCCGACGTTCTGGCGCTGGCCGACCCCGTCATTGTGAATGAGCACGAAGCGGCGGAGCTCCGGGCATCCGGTATCGAACCTGACTCGCTCCTGGTCACACTCGGCCCCGACGGTTCGCGCTGGGGAGGCATCACCGTGCCGGGTTCGCCCGTGGCAGACGTGGTCGATACGACGGGCGCAGGCGACACCTACTGCGGAACCCTCGCGGCGCGGCTTTCGCGCGGCGACTCGGCGCAAGCAGCGATGAAGGCCGCCAGTGCCGCGGCTGCCCGCTCGGTGGGGTGGCTCGGGGCGCAGCCAGCGTGACCACGACGCGAGACTGAGGCTCAGGCGCGCAGCTCGACCGCGCGGCTGTCGAAAACGCGTGCCGCTCGTTACTTGGCGCGCCGCCGGTTCAGCCAGGCGCCCGTGCTCCAGAGCGCCCAGAGCACCAACACGGGCTGGAAGACCAGTCGCACTGCGCGCCTCGTGTCGGTGTCGAGCCCGAACGCATCGCGATGGTTCACGAGCTGGGCGATGTTACCCGGAAAGATCGCCGTGAAGAAGGTCGCGGCGATCCATCCGACGGTGGTGCGGTGCTTTCGCGAAAGCAGCAGCGCCGACCCGAGCGAGATCTCGACCACCCCTGACGCGAGCACGGTGGCGTCGGGTGAGAGCGGTACAAAGTCGGGAACCTGCGCCTGGAAGTCCTTTCGCGCGAACGTCAGGTGGCTCGTCCCCGCGAACACGAGGATGCTGCCCAGCAGCACCCGGGCAATCGTTCGGCCGGTCGTGCTTGCGGGATACGCATTCTTCTTCGTCATTGAACCACTCAACCACACGATCCGCCGAAGGCGGGAACGGACTTGGCACTGCCGCGTGAGGCCGTACCCGTCAGCAAGAAACACACCGGCAACAACCCAGCGCTAGGCTCGCAACCATGGTTGACCTGTTCGCCGGCTATGGCGCCACCCTCTTGCCTCGCAAGCCCATCAAGGGCGCGAGCGCATACGACGAGATGTTCCCCGAACCAGACTCGTCGTCTCCCGTTGAAGCACGTGCGGCGTACAAAGACATCTACAACGCGCTCGCACGTATGACGCAAGAAGAGCTGCGGGGGCGCACTGATGCCCTGGCCAGCTCCTATCTCGCACAGGGAGTGACGTTCGACTTCGCCGGTGAGGAGCGACCGTTCCCGCTCGACGCGGTGCCCCGTGTCATCGAACAGAAGGAATGGGTCGGCGTCGAGAAGGGCATCAAGCAGCGGGTCAGGGCCCTCGAGGCGTTCCTCTCCGACATCTACGGGTCGCAGAACGCCATTCGCGACGGCGTCATCCCCGCCGGGCTCGTCAGCTCGTCCAGCCACTTCCACCGCGAGGCCGCGGGCATCGTGAGCGCCAACGGCGTGCGCATCCAGGTCTCCGGCATCGACCTGATCCGCGACGAGAAGGGCGCCTGGCGCGTTCTCGAAGACAATGTTCGCGTGCCCTCTGGCGTGAGTTACGTCATCTCGAATCGCCGGGTCATGGCGCAGACCCTGCCCGAACTCTTCGTCTCGATGCGGGTGCGCCCGGTCGGCGACTACCCCAACAAGCTCCTGCAGGCCCTTCGCGCGTCTGCCCCCGAAGGCGTCGAAGACCCGAATGTGGTCGTGCTCACCCCGGGTGTCTACAACTCCGCCTACTTCGAGCACACCCTGCTTGCTCGCCTGATGGGCATCGAACTCGTCGAGGGCCGTGACCTCTTCTGCTCCGGTGGCCGGGTGTGGATGCGCACGACGGCAGGGCCGACGCGCGTCGACGTGATCTACCGGCGCGTCGACGACGAGTTCCTCGACCCATTGCAGTTCCGTGCGGATTCGATGCTGGGTTCGCCGGGCATCCTGCTCGCTGCGCGCCTCGGCAACGTCACCATCGCGAATGCGGTGGGTAACGGTGTCGCCGATGACAAGCTCGTCTACACGTACCTGCCCGACCTGATCAGGTACTACCTGTCAGAAGAGCCGCTCATCCCGAACGTCGACACCTGGCGCCTCGAAGACCCGGGTGCTCTCGAAGAAGTGCTCGACCGGCTCGCCGAACTCGTCGTGAAGCCTGTCGACGGCTCAGGCGGCAAGGGGCTGGTCGTGGGGCCCGCCGCTTCGGCCAAGGAGCTCGAAGCTCTTCGCAAGAGGCTGATCAAAGACCCGCGTGGCTGGATCGCCCAGCCGGTCATCCAGTTGTCGACCATACCGACGCTCGTCGAAGACGGAATGCGCCCGCGGCACGCCGACCTGCGCCCCTTCGCGGTGAACGACGGCAAAGACGTGTGGGTGCTGCCCGGCGGGCTCACCCGCGTCGCGCTGCCCGAAGGCGAGCTCGTGGTGAACTCGTCGCAGGGCGGTGGGTCGAAAGACACCTGGGTCGTCGGGTTCGCCGGCGGGTTCTCGCCCATCGACGGCACTGCCGTTGTGGCGCAGAACATCCAGGGCCTCGTCGCCGACCAGGCAGCGAACACGCAGGCGATCCCCATCGTGGGGCACACCCCCGACCATTCGCCGTACGACAAGCCACGCTCGCACCAGGACCAGCAGGAGCAACAGCAGCAGCAGCGACTGGTGCCGGATGCCCGGACCTTCGCATCGCGATCGCTTGACCTTCCCCTCCCCGCCCCCCGCGCGGTCAACGCAGACGCCCTGCCCGCCGCGCGAACCGAAGGAGCAGCACAATGCTGAGCCGAATCGCCGAGTCCCTGTTCTGGATCGGCCGCTACATCGAGCGCAGTGACGGCACCGCGCGCATCCTCGACGTGCACCTCCAGTTGCTGCTCGAAGACCCGTGGATCGAGGAGAACCTCGCCTGCCGGTCGCTCCTCGCGGTCATGGGCAGTGAGATCCCACCGGACGATCACGAATTGACTCGTGCCGACGTGCTGGCGATCCTCGCTGTCGACCGCACGCAGCCCGCGTCGATCGCCTACTCGCTCGGCGCCGCCCGCGAGAACGCTCGCCGTGCCCGCGAGATCGTCTCGACAGAGTTGTGGGAGTGCCTCAACACCACCCGCGCCCGCATGCCGCGCAAGATCGCGGTCGAGAAGACACACGAGTTCTTCGCCTGGGTGCGTGAGCGCTCGGCGCTCGCCGTCGGCATCCAGGAGTCAGCGGCCAGCCGCGACGAAGCCTGGCACTTCTTCACCCTCGGCCGCAGCCTCGAACGCGCAGACATGACGGCCCGCCTGCTCGCCACCCGCAGCCTCACCGAGGCCAGCGGCCCGTCGTGGACCACGATTCTCCGCTCCTGCGGTGCCTACGAGTCGTACCTGCGCACCTACCGCGGCGTTCCGAGCGCGCGCAATGCCGCCGAGTTCCTTCTGCTCGACCGGCTCTTCCCCCGATCGATCCTCTTCTCGGTCACCCGAGCTGAGCAGAGCCTTCGCGACATCGAACCCCGAAACACCCGGCTCGCCGTCACCGACCAGGCCCAGCGCCTGCTCGGCCAGATCCGCAGCCAACTGGAGTACCGACCGATCATGGACATTCTGCACGACCTGCCTCACCACATGGACCTGGTGCAAGAAGCGACGAGTGAGGCGTCCGAGGCTATCCGCCAGCGGTACTTCCCCACCAACGCCGCACCGAGCTGGGTGGGTGAGAAAGTATGACCCGCCTACGCATCAAACACACCACCGGCTACCGCTACGAGGGCGAAGTCCAGGCCTCCTACAACGAGGCACGGATGCTCCCTGTGAGCTCCGACGGCCAGTTCGTGCTGTTCTCCAACCTCGACATCACGCCTTTGTCGTCGAACCACACCTACGTCGACTACTGGGGAACCAGGGTCAGCTCGTTCGAGGTGCTGACGGGTCACAAGGAGTTGGCACTCACGGCGAACTCGTTGATCGAGGTACGTCCCCGCGAGCATCCGCCGCATGATCTCAGTTGGGAGGGGCTCGCTGAGGCCTCGGCGAAGGTCACGTCGACCGTCGAGCAGATCAAGCAGACCCGTCTCACCGAACCGCCGGCCGAGGTTGCCGCCCTCGCTGCTGACATCGCTGCCCGCTTCGACAACCCCTGCGACGCTGCTTTCGAGATCTGCAGTGAGATCGGGCGCCAGGTCGACTACATGACCGGCGTCACCGGCGTGCACACGAATGCGCGCGAAGCCTGGGTCGAGAAGAAGGGTGTCTGCCAGGACATCACCCACATCGCCCTCGGCGCCCTGCGCTCCGTCGGAATTCCGGCACGCTACGTCTCGGGCTACCTGCACCCGAAGCCGTCTGCGCCGATCGGTGAGACCGTCACCGGGGAATCGCACGCCTGGGTCGAGTGGTTCTGCGGGGAGTGGCGCGGGTTCGACCCGACGAACTCCATCGACATCGGCGACCGCCACGTCACCGTGGGTCGCGGCCGTGACTACAACGACGTCGCTCCGCTTCGCGGTGTCTACGCCGGCCCGTTCGGTTCGCGCCTGTTCGTCTCGGTGGAGATCACCCGGGAGGCCTGACGAAAAGCGTTGACGCAAACCGTTGACGCAAACCACTGTCGAGCACCCCGACGCACATCGCTGACGTGCACCCCTGACGTGAGCCCCCGGTGTGCAGGGTTGACGCGCAGTCTTGATGCGCAGTGACGGCGTCACACATACCGTCACCGCGCGTCACGACTACTGCACGTGCACGGTCACAGTCACCGGATCACTGTGTGCTCCCTGCGGCCCTCCGAGGCGGTAGCGGAAGGTATCGTCGCCACGGAACCCCGCGTGCGGTGTGTACCGGATGCTCCCATCGGCATTCACCTGCACGTCGCCGTTTGCGGGCGGGTTGCCTGCCTCGACCAGCCAGCCCTCGCGCCCGGCAGGGAACACATCGTTCGCCGTCAACCCGGTGCCTGCACCAGCAACGTTCAAGGAGCCGCCGCTGGTCACCCTGAATTCGTCGGCGACTGCGGTGGCCGGGGGTGCGATTTTCACAGGAATCGCGGTGGGCGCACTCGCACGGCCCGCCGAATCAATGGCAACCACGTAGGCCGTGTCATCACCGCTGAAGATGGCGTCTCTGGCTCGGTAGAACAGTGCGCCGCTGGGTTTGACCGTGAGTTGCCCGTGGGCCTCGGGGTGGTACACATCGCTGAGTCGCGAACCGGCCGCAACGGAACACGAGAGTGCATCGAGCTGCACCTGTGCCGTACGGTTCTGCACGACGGCGCTGCCCGTGCACACCGGGGAATCCGGCTGGATCGTCACGGTGTCGGTCTTTGCCGGTGCATCATTCACCGAAGACAGAACACTCGCGGTGTTGCTCGTCCCCGAGAGTCTGAAGTGAAGTGAGAGTGACCTGATGTCGCCCACGTTCATGAACGATCCCTTGTAGGTGATCGTCGTGCCGTCGAGCGAACCAGACCGTACCCAACCCGCGGGAACGGATGCCTCCGATGCGTTTGCCAGTCCATTCACGCTGAGTTTCACCGTCGGCGAGCCCGCAGATGTCGCTCGCAGAGTCACGCCGTAGGTCACGTCGGCACCCGCTGCAGGCGCGTGCCCTGGCGAGATGAAGCTCGTCGTCTCCATCGACCCGTTGAACGGCGAAACCCGTGCGTGGGAGAGGTTGTAGCTTGCTCCCACAGCATGGGCGCCGATGAGGCCGTGCACGGAGGCTATCGAGACCAGGTCGGCCGACGAACCCGCGGTCGGTTTCGCTGTGACGAGAAAGGTGAAGACTCCCGATGAGTTGGCTGCCATGGGGTCGACCACGCAGCGCAGTGCGAGCCCACTCGCGCTCGGGCAGGAGCCACCGGGTGGCATCGCTGAGACTTTTGTCACGGTGAAGGTCGACTCGTCGACTTCGAGACTCATTGGTCGCGCGAAAGCGTGGGTGTTCTTGAGCTCCACGCTGTACGTGAACTCGTTCGTTCCCCCTGCGACCGGAGTGAGGCTGGCGCTGGAGACGGGCAGTTCGCTCGAATGTGTTGGCGGGGTGGTCGTAGGGGTGGGAATGGGAGTAGCTGTCGGCGAAGGACCGACGACATACTCATCGACGTCGACATTGTTGGTGTCGATGACCGATTGAAGCCATCCTGTGCGGTTCAGGCAGTCAAGCTGCCACTTGACCATGAGCCCGTTGCCGAGGGAGAAGTCCCTGATCGTGATGGTGTCGCGGCCGCCCGTGTCACCATCGCCGTGCAGGTCGAAGATATCCCGCTGGGCGAAGAACTTGCCGTCACGGTAGTAATACGTCGAGGCTGTTCCGTTGGCGTAGGAGTATGACTCTGTCGTGACCGTGCCTCTGGCGTAGAGCTCCTCGGGCATCGAGGGGGCTTCATTGACGCAGTACGACGACATCATGCCCGGCGCAACGGCACCTCCAGGCATGAAGGCACTGCTGAATCCGCCGGGGCCGGCCGTGCTGATGAACCCCCCGCTGGTGCCCACCTCGCAGTCGATACCGTTGCGTGCCGCGTAGTCGCCTAGACCTGGTGTGTATGCACAGTCGATCGAGAGGGCAGAGGCCGTGGTCGCCGGAATCACCACCAACCCGCTGACGAGGGTAAGTGCCGACAGTGCCGCAATAAGAAGTCGTCGCCTGCGCCGCCTCCGGCCCGGTGTTTGGTGAGCCCCCAGGCCATCGCTGCTGACAGGTGACGACACGTTCCAGTCCTTCCGGTAATGAGAAAACGTCAGCATACATCATTCGGGTTCAGGCAGGGTGCAGAATGAGCATGTGCCAACCTTCAACGACGAACACGGCGTCACCATCACGTACTACGAATGGCTGATCGCGAACCCTCGCGCGATCATCCAGATCTCACACGGCCTCGGCGAGTACGCCGAGCGCTACGACCAGGTCGCGCGCGAGCTTAATGCGGCCGGCTACTCGGTCTACGCCAACGACCACCGCGGTCACGGCCAGACCGGTCTCGACCAGTACGGTGGCGACCACACCCGGCTCGGCCACCTCGGAGCCGGGGGCCTGCGTGCCACGATCGCGGGCATCCGGCAGTTCACCGAGATCATCAGGGCGAAGCACCCCGGCATGCCGATCGTGCTGCTGGCCCAGAGCTGGGGCTCGCTCATGGTGCAGAAGCTCCTCAACGCCTCGTCTGCCGGGTACGCGGGTGCTGTTCTGGTGGGTACGGCCTACCGGATGCCCGGCTCGATGGATGGCGGAGACCTCAGCCGACGCCACCGCCCACCCGGCGGCGGGGGCACCGGTTACGAATGGCTGAGCCGCGACGTGGCCGTACAGACGAAAGCCGCTGCAGACGATCTCATGTTCGAGGCGAAGGTTCTCAAGCTGTTCGGGCTGGCAGACGGGTTACGACTCTTTGGCCGCCCGGCCAAGAGCTTTGCCACCGACATCCCGATCCTCATCCTGGCCGGCACCGACGACATCCTCGGTGGAGAGCGCAGTGTGCAGAAGCTGGCTGATGCGTACCGCAAGGCCCAGTTGCACGACGTGACCGTGAAGCTGTATCCGGATGCCCGGCACGAGGTCCTGCGCGAGACGAACCGCGACGAGGTGATCGGCGACCTGATCGCGTGGCTCGACCAGCGCCTGGTGGTGCCGACCACCCGCTGACCCCCGCTGGCAAGGCGCGGCGCCCCCAGCCAGCTCGACTTTGGGCGGAGATGTCGCGTTCCCCGTGCGCATTTGCGGCGGAGTATCGGATCTCCGCCCGAACTTGCGTGCCGCTGTTTGCCGTACAGCGCCCCGACCGTGAGTTCGAGTCGTCCAGCGTGCGGGCGCGCGCGACAGCCTGCGCTGGCGGGGCTGTGCTTCGACGGGAGCAGCGTGGGCGCGACCCACGGTTGTTAGGCTGAACAGGTGCATGGAGAATACAAAGTCCCTGGTGGCAAGCTCGTCGTGGTCGACCTCGAGGTCATCGACGGGGTGTTCGCCGACTTCCGACTGGCCGGCGACTTCTTCCTCGAGCCCGACAGCGCGCTCGGTGACATCAACGACGCCGTGAACGGGCTCTCGGCCGAGAGTGATGCAGCGTCGATCGCGGCCGCGATCAAGGCTGCACTGCCGAAGGATGCCACGCTGCTCGGGTTCTCGCCAGAAGGCGTTGCGGTCGCGATTCGGCGTTCGCTTGCCAAGGCGACGAGTTGGCGAGACTACGACTGGCAGATCATCCACTCGAAGGCAGTGCCTCCCGTCATGCAGATGGCGCTCGATGAGGTGCTGGCTGTCGAAGTGGGGGAGGGCCGCCGCGCTCCCACGCTTCGCATCTGGGAGTGGGATTCACCGGCCGTCGTGATCGGCAGCTTCCAGTCGCTCAAGAACGAGGTCGACCCCGAGAACGCCGCCAAGTACGGCTTCGACGTGGTTCGTCGGGTCAGCGGTGGCGGGGCCATGTTCATGGAGGCCGGGTCGGTCGTGACGTACTCGATCTACGCGCCGGCCGACCTGGTGCAGGGCCTCAGCTTCGCCGACTCCTACGCTTTTCTCGACGAGTGGGTGCTCGTCGCCCTGAAGTCGCTCGGTATCGACGCGAGTTACGTTCCCTTGAATGACATCTCCAGTCCGACCGGCAAGATCGGCGGTGCGGCCCAGAAGCGGCTCGGCAACGGTGCTGTGCTGCACCACGTGACAATGAGCTACGACATCGACGGCGAGAAGATGGTGCAGGTGCTGCGCATTGGCCGCGAGAAGATGAGCGACAAGGGCACGAAGTCGGCCGCCAAACGCGTCGACCCGCTGCGCAGCCAGACCGGGCTCAGCCGTGCCGAGATCATCGACCGTATGAAGGCGACGTTCACCTCGCTCTACGGCGCGACGCCCGGAGACATCACCGATGACGAGTACGCCAAGGCGCAGCAGCTCGTCGACGAGAAGTTCAGCACGAGGGAGTGGATCGAGCGCGTTCCGTGATGGCTGCCGCCGCTGGTTGAGTAGCTCGCGCCCCAGGCGCGTGCGTGTCGAAGCGCGTGTCTGCAAAGACGCTCTCCGACGAATATCGCAGGTGGCGGGCCGGGCGGCCGCTCAAGCAACCGTGCCGAAGGCTTGACCTCGCCTCGCGCGGCCCGGGCGTGGGATCGCGGGTCGCGGGTCGCGCCAGGACCCGCTCGCTGAGGGCCATTCTCAGCCGCGCTCGACCAGCTCGTGGTACTCGGGGTGGGTGTCGATCCAGTCGGCAACGAACGGGCACTGCGCGACAACCTTCAGTCCGGTTGACGTTCGAACATCATCCAGAGCGGCCTTGACGAGCGTGCCGCCGAGGCCTCCCTGGCGCTTGGCCGGGTCGACCTCGGTGTGCGTGAAGACGATCTCGCTGCCCTGGATGCGGTAGTCGGCGAGGCCGGCCTCCCGGTCATCCACCAGCAGCATGTAACGGTTCTTGTCGGGCTCGTGCTTTGTTTCGGTACTCATGATCTGATCGAGGGTACGCCCTGCGCCTGAGCGGTGCCACCGATTGACGCGCTGCTGTCACAATGAGAACATGCCCGCTTCGCCGCTCTCCCCGCACGAACAGCGCGAGCAGGTGACGCCGACAGGCAGCCCTCAGACTCCGGATGATCGCCTCGACGAGACGCCGTCGAAGCCCAGCCGCGTGCTCCACGCCGACAACCTCGAGGTGCTGTCTGCCCTCGCCGGCTCCTCTTTCACGCTGATCTACCTCGACCCGCCCTTCAACACCGGGCGCGTGCAGCGGCGGCAGGGCACGACCGCCGTTCGGGCATCCGCCGGCACCGGCACCATCACGGGTTTCAAGGGCAACAGCTACGAGCGGATCAAGGGTGACCTGCTGCGGTATGACGACGTCTTCGAGAACTACTGGGAGTTCCTCGAACCACGTCTGCTCGAGGCCTGGCGCCTGCTCGCCGACGACGGCACGCTCTACCTGCACCTCGACTACCGCGAGGCGCACTACGCGAAGGTATTGCTCGACGCGCTGTTCGGCCGCGAGAGTTTTCTGAACGAGATCATCTGGGCGTACGACTACGGCGCGAAGTCGAAGTCGAAGTGGCCGACGAAGCACGACACGATCCTGGTCTACGTCAAGAACCCTGACGCCTACTACTTCAACTCAGAGGAGGTCGACCGGGAGCCATACATGGCTCCTGGCCTCGTCTCGGCGGAGAAGGTCGCGCGCGGCAAGCTGCCGACCGACGTGTGGTGGCACACCATCGTGTCACCCACCGGCAAGGAGAAGACGGGTTACCCCACCCAGAAGCCCGAAGGCGTTCTGCGGCGCATCGTGCAGGCGTCGACCCGTAGGGGCGACTGGGTGCTCGACTTCTTCGCCGGCAGCGGCACAACCGGGGCAGTCGCGGCGTCTCTCGGGCGCAACTTCGTGCTCATCGACCAGAACCCCGAGGCCATCGCCGTCATGCGCAAGCGCCTCCCCGCGACCACCGTCTTCGAGTAACCTGCGCCCTGCTTCCGTCCCGGCCTCTGAACTTCACGGGGTGCGCGCAAGCGTCCCGAAAGACTGAGGCTTGGGGACGTTTCCGCGCACTGGGGGACGAGCGTGAGTTTCGAGTGTGTGAGGCGATCGCTGCCGACAACCCCGAGCATCCATTCGGCGGGCACGTGCACCGCGCGGGTGCGCAAAAACGTCCCCAAAACGTGAGTCTTGGGGACGTTTTCGCGCACCTGAAGTGGCGCGTCAGAGGTCAGCCGTGGCGCGGTGCGTCTGGGCCTGCGGCTCCGGCGGGGGCCGCGACCGAGTCGAACTGCTCGCTCGAGGTGCCGGGTTCGATCATGGCACCGGTGAGGTTGGCCGCAGCGAGGGCTTCAGCCGCCAGCACGTCGTCACGGGCATCCAAATCGCTTGCCTCCTGCATGGCCGACTTCGCACGAAGCGGGGGAGCCTTGAGGAAGAGGGCGAGCACGAAGGCCACCAGAATGACGGCGAGCGTGATCCAGAAGACCGAGGCGATCGCGTACGAGAAACCGCTGAGGAACGGGTACGCGAGGCGCGGGTCGATGACGCTCAGGAAGGCCGTGTCACCGTTCAGCGCAGAGCCGATGGCGGCGACATCCTGGTTCTGGATCCAGCCGAGCACCTGTGCGTTCGCCGGGTTGCCCGTCACGGCCGGGTCGGTGGCAGCTGCGGCGATGCCCTGCTGCGTCGACGTCCAGCTGAACGCGTCGGCGACGGTCGTGGGCAGCCGTGTGAAGATGAACGAGAAGACGACCGCGGTGCCCAGCGTTCCACCGATCTGCCGGAAGAAGGTCGACGCGCTCGTCGCCACACCGATGTCACGCGGGCCGACCGAGTTCTGCGACGCGATGGTGAGCGTCTGCATCATCTGGCCGAGGCCCAGGCCGATGAGGAACATCGCGATCATGACGAAGTACAGGGGCTTGTCGACGGTGAGATACGTCATCAGGTAGAAACCGACGGCCATGAACGCGGTGCCCATGACCGGGAACTTCTTGTACCGGCCGGTTCGGGCGATCATCTGCCCGCTGACGATCGACGAGATCATGAGCCCGAGGATCATCGGCAGCATGAGGAAGCCCGATTCGGTGGGCGTGCGGCCCTGAACGATCTGCAGGTACAGCGGAATCGTCATCATGGCACCGAACATGCCGAACCCGACGAGAACGCCGAGCACTGTCGCCATCGAGAAGGTGGATGACCTGAAGAGCTTCAGCGGAATGAGTGCATCGTCGCCCATCCGGCGCTCGGCGAAGATGAACGCGGCGATGCCGACGGCCGAGAGTACATAACAGAGCCACGCCCCAGCAGAACCCCAACCCCACTCACGGCCCTGTTCAGCCACGAGGAGCAGCGGAACGAGTGCCAGCACGACCATGGCCGCACCCCACCAGTCGATGCGAACGGTGCGCTTGGTGTGCGGCAGGTGCAGGAACTTGAGCACGACGGCGAGGGCGACGATGCCGATGGGGAGGTTGATCAGGAAGACCCAGCGCCACCCGGTGATGCCGAGGATCTCATTCGAGCCGGCCAGCAGGCCGCCCAGCAGCGGGCCGATGACGCTGGCGATGCCGAAGGTGGCCAGAAAGTAGCCCTGGTACTTTGCGCGCTCGCGCGGGGCGAGCATGTCACCCATGATCGCGAGGGGCAGGGCCATCAGGCCACCGGCACCGAGACCCTGGATGCCACGGAACACCGCGAGCTCGTACATAGACGTCGAGATGCCGGCCAGCAGCGAGCCCACGAGGAAGATCGTGATGGCGATGATGAACAGCGGCCGACGGCCGAAGATGTCCGAGAGCTTGCCGTAGATCGGCGTTGAGATCGTCGACATGATGAGGTACGCGGTCGTCACCCACGCCTGCAGGCTCAGGCCGTGCAAGTCGTCGGAAATCGTACGCATCGAGGTGCCGACAATGGTCTGGTCGAGGGCGGCAAGGAACATGCCTGCCATCAAGGCGAAGATGATGACCATGATCTGCCGGTGCGACATGACGCCGCCGGCGTCTTTGATCGATTGGGCCCGGGCTTTGCCGGAGGTACTGGCGCGAGACATGAAATTCCTCTGAAAGGGAGTGCGTGAGTGCGGGAGGGTGCTGCCGAAAAAAGTTTGCGTAGACTGCAAAGTTACACCCCGCGAAAGGCACGTGCAACTCAGATCTCTGTGGACCCGCGCGCGTGATTCTCTGTGTTCCCCCTTTCGGGGCACACATGTAATTCATAGATGCGAATGATGTTCTGGATGGATGCCTTCTCGTCGCGCTCTTCTCCTCTTTGCCGGTGGCGCCAGCCTGACCGCGATCGTCGGCGGCGTTGCCCTGCGCGCAACCGCCGAAGACGCAAACGTCCCAGCAACACCGAGCCCTTCACCGACGCCGGTCCCCGAAGTGACCAGGGCGAGTGTCGCCTCCGGTTCGCTGCTCGGTGGCACGGCCCTTGCGCTCACGGGCACGGGCCTCGGCAAGACCGTCTCGGTGCTCATCGGCGGGGTGCCGGCGGAATCCTTCTCGGTGACTGACGACCAGACGATCAGCGTGGTGACGCCGGCTGCTGCCGACTACCAGCCGGCAACCGTCTCGATCACGCTCGGCCAGTCTGACGGCACGACCCGAGCCGCCGCCCCGCAGTTCAGCTATCAGGCGATCAGCACTGTCGACCGTCAACTCCAGTACGCCTTCACCTACTGGCAGAACTACAACCTCGCCGAGTGGGGCAGGTTTCCCGACAACGACTGCGGCAATATTGTGAATCAGACCCTGCTCGCCCGCGGCTGGGAGCAGAACGATGACTGGTACAGCGACTACGCGACGACAGGCGACTACAGCTACAGCTGGATCCGTGGCAACGAGATGGACGACTATCTCGCCTCCCGGCCAGACACCACCCGACTCGAACTGAGCGACCGGGCCAAGGTGAAGGTCGGCGATGTCGTCATGTTCGACTGGGATCCCCAGAACGGAAACGGCGTCGACCACACGATGCTCGTCTCCAAGGTGCTCACCAATGCCGATGGCAGCACCTCGATCAAGCTGGTCGGGCACACCCTCGATGCACAGTTCCGAGACCTCGACGAAGCCATCACCGTGAGCAATCCGGGGGGCACCGCGCACTTCTTCAGCATCGCTGACTGAGAGTAAATGATTGCGATCGCCTGCCGATCGAAAGGAGCCAGACTTTCCTAGCTGGCTAGTGGCACAGGCGCCCGCTTTACACTTGGCGAGTGGCAACCGACAACCCGCAGACTCCGGATGATCACGCCCCCGCTCCCCGGCGGCGCGACGCCCGCTCTCCGAGCCGTTCCACCGAACGCCCCGGCTCGCCAGAAACCCGGCGAACCGTGGTCAGGCGCCGCGTCATCGCCGTCTCGACCATCGTGATCGTCTTGTCGTTGTTCGTCGGCGGCACTGTCGCAGCCGTGCTCATCGCCGCCCCGCGCATCCTGCCACCCGCCGCGAACGTCGCGGGTACAACATCGGCCGTCCCGTCACCCAGTTCGACGCCCGAACTTCCCATGCCTGCAGTCTCGCCCGTCCCGACGCCTTCGTCACCCTCGCCCCCGTTCACGCCGCCCCCACCAGCAGGCTTCGACAAGACACAGCTGTCGATCGACGACCCGAACAGCTATTGGTTCGTTGTGAACAAGCTGCGCCCGATTCCCGATGCCGAGAACTTCGTTCCGAACGAGCTCAGCGATATTCCATCGGACATCCCCAACCCGAATGGCTACCAGCTTCGGCTGACGCCACTGGCGGCGCTGGCCGCAATGTTCGTCGCCGACAAGAATGAGGTCGGCACCCAGCTCGTGGCGCAGAGCGGATACCGGGACTACAGCGTGCAGGTGAAGGCGTACCAGTACTACGTCGGTATCGACGGGGTTGCCGGCGCAGACAAGACGAGCGCCCGCCCGGGCTTCAGCGAGCACCAGACCGGCCTCGCCATGGATATTCTCGACACGACCAGCGGCTGCACCACCGACTTCGACTGCTTCGGCAAGACAGCCTCAGGCAAATGGCTGGCGGCCAACGCCTACCGCTTCGGCTACATTCTGCGGTACCCCGCCGACAAGACGGCCATCACGGGTTACGAGTACGAACCCTGGCACTTCCGTTACGTCGGAACCGAGCTCTCCACCGAGATGCACAACACCGGGGTTGAGACGCTCGAAGAGTTCTTCGGCCTCCCCGCCGCTCCCGACTACGCCGGCTGACCCTCACAGCAGCAAACCTACCTTTGCCGCCGGCGGTGAGTCTGTTGAAGTGAGACTGATGTACCCGACTCACTGCGGCGCAGGCGCCTCAATTCGCGCGTAGAGCGCGGGGGCGCGAGTGGCCGAGGCCACCGTAGCCGCTGCCTCAGCCGCGGCTAGGCGCCAAGAGCGCCGTCCACGATCAGCTTGGCCTCGGCCTGCACCTGCTTCAGATGGTCGGCCCCGAGGAACGATTCGGCGTAGATCTTGTAGACGTCTTCGGTACCCGAGGGCCTTGCTGCGAACCAGGCGTGCTCGGTGGTGACTTTCACGCCGCCCACTGCCGCGTCGTTGCCCGGTGCGCGCGAGAGTTTCGCCGTGATCGGCTCTCCAGCGAGCTGTGTCGCCGGAATCGCATCGCCGTCGAGCTTCGCCAGCTCGGCCTTCTGTGCCTTCGTCGCGGCAGCATCGATGCGCTCGTAGACCGGGTCGCCGAACTTCTCGACCAGTTCGGCGTAGTGCTGGGACGGCGTCTTGCCCGTCACCGCGAGAATCTCCGACGCGAGCAGAGCGAGAATGATGCCGTCTTTGTCGGTCGTCCACACGCTGCCATCGAACCGCAGGAACGACGCCCCAGCCGACTCCTCGCCGCCGAATGCGACGCTTCCGTCGATCAGCCCGGGAACGAACCACTTGAATCCGACCGGCACCTCCCACAGGGTACGGCCGAGTGAGGTTGCAACCCGGTCGATCATGGAGCTCGAGACGAGCGTCTTGCCGATCGCCGCATCCGCGCGCCACTCGGTGCGATGGGTGTAGAGGTACTGGATCGCCACAGCGAGATAGTGGTTCGGGTTCATGATGCCGGCGTCGGGCGTGACAATGCCGTGACGGTCGGCATCGGCGTCGTTGCCCGTCGAGATGTCGTAGGCGTCTTTGTTCGCGACGAGCGACGCCATCGCGTAGGGCGAAGAGCAGTCCATACGGATCTTGCCGTCCCAGTCAAGCGTCATGAACGCCCACTGCGGGTCGACCGCGGTGTTGACCACGTCGATGTTGAGCCCGTAGCGCTCGCCGATCAGCTCCCAGTACTCGACGCTGGCGCCGCCGAGCGGGTCTGCGCCGATGTGGATGCCCGACTCGGCGATCTTCGTGAGGTCGATCACCCTCGACAGGTCGCTCACGTAGTTTTCGCGGAAGTCGTAGGTGTCGCTCGGAATCGCCTCTCCGCGCTTCACATCGACCAGGCCTTCGGCGATGATCTCGTTGGCCCGATTCGCGATCCAGCCGGTCGCGTCGGAGTCGGCGGGGCCACCATGCGGCGGGTTGTACTTGAAACCGCCGTCGCGGGGAGGATTGTGGCTCGGCGTGATCACGATGCCGTCGGCCTGGTCGAAGTGGCCGGCCTCGGCGTGGTTGTAACGCAGGATCGCGTGCGAGACAGCAGGCGTGGGAGTCCATGAGCCACGCGAGTCGGTCCAGACGGTGACACCGTTGGCATTCAGCACTTCAAGCGCCGTGTCTTCTGCCGGCTTCGACAGCCCATGAGTGTCTCTGCCGATGAAGAGAGGCCCGCTGATGCCCTGCAGCGCCCGGTACTCCACGATCGCCTGCGTGATCGCCAGGATGTGCGTCTCGTTGAAGGCCGTGTCGAGCGACGAGCCGCGGTGCCCGCTCGTGCCGAAGATCACCTTCTGCTCCGGGTTCGTCACGTCTGGCGTCAGCTCGTAGTACGCGCTCACCAGAGCGTTGATGTCGACCAGGTCTTCGGGGAGGGCTCGCAGCCCGGCGCGCTCATTCATGGCACCAGTCTGGCATCTCCGCCCACCCGCGGCGAGGACTTGCGCCCTGCGCTGACAAAGTTAACCTTCACTCCGGGTTGTGCAGGAGGAGCCCTGCGCATTTGCCCGACCGTCGGCGCCTATCGACCGAGAACGGCCACACGGAGCGGGGTCACGATGTGACGTGGATGACCGTCGACACCACGTTGCTGTGGGCGCCGGATGCTCCACCGAGGCGGTAGCGAAAGGTCACGTCCCCGGTGAAACCAGGTTCGGGCGTGAATGTCAGGGCACCGTCGGCGCGAACGTCCAGGGTGCCGTGCGCGGGAGGAAAGCCGGACTCGATAGACCAGCCGTCTCGCCCGAACGGGAGGGAGTCGTTCGCCATGACGCCATGCCGGGCATCCAGCGTCAGTGTGGTGTCGGGCGCGACCGTGAATTCGTCGGCGACTGCTGTTGCCGGCGCCACCACGTTGATGCTGATTGGAGTTGAATCGCTTCGATCCCGTCGGCTATCTGTGGTGAACAGGTAAAACGTCTCGGTGCCAGTAAAGGCAGCGTCAAGACTGCGATAGGCGAGCTTGCCATCCGAGAGCGGCACGATTTCGCCGTGGCTCGCGGAAGATTCGGCGCCCAGACGTGTTCCCGCAGGCGCGAGGCAGGTCACGCCGTCGAGTGGTGTTGTGATGCCGGCACCGGACTGCGCGGGCATGAGTTCCTTTAGACCGGTGCATGCCGGGCCTGCCGGTACGACGTCGACGTGCTCAGTGGTGCTCGGGCCACCAGCGAGGGTTGCCGTGACCAGGTTCTCGTTCGAGTAGACGGTGAAATGTAGCGAGAGCGAGACGATGTCGCCTTCGCTCAAGTACGGAATGTTGTACCAGATGAGCCGGTGGGCCAGAGATCCGGTGAGGTCTCCGTGGCGGATCCATTCGCGCGGAGCGGATGACTCGGAGACCGACTCCATTCCGTCGATCACGAGGGTGAGTGCCGCCGTGCCGGCTTTGGTGGCGCGGAGTGTGACCCCGTAGGTGACGCTGTCGCCTGCGACGCTTGTGCGCCCGGGGCTGATGAAGCTGGTGATCACCGATTCGCCGACGATCGTCGCGGGTGGTGCATCGTCAGCCCGGGCTGCCGTCGCGCCGCCGAGAGCAAGGCTCGATGTGACGCCGACCGTGGCCAGGGCTCCGATGAGTGCGCGTGCCACCCGATTTCGACTGCGCATCCGCGGTGTAGTGACTCTTCGACCTGTGATTCTCAACATATTCATGGCACATCCCTTTGCGCTCATGGAACAGGCCCCCATCGAGCCTTCAACTAAGAGACTCGACAGGGGCCAATCCATTACGCGACTTCAGAAACTGCGCATGAGGAGAGGACGTGTTCGCCGTCGTTACGGGGTCACGTGCATCGTCACCGTGACCACGCCACTGTGCGAGCCGTTACGGCCGCCGAGGCGATAGCGGAAGGTGTCGTCACCTGTGAAGCCGGCTTTCGGCGTGTACGTCAGCGAACCGTCGGCACGGATGTCGAGCGATCCGTTGGCCGGAGGGTTGCCCGCCTCCACGTACCAACCGTCAGGGCCCGCGGCAAACTGGTCGTTCGCCACGACTCCGTGTGCAGCATCCAGCGTCAAGGTCTGACCCGCCGTCACAGTGAACGTGTCGGCGAGTGCAGTTGCCGGCGGAATGACGTTGATGTCGATGAACGTGGGCTCAGCACTCTGGCCGTTGTCGTTGACGGCCCAGACGGCCGTGCGGGCCTTGCCGGTGAACTTCGGGTCGTCGGCTTTGAATACCAGAGAGGCTCCTCCGACGATCGTTATCACGCCATGGGTGTCAGAATGCGGGCGCGTCTCGAGGTGCGTGCCGGCCGGAACATGGCAATTGACATCGTAGAGAGTCGTCTGCTCGCCGCCCACCGGAACAACTGCCCCGGTTGCGGGCACATCACACGCAGGAGCATCGGGTCGCAGATCGACGGCGGCGTGGGTCTTCGACTGCGAGTTCACGTCGGCGTCGATCGCGACGTTCTCGGTGCCAGTCGCCGTGAAGTGGAGCGAGAGCGACTTGATCTCGCCGGCGTTCATGTAGGGAACGAGGTACTTGACGACCGTCGGGTTACCCGTTCCGATGCGCACCCACGAATCGGGTACCACTGCCTCTGTCAGATCTTTGACCCCTTGAGTGTTGAGCGTGACCACCGCTGAACCGGACTGTGTAGCGGTCAGAGTGACGCCGTAGGTGACGTCGCTGCCTGCTGGGAGTGCGGTGAGACTCCTACCCGGGCTGACGAAGCTGATGGCGTTCATTGCGCCAGCGGGCTGCAGGTCTGCCTCGGGGTCGCTACCGGTTAGGAAGTGCTTTGACTGGCCAATATAGGTGCCGTCGCTCTTGGCCCAGAGCACAGAGGGTTCGCGTACGAGACCGGTCCCTGCGTCGTACCTGTAGTAGGCGGTTGCGACGTAGTGGGGAAAATTGAACGTCGCGACGAAACACAATCCACCGGTGTACCCACCGCAGTCAGCAGTGTCGTCTTCGGTCCAACTGATGACGTCGCCCCGATACGAGTACAGGCCGAGTTGGTTGACGGTGGCGCCTACCTTCCCGGTATTCGGGGCGCCGGCGCTGCTGCGGTCACACACCATCGAGCCGTTGTCTGCAGTGATGCAATTGAAGCCGGAGCTGCTCTGCGGGAACATGCGGGGGGCACTGAGAGGGTTGAACGAACTGAAATCCCTGTTGTCTGCGTAGTACGTAGCATCCCAACCGAACGTCACCCCACCGGTCTTGCCACCACCAAAGGGATGGTAGTCGCAGCCGTCTTCTGGTCGAAGTCCTCCGGCATCGCCCCGCTTGCACGCGAGCGGCTGGTGGACTTTGAACCCGCCCTTGTGGTCGGACGCGGAGGCCGACGTGGCCCCCATAGTGGCCACAAGCCCTGCAGTCAAAAGCAAGGCCATGAGCGGCCCCGCAACCTTCTTTGATACTCGCACTGACGTCTTCCTTTGCATTTGGCACCGCACTCGGTGAAGGAACCTTCGAATCGTGTAATCACGTGTTCCTATGAAGAGAGAGTCGGCTGGTCGGTTTCCCTTACGCGGGTTGGCAGAATTCCCAGAAAATCTCTCACTGGTCTCGCAGTAGGCTCGGGGCATGCCAGCCGTACCTCCGAAACCCAACGACGCACCGCGCACCTACAGCTACCTCGGTCCCTCCGGCACATTCACCGAAGCAGCCCTCGCGCAGGTGCCGGAGGCCGCGGGCCAGACCTGGCGCAGCGTCAACAATGTGGGCGAGGCTCTCGACGACGTCGTCTCGGGCCACAGTGTGGCCGCGATGATCGCGATCGAGAACTCGGTGGAGGGCGGCGTGAGTGCCACGCAAGACGCGCTGGCGAGCATCCCGAACCTGCGCATCATCGGCGAGTACCTCGTGAAGGTGCAGTTCGCGCTGGTGGCCCGCCCCGGCATCGAGCTCGAAGACGTGCACGTGGTGAACGCGCATCCGGTGGCGTATGCGCAGTGCCGCAACTGGCTCGAGGCGAATCTGCCGACGCACGGGCACATCCCGTCGACGTCGAACGTTGCCAGTGCGCTCAACCTGTTCGACAGCGACCTGGCCGACGCCGCCATCGCCCCGGCGCGCATCGTCGAGCACCACGAACTGCAGATCCTGGCCGACAACATCGGCGACAACCAGAACGCCGTGACGCGATTCGTGCTCGTCAGCCGCAGCACTGCCCTGCCTGCACCGACGGGCGCCGACAAGACGAGCATCATCGCCGAGCTGCCGGATGATCGCTCGGGCGCCCTGCTCGAACTGCTCGAGCAGTTCTCCACCCGCGGGGTGAACCTGAGCCTGCTGCAGTCACGCCCGATCGGTGACGCCCTCGGTCGCTACCGCTTCGTGATCGATGCCGATGGGCACGTTCTCGATGAACGCGTTGCCGACGCACTGCTGGGCCTTCGCCGGTTCAGCCCGAACCTGATCTTCCTCGGGTCGTATCCGCGTGCCGATCACGCGCCGGTGGAGTATGTCGACCGCTACGACGACGAGGTCTTCATCGAGGCGCGGGACTGGTTGCGCGGGCTGGTGAGTGGCGAGCCCGACGCGTAGCTGCCCAACCGACGTCAGACGCGCACGCGCAGGGCGGCAGGCTCGATCCACATCTCGAGGCCGTCGGCCAGGCCGAACTCGTCGCCGTCGAGCTGGATCTCCTGTGGCTCCTCGAGCCTGAGCCTCAGGTCGAGGCCCTTCCGGTAGACAACGTCGTTGCCCTTCGGCGTGAGCTCGAGCAGCCGGCGCCCGGCGGCCGACTTCAGCAGCACGCCGTTCTCGAACGTCAGCTTGTTCCAGACCCGTACCCAGCCGAACAACCCGTGGGGCCGCAGGGCGATGAAGTCGAGCACTCCGTCGTCGAGCTTGGCGTCGGGAATGAGCTCGATGCCGCCCGGCAGTAGCCCGCAGTTGCCCGCCATCACCGAGTGTGCGCTCACGCTCCGCCACTTCTCGTTGTCGATGCTGACCTTCATCTTGATCGGCCGCAGCTGGGGGAGCGCCCGCATCGTGCCGTCGATGTACGCGAGCCAGCCGAAGGTCTTCTTCAATTTGTCGTTCGTGTTCGCGATCATCTTGGCGTCGATGCCGAGGCCGGCGATCACCAGGAACACGTGCGTCGACTCGGCCGCATCCACTCGGTGCACCGTGATGAGCCCGAGGTCGATCGATCGGTCGTAGCCCGTGAACATCAGCCCGACAGCGGTCTCGAAGTCGAGCGTCAGGTCGAGGTTTCGCGCGAGGAGATTGCCCGTGCCCGAGGCGAGCAGGGCCATCGGCACACCGGTTGCCCGCAGCGACTCGGCGACGGCGCGAACGGTTCCGTCGCCCCCGGCCGCGAGCACCACACTCGCGCCTTCTGCCAGAGCTGCCCGCGTCTGCCCCTGGCCCGCATCTTCGACGCTGGTCTCATACCAGAGGGTCTCGCCCCACCCTGCCGCGGCCTCGTGTGACGCCACCGACTTCTTCAGCCGGTCGCCGTCGACTTTGGTGGGGTTGTAGACCACAGCGGCGCGCTTCACAGCGGCAGTCGCTCCGGTCGGTTGCTCAGCATTGGCCACAACCCTAAACGTAGGGCATCGCCGCCGCTGCACGCATCGGGGGCCTCTCGGTAGCTCCGGCAGCAGCCTGCTCGCCGCGCAGCCCACCCCCGCCCGCCCCGCTCGCCGCGCAGCCCACCCCCGCCCACCCCGCTCGCCGCGCAGCCCACCCCCGCCCGCCTCGTCCACCCACTTCGCTCGGACCACAGTCAGCATCTCCGGGGGTGCGCCATCCACCGAATCGTCCACACGCCAGTCGACGTGCAGAGTGCACGCGGCAGGCCGCTCTGACGAATGTGTGTACGCCCAGACCCAACAGCCTCCTCGCAGGGCGTCACCCACCCCCGCCCTCACCGACGGCCAGGCCATTACACCCGGTCCCAACCCCGACTCGGGGCAGCGCGCTCGCCACGGAATCGTCCACACGCCGCACGACGTGCACAGTGCACGCGGCACGCAGCTCTGACTATCCGGGCGCGCCCCGTCTCGGCGGCCGCCCCGACCCAGAGATCCAACTGCCCCACCCGCCCCATCCCGGCCCGGGGTGCAAGCCCTAGGATTGCTTAGGTGATCGATCCAGTACTTCTGCGCGAGAATCCCGAGGCCATCAAGCAGTCGCAAGCAGCCAGGGGTGACTCCGTCGAACTCGTCGACCAGGCCCTCGCCGCCGACGTCGAGCGGCGCGCGTCCATCACCGACTTCGAGAACCTGCGCGCCTCGCAGAACACCTTCGGCAAGCGCGTCGCCAAGGCCGCTCCCGACGAGAAGAAGGCCCTCGTGGCCGAAGCCCAGTCGCTGGCCGCTGAGGTCAAGGCTGCGGGCCAGCGGGCGACGGATGCTGAGCAGCAGTTCCTCGCCCTCGTCGGCTCCATCGCCAATCCCATCCTCCCGGGGGTGCCCTCGGGAGGCGAAGAGAACTTCATCACGCTCCGCGAGGTCGGAACGCGCCCCACGTTCGACTTCGAACCCCGCGACCATGTCGAGCTCGGCGAGCTGATTGGCGCTTTCGACTTGCAGCGAGGCGCCAAGGTCAGCGGCGCACGCTTCTACTTCCTCACCGGCATCGGCGCCCGCCTCGAGCTCGCTCTCATGAACCTGGCCCTGCAGAAGGCGCTCGACTCGGGCTTCACCCCCATGATCACCCCCACCCTCGTGCGCCCCGAGATCATGCGCGGCACCGGTTTCCTCGGCGAGCATGCCGACGAGATCTACTACCTGCCCGCCGATGACCTCTACCTCACCGGCACCAGTGAGGTGGCGCTCGCCGGGTACCACTCCGATGAGATCCTCGACCTGAGCGAGGGCCCCTACCGCTACGCCGGCTGGTCGACCTGCTACCGCCGCGAGGCGGGGTCGGGCGGTAAAGATACGCGGGGCATCCTGCGCGTTCACCAGTTCAACAAGCTCGAGATGTTCTCGTATGTGCTGCCCGAAGAGGCCGAGGCTGAGCACCTGAAACTGCTCAGCTACCAGGAAGACCTTCTGACCTCGCTCGGGCTCAACTACCGCGTCATCGACGTCGCTGCCGGTGACCTCGGCTCGAGTGCCGCGCGCAAATACGATATCGAAGCCTGGGTGCCCACGCAGGACACGTTCCGCGAACTCACCTCGACCTCGAACTGCACCACGTACCAGGCACGGCGACTGGATGCCCGGTACCGCACCGAATCGGGCAGGACCGCACCCGTGTCGACCCTCAACGGCACCCTCGCCACCACCCGGTGGATCGTCGCTATCCTTGAAACGCACCAGCGCGCCGACGGATCGGTGCTCGTGCCGGAGCCGCTGCGGCCGTACCTCGGTGGCCTCGAGGTCGTCGAGCCGCTGAACGGGCGCCGGCCGTGAGTGTCGAAACGTCAGGCGCCAGCGCCAGCGCGGGCGACGTCGGTGCGTTGCCCGGGGAATTGCCGGCAGGCGCAGAGATTCCCGCCGATGCGCTTGTTGACGCGCCGGCGAGAGCCGGGCATCCGGTCGACCGCTGGCTCGTCACGCTCGACATCGACGGCACGATCCTGCACGAAGACGGCTCGATCACCGACGCCGTGATCGACCAGGTCGCCCGCCTCACCGGCCTCGGCCATGAGGTCATGCTCGCCACCGGCCGCTCCGTCGCCGCGACCCTGCCGGTGCTCGACCTGCTCGATATCACGCCGACGTATGTCGTGTGCTCGAACGGTGCCATCACGCTGCAACGCGACCCGGATGCTCCGCTCGGCTATCGGCGCGAGATCGTCGAGACCTTCAACCCGGCCGCGGTGCTCACGCAGATCCGGGCACACCTGGCCCAGGCTCACTATGCCGTCGAAGATGAAGAGGGCTACTTTCGCTACACCGGCGAGTTTCCGAGTGACTCGATGGGCGTCGGCGGCGAGCAGGTCGCGTTCGAAGATCTCCTGTCGATCGACGCCACGCGCGTTGTCGTCATCTCGCCCGGTCACGACATGGAGGACTTCCTCGCGATCGTCGAGACCATGGGCTTGCACCGCGTCTCGTACTCGGTCGGGTGGACGGCGTGGCTCGACATCGCTCCCGACGGCGTCAACAAGTCGACCGGGCTTGAACGCGTGCGGCAGCTGCTGGGCATCCCGTCGTCGCGGCTGTTCGCGGTGGGCGATGGGCGCAACGACATCGAGATGTTCGAGTGGGCCGGTGCGGATGGCCGGGCTGTCGCCATGGGCCAGGCTCCCGATGACGTGAAGGCGGCGGCCACCGAGGTGACGACGTCGGTGCACGCCGACGGGCTCGCGCTCGCGCTCGCGACCCTGGTCTAACCCGAATGCTCCCGACCGGAAACTCGTGTGGCAGATCCTCTGTCAGAGGGTCAGAGGGTCAGAGGGTCGCAGTGGAGCTCGCGCCAAAGATCCGACCTCGGCGTGCTTCTGGCAGGGCGGCGGGAAAGCGTCTTAGCCCATGCGTGTGTGGATCACTTGGGTCGACCGATGGAGGTCACCATCGACCTCAGTGACGGCTGACAACCTGATAGTGCCAGGCGCTTCAGATGAAAGTCGCAGTGTCGCTGAGCCGCGGTCGACGGCGTCGAGAATTGTCGCCATCGTTGCAGCCAGGCGGGTTTTGATGTCAAGGTGAAGTTGAACTAGTCCAACGTCGTCGAAGAACAGCACGTCGACTCCCCGCGCACGCGCGGCTCGTATGGCCACCGTCGCGGGCTCGACGAGGAAGTTGGCGCCACTTACTCGGTCCCTCAGTTCACCCTCAAGGGCGCGGAGACGGGACCGGAAATCGGCGCTGAGGAAAAGGTCTGACGCGAGGATGGTCAGGGGTTCGCGAACGAGGGCGTCTAGTTCGACGACGCGGTCGCGGCGTTCCTCGGCGGTGGCAATCTCGGCTGCACTTGATGCGGCTCGCTTGTGTTCCGTCTCCGAGTAAGCGTGGAGTCGGCCCATGAGTGTTCGAAGGCCTACAGCGAAGAGGCTGCCGAAGACGAGGATAGCAACGGCAGCCTGCATCATGATCAGCCCGTCGAGGGGGTTTCGACCAGCTCTGACCGCCCACAAGATATTCACTGCGGTCACGGCTGCGAATCCGACCCAGGCCATGGCGATGCGTCCTCTGACGGCGAGGGCTAGAAGCACCAGCGTGCCAGACAGGACGTACCAGGCGGTCCACCCGGGCAGGCCGTCCGGACGCAAGTTCAGGGTGATGAGGTAGGCGACGACGGCCGGCGCGGCGGCGATGAGGGCTGACCGGCCTCGTGCAAGCGGGTAGGTTCCCGCGGCGAGTACCAACACTGCTGAAGCGAGCGCAAGGACGAGCGCTAATAGGCCTTGCCAAGTACGCATCGGGTCTCCGCCCGCAGTGTACGCGAGAGCCAGTACTGTCGCGGAATAGGCGACGAAGAGAACGGATGAACCGATGCTCGGCAGCTTGAGGAGGGCCGGCACGTCAAAGCTCGGCTGAGATTCAGTCACGCGAATTCCATTCCAGCGAGACAATTGTTCCCTCTCCCGGGCGTGACAATATGCTGGCTCGCCCTCCAGGAAGGAGAGTCACGCGTTGAGTGATGCTGACTCTGAGACCGAGGCGGCTCTCGGGCACGCTTGCGAGATCAAAGCCTGCTCCGTCGTCGAGAATCACAATGCGAGCTCCGGCTGCGTAGAGATCGACGCGAACCGCTCGGTTGACATCGGACCCACCAGCGTGGCGGAGGCTGTTTCGTAGAGCCTCCGCCGCGGCTTCGGAGAGTGTCTCAGCCACGTCGACCGAAATCATGTGGGCCGCCGGGGCCAGCGCGTACTCGAATAAGGCGAACGGCGCCATCTGCGTTGTCGTTGCCTGCAGCCTCCAGGCGAAGTCGAGCGGAGACACGGCTATGGCCATTGGAGGTGCCGCGTACCGCGCTATCGCTGTGAGGCTGTTCAGGGCCGAGACAGAGATCGTTGGTCGAAAGTCGTCGGATTCATCGCGAGATGCGAGTAGGAGGGTGGCAAGCACATGGTCGTGAACAAGAGAGGAGGCGTGCACGCGCTGTCTGAGCCGTGCATCCCGCACGGCGCGTTCCGTCATCTCCATGCGGGCCTGGTGAGCGAGGTGGTCGAGTGTGCGTGCGGTAGAGAGGCTCACGAGCACGAGGGCAGTGAAGACTGCCTGCACAAGGAGGGCGACAAGGGCATCTTGAGTCGCAACCAGGGCAATGTCGGTCGAGTGGGCGAGGATGCGGTCCCCCGCGACCAGTACTGCGGTGATGCCGCAATATGCCCAAGCCAGTTGCATGCTGAAGGCGAGCGCTGCGGCGATCGCGGCGATCGGTGTGATCCCGAGCATCCATGGGGCGTTTGCTTCTGGAGGCAATGTGCCAGTGCGCGTGCCAAGGGTGAGGGTAAGTAGGGCCGCGAGGTAAGTGATGGCAATTGCACCGGCGAGGGCTCGAAGGGTTCGTCTTGACGCAACCCGACTTGCGACTGCCAAGGCAAGGGGAAGGGCTACGGCGGCCGAAATCGCCACAACGGACCACCAAAGGTGAAAGTCGGCGAGCTGGGCGACGATGTTCTCGCTGATGGAACCGAAGGCGATGAGGGCTCCGATGCCCAAGGTGAAAGATGTAAGACGGCGCATGCGCGTTTCGGCCTCGTGCGCTGCTGCAGGTGCGGCTTCGATCGTTGCCTTTTGTGCGCTCATTCGCTGGGAGAGCGAAGTAGGCCGTCTTCGAGTGCGCGCTTGTAGAGGTCGACTTTATTGTGAGCGGGTCGGCCGACGCGCGCGTACTTTGCGCGGATTCGGCGAACATAGTCCTCGACGGTTCCGGGAGCGATGCCGAGCTCACTTGAGACGATTTGCGTCTTCAGACCGTCGGCGAATAATGCGAGCACTCGGCTTTCCTGGTCGCTCAGGCCTGCGTCCTTCACCTCAGGGTCGGAGCTGAGAGCAGACGCTAGGTCGGCCGAAGGGGCGACGAACCCGGTGGCCGCGGCCTCCAGTGCATCAACCAGTGTGTCTAGCGGGGCCGACTTGCGCACCAGGCCGAGCAGTGGGGTCTTTGCGGCGGCCCTGATGAGCTGCGGATGCTCGGCCGAAGTGTACGCAAGCACTTCGGCGCCAGCATCTCGAAGGCGGCCGACGTTGTTCACGGGGGATGATCCGTCGGCCAGGCGCAGGTCCAAAACAACGAGGTCGGGGGCAAGATCGAGTGTGAGGAGGGCAGGCACTGTGGGCGCGTCGCCGACTAGTTGAAGTGAGGGGTGGTCGGCCAGGATCGCGGCGAGGGCGGCCGAAACGAAGGCGTGGTCGTCGACCACCGCCACCTTGGTCACAGTTCCCCGTTGGAGCATCACGTCCCAGGCCTCCCCCAGCGCATAGTGATACATCTACTGAGGCCATTGTGGCGCATAATCGGGCGGTTGATTCGCGATGAACGTCGGAGGCTGTCGCATAGCGACTCACTGATGCCAACGCGAGACGTCCTTGACTGGATCGAGGCGAATTGTCCCCTCGGAACGAAGTGGGACCCAGGGGACTGAATCACGGTATTCGCCTGCGTCCGAGGGTCTTCACGCTGCAGCGCGTATTGGTTGCCCCTCTCTCGGGTGCCACTGACTTCACAGGCTTGCACGAATTCAATGTGATCGAGAAGCTGATGGGGATTTCTACCCATCGCCCTCATGAGGCGGTGTGCTCCATCATCAGGGGGAGCAGGGAGTCTGCAATTCAATTCCGGGGGAGTCACGCGAGTGCTGAGGGGCATACTGAGCAGAAGACGCTCGCTGATCTCTGTGGCGATCATCTGCTCGTCGTCGCTGGTGCTCGCCCTGATTGCGATCTTCTACCAGGGCTTCAAGACCGCCAATGTCGAACTTAATGACGGCGGGGTGTGGGTCACCAAGGCCAGCGGGCTGCTGGTGGGGCACCTCAACCACCAGTCGCAGGTGCTCGACGAGGGTCTGCGAACGAAGACGGATCAGTTCGACGTTCTGCAGTCGGGCAACACGGTGATGACCGTAGATACCGCCGATTCGACTCTGAACACGATCGACCCAGCGAAGTCGGTCTTCGGCGGCGACGTGACTCTTCCCACGCAGGCGACCGTGGTGCTCGGTGGCGAGACGACGGCGATTCTCGAGCCTGACACGGGTGCGCTCTACGTTGTGCCGGCGTCACAGGTCGACTCGTTCTCGGCGAAGGGCACCGACCCGATGGTGACGCTCGGTGCTGGTTCTGCTGTTGCGGTGGGGCCTGATGGGGCCGTGCGGGCTGTGTCTAGCGACAATCACGAGCTGGTCGTGATCGCACCCGATGGGGTTGGCGGGTACGAGCCGGCCACCAGAACGTCGCTACCGCAATTCGCCGACACCGCGGTGCTGACTATCAGTGCTGTCGGGGCGAACGCGGCCATCTTCGACTCGACGAGTTCGACCCTCTACTTGCCCGGGGGCAAGACCGTTCAGGTTCCGGATGCTGGGGGTGCCGTTCTTCAACAGAGTGGCCCCGACAGCTCGAGTGTTCTGCTCGCCACCCCGACGCAGCTCATCACCCAACCTCTCGACGGCGGTCAGGCCCAGCGAACGGATGCTGGCGCGAAGGGGGTTCCTGCGGCTCCGGTGTACCTCGGCGGATGCGGTTACGCAGCCTGGTCAGGGTCCGCGGAATATGTCAGGGACTGTGCCGGCGACAGCAACGACGTGACGGCTGCCGTGCCCAACCTGCAGCCCGATTCGGTTCTGCGGTTTCGGGTGAACCGTGACGTGGTCGTTCTCAACGACCTCACCAGCGGGCTCATGTGGCTGGTCAATCAGAGCATGCTGCAGGTCGACAACTGGGCCGATGTGACGCCGCCACCGTCGCAGAGCGAACTCGACGACAACGCCGACAACCAAGACCAGATCGCGAACGTCCTGCCCCAGCGTTCGACCGCCAACACTCCTCCGGTTGCCGTCGACGACAGTTTCGGTGTGAGAGCAGGGAGAACGATCATCCTGCCGGTTCTCGACAATGACACCGATGCAGACGGCGATATTCTCACGGCGACACTGTCGGGCAGTCAGCCGTCGATCGGAACCGTCGAGCCGATCTTCGGGGGTTCACAGCTGCAGGTGACGGTGAACGCCGATGCGTCGGGGTCGGCCAGTTTTCGATACAAGGCCGATGACGGCCGGGGAGGCCAGGCCGAGGCCACGGTGACGCTGAGTGTGAGCGCGGCGGGTACGAACCGGCCGCCCGTGCAGAAGCGACCGTCGACGACGACGGTCGAGAACGGCAAGACGACCACTGTCAACGTGATGGCGGACTGGAGCGACCCCGACGGAGACGACCTCATTCTCACGGGAGCTGAGTCGAGCGATACCGACATCGTGACCTTCACGCCCGACGGCAAGGTGACGTATGACGCAGTCGGTGGGGTTGAAGGCCGCAAGACGATTGCGGTATCGGTGTCTGACGGCACCGATACCGCTAAGGGAACGTTGCGCGTCGACGTGAAGGCAGCAGGCTCGACTAAGCCGATTACGAACGGCGATCACTTCACCACCACGGTCGGCCAAGATGTCTTGGTCGCACCGCTGCTGAATGACATCAGCCCGAGCGGTGTCGCGCTGCGGCTGGCGAAAGTGGCGGGCGATGGCAGCCCCGGTACGACGCTGACGCCGGACTACGCCGCGGGAACGTTCACGTTCAACGCAACGGCGGCGAAGACATACTACGTGCAGTATTTCGCGTCGGATGGGCCCAATACGGTCGCCGGTCTGGTGCGCATCGACGTCACGCAGCCGGTGACTTCTGATTCGCCGCCGATCGCGGTTCGAGACCAGGGCCTGCTCACGACCGGGCGAAACGTGCTCGTCGACGTGCTGCAGAACGACTCAGACCCGAATGGGGGAATCCTCGTCGTGCAGTCGGTGTCGGTGCCGGATTCCGCCGGGCTGACCGTTGCGGTGCTCGAACATAGGGTGTTGAAGGTGTCGGCGCGCAATGCGATGACCGGGCCTGTGACGTTCACCTACACGGTGTCGAACGGGGTGTCATCGTCGACCGGGGATGTCGTCATCATTCCCGTGCCGGCCCCGGCGCAGCTCGATCCGCCCGTCGCGGTCGACGACACGGTCAGCGTTCGGGCGGGCGACTATGTCACAATTCCGGTGCTCGCTAACGACTACGACCCTAACGGAGACACGATCACGCTGTCTCCGACGCTGGTGGCCCCACTCGTGTCGCCAGCCGACGGGGATCTGTTCGTGTCCGAAAACACGCTGCGCTTCAAGGCGGGGCCCGTTGCCAAGACCGTGTACGCGACCTATGACGTGATGGATAGCCTCGGTCAGAAAGACGCCGGATACGTCACCATTCGCATTCTGCCGGTCGATGCGGCGTCGAACTCTGCGCCACGACCGTTGCCGTTGACCGCCCGCGTATTGTCGGGAACGACGGTGCGCATTCCCGTGACGCTGACAGGCATCGACCCTGATGGAGACTCGGTCGACCTCGTGGGGCAGGGCACTGCGCCTCAGAAGGGACGCATCACTGAGGTCGGCGACAGCTGGCTGGTCTACGAGGCGTACGCTCAGTCGACCGGAACCGACTCGTTCACCTATGTCGTGCGAGATCGGCCGGGCGCGTCGGCGGTGGGCTCGGTTCTCGTCGGCATTGCCAAGCCCGGCAGTACCAACCAGAACCCGAATGCTGTCGAAGACTCGATCACGGTCAAGCCCGGTCGCGAGGTCGCGGTTCCCGTGCTCGTCAATGACACCGACCCCGATGGTGACCTACTCTCGCTGGTAGACGGCAGCCTGCAGCCCGCCGACGGTGTCACCGCCGAGATCGCGAAAGACCGCGTCGTGGTATCGGCACCCGACAAAGAAGGCACCTACAGCATCGGGTACCAGGTGGCCGATCCGTGGGGCGGAACGGCCTACGGCGTGCTGCAGGTCACCGTCTCGGCGAGCGCGCCGCTGCTGGCGCCGATCGCGCGCGACGACCGAGTCTCGGCTGCCGGAATCGTCGGCCAGACGTCGGTCAGCGTGAATGTGCTGACGAACGACGAAGATCCCGACGGGGTGGCCGACCAGCTCTCGGTCTCGAGCGACGACCCTGCCGTGACGGGGATGAGCAAAGGCAGCGTGACCATAGCGCTGGCCGTAGACCCGCAGATCGTGCTCTACACGGTGACAGACCCTGACGGGCTCACGGCGTCGGCATTCGTGCTGGTGCCTGGCACCGGCGTGGTTCGCCCCACGCTGAAGTCGACGGTGAAGCCCGTTGAGGTCAAGAGTGGGCAGAGCGTCGAGCTCAAACTCAGCGACTACGTCGACGTGGCGAAGGGCAAGACGCCCCGCATCACTGTCGCGAACAAGGTCACCGCGAACCACGCGAACGGTGACGCTCTCATCAAAGATGAGACGACTCTCGTCTACACCCCGGCCGCCGACTACTACGGTCCCGATGCGATCTCGTTCGAGGTGACCGACGGAACGGGGCCCGACGACCCGACCGGCCTCACCTCGGTTCTGGTAATCCCGATCACCGTGCTTGCCCCGTCGAACCGGCCGCCGAGTTTCATCGGCGGAACGGTGAACGTCGCTCCGGGCGAAGACCCGATCACCGTGAACCTTCGGGCGATGTCGAAAGACCCCGACCCTGAAGACCTGCAGAAGCTGAGCTACTCGATCGACGGCAGTGTGCCTGCCGGATTCTCCCTGTCGGTCGACGGCCAGAACCTCAAGGCGAGCGCCGCCTCTGACGCGACGAAGGGCCAGACGGGCACGGTCACGATCGCCGTCAGCGACGGCACTAACAGCCCCGTGACGGGAACGCTCAACCTGTCGGTGAGCGCCTCGACGAGACCGCTGGCCACGACCGCCGACGACATCGTCGACAACGCGGCCCAGGGCAAGGCCGTCACCGTGAGCGTGCTTGGTAACGACACCAGCCCGTTCTCGGGCAAGGCGCTCACGGTCATCGGTGCGACGGTCGAAACAGGTGACGGGTCATCCACATTCACCGGCAATGACGTCACCATCACGCCGAGTAGCACGTTCGTCGGAACGATGGTCGTGCGCTACCGCGTGCAGGATTCGACGAAAGACCCCGACCGCGAAGTCGACGGGCGCGTGCGCCTCACCGTCAAGGGCAAGCCGGGAACACCGTCGACACCCAGTGTGACCTCGATCCAGGACCACACGGTGGTGCTCTCCTGGACGCCTCCGGTCAACAACGGTTCGGTGATCACCTCATACACCGTGCGCAGCGACAAGGGCACGACGAATACCTGCGCCTCGACCACCTGCACCCTGAGCAACCTCACGAACGATGTCGAGTACACGTTCACGGTGACGGCGACGAATGCGATCGGTGAGTCTGACCCATCGCCTGCTTCGGCTGTCGCACGGCCGGATGCACGGCCATCCGCCCCCGCCCCACCCAGTCTTGTCTTCGGTGACAAGAGCCTCACTGTCTCGTGGAACACTCCGGTCACCACAGGGTCTCCTGTGACGAGCTACACGCTTGAGATCTCGCCGCTGCCCGCCTTCGGGTCAGCCCAGCAGACCGTCAGCGGCAACTCGACAGTGTGGACGGGCCTCGAGAACGGCACCGCGTACACCGTGCGCGTTCAGGCGCACAACCGCGCACCAGACCCCTCCGACTGGAGCGGCATGTCGGCGCCGATGGTGCCCGCAGGGGTTCCGGATGCCCCGGGGGCGCCGACGACGTCGGCCGCCCAGCCCGTCGGCGGGCAGGCGCAAATCGCCCTCACCTGGAGCGTACCCAACAACAACGGTGACGCCATCGCGGGCTACACGGTCAACGTTCTGCAGAACGGGGCGGTCGTCAACTCGTTCGCCGCACCGAGCAACTCCGCGAACGCCACTGTCTCGATCTCGCAGACCGACTACACGTTCACCGTGAGCGCCAAGAACAAGGCCGGGCAGGGCGCTACCAGTGGGCAATCCGATGCACGCCGTGCTGCGGCCCCACCGGGAGCGCCGAAGAACGTCGTCGCAACACCCGGAGACGGGGTTCTCGACGTCACCTTCGCTGCGGGCGACCTCAACGGCTCTCGAAGCGACGAGATCACCTACAACTACTCGGTCAACGGCGGCGGTTCCGGTTCGGTCGGTGCGGGAAGCACGAGCATTCACATCGGCGGTCTGCAGAACGGTTCGAGCTACTCGGTGCAGATCTACGAATCGTCGAAGGTGGTGAGCCAGAGCGGCCCGGCGGCGACATCAAATGCGGTCTCACCGTTCGGCAAGCCGATCATCACGCTGCAGGCGGTCAACCGCCAAGACAACGCGGTTCAGTTCGTGTGGAACGTCAACTCGAACGGCAGCGCCCTGAACTCAGCGAGCCCGGGGGTCGACGGCAACGGCAACGGCAATCAGACGAACGGCGGGCTTCAGCCGAGCCAGTCGACGTCGATCCACGTCTCCTACAGCAATGCCGCAGGCACCTCGACGGCCGACTGGTCGGGCAACGCGAACGACCCGCCGCCTATGAGGCTGTGGCTCACAAGGAGCGGCGACACAGTCACGTACCACTGGCAGAACGTCGCAGCGGGGAACTGGACCGACGTTTCAATGTTTCGGTGCTGGAACGTTCCACCCAACACGCAGTCCGGCAATGTCAACAAAGTCGGGAGCGTAGCCGGAAGCTTCAGCACCCCAAATGGGTCGATCACGGTGCCATGTGGCTCTGGTGTTACGGACAGCTTTTCGGTTGAGCCCTGGCGCAACGGACCTTGGCTCCAGATCAATGGGTCGTGGGGCGGATGAAAGAAAGGACGAAGACATGACAATGACCACCGAAGAGGCGCAGTGGTTCGCCGCGACGTTCGAAACGCTCGTCGCCAATGTGGGTAAGGCTGTGCTCGGCAAAAGTCGGGTCATCCAACTCGTTTTGACGGCGATGCTGGCCGAAGGGCATGTGCTGCTCGAAGATGCACCGGGTACGGGTAAGACGATGCTCGCGAAGGCGCTCGCGGCGACGGTGCAGGGTACGAACCAACGCATCCAGTTCACGCCTGACCTTCTCCCGTCTGACGTGACCGGCGTTTCGATCTACGACCAGGATTCGCACCGTTTCGAGTTTCACAAGGGCCCGATCTTCGCGTCGATCGTGCTCGCAGACGAGATCAACCGCGCGTCGCCGAAGACCCAGTCGGCACTGCTCGAGGTGATGGAGGAGTCGCGAATCACTGTCGACGGTGTCGGGCACGCGGTCGGCCGACCGTTCATGGTCATCGCGACCCAGAACCCGATCGAGCAGGCGGGAACCTACCGGCTGCCCGAGGCGCAACTCGACCGCTTTCTGATCAAGACGTCGATCGGCTACCCCGACCTCGCCTCGGCTGAGCTGATTCTGGCGAGCTCAGCGTCGCGCAACCCGGCCGCCGCTCTCACCCCCATGATCACCACCGACGCGGTGGCGGCGATGGCCGACCTCGCGACGACAGTACACACCGACAGCTCGGTGCTGCGGTACACCGCCGAGCTCGCCCAAGAGACGCGCAATTCGTCGGATGCCCGGCTCGGCGTTTCGGTGCGTGGAGCCCTGGCGATGATCCGTTCGGCGAAGGTCTGGGCGGCGGCACAGGGCCGGCCTTACGTCACTCCCGACGACATCAAAGACCTTGCGCCCTCCGTGTGGACCCACCGCATCGTGCTCGACCCCGAGGCGGAGTTCGCCGGCATGACGGCCGAGAAGGTGCTGTCGCGGGTCATGGGCAGTGTCGCCGCGCCGCAGACGAGGCGCCCGGCCGCATGAGCGTCGTCTCGACCATCCGCATCGCACCAGCCCGCATCGCCCGCGGGTTCTCTGGCGCGCGGCAGAGTGCCGGCCGCCTTGTTGCGCCGGCGGTCGAGGTTTCACGCGTGCTCATCTGGCCGCTTATTCGCCCCGCTGTTCTTGCCGCGCGGAGTGTACTGCGGGTGCCGACGGTGTTCGGCTGGGTCGTTCTTGCCCTTGCACTGACGAGCTGGGTCGCCGGTCAGATTCTGGGCTGGCAGGAGCTGCTCGCTGTGGCGCTCGCTGCCACCGCTGTGCTCATGCTCGCGCTGCCGTTCATCGCGGGCCGCTCGGCGTATTCGATCGACCTCGACCTGGCGGCGAATCGTGTGGTCGTGGGCGAGCGTGCCGTCGGTCACGTCGTAGTGGGCAACACGTCGTCGCGAACGCTACTTGCGGCGACGATCGAGCTGCCGGTCGGCAGGGGGTTGGCGTCGTTTCACGTTCCGCGGCTCGGTGCGACTGACATCCACGAAGATCTCTTCACGATTCCTACGCACCGGCGCACCGTTCTGACCGTCGGGCCGGTCAGGTCGGTTCGGGGTGATCCTCTCGGGTTGTTCAGGCGAGTTGTGAACTGGACCGAGCCGGTCGAGCTTTTCGTGCATCCGCGAACCGTCGCTCTCGAGGGTTCGTCGACGGGCTTCTTTCGTGACCTCGAAGGCGAGCCGACCAAAGACCTGTCAAGCGACGACGTGTCGTTTCACGCCCTTCGCGAATACATTCCGGGCGACGACCGACGGCACGTGCACTGGAAGTCGTTCGCGCACACCGGCAAACTCATGGTCAGGCAGTTCGAAGAGACCCGCCGGTCGCACCTCGCCATCGCGCTGTCGCGCAACCCGGCCGACTACGCCACCTCTGACGAATTCGAGCTCGCCGTTTCGGTGTGCGGGTCGCTGGGTGCCCAGGCGCTGCGTGAAGAGAAGCAGCTCACCGTACTCGTTCAGGGCGAGCGGGTGAAGTCGGGCTCACGCAAGCAGTTGCTCGACGGGCTGTCGGCTATCGTCACCGCAGAGTCCCGGTCGACATTCGTGCAGCTCTCTCGGGAGCTGGGGTCGACGGTGCCGAGTGCCTCGGTGGCCGTGCTGCTGTTCGGTGCGACCGCGACACCCGAGCAGATTCGGCTGGCGTCGAGCTACGTGCCCATCGGTGTGCGCGTGATCGCCGTGCTGTGCGGCACGAGCATCGATGTGTCGGCCCGCACGATCGCGGGTGCAGCGGTGCTCTCGCTCGGCGACCTCGGTGAGCTCGCTCGAGGTCTGAGGCGGGCGGCATAGCAGATGAGAGACACCAGCGCACGTGTAGTGGCTCGGCGGGCATCCGCTCAGCTCATCGACCTCGCCTATCTGGCTGCGGTACTCGGTATTTCGGTGCTGGGATTCGCGCCGATCTTCGGCGGGTTCGGGTACCTCATCGGCGGCTTCGGCGGGCTGCTGCTCGGGTTGGGTATCGCCTACCTGGGCGCCCGACTGCGGTGGGACGCACTGGTCGTGGCCGCTGCGACGATCGTCGCCTACTTCGTGCTGGGCGGTGGGCTCGCGCTGCGTTCGACGACGATCGCCGGGGTGATTCCGTCGCTCGACACGCTGAGCGGACTGGCCTTCGGCGCTGTTCTGTCGTGGAAGCAGCTACTCACCGTGCAGGCGCCGGTGGCGGGCTTCGATCAGCTGCTCATCGTGCCTTTTCTTTCGTCGCTTCTCGCCGGTGTCATCTCAGCCAGCCTCGCCCTGCGGTTGCGTCAGCGCTGGGCGACGGCACTGATTCCGGTGGTTGCCTTGTTCGCGCTCTCGATCAGCCTCGGCACCCATGAGACGGTCGAGCCGCTCGTACGGGGCGTTCTGCTCGCGGGGCTGTCGATCGGCTGGGTCGCGTTCAGGCGCGCCGAGTCGCTCGCCGCGGTATCGACAGCAGATGACCTGATCGAATACGAGGGCGACAATGCTCAACCCGTTGCCGCACGCAGTCGACGCGCCGCGCTCGCGGCCGGCCTCATCGTGGTCGGTCTCGTGGTCGGCTTCGCGACGGCCGGCGCCGCACTCCCCGCATCCCAGCGGCACGTCCTGCGCGACACGGTCGTGCCGCCCCTCGACCTGCGAGCCTACCCGAGCCCGCTCGAGTCGTACCGCAAATACGTGCGCGACTTCGCCAGCACGACCCTGTTCACGGTGTCGGGGCTGCCCGACGGGGCCCGCATTCGGCTCGCCACGCTCGACCTCTACGACGGCATCGTTTACAACGTGTCGGGCAGCGGCTCTGAGGGTTCGGGTACCTTCTCCCGTGTCGGAACACAGATCGTCGACACGCGTGCCGGCACCCCCGCCACGATCACCATCACCGACGAGGCCCTGGCCGGCGTCTGGATGCCCGACGTCGGCTACCTCACCGCACTCCGTTTCGGCGGCGATCGTGCAGGTCAGCTCGCCGAGGCGCTGCACTACAACAGTGCAACAGGTGTGGCGGTGACGACTGTACCGCTCGTCGCGGGGGATTCGTACACCGCCGAGGTCATCGTGCCGCCGACATTCACCGACGAACAGCTTGCGGCGACAACTGCCGCACGGCTGACCATGCCGAAGTCATTCGGTATTCCCGACAGCGTGACCGGTGCCGCCGACAACGCCATCGGTGAGGCGACTGGCGCACTCGACCAAGCCCGGGCGCTGGCGACGACGCTGCACACGCAGGGCTTCTTCAGCCATGGGCTGCAGGGTGACACCGTCTCTCGTTCTGGTCACAGCTCCGAGCGCATCAACACCCTGCTCACTGGTGACCAGATGGTCGGCGATGACGAGCAGTACGCCGTGGCGATGGCGCTGGAGGCGACCCAGCTGGGGTTGCCCGCACGAGTGGTGATGGGTTTCTATCCCGCCAATGCCGCGCAGGGTTCTGTTGCGATCACCGGAAGTGATCTGCACGCGTGGGTCGAGGTCGACTTTCAGGGTGCAGGCTGGATGACTTTCGACCCGACGCCTCCGAAAGACCAGACGCCGCAACAGCAGGCGCCCAAGCAGAAGACCAAGCCGCAGCCGCAGGTGCTGCAGCCGCCGCCCCCCGCGCAGGCTCCCGCCGAGCTGCCGCCCGATGTGCTGTCTGACAACCAGAAACAGAAGACACCGACCGACGACTGGGCAGGCATCTGGGCTATCGCCGGAGTAGCGGTGAACGTCTTGATCGTGCTGGCCATTCTGATCGGGCCGATCGTCGTGATCGGGGTGCTGAAGGCCAGGCGTCGACGGCGACGCGCAACCGCGGGTCGGCCGAGTGACAGGCTGAGCGGCGGATGGTCAGAGGTCGTCGACACGGCCGTCGACCTCGGTGCGTCGCTGACGCCCGGCACCACGCGCAGAGAAGGTGCGACGGCGATCGCCGAACGCTTCCCCGAATCGGGAGTGACGACGCTGGCGGCCGAGGTCGACCATGGGGTGTTTGGCCCCGGTGAACCGTCTGACGAGCAGGTGGCGGTGTTCTGGAGCGAAGTCGACGTCATCGTGCGGGCGATGAAGAAATCGGTCTCGCGTTGGCGCCGGGCGCGCGGTCGGCTGTCTCTTCGGTCGTTCTGGGACGAGTGGATGCGCCGTGCCGCACGGTTCACCGAGAAACGAAAGCGAGCAAGACGATGAGCCTGGTTACCGGCCAGCGAGCTGCGCTGGAGCAGCAGAGCGCGACGATGGGTTCGCGGGCAGGCGCTTATGTGCTCGACATGTTGTGGGTCAGCCTGATTCCGTTCGTCGTGCAGATCGGGTTCACCGTAGCGGCCGGCGGGGCTATCGGTCGCGGGGACTATTCTGCCTACTCGACGATGATCTCGCTCGCGGTGTGGATTCCACTCATCTTGCGAATCGTGCTGGGGCTGTTCTACCTCGGGGCACTCGGGTCGGGTCAGACGCCGGGCATGAAGGCCACGAAGATTCGGCTGGTTCGGCTCGACACGATGGGTGAGCCGGGGTTCTGGCGGGCGCTCGGCCGGCTCATCATCTTCTCGCTGACCTTCTACATCATCGTCGGACCGCTCTCGCCCCTGTTCGATTCGACGGGGGCACGGCGCGGGTGGCACGATCAGGCGTCGGGCACGTGGATGCTGCGGGACACGGAGGGCGGCGCAGTCGGCGGTGTCAGTGTGGCCGGTGCGGGGGTGTCCGATGCCGGGATGGCTGCGGTTCCCGAGGTGGCGCCCGTGTACCAGGTTCCGGTGGTGCCCGTTGCGCCTGAGGTTGCCCCCGTGTATCAGGTGCCCGTTGCGGCTGCGGCTCCCTCGGCGCCTGTGTACCGAGCAGCGGCCGTTGCGCCGGCCCCGATTTCGAGCGTGCCCGGGTCTGTGATTCCTTCGATGATCCCTGCGGGGATCTCGGTTGGCGACAATTTTTCCCGGGATGATCTCGATGAGACTCGGGCGGCCCCGCCGGTGCGCTCGCAACCCCGATGGGTATTCGGCGTCGACTCCGGCGAGGATGTCGTGCTCACCGG
This sequence comes from Subtercola sp. PAMC28395, assembly GCF_018889995.1. Classification (NCBI taxonomy): domain Bacteria; kingdom Bacillati; phylum Actinomycetota; class Actinomycetes; order Micrococcales; family Microbacteriaceae; genus Subtercola; species Subtercola sp. PAMC28395. The sequence continues at coordinate 824,898 of NZ_CP076547.1, read as the reverse complement.
GTCGGGTTTGATCGGTCGAAATCCGCAAGGCACGGGCGACATGACCCAGCTCGTTTCGCTGCTCGACCACACCAAGTCGATGTCGAAGACCCACGCCGCTTTCATCATCGACGGCGATCGCCTCGGTGTCATCGACCGCCATTCGACGAACGGAACCCGCGTTGAGCGGCGGGGCTACCCCGAGATCCCCGTGGGAGTCGACCTTCCGGTGTATCTCAGCCCGGGTGACGTTCTGCTCCTGGGCGATCGGCGCGTCACAGTGAGTACCCGGTGACCGACATCGGTACTGAGCCGCCGATTGTGGTCAACGTCGGTTCGGCGACCGACAAGGGACTTCGCCGTGCCCTGAACGAAGACTCCTTTCTCGCCAGCGGAACACTCTTTCTCGTTGCAGACGGCATGGGTGGTCACGATGCGGGAGAGGTCGCCAGCGCCACAGTGATCGAGGTCTACACCCGGCTTGCGTCTCAGCCGAGCATCTCGCTCGAAGAGATGCAGCTGGCCTTCACCGATGCGGCCGAACGAGTGCGCCTGCTACCCGAAGGCCGAGGCGCCGGTGCCGGCACCACGCTCAGCGGCGTCGCCGTCGCCCAGGTCGACGAGGCAGCGTATTGGCTGATGATCAACCTGGGCGATTCACGAACCTACCGGCTCGCTGAGGGGCAGTTCGAACAGATCAGCGTCGACCACTCCCTCGTTCAGGAGCGCGTCGAACGTGGCGAGCTCACCTCAGAGCAGGCAACCAGAGACGCCCAGCGCAACGTGGTCACGCGTGCGATCGGTGCCGGCAGCGACAGCCAGCCCGACTACTGGTACATTCCGGCGTCTGCGGGTGACCGCCTGCTGGTCTGCTCCGACGGACTGACCGGCGAGCTCACAGACGATCACATTCAGCAGATTCTGCGCGATGAGGTCGCTCCGCAGGCGGCGGCAACGCGCCTGGTGCATGAATCGCTGCTGCACGGCGGTCGCGACAACGTGACGGCTGTTGTCGTTGACGCGGTGTCGGTGGCAGGGCACGAGGTCGGCAGCGAGACACTTCCTCACCTGCCCCTTCCCCGCGAATCAAGGCGTGACGACCTCAACGACACGGTTCCGCGGTCGGAGACACACGGGGCGACCTCGTGACCCACCGCTATGCCCCGGGAGCCTGGTTCGGCATCGTCGCTGACGGGGGAGTCGCGCTGCTTCCCGCGCTCAGTTCCCCGAAACTGCTGCACGAGGTCTACGAGGCGCTGAAAGAGGGTAAAGGACTCGGCGCGCTCCTCGAGGCGCTCACCGGAACCTTCGGAACCAGCCTCGCCGACCTGCCCTCGTTCGCGGTCGTCGCGTTCGTCGGCGATGAGGTATTGATTGCCGTCAGAGGCCCGCTCTCGGTGTTCATCGAAGGAGACGCCGACGTCGGGTCGTTCGCTGTATCGGGCGCCCGCGTCACCACTTGGAGTGAGAGCATCTCGACGACACCTCGGTCTGTCGTCATCTCATCGATGCCAGCCGGTGCCATCGACTTCATACTCCCGATCGACAGCGGAGTCGTTCTCTGCGCGGGTGTCGAGTGCATGCTCTCAGAGTCATCGCCGCGCGTGCCCGCTGTCGTGTCACCTCTGCCCGTCGTGGCGCCGGTTCAGCCCGAGGCCATCGGGCCGGTCGTAGCTCCGAAGGTCGACCCCGTCCCGGTTGAAACCCCCGTCTCGGTCGAAACCGCGACGGGGGAGAGCGTAGGGGCTCCGAGCGTTTCTGTAGAGACAGCGACCCCATTCGATGACACCACGGGGCTGCTGTACGACGAGATGCTGTCGGGAGAGACCGTGGCGTCCTCGGTCGAGCGAGCAGCTGTGCGCCCGAGCGATGAACCAGAAACAGAACCAGAACCAGAATCAGAACGTGTGGATGTCCGTCGCTCAGTCGGGCCCGTCATCACCGTGAAGGCACCCGCGCTGCCTCCGCCTCCCATGCCCAACCCGTCGCCCGCGCCCGGAGGGATGATTGTCGGCGTTCCTCGATTCGGCAGTGGCATCTCTGCCGAACTCCAGAGCGACTTCATCCCCGAGGCCCAGGGCGATCATGACGGTGAGACCGTGTCGATGGAGCAGGTACAGGCATTGCGGGCTGCAGCCGCACGTGAGAGTGCGGGGTTCGCAGGGCAGAGTGGGTCAGCTGGGCCCCCCGCATCATCAGCGGGTGTCGCCCCCGCCGTGAGTGCGGGCAGGCTGCTGGTGTCGACGGGCGCCGAAGTCGAACTCGATCGTGACGTCGTCATCGGGCGCAAGCCGAGCGCGGGTCGTGTCTCGGCAGGGTCTATGCCGCACCTTGTGACCGTGCCGAGCCCCGACCAAGACATCTCGCGCAACCATCTCGCCATTCGCCGGGAAGGCATCCATGTCTTCGCCGTGGACCTCGATACGACGAACGGAACCCGACTGTACCGGCCCGGCAGGGCCCCCGAACGGCTGCATCCGCAAGAGCCGACCATGTTGGCGAACGGCGACCTGCTCGATCTGGGTGATGGGGTCTCTGTGGTCTTCGAGGCTCCACAATGAGCGCGCGTCGGGCCCCGAGCATCCCGCCAGATCTTGCTGGCTTCACGTATGTCAAGAACCTCGGGAGTGGTGGCTTCGCGGATGTGTTTCTCTACCAAGAGCCGCTGAAGAGACCGGTCGCGGTGAAGGTACTGCTGACCGACAAACTTCGTTCGGGTGCCGTGGAGGAGTTCACGGCCGAAGCCAACCTGATGGCGATGCTCTCGACCCACCCGTCGATCGTCACCATCTACCAGGCGGGTGTCTCCACTGACGGGCGACCGTACCTGGTCATGGAGTACTGCTCACGCCCCAACCTGCATGTGCGTTTCACACGTGAGCGGTTCAGTGTCAGTGAGGCGATCCGAATCGGCATCCAGGTGGCTGGAGCGGTCGAGACGTCGCATCGGGCCGGGATTCTGCATCGCGACATCAAGCCCGCGAATATTCTCGTAACAGAATACAACCGCCCGGCACTGACCGACTTCGGAATCTCGGCCACCACGACCGACGGCAGCGCTACGTCGACGGGAATGTCGATTCCGTGGTCGCCGCCCGAGTCGTTCGCCGTTCCGGCGTGGAGCGGCCCGCAATCCGATGTCTACGCGCTCTCCGCAACCATCTACACCCTGCTTGCCGGTCGCTCGCCATTCGAGTTGCCCGGTGCAACCAACACGAGCGCCACGGTCATCAACCGCATCGAGAACATGGCGCTGCCCCCACTTGGCCGCGAAGATGTGCCCGTTTCGCTCGACGAGGTGCTCGCGCGCTCGATGAGCAAGAATCCGGCCGACCGGCCGCCGACAGCCATCGAGTTTGCGCACCTACTGCAGCGCGTGCAGATCGAGCTCGGAATGTCGATGACGCAGGTCGAGGTGAGCGAAGAGGTCATAGACCTGATCGACGACCGCGACGAAGACGCGGGCCTCACCCGAGTGCGCAACATCGCGAACATCGATCCAGAGAGCACGCCCCCGGTGCGCCCGCGGCGTTCGGGCGCCGACGATCCCAGCGGTTCGCGCAGTGGATTCGGTGCGGGTCTCGACGCTCGAACCGGTGATCGCTCTGCGCCGCCGATCACCTCGGTACCGGGTCTTGACGCAACCGTGGCGAAGGGGGCGCCCCGAAACCAGCCGCTCGAGTGGGTGCGGCCGCCGGCCGTAGAAGCTCCTGAACTCGGGGAGACCCAGCGTCGGCCCAAGAATGCTCCGGCGGGTGACGTGCAACGCGGTGGCGCCGCGGCTTCGGCCACGCCGCTACGACGCTGGTTGCTGCCCACCATCGTCGCGGGCTCGCTCGTGGTGCTCGGTGCGAGCATCGTCACGGCCGTGCTGGTGACCGGGAATCCGGCGACAACTCCACCCCAGGTGCCGACGACGTCAGATACGCCCGTCGATCCGCTCGTAGACTCTGCCGTACCGACACCGGGGTCGCTGAGCGGCGCCGTCGGCCCCGGGGGCGTTGTCTTCACCTGGGTGAACCCTTTGCCGCAGGCCGGCGATCTGTACCTGTGGGATGTCGTCACTGCTGGCCAGCCCGGGCCGGTCGCAACGGTCGATTCTCCGACCGTGACCGTGCCGGCTGACGCGTCGGGTTCGACATGCATCGAGGTCTCGATCAGACGCCAGAACGGCCAGGCGTCGGCGACCCCCGCCGCCGGATGTGCGCCATGAGCAGCGTGGATGCGGCACGCACCCGTGATGGTGTCAGCGTGGAATACTGCGGCGAATGGTTCTCGCTCGAGGCCGACACGGTCTTCTCGATCGGCCGCGACGCCGACCTCGGCATCGACGACAACCAGTTTCTGCACCGTCGTTTTCTCGAGATTCACTACACCGACGGCCTCTGGTGGCTGTCGAATGTCGGTACCCGGCTGTCGGCGACGGTATCTGACGGCGAGGGTCGTGTTCAGGCCTGGCTCGCGCCGGGTGCGCGCCTGCCCGTGGTGTTCTCGACGTTAGTGGTCATCTTCACTGCCGGCCCGACGACCTACGAGTTCACGGTGCACGCGTCGCAGCCGACGTTCTCTGACAGCGGCTTGGGTGAGGCCGCCAGCGGAGTGACCACCGTAGGGGCCGTGACGTTCACGCCGTCGCAGAAGCTGGTCATCCTGGCCCTTGCTGAACCGATGCTGCTGCGCGAAGGCACGGGAATGAGCGAGCTGCCGACGTCGGTGATGGCAGCCAAGCGGCTGGGCTGGGCAAGCACCCGGTTCAACCGCAAGCTCGACAACGTGTGCGACAAGCTCGATCGTGCCGGCGTTCAGGGCCTGCGTGGCGGGCTGACCTCGTACGCCACCAACCGACGGGCGCGCCTGATCGAGCACGCCATCGCGACCCGCATCGTCACCCGTATCGACCTGCCGTTGCTCGACGCACCCCAGAACGAGGACTGATGCGCGTAAAAGTCACACTCAAACGTGCCGGTGAGTCCGATGTCGACGTCGAGATCACCGCCGATTCGACGGCGCTGGTCAAAGACATCGCTTCGGCGCTCTTCGTCGCCGACCCGCTGCGCTCGGGCGCAACCGAAGAGCCGAACCTGACGATTCAGACTGGCGGCACGAATGCCACCGGCGTTTCGACGCCTGTGCGACTTCTCGACCCGGATTCTGATCTCGCGGAGTCAGGGCTGCGCTCTGGTTCGAGCATCGAGTTGGTCTACGCCGGAAGCGATTTCATTCGCCCCGGCGAGCAACGGGGACAGGCGGCGGCCCGGGTGACTGTGGTGGCAGGGCCCGATCGGGGCAAGACGTTCGACCTCCCCTTCGGCGCGAGCACGATCGGCCGCGACTACGGGGTTGACGTTCGGCTGGGCGACTCTCTCGTCTCGAAACGGCACGCCCGCGTCAACGTCTCGGAGTATGTCGAGATCATCGATCTCGAATCGGCGAACGGCACACTGCTCGGCGGGCAACAGATCGTTCGCGCCTCACTGACATCGTCTGACGTGGTCACGGTCGGCGAGACAATGCTGAGCGTCGCGCCCCTCTTGCGGCTCGGGTCAGCAGAGCAGAGTGGGTCCGTCGTCGAGTTCGTGCGCAACCCTCGCGTTGTCGCTCGATTCCCGGGAATCGAGATCGTCGCACCGACGCCGCCCAAGCTGCCAGCTCGGCAGCGATTTCCTTACCTGTCGATCGTCGCGCCGATCATTATGGGCGTTGTTCTCTACGTGATCACCCAGCAGCTGGCGAGTCTTCTGTTCGTGGCTCTGAGCCCACTTCTCATTGTGGGAACGTTCATCGACACGAAGCTCTCGAATGGCCGCATGCTGAAATCCCAGACCCAGCAGTTCGGTGCGGCGATGGAGGCGAGTGCCCAGCGGCAGGCACAGGCTCACGCTGCCGAGCGGGCCGCACGCAATGCGGAGTCACCGTCGGTCACCGAGGTTGTCGAATCGATGCGTCGGCACACGCCGACGATGTGGGCTGTTCGGCCCGAGCACGAAACGTTTCTCACTGCTCGTCTCGGCACCGGAACTGCACCGTCTCGAAGCTCCCTCGTTCTGCCCGGCAGCAACGAGACGCTGCCCGTGCACTGGGCGCGGCTCGAGGCGGCTGCAATTGAGTTCAGCACGATCGACGACGTTCCCTTCGTGGTCGACTGGAGGTCGACGGGTGCCTTGGGCCTTGCGGGCTCGCGAGACGTACTCGACGGTGTCGCCCGGGGCGTCGTTCTGCATGTCGCAGGCCTGCATTCGCCGGCCGAGCTTGTCATCGCGGCGATCGTTTCGGCACGCTCGCTTCCCGTGTGGGAGTGGCTGAAATGGATGCCGCACACCTCATCAGCGCACAGCCCTCTGGTTGGCGACCACCTGGCCGACAACCCCGTCGCGGTGCAGGCCCTGCTTGCCCGCCTCGAAGAACTGATCGAGCAGCGAACCGCGGGCGCGGCCCCTGCCCCTCGGGGCAGGCTGAAGTCAGGCGCGGCAGAGGCGGGCGACGATGAGAATACGCCGCTGCCGTTTCTGCCCTCTGTGATCGTCATCATCGAGAACGACGCGCAGATCGATCGCGCACGGGCAACGCGACTCGCCGAGCGAGGCGCCGATGCCAACGTGCACTTCATCTGGTGCGCGGCGTCGGCTGACCAGTTGCCGGCCGTCTGCAGAACATTCTTGAGCCTCACGCCCGACGGTGATGCCGCGGTCGGCCACGTAAGGCTGGGCGAGCAGTCGCACCCGATTCGCACGGAAACCGTCGATCTGAACACCGCCCACCTTCTCGCCCGAGCGCTTTCGCCCGTAATCGACGTCGGTTCGCCCGTCGACGACGAGTCAGACCTCCCGAGATCGATCGCCTACTCCGCCCTGAGTGGCCCCGAGCTGATCAACGAACCCGCAGCGGTGATTGATCGGTGGCGCGAGAACGGCTCGTTGGTTGTTCGCGACGGCTCACCGCCGGTTCGCCGCAAGGCGGAGGGAAACCTGCGCGCCCTCGTGGGGTACTCGGGTACCGGGGCATTCCACCTCGACCTCAGAACCCAGGGCCCGCACGCCCTGGTCGGCGGCACAACAGGGGCAGGCAAGAGTGAGTTTCTACAATCGTGGGTGCTCGGCCTCGCCGCAGCTCACAGCCCCGACCGGGTCACCTTTCTCTTCGTCGACTACAAGGGCGGGGCGGCTTTCGCCGATTGTGTTCTACTGCCGCACACCGTGGGCTTGGTCACCGACCTCTCGCCTCACCTTGTTCGCCGAGCCCTGACTTCGTTGCGGGCAGAACTGCGGTTCCGCGAGCACCTGCTGCAGCGCAAGAAAGCCAAGGATCTCGTCTCGCTCGAGAAGCAGGGTGACCCCGAGACGCCGCCCAGCCTGCTCATTTTCGTCGACGAGTTCGCCGCTCTGGCCACCGAGGTACCGGAATTCGTCGACGGCATCGTCGATGTGGCGCAGCGTGGCCGTTCGCTCGGGCTGCACCTCATCCTCGCGACCCAGCGGCCGGCCGGCGTCATCAAAGACAATCTGCGGGCCAATACGAACCTGCGCATCGCATTGCGCATGGCCGACGCCGAAGACTCCACCGACATTCTGGGCACCCCGATCGCCGCCTCCTTCGACCCGACGATTCCGGGCCGGGGAACGGCCAAGACAGGCCCCGGTCGACTCGCTGCCTTCCAGACCGGGTATGCGGGTGGCTGGACAGACGGCGAGCCACCTCGGCCCCGCGTCGACATCCGCGAGATCGGCTTCGGCAGCGGCGCGGTGTGGGATGTACCCGAGCTCGAGGCGGCGGTCGTCGCCGACCCCGGCCCGACCGACATCTCCCGCATCGTGTCGACGATCGCTCGGGCATCCGAGGGTGCAGGGGTTCCGGCACCCCGGCGACCGTGGCTCGATGAGCTGGCGGCCGTCTATGACTTCCGGCTCGTACCCAACCCGCGAACGGATGCGCGGCTGGTCATCGGCGTCGTCGACGACCCTGCATCGCAGTCGCAGCCGACGTGCTTCTACGAACCCGATCGTGACGGCAACATGGCGATCTTCGGCACGGGCGGCTCGGGGAAAAGCGCAGCACTCCGCACCATCGCTGTGGCCGCGTCGGTCACCCTTCGGGGAGGCCCAGTGCAGGTCTACGGCCTCGACTTCGGCGCCGGCGGGCTGCGGATGCTCAAAGACCTTCCGCACGTCGGCTCGATCGTCTCTGGCGACGACGACGAACGGGTCGTGAGGCTGCTGCGCAAGCTGCGCGACCTCGTCGAAGATCGAGCGAAACGGTACGCCGAACTCGGTGCGGGAACGATCGGGGAGTACCGGCAGCTCGCGTCGAAGCCCGCTGAGCCGCGCATCCTGCTGCTCATCGATGGAATGGCCGCCTTTCGTGAGGCCTACGAATTCGCCTCAAACTCGAGCTGGTTCACGGTCTTCGCCCAGATCGCCGCCGACGGGCGCCAGCTGGGCGTGCACATCGTGATGACGGGCGACAGGCCGAATTCCATTCCCACCTCGATCGGATCGACGGTTCAGAAGCGCATCGTGCTGCGGCTGGCCACCGAAGACGACTACCTGATGCTCGGGGTCGCCAAAGACGTGCTGACGATGGCGTCGCCTCCGGGGCGAGGCATCGTCGACGGCAATGAGGTGCAGCTTGCGATTCTCGGGTCGAGTTCGAACGTCGCCGTCCAGGCGAGGCAGATGAAGGCGCTCGGGGCGAGCATGCAGAGGCAGAAGCTTGCAGCCGCGCCGCCGATCGAGCGGCTCGGCGACATGATTCCGCTCGCCTCCTTGCCCGGCCGCGACGGTGACGGCAGCCCCGTCATCGGCGTGGAAGACGCGTACCTGTCACCCATCGGAATCGGCACCACGGGAACGTTCATGCTCTCCGGGCCTCCCGGCAGCGGTCGCACGACGGCTTTGGCGACCATCGCGGATTCTCTGCGCAGAGACCCGCGGATCATCCATCTCGCGTTCTTCAGCCCCCGCCGCACCCCCCTCAGCCGAGGTCGCACCTGGGATGCGTCTGCGACCGACATCGACGCAGCGAGCGCGAGCGCCGCGGCTCTCATCCAGCGTCTCGAATCCGGTCAGCTCGAGCCCGGAAGTGTGGCGATTCTGATCGAGAACGTCACTGAATACACCGGCTCTGACGCCGAGGCCGCCATCGACAGGCTCATCAAGATGGCCGCCCGAACCGAGCAGTTGGTGGTCGGCGAGTCTGAGACCTCGACCTGGTCGCAGGCCTGGACGTTGGCTGCGCCATTCAAAGCCGGTCGCAGGGGTCTGCTCCTCACGCCAGGAGACCTCGACGGCGACACTCTGCTCGGAACCTCGACAGGCCGAATCAGGCGAGCGGACTTTCCGCCAGGCCGCGGCTTCCTCGTCGCGGGGGGCCGATCGATGAAGATCCAGGTGGCGATCAGTGAATCGTGACCCGCCTGCATGGGGAACTGAACCCATCGACCCGGCCGTGGCCGGAGCCATATCGTGACACACATACCGCACCATCCGCAGTATCAGCTCTACCCACACATCAGACGAAACACAAGAAAGAGGAGAAGGAACCATGGCAGTTTGGGGTCTTGACGTCGAGCAGGTTCGGCAGCTCAGCAGTCAGCTCAACCAGAAGGCGGGCGACATCGAGGGCGTGTTGAGCACGCTGACGGCGGCGCTCGGCAACACGCAGTGGACAGGGCCGGACTCGGAGCAGTTTCGCCAAGCATGGTCGGGCGAGTACACCTCGCAGCTGAAGCAGGTCGTCGCAGCACTGAAAGACGCCTCACAGAAAGCCTCGAAGAACGCTCAAGACCAGGAGACGGCTTCGGCGTAGCTCTTGTTCGGTTGTGGGGCCGGGCTCACCGCTTGGCCCCACAACCGGCACCCTCAATTTTTCGCACCACCACCCCCCGAGACGAGGATTTTGCATGGCAGGTGCATATGGGGCCGATGTGGCCCAACTGCGCGAACTGGCGCAGAGGTTCGACCAGCTCGGCGACAAACTTGATGCCGCCAGACTGACCGTCGGCCACCAGATCCAGATCAGTGCGTGGGTCGGGCCGGTTGCGGTGCGGTTTCGACACTCCTGGGATTCCGAGTACAGCCGCAATGTTTCGGCGGCCGCCAGGTTGCTGCGCAACTCGGCGACTAATCTCCGCACGAACGCCGACGAGCAGGATCAGGCTAGCCGGGCATCCGGAGTCGGGGGTTCTGCGGGCGGTGCCGGCGGGCTCCTCGATGGTTGGAGCCGGATACCCGAAGAGGTCGGCGGCATGATCGGAGTGGGCGGGGGCATGATCAAGGCCCTTCTGACCAACCCGACGTTTCTCGCGGGCAAGAAGACTTTCGACAATATGTACAACATGGGCGGGGTGAAAGACCTCATCGACACGATCGATGCTGGGAGCAAGCTTCAGCGGTGGGTTAGCCTGCACTTCCTCGAGGATGGTCTCAAATCCAGCAAACTTGCTAAAGGCTTCGACACGCTAACGGATTTCGTTGATGGCAAGAACTGGGAGGCCATGACCCAAGACGTGAGTCGGATGCTCGGCGACAGCGCCTTCGCAGGCAAGCTCGGTTCGGCCGCCTCTGTTCTGGGCACTGTAGGTAAGGTGCTCGGCCCGCTGGGCGCCGTCGTCGGTGTTATCACCGTCGGCTCTGACATCGCGAACAAGCAGAACGGCAGGGCGGTCTACGACGGGATCCAGACGGGGCTCGGTGTGGTGGCAATGATCCCGATCCCTCCGGTTGATGCGATTGCGGGGCTCGCCTCGGGAGGAATGGCATTGGGTTCGCTCGCCTACGACAAGGTTCCGGCGTTCCACAGTTTCGTCGACGAATCGAATGAGAACCTCAGAGTTGGCGGCCAGGTGACGAGCAGAATGATCGGGGATGCAGCCAACTCGACCGGAAAGGCGATCGGCGACGGTGCCTCAGCAGCCGCTCACGGTGTTGAATCGGCCGCACACGGCGCTGAGGACTTCGCCAACAGCGTCGCGAAGAATGCACGAAAGGTCTGGCCCTTCTGATGGATTTGGACAGACAGAATTCATCAGCTAGTGAGCATGAAGCCAGTGAGCAGCAAGAAGGAGCGAGAATGACCATGTTCGATGCGAGCCACACCGAGTCGAGCCCGACTGAAGCAGTCGTCGCAGAAGCGAGCGCCCGAGACGTGGGCACTGTTGACGTGGGCACCGTTGAATGGCCGGATGAGGTCGTCGGCTTCGGCGCCGCTGAGATTGCGTACGCGATTTCGCTGACGGCGGGCATCCGGAGACAGAAAGCCCTCGAGTTTCTCCAGGTCAACGAAGATTTTCTGACCGAACAGATTGTCGCTGTCGGGGCGTCGAGCCTGGTTGCTCGGGGTGAACTTGTGCTCGAGGGTGATTTGCTGGTGCCGCGAGGAGGGATTCGGCTGCTCGCTGCGACGCTACAGGTCGCTGCTCGTTGGACGGAGATCGCACTGATTACGGAAAACGGCGCCGAAGCGGCGCTGTACCTGCAGGCACCCGAGCTGTCGATCTTTCTGCAGCCGACGGCCCTCGGATCATGGGAGATGGTCGTCAAGGAGCCTTCGGCACCCGACGTAGCGTTTCTGAAGCAGGTCATCGACGGCAGCGTCGCGCGGCACCCGCTCGGCGTTGTGTATTTCGGTAGCGAGGCGAGTTCGGGCTCCAGCATCTTTGCCAAGAATCACCTGTTCGTGCGCGCTCAGGACGATGAACTCTGGGATGTCGCAGACGTTCACGACCAAGACGACCAGCGGAGAACTGAAGGGGTCGACGCGGCTGGCCTTCTGGCGATTCTGGCGGATTTCGTGCGAATAAAGGAGAGCGTCGAGTGATGAGGCGCACGCAGCTCGGTGAGCTTCCGCGGGAACCATTCGCTTGGATGGGCAGCGACAACACGACCGGGCCCTACCGTGTTTCGCTCAAGAGCCCTCGGAGTGGGGCGCTGTTCGGGGGCATGTTCCTTACGGGCAGCGCGTTCGTCGGTGCACTTGTGCTGCAAGACCCGACTCCCGGAGCGATCATCGCGGGGACTGTTGTGACCGTCATTTTCGCCGGCCTTGGCATTTTCTTGCTGGTGATGGCCGTTGCCCGCCGCCGATGGATCGTCGCGTGCCGGCGGGCGTCTTCGCAATGGGCAATTGGGCTTGTCTGAAGGGGCGCCGAAGCATCACAGAGAGGTGTTCGAGTGGGCGGGTTCGGCGCGCACCAACTGTTCGCGGGCGACTAATAACCCATAAGCACTTTCTTGGGCGTTTTTCTGCTCGCACAGGGGTGCCTGGCAGTCGGGCAGCGCTCGCGTTCGTGCGGTTGCACCCCCGTCGGGTAGGATCGACTCCTGTCTGTTGGCGTCTGACGCCGCGGGCATGGAGGGCTGTCCGAGTGGCCGATGGAGCCAGTCTTGAAAACTGGTGGGCGGAAACGTCTCGTGAGTTCGAATCTCACGCCCTCCGCAGAGAATGAGACCCACTCACAGCTACGCCTTCCAGACCGTCTTCAGGTTGCAGAACTCGCGGATGCCCGCCGCCGCCAGTTCGCGACCGTAGCCCGAGTCCTTGATGCCGCCGAACGGTAGCTCGGGGTACGAGACGGTCATGCCGTTGATGAACACAGCGCCCGCGTCGAGCTCGTCGACGAAGAACTGCTCGTCGTCGGCGTCGGTCGTCCACAGCGCCGAGCTCAGCCCGAAGGTGGTCTGGTTGGCGATGCGCGCGGCCTCTTCGCGGGTGTCTGCACGGTAGAGCGTCGCGACGGGCCCGAACGCCTCCTCGAGCACGAGCCGCATGCCGTCGTGCAGGTCGGCGATGACGGTCGGCGGGTAGAACCAGCCCGCGCCGTCGGGGGTGGTGCCACCGGCGAGGATGCTCGCCCCGTGCATCCTCGCATCCTCGACGAGTTCGGCGAGATCGTCGCGCCCCGACTTGGTGGCGAGAGGCCCTACCTGGGTGGCCGCGTCGAACGGATCACCGATCACGAGGGCAGCCATCTGCTCGGTGAAGAGCCGGGTGAAGGCGTCGTAGACGTCGGTGTGCACGATGAACCGCTTGGCGGCGATGCAGGACTGCCCATTGTTCTGGGTGCGCGCGGTCACGGCAGTGGCGACGGCCTTCTCCAGGTCTGCGCTCGGCATCACGATGAACGGGTCGGAGCCGCCGAGTTCGAGCACGGCCTTCTTGATGTTGCGGCCGGCGATGGAGGCGACCGAACGCCCGGCGGGCTCCGAGCCGGTGAGGGTCACGGCTTTGACGCGCCAGTCGTCGAGCACGGCCTCAACCTCTGCCGAACCGATCAGCAGTGTGGCGAACGAACCATCGGGAAAGCCGGCGCGTTCGAAGAGCGAGCCGAGGTAGAGCGCCGACTGCGGAACATTCGAGGCGTGCTTGAGCAGACCGGTGTTGCCGGCCATCAGGGCGGGTGCGGCGAAGCGAACGACCTGCCAGAGCGGGTAGTTCCACGGCATCACGGCGAGCACGACACCGAGCGGCTCGTACCGCGCGCCGGCCTGGGAGGCGTTGACCGCGGACGGGTTCTCGAGCGCCTCGTAGGCGAGAAAGCCCTCGGCGTGGTCGGCATAGAACCGCATGTTCTTGGCGCACTTCAGCGTCTCGCCCTTCGCCTGCGCGAGCGGCTTGCCCATCTCGAGCGTGAGCAGCCGGGCGACGTCGTCGACCTCCTGCTCGATGAGATCGGCTGCGGCGCGCATCCATTCGGCTCGCTGGGCGAAAGAGGTGAGGCGAAGTGCGCGATACGCGGCGTCAGCGAGGGCGATGCGCCTCTCGATCTCCGCGGCATCGTGCGGCTCGAAGGTCTGCTCGGTCACGCCGGTTGTGGGGTTGATTGTTGCGATGGCCATGGTGTTCCTCTTATCTGGCTGACGGTGTTGGCTGTTCGGTCATGGGGTAAGGCAGAGAGCTCGGATGCCCGTTCGTCTGTTCAGTCGAGCTCGAAGATCTCGGGGTGCCGGGCGAGCTCGAGCCGTGTGCGGCGAATGTGGCCGAGCAGCACGCGCCCCGCGTCATCGGTATCGCGCAGTTCGATCGCTCGCACGATCATGTGGTGCTCGTCGTGCACGATGCGGTTGCTGTCGCGATCGAGCCGCATCGAGTACGCGCGTCGGTAGTGCTGGGTCATGTTCCACAGCCGGCTCACGGTGTCACCGAGCATCAGGGTCGAGGCGCCCGAATAGCTGGCGAGGTGGAACTCGCGGTCGAGCATGAGAAACCGCGAGACGTCGTGGGTGGCCTCCATCTCGGAGGCGAGCGCATCGAGGTGCGCGATCGTCTTCTCCTCGAGATTCGGGATGCTGTACCCGAGCAGCAGCGGCTCGATGCGCTCGCGCATCTGGTACAGCTCGTCGCACTCGGCGAGGCTCAGGTGCGAGACCCAGGCCCCGGTGTTGGCGACCAGGGTGACGAGGCCCTCTGATTCGAGCATCCGTAACGCCTCGCGCACCGGCAGGCGACTCGCGTCGTGGTCTGCTGCGATCTGTTCCTGGCGAATGCGCTCGCCCGGGGCGATCTCACCGCGCAGAATGGCTTCGCGCAGCGACCCGGCAATGCGTGAGCTCGCGATTCCATCACGTGCGACTGCGGGCATCGGTGCGTCTTTCGGTGATCGGGGTCGATGAAGAGTGGAGGGTTATTCGGCCGGGCGGGCCGGGTGCCAGAGCACGACGGGGGAGTCGCGTTCGTAGGCCTTGCCGTTCGGGTAGCTTACGAGCTCGAACTGCATACCCCATGGGCTCAGAAAATACACCCATCTCTGCCCTTCGCTCGCATTGCGAGAGGCGGTCGGATCGCCGAGCACGCGAATCCCGTTAACGCGCAGGTAGGCTACAGCGGCATCGAGGTCGTCGACGTAGAACGCCAGGTGGTGGCCGCCGATGTCACTGTTGCTCGGCTGCGGAAGGGCGCCGTCGGCCGCTTCGTATTCGAACACCTCGAAGTTCACGCCCGTGCCGACCCGGTAGAAGGTGAGCCGGCGCATGACGGTGCGTGGATGAACGTTCATGTGTTCGAGCATCCAGTTGCCCTGTTCGTGCGCGAACGGGCCGAGGGAGTAGACGCGCTCGGCGCCGAGGATGTCGACGAAGAAGCGGTCGGCTTCGTCGAGGTCGGGAACGGTGAAACCGATGTGCTCGGTGCCGCGCAGGCCGGGCAGTGCCATTCGGGACTCCTTTGTCGGTGGTTGGATCCATCTTTGCCGAAATGAGGACGTTTCGCCAGCGATTTGTCTAATTCGCGTTGTAATTGGATTCAATCTGTGCGTATTCTTTCAGTACTGCGGCGCCGAGTGCCCGCAGACCCCGTCAATGGAGAGAGGGACGATGCCCAAACAGCGCCGATTGGATCCAGCACAGCCATGGATTCAGGTCACCACCACGGCAGCCGACTGGAAGGCCGCCGACCCACAGCTTCTGGCCGCCATGCTGGCCGAACTGCATCTCATTCGTGCGTTCGAGGAGACCGTGCTCGAACTCGCCGGCGAGAGCCTGGTACACGGGCCAGCCCACTCGAGCATCGGCCAGGAAGGCGGTGCCGTCGGCTCGATCGTCGGTCTGCGCTCGACTGATGCGATCAACGGTTCTCACCGGGGTCACCACCAGTTTCTGGCGAAGGCACTCACGCACGTCACCGGCTCATCGTTCGATCTGGCTGACCTCGTGACAGAGCCGGTGCAGACCGTACTGCAGAAGACGCTCGCCGAGATTCTCGGCTTGGCGCAGGGGTACTGTGCGGGCCGCGGGGGCTCGATGCACCTGCAGTGGTTCGAGGCGGGCGCGCTCGGCACCAATGCAATCGTGGGCGGCGGTGTGCCGCTCGGTGCCGGCAATGCCTGGGCCCAGAAACACGCAAAGACCACCGACGTGACCATCAGCTACTTCGGGGACGGCGCCGTGAACATCGGCTCGGTGCTCGAAACGATGAACCTCGCCTCGGCGTGGAAGCTGCCGTTCGCCTTCTTCATCGAGAACAACGGGTATGCGGTCTCGACGAGCGTCGCCGAGTCGACCGGTGAGCCGCGACTCTCGGCGCGGGGGCTCGGCTTCGGCATCCCGTCGTTCCGCGTCGACGGCATGGACCCGCTGGCTGTTCACCTGGTCACCCAGATGGCCGAGCAGATCATGCGTTCGGGCGGGGGCCCCACCGTGATCGAGGCCGAGGTCTACCGCTTCTTCCACCAGAACGGGCCGTACCCGGGCAGTGCCTTCGGGTATCGCTCCAAAGACGAAGAGGCGACCTGGCGCGCGCGCGACCCGCTCGAGCGTGTTGCGAAGGAGATGATCGCGCTCGGCCAGATCGACTCGGCCGGAGTGGCAAGCGTCCGTGCCCAGGCCCAGGCCGCCATGAAGAAGGCCGTCGCCGAACTCGTCGAGGCCGACCCGGAGGCGCAGGGCAAACGACGCATCAGGCCTGAACTCTGGCCCGACACCGACTTCGTGAACGTGGGTGTACGAGGCGACACCAGTGAGCTGGCGGATGCCCGGACCCTCGACCCTCTCGACTACACCGGTGAACTCGTGACCTCGAAATTCGTCGACGCCGTCTCGGGCGTGATGCGCCGGAGGATGGAGCAGGACGACCGGATCGTTGTGCTCGGAGAAGATGTGCACAAGCTCGCCGGGGGGACGAACGGCGCGACCAAGAACCTGAAGAAGGAGTTCGACGACCGGGTACTCGGCACCCCCATCTCGGAGAACGCCTTCGCTGGACTCGGCGGGGGCATGGCCCTCGACGGCCGCTACCGGCCCGTGGTCGAGTTCATGTACCCCGACTTCATGTGGGTTGCCGCCGACCAGGTCTTCAACCAGATCGGCAAGGCCCGTCACATGTTCGGCGGAGTGAACCCGGTGCCCCTGGTCTTGCGCACCAAGATCGCGATGGGTTCGGGCTACGGCTCGCAGCACCTCATGGACCCGGCCGGCATCTTCGCCACCAGCCCAGGCTGGCGTATCGTCGCCCCTTCGACGGCGGCCGACTACATCGGGCTGATGAACGCTGCCCTGGCGCTGCAGGACCCCGTGCTCGTCATCGAACACGTCGACCTCTACTCGCAGCTCGACGAGATCCCCGCCGGAGATCTCGACTACCAGCTGCCCTTCGGCAAGGCTGGTGTGCGCCGTGAGGGCAACGACGTGACGGTGATCAGCTACCTCTCGATGGTTCGCCATTCGCTCGAGGCGGTCGAGCTGACCGGGATCGACGCTGAAGTCATCGATCTGCGCTGGCTCGACCGGGCATCCATCGACTGGGAGACCCTCGGGCAGAGCATCCGCAAGACGAACGCGGTGCTGATCGTTGAGCAGGGTGCGCAGGGCACGTCGTACGGCGGGTGGCTCGCCGACGAGCTGCAGCGGCGGTTCTTCGACTACCTCGACCAGCCGATCGAGCGGGTCACCGGTGGCGAGGCGAGCCCGAGCATCTCGCGTGTGCTGGAGCGTGCGGCCATCGCGCGCACCGAAGAAGTCGTCGAAGGCCTCGAGCGAGTTCGACGCGGAATGGGAGCGAACTGATGTCGACGATCATCCGCATGCCGGAGGTCCTGGCCAATACGAGCGAGGCGTCGATTCAGACCTGGCTCGTGAAACTGGGCGACCAGATCGCTGTGGGGTCGCCGCTCGCCGAGGTCGAGACCGAGAAGGCCGTTGTGGAGTACGCGGCCGAGACCGGCGGCACCGTGCTCGAGCTGCTTGTCGCTGAAGGCGACACGATCGCTGTCGGGGAGCCGATCGCCGTCGTAGGTGAGGCGGGGGAGCAGGCCGCGACCCCGGCACCCGCAGCCCCGGCATCTGCGGCCTCAGGGACCTCTGCGCCCGCTGGCACCACCGCGGCGGAACCTCCCGAGCCCGAGACCGCTCCAGAGGTCGAGGCGCCAGCGCTCGAGGGCCTGCCGACGGAGTTGCCGCCGTCAGCTCCGGATGCTGTGGCAAAGGTCGGCCCAGACGATGAGGCCTCTCAACCCGCAGCGAGCCACGGCAGCGCTGGAGGCCGCCTCTTCGTGAGCCCCATCGTTCGGCGCCTGGCCAGGGAACGCGGTCTCGACCTCTCGCAGGTCGCAGGTTCTGGGCCCGGAGGGCGCATCGTGCGACGCGACATCGACAGTCTCGCCGCGACGGAGGTCGCCGCTGTGCCGACGCCCGAGCTTGTTGGCGAACAGGCAGCCGTTGCCGTTGCGGTTCCGGTTGCCGTGGCCGCGCCGGCCGCTCCGGCTGCTGCGGTGGCTGCTCCCGCTGCTCTTCCGACCCCGGCCTCAGCCGCACCGACCGGGGAGTACGAGGAGATCGCGCACACCGGCATGCGCCGGGCCATCGCCAGGCGCCTCACCGAGAGCAAGTCCACGGTGCCGCACTTCTACCTCGTCGCCGATTGCACCGTGGATGCCCTGCTCGAGCTGCGCGCACGGGTGAACCAAACCTCGCCCGTGAAGATCTCGGTCAATGACTTCGTGCTGAAGGCTGCCGCAGCAGCGTTCACCGACGTGCCAGAAGCCAACGCGACGTGGGGGGAGAACGCCATTCGGCGTTACTCCACTGTCGACATGTCGGTCGCCGTTTCGATCGACGGCGGGCTGGTCACGCCGGTGTTGAGGTCGGTCGAGAAGATGGCGCTCAGCGAGGTCTCGCGAACGGTCGTCGAGCTCGCCGAGCGCGCCCGCGCCGGGCGACTGAAACAGCACGAACTCGAGGGAGGCAGCTTCGCGGTGTCGAACCTCGGCATGTACGGTGTGACAGAGTTCTCTGCCATCATCAACCCGCCCCAGTCGGCGATTCTGGCGGTGGGCCGGGCTCGGCCCATGCCGGTCGTCGTCGACGGGGAGCTCGCTGTTGCCACGGTGATGACGGTCACGATGTCGGCCGACCACCGTGTACTCGATGGTGCGCTCGCGGCGCAGTGGCTCGCAGCGTTCGTTCGGCGCATCGAGAACCCGTTGAGCATTCTCATCTAGCTCGGCGAGGTGCGCGAGTACCGAAGCGGCCGGCACGGTCTGACCCCGTGCCGGCGCTGGCTCGATGCGTATTGGCCGCGTCAGGCCGAGCGGCCGCGCGTGATCTCGGCGATCGCCGACCAGTCGCGGTCAGCGATCGCAGGGTCGGCGAGGGCTGCATCGAAGAGTTCGTGCAGCACCGCTGCGGTCGGCAGCGACGCCCCATTGCCTGCGGCCGCCTGCTCGGTGAGCTTGAGATCTTTGAGCCCGAGCGCGACGGTGAACGACGGATTGTAGTCGCGCGCTGCAATGGCCCGGCCATACCCGGTGTAGGCGCTTCCGGTGTAGGCCGCGTCGGTGAGAATGTCGACGAAGGTCTGGCCGTCGACCCCACCGCGCTCGACGAGGTTGATCGATTCGCCCAGCGCCTGCAGGGTGTGGATGAGGTTGTAGTTGACCCCGATCTTCACCAGGTTCGCCGTGCTCGGCCGGCCCCCCACGCGCCACGTCTTCTTGCCGAGCACATCGAGGTAGGGTGCAGCACGGTCGATGTCGTTCTCAGGGCCGCCGGCGACGATGTTGAGTTGCCCTGCTGCTGCGACAGGAGGTCGCCCCAGTACAGGCGCTGCGACATAGGCCACCGAAGCGCTCGCGTGCCGCTCGGCGAGACGGTCGGCGGCGTCGACGCTCACCGTCGCCATATTGATGTGCAGGGCATCCGGTGGCGCGGCAGCGAGAACATTCTCACTGAACACGCTCTCTGCCGCGGAATCGTTCGCCAGGATCGAGATCACGGTGCCGGTTGCGAAGGCTTCGCCGACGGATGCCGCGGCCACCGCGCCCTGTGCGACGAGCTCGTCGACGGCGGCGGACGAGCGGTTCCACACGTGCACGGTGTGGCCCGCATCGATGAGCCTCTTCGCCATGACTGATCCCATGGTGCCGAGTCCGACGAATGCGATGTCTGCCATGAGGATGCCTTTCGAAGAGGGATGATGCTCGGCGTTCGCGCCGATTCGACAATCTACGCGTGCACGATTTGATAACGGTGTGCAGTTGAGCTTAACATCTGTGCATCGCTGGTATACAGTCGGATTCGCGGTTCTCTCCGGCGAGACAGGGTGCCGTGCAGCCCTTCATCGAGTACACAGGAGTACGCGCATGCCCCCCAAGAGAATCGCCTTTGTCGGAACCGGTGCGAACGGTGCCGCCATCGCAGCCGACCTCACCCGAGCTGGTCTCGACGTGACTTTCATCGAGCAGTGGCCGGCCCATGTCGAAGCGATGCGGGCGAATGGAATACGCGTGCAGATGCCCGCCGAGACAGTCGTCACGCCGGTCACGGCGATCCACCTCTATGAGGTTGCGCAGCAACGGCAACTCTTCGACATCGTCTTCGTGCTGGTGAAGGCCTACGACACCCGGTGGGCGTGCGAGTTGATCAAGCCGCTGGTCGCTCCTGACGGCCTCGTGGTCGGCCTGCAGAACGGCATGTCGCTCGACGACATCGCTGACGTCATGGGCCCGGAGCGAACCATCGGGGCGGTCATCGAGGTGGCCGGAAACATGTACGAACCGGGTATCGTCAATCGCCAGACCCCGCCGAGTGGTTCGTGGTTCGCGCTGGGTGCCTACGATTATTCGGCCCGGGGCAGGGAGCAGGAGGTGGCCGACGTCCTCGGCCACGCAGGCACCGTGCAGGTGTACGAGAAGGTGCGCGCGGCCAAGTGGGGCAAACTGATCGTGAATGCGGGCGAGCTGGTGCCGTCGGCCATCCTCGGAATGCCCCTGGCCGCCGTCGTCGACGTTCCGCGCATGCACGAGTTCATGCTCCAGGTCTGCCGCGAAGCCGCCGACGTGGCCGTCGCCTCCGGCATCGAACTCGTGCCCATCTTCGGCCTTCAGGATCTCGATCTGAGGGACTCACACAGCTACGGCAACTCGCTTCTGAATGCAGTGCTCGAGCGCTACTCCCTTCCCGACACGAAGACCACGGTGTTGCAGGACTGGATCAAGGGCAGGCGCAGCGAAGTACACGAGATCAATGGGCTCGTGGTTGAGCTCGGCCGCCGCTACGGGGTCGACACCACTGCGAACACCGTGACCGTCGAGGTCGCGCGCCGCATCGAGGCGGGCGAACTGAAGGAACAACCCGAGAACGCTACGCTCTTGACGGCGGTTCTGGCCCCCACCGCCGCATGATGAGCGGATTCTCATCGATTCGGCCCGTCTATTTGCGTTCGGTGCTTGTGAACGCAACAGAGACTTTGTAAAGTGACAGTGAACATCCACTCGGACACCGCAGTATGCGAGTGGCAACCCAGGAGAAATCATGGCTGACGCAATGACGCGCGACGCACCACGACTGACGAGCGCACGGTTCACCGTGTCGAAAGGTCTGATCACAGTCGGCAGTGCCACGGTGCTCCTGTTCGTGATCAGTGGACTGGTTGCCCCGTCGAGCATCTCGGGTACCTCCCTCTCGGGAATGCTGCCGATCGCCTGCGTGCTCGCGGTCGCGGGTCTTGGCCAGATGCTCGTGGTGCAGCAGGGCGGTATCGACCTTTCGGTGCCGGGCATGATCTCGCTCACCGCAGTGATCGTCACCCACAATCCCGACGGCAACGATGCTCTGCTGATTCCGGCGATCGCGCTCGCAGCGATGTTCGCCGTGCTGGCCGGTCTCGCCAACGGGCTCATGATCGGCAGTCTCGGTCTGAACCCGATCATCGCGACGCTCGGTACCAACGCGCTGCTGTACGGAGCTGACCTCGCCATCTCGGGCGGCAGGCCCCGCATCACGACCAAACTGATGCAGACGATTTCGGGCGGGCAGACCTTCGGTATTCCCAATTCGGTCTTCTTCGCCATCGGCGTGCTGCTCCTCGTCTCGCTGCTGGTGAAGAAGACGGTGGCGGGCCGCCGATTCGAGGCGGTCGGCGCGAACCCCGAAGCCGGCCGTGCGATCGGCTTGCGGGTGCGCAGTCACCGCACGCTGGCCTATGTCTGGGCGCAGTTGCTCTACTGCCTGGCCGGGGTCATGATCGCCGGCATCACCGCGCAACCCTCGGCCTTCGAAGGCGACAAGTTCCTCCTTCCGTCGGTCGCGGTCGTGGTACTCGGGGGCACCTCGCTCCTCGGCGGCCGAGGCTTTCCGCTCGCCACCGTCGTCGCGGCGGTCTTTCTACAGCAGCTCACCCAGTTCGTCATCACGCTCGGCGTCTCCACGGCCATCCAGACCCTTGTTCAGGCGGCAGCGCTCGGCGTTGGCGTCTCGCTGTACACCGTCAACTGGAGAGCCGTCTTCGCCCGTTTCGCACGCACTACCCACGCACCTGCGACCGCAGGCGCGATCTAACAGAACTTCGGTCGTCGGACCGGAGCGTGACAGAGGCGTCACGCCCACATTGGAGGAAGAAATGAAACCTCGCACCAAATTTGCATCCGTTGCCGCCCTGGCTGCGGCAGCGGCCCTCATCCTGACTGGATGCGGAACCGCGGGCGGCTCAGCGGCCGGCGGCAGCAGCGCCGCGGCTGGCGCAGTCACTCACGTCGAAGGCGCACCCTCGTGGTGCGGCACCAAGCCCATCTCGTTCGCTCTGCTCGACGGGTTCGGCGGCAACAGCTGGCGCCTCGTGACGACGGCTTCGGGTAAAGATGAGGCCTCGAAGTGCCCGAGCGTGACGAAGTTCACCTACGCCGACGGCCAGGGCTCGACCGAGAAGGCCAGCTCGGACATCAAGGGAATGGTAGCCAGCGGCGTCAACGCGATGGTCGTGTTCCCGGATGCAGGCAAGGCAGTTCTGCCCGCTCTCACCGCTGCATACACGGCCGGTGTCGTCACGGTGCCGTACCGTGTCGACCCGGGTGGAAAAGCGGGTGTGAACTTCGACACATGGATCGGCGACGACTTCGCGACCGACGGTAAGAACTGGGCGAACTGGATTCAGAAGAACGTACCCGCCGGCGGCAACATCCTGTTCCTCGGCGGCCCGGCCGGAAACAGCCAGAGCACAGACGAGTACAACGCCATGTCCTCGGCGCTCGGCAGCTCGTACTCGTTCATTGGTGAGACCCCGTTCCAGGCCACCAACTGGGACCCGACCCTGACGCAGCAGTTGCTGACGGCAGACATCGCCAAGTACCCGAAGATCGATGTGATCGTCTCTGACTTCGGCCCGACCCTCGTCAGCTCGTTGCCTCTGTTCCCGCAGAGTGGCCGCTCGATCCCGGCCCTGGCCACGTCTGACGGCAACTCGCTGAGCTGCTTCTGGGAAGACAACCACGCCGCAAACCCCGACTTCAAGCTGATGACGGTGGCCACCGGTAACGACAACGTTCGCCTGGCAGTCGACTACGCGGTGGCCAAGGCAACCGGTGGCGAGATTCCGACGGACACCTCGTTCAAGGGCCCGATCTTCGAAGACTCGGTCAGCCAGCAACCGCACGGCGTGCAGTGCGACAAGTCCCTTCCTGGAGACGTCTACCTCTCGGCCCAGATGCCCGGAGCCCAGCAGGCGACTCTCGGAAAGTAGCGCACCAGCGCCACACTGATCGATTGCCCTCGGTCGGGCCGGTCGCCTCTGAGCGACCGGCCCGACTGTCCTCCCACCCACGACATTTCAAAGGCGAACCGTGAACACCTTCCAGGAAACCGAAACCCCGACGCGCCCCGCCACTCTGGCGATGTCCGGAATCTCGAAGTACTACGCCGGCGTCGCAGCGCTGACCGAGGTATCCGTCGAGATCCGCCCCGGCGAGGTGCACGCGATCCTTGGTGAGAACGGTGCCGGCAAGTCCACTCTGATGAACATCGCGTCGGGCCAGACGCCCCCGAGTTCTGGTTCGATCACTATGGGCGGGCAGGTCTACGACAGCCTCACCCCGACCCTCGCAGGCAGCCTCGGTGTGGCGATCGTGCACCAGCACCCCGCGGTGCTCGGGGACATGACCGTCGAAGAGAACCTGCGGGTCGCACTGCCGAGCTCCGTGTTCTCTGGCCAGGGCGATTCCGACGACGTTGCCCAGTCGCTTCTCACCGGGGTCGGCCTGCACGTGCACCTGAAAGACCGCGTCGAGACCCTCACTCTTGCGCAGAAGCACCTGCTCGAGATCGCCAAGGCCTTTGCGCGCAAGCCGTCACTGCTGATCCTCGACGAACCGACTGCGCCGCTCGGGCGCGAAGCCGTCGACCTGCTCTTCGGGCGAGTTCGTGAAGCGGTGGCCGCCGGCACCTCGGTGGTATACATCACGCACCGCCTCGCAGAGGTACGCGAACTCGCCGATCGCGTGACCGTGTTGCGCGACGGCAAGGTGCGTGGCACTGCGATCGTCGACGAGATCACCGACGATGCACTGCTGGCCCTCATCGTGGGCCGCACGCTCGAATCGACCTTTCCGGCAAAGATCGACCTGCCGACGGATGCCCAGCTCAACTTCGATGTCGCCGGAATCTCCGGCCCGGGGTTTGCTGACGTCAGTATCGCCGGCCGCCGCGGCGAGATCATCGGCGTGGCCGGCGTCGTCGGCAACGGCCAGAGCGAGCTGCTTCGTGCGCTCGCCGGGCTTGAGAGCTTCGACGGCTCGGTGACGATCGGTGGCACGGCGTACACGCCCCGTGAACTGCTGCATCGCGCGGCCTTCATGCCGGCCGACCGTCATCGTGAAGGTCTGATGATGTCGCTGAACGTTCGCGAGAACGCAGCAATCTCGGCGCTGAAGAAGTTCAGGTCGACCTACCTTCTCAGCCGGAGCAGGGAACTCGACGCCGTGACAGAGTCGCTCACCGAACTGTCGGTCAAGGCGCCGTCGCTGGATGCACCGGTCGGCGCTCTCTCCGGGGGAAACCAGCAGAAGGTCGTGATCGCCCGCGCCCTGCTGTCCGATCCGGTGCTTCTCATCGCCGACGAGCCGACCCAGGGCGTCGACGTCGGTGCACGCGTGGAGATCTACCGTATTCTGCGGGAGGCTTCGGCCAACGGCATCCCGGTGATCATCGCCTCGTCTGACGCCAAAGAGCTCGAGGGCCTCTGCGACCGGGTCATCGTGATGTCGCGTGGTCACCTTGTCAGCACCCTCTCGGGAGACGAGGTCACCGAAGAGGCCATCGTCATGGCTGCGGTGAGCTCGACCACCCACACCATTCAGCTCGACATCGACGGCACGGGCAAGGCGCGGTCGACGGGGTTCCGTCGTTTTCTCCAGGGCGACTACGCCCCGTCGGCGCTCCTTGTCGCGGTGATCGTCGTTCTGGGCGCTTACGTGTTGACGCAGAACCCCCAGTACCTGGGGAGCTTCAACATCTTCTCGATGCTCATGACGGCCTGCGGCCTGGGGGCGATTGCCCTGGGTCAGACCATTCCGCTGCTTCTCGGCGGCATCGACCTCTCGGTCGGGCCCCTGGCCGGCTTTCTGGTCGTCATTGCCTCGTTCTTCGTCAATGACGGCGCATCTGCTGCGACGATCGGCCTCGGTCTCCTTCTGATGATCGCAACAGCGGCAACGGTGGGCCTCGTCAACGCGGTACTGATCCGCTACCTCAGGTTCACCCCCATTGCCGCGACCCTGACGCTCTACATCGCCCTCGGCGGGTTCGCCTTCCTGTTGCGTGACACGCAGGGTGGCTACATCAACACCGACTTCACCGCGAATCTCTCAACGTCTGTCGGGCCGATCCCGGTGGTCTTCATCGTTCTGGTGGCGATCGCCCTTCTCGCCGAGTACCTGCTGCGCAAGCGCCGCTGGGGGTGGAACCTGCGGGCGGTCGGCTCGAACGAGGAGTCGGCACGCAGCGTCGGCGTCCCGGTCAACCGCACGGTGATTCTCGGCTACGTTCTGACCTCGCTCTTCGTGTTTCTCGGTGCGATCATCCTGATGACGCAGATCGGCATCGGCGACCCCGCCGCCGGGTCGAGCTACACCCTCACCAGCATCACCGCCGTGGTACTCGGCGGAACCAGCCTGCTGGGCGGGCGTGGCACCTTCATCGGCTCGCTGCTCGGGGCCATCCTGCTCACCCAGGTACTCAATGCGACGACCGTGCTGGGGCTCGGCAGCGTCTTCCAGTACGTCTTCCAGGGCCTCCTCATCCTCATCGCGGCGATCGTGTACTCGGTTGCGCGCTCCCGCAGACGCAAGGCAGCGGCATGATCTCCGGCTGATCGCTGCACGGCTGCACGGCTTCACCTCAGACACTTGTATTCCTGAAGGGAATCACATCATGACCACAGCAACCTTCGGCACCAATGCCGTCGACTGGGAAGACCGCATCAACTTCGACCGTCTGCGCACCCAGCGGCTCGCGAAGCTCAAAGCCGAGCTTCAGAGCTCAGACCTCGGTGCGGTGCTCGCGTTCGACTTCTCGAACATCCGGTACATGTCGGCGACGCACATCGGCACCTGGGCGATGGACAAGCTGATTCGTTTCTCGCTTCTGACGCGAAACAGTGACCCCATCGTGTGGGATTTCGGGTCTGCCGCCAAACACCACCAGCTCTACAATCCCTGGCTGTCGACGACTACCGCAGAGGCTGACGCAGACCCCCACGCACCCCACCACGGAGCCGTGAAACCCCGGCTCGAGTCGGGTGCACGCGCAGGGATCTCGACCCTGCGCGGCGCCTTCAGCCCCGACGCCGAGATCGCTGAAGGCGTGGCAAAGAAGATCAAGCGTGAACTCGAGAAGTTCGGCCTGCAGAATGAGCCGCTCGGAGTGGATGTCATCGAGCTGCCCATTCTCTTCGCCCTGCAGAAGGAGGGCATCACAGTGGTCGACGGCCAGCAGGTCTTCCTGCGGGCACGGACCGTCAAGACGGGCGACGAGATCGCGCTGCTGAGCCAGGCGGCATCGATGGTGGATGCCGCGTACGAATCGCTCTACGAATTCCTGCGCCCGGGCGTGCGGGAGAACGAGGCCGTCGGGCTGGTCTCGAAGGTGCTGTACGACCTCGGCTCCGAATACGTGGAGGGTGTCAACGCGATCTCGGGCGAGCGGTGCTCGCCGCACCCGCATGTCTACTCAGACCGGCTGATCCGGCCCGGCGACCCGGCTTTCTTCGACATTCTTCACAGCTACCAGGGGTACCGCACGTGCTACTACCGCACCTTCGCGGTCGGTTCGGCGAGCAGTGCCCAGCATGACGCCTACAAGATCGCGCGAGAATACATGGACAAGGCGATCGCGCTGGTGCGACCCGGCGCGACCACGGCCGACATCGTGCGGGTCTGGCCGACAGCGCAGGAGTTCGGATTCCCCGACGAGGAGGCCGCTTTCGCGCTGCAGTACGGCCACGGGGTCGGCCTGTCGATCTGGGAGAAGCCGATCTTCTCGAGGCTCGTCTCGCTCGATCATCCGGAGACCCTCGTCGAAGGCATGGTCTTCGCGCTCGAGACCTACTGGCCGTCGGCCGACGGCATCGGCGCGGCCCGCATCGAGGAGGAGCTCGTCGTCACGGCGACCGGGTGTGAGGTCATCACCAAGTTCCCCGCCGAAGACCTGCTTGTGGCGGGCCAGCGATACTACAGTGTCGGGGGTGCCCTGCCGCTGCTGCGCAACTCGCAGTCGCACCTGAACACGGCCGCCGGTCGCGGCGAGGCGGTCTAGTCGATGCAGGCGGAAGGAGCCGGATCGTGAGGGCGGCTGTCTACTACGGCGACCACGACGTTCGTCTGGCAGAGGTTCCGGTGCCGGAGCGCCGGGAGGGCGAGGCCCTCATCAAGGTGCTGCGCAGCGGCATGTGCGGCACCGATGCAACAGAGTGGAAGGCTGGTCCGATCATCTTTCCGATCGGCCACGAGCACCCGGTGAGCCACCACAGCGGACCGATGATTCTCGGCCACGAGTTCGTCGGCGAGATCGTCGAGACCGGTGACGGCAGTCGGTTCACGGTCGGCGACCTCGTTGCGAGTGGGGCGGGCATCTCATGCGGCACGTGCGCCCGGTGTCTCGAGGGTCGCACGAACCTCTGCCTGAACTACTACACGCTGGGGCTGAACGTCGATGGAGGCATGGCGGAGTACGTCTCGTGCCCCGAGCGAGCACTCGTTGCGCTCCCCGCCGGGCTCTCACTCGACCTGGCAGGGCTCGCCCAGCCGCTCGCGGTTGGCCTGCACGCTGCTCGGCGTTCGGGCGCCGCCGACGGCGACACGGTGGTCATCATCGGTGCCGGAGCCATCGGGTCGTTCGTGCTCGCCGGCGTCACCTCGCTCGCCCAGGTCGACGTGACGGTGATCGACTTCGAAGGCCCCCGGCTCGACCGGGCGCTGAGGCTCGGCGCGACACGAGTGGTCGCTGCGGGGCCGGATGCCCGGGCATCCGTTCTCGACGCAGTCGGTCTGCGCGGTGCTGACGTCGTCATCGAGGCGAGCGGGGCACCCGGCCAGCTCAATCATGCGATCTCACTCGTGCGCAACGGAGGCACGATTCTGCAGGTGGGCTTGCCTTCGTCTGAGCAGTCGGTCGACATTCACGCGCTGGTCATGCGTGAGATCACCGTGCGAACCACGCTCGCGCATGTCTGCGGAGAAGACCTCGGGCCGGCGCTCGACATACTGTCGGCGACGAACCTGGGCCCCGAGCTGCTCGAAGGCGTTCTTCCGCTCGCCGACCTCGCCGGCCAGCTCGAGCGTCTCGCGACCGGCAAGCTCGACGGCAAGGTGCTGTTCGACCCGACGCTCCGTGCAGCGGAGCACTCACTGGCAAATGCCACAACAACAACAACGACGAACGAACAGAACGAACGGTGACAAAGCGATGAAGGCAGCAGTATTCCACGGCGCACACGACATCCGCGTCGAAGAGGTCGGCACACCGCGGCCCCTGGCTGGGGAGGTTCTGCTGCGCCCCTACTGGTGCGGCATCTGCGGTACCGACCTGCACGAGTACGCCATGGGACCGATCGTGATTCCGTCGAGCCCGCACGCCCTCACGGGTGCCACGGCCCCTCAGGTCCTCGGTCACGAATTCTCGGCCGAAGTCGTCGAGCTGGGCGCCGGAGTGACGAATGTCACCGTTGGCCAGCGCGTCTCGGTGATGCCGCTGCTCTACTGCGGCCAGTGCTACTACTGCCGCCGCGGTCTCAACCACCTGTGCCGGTCTATGGCCTGTGTCGGCCTCAGCTACCAGTCGGGAGGCATCGCTGAACTGGCCGTCGTGCCCGCGACGCACGTCAGCATTCTGCCTGATTCGATGACCGAACTGCAGGGGGCACTGGTTGAACCGGGTGCTGTCGCCGCCTACGGGGTCGACACAGCGCAGGTGCGTGCAGGTGACACTGTGCTGATCACCGGGGCCGGCCCGATCGGGGCGCTCGCCGCCCTGTATGCCTCATCGATCGGTGCGAACATCTTCATCTCGGAGCTGAATCCGACCCGCGCCGCGCTCGCGAGGAGCCTCGACGTGGGCGAGGTTCTCGACCCCTCGAAGGTCGACGTCGCCGCGTGGTTGAAGGACCACACCGACGGCATCGGTGCCGATGCGGTCATCGAGTGCTCAGGCAACGAGCGGGCCCTGCAGACGGCGATCGCCGCAGTACGTTCAGCGGGTCGTATCTCCCAGACCGGATTGCACACCAGGGCTGCCGCAATCGACCCGATGGTGCTCTCGGAGCACGACATCACGCTCTCGGGCACCTGGTGCTACCCCGTGACCGACTGGCCGCGCATCATCGACCTCATCTCACGTGGCCGCTACCCGGTCGAGAAGGTCGTGAGCGCCCAGATCTCGATGGATGACATCGTCGCCAAGGGTTTCGAGACGCTTCTTTCGCCCACCGGTGACCAGGTCAAGGTTCTGGTCAACGCGCGCTGACAGCGTTCGCTGACCAAGCAACACCCGATCACGGATTCGCGCTGACCACTCGGCGCTGTCGAATTCACGTCGCTGGAACATCAGAAGGGCATCCAATGAAGGCATTGCAGTATGTGGCACAGAACGAACCGACGGTCTCGGAACTGGCAGTTCCCGAGATAGCCGACGATGAAGTGCTCGTCGCGGCACGCTCGGTCGGCGTCTGCCACTCGGACATCGACCTACTCGAAGGCCGGTACATCATCCCGTTCTCGTACCCGATCATTCCGGGGCACGAGTGGTCGGGCGAAGTGGCGCGCGTGGGCTCGAAGGTCACGCAGTTCGCTGTCGGTGACCGCGTCGTGGGTGAGTGCGTCATCGGAGATGACCATTTCGGATTCTCCATCAGCGGGGCCGCGGCCGAGTTCTTCGTGGCCAAACCGGCGTGGCTGCATCACCTGCCCGACGGAATCACGTACACCAACGGGGCGCTCGTCGAGCCGTTCAGCGTCGCCTACGCCGGGCTCATGCGAGTCGGAAACGTGAACGCCAGTGACGTACTTGTCGTGCTCGGCGCCGGCCCCATCGGACTCGCGGTGACGGCTGCTGCATCGGCTCTGGGGGCACTCACGATCGTGGTCGAGCCGTCGCCCGAACGCCAGCGCGCAGCTCGTGCCCTCGGTGCGGTCGCCGCCGTCGGCCCCGACGAGATCGAGGCTGAACTCGCACTCCGTTCGGGAGGGAGAGGTGCCGACGTGGTCGTCGAGGCCAGCGGACGACCCGACGTCATGGCTCGCGCTCTCGAACTTGCCGCCTTCCGTGGACGGGTGGCCTACATCGGCATCGACGTCGGGCGTGAGGCGCCGGCGAAACTGGGCCTGATCCAATCGAAAGAACTGCGCATCACCGGCTCGATCGGCTCGCCGGGGGTCTGGCCGGAGACTCTCCGGTTCCTCGCTCAGACCGGCATCGACCTGAGCCCGCTCGTCACCCAGCAGTTCGCCGTCGACGAGGCTCTCGATGCTCTGGATGCTGCACACCACCCCGCGACGACCATCAAGGCCCACATCCAGTTCTCGGGTTCGCTGCCCGAGTAGGGTCAACGAAGAAGCCCCCGCGATCATCCGGTCGCGGGGGCTTCTTCGTGCTCGGGAGGGTGGGGATCAGGGCAGGATGCGCGCTGCCCGGTAGCGCTCGAGCTTGTCGACGAAGCTGTCTGGGGTGACGCGAAAGTTCAGGAACCCGGCTGTGCGGCTCTTGCCCATGTCGGTGAGGCATTCGATGTTGCGACCGAGGTCACCATCGCTGTGCCACCATGAGGCGAGCTTGGTGAGGTCTGGTTCGACCAGGTCGTATTTCGCTGCGATGCCCTTCCAGGTGTCCTCCATTCCCGCCATCTGGTCGGTCAGCGGCCGGGGGCTGCCTTCGAAACCCGCCCACTCGACGCCGAAGATGCGGGCGAGGCGGGGCCACAGCCAGCGCCAGCGGAAGACGTCGCCGTTCGCGATGTTGAATGCCTCGTTCTGGCCCTCGGCGTGGGTGCTCGCCCAGATGAGTTGCTCGCCCAGCAGATCGGCATCAGTGACGTCGGTCACCCCGTTCCATTGCGTCTCGGAGCCGGGGAAGGTGAAGACAAGGCCCAGCTCTTTGCAGAGCGTGGCGTACACAGAGAGTGTCAACACCATGTTCATTGCGTTGCCGACGGCGTAACCGAAAACCGTGTGGGCGCGGTGCACGCTCCACGTGAAGCCGTTCTTCTCCGCCGACGCGAACAACTCGTCTTCCTGGGCGTAGTAGAAGTTCGGAGAGTCGAGACGAGGTTCGTCCTCGTGGAAAGGGGTGTCGGCCATCACGCCGGTTGCGTAGTTGTCGAACGGCCCGAGGTAGTGCTTCAGTCCGGTCAACAGGGCGACGTGGCGCACCGAGTGCTCTTGTTCGAGCGCGGCGAGGACGTTGCGCACCATGGCGCTGTTGACCCGGATGTTCTCCGCCTCCGTCTCGTTGCGCATCCAGGCCGTGATGAAGACGATGTCAGGCTTCGTGCCTGCCAGCGCGGCAGACAGTGCATCGGGGTCGAGTAGATCGGCGGCGATGGAGGTGACTCCCGGTACGGCGAGGGCACCGCTTCGTGAGAGGCCGAAGGTCTGCCAACCGAGGTCGGCGAGCTGGCGGCCGGCCGTCTGGCCGATGATGCCGGTGGCACCCACGATGAGTGCGCGCCCCGGGCTGGAGTCGGAGGGGTCGGTCTGTGCCATGTTCGATTTCTTTCGTCGGTGTTTCGGGGGGTGGTGGTGGTTGTTCGGCCCGTCGGTGATCAGATCACTGACTCGAGCGGCGGCCGTGTAGCAAGGTACTCGGCAATGCCGGCTGTGCGTTCTTCGCGGTTCACGTAGGCGACCTCGACAAGCTCAAGAGGGATGCCGTCGGGATCATGCAGGTAGACCCAGCGCCAGCCGGCGAGAACGCCCTCGTCGACGACGTTGACCTCGGAGAGGAACTCGACACCCTTTTTCTCGAGCTCAGCGCGGGCCGATTTCGCATCGTCGACACGAAAGGCCAGATGCATCGCACCGAGATAGTTCTGTTGGATCGGTCGATCGTTGTCGGCCGGGCGATTGCCGTATTCGATCAGTTCGACGATGAGGCCGTCGGGAGCGCGCAGGCAGACCTGGCGCAGTCGGGCATCTGGCACGCCCACACCGCGTGAAAGTTCGTCTCCTTCGAACCACGGACTCGGCTCGTTGTCGAATTCGAAGCCGAGGAGGTCGTGATAGAAGTAGATCGATCGGTCGAGATTCTTGACAATGATGCCAACGTGGTGGCCTGCGCTGATACTCATCTCATACCCCTGTGTATGGTCGAAGTGTTTGGTAACACTTAACACTACGACATCGGAGCCACCGTTCTGTGTATATTTGTCGAACGGGCGGCTTGGATCATCTTTCGGGCCGTACAGTGGCACTACACCTTATGCGGCGCCACGCCCGCATTGAGCACCAGCGCACAGAGGGGTACGGTCTGCCGTGGACAATCTAGGCTCCCGAATGCGTGATCTGCGTCTGTCGACGGGAATGTCACTGCGAGAGCTCGCACGGCAGGCGAATGTGTCGGCGTCGTTCATCTCACAGATCGAGAATGACAAGTCCCAGCCTTCTGTGGCGACGTTGTACGTGCTCGCCCAGTTGCTGAACGTCTCTGTCGATGAGTTCTTCGGCACGGAGAACGGGGTCTCGATTTCAGAGGCTCAACCTGTGGGGACGTCGTTCGTGGCTTCGGGAGCCGACCCAACGACGGCGTGGCGCCCGTCGGAATACGCGAACCGCATCTCGGTCGAGCATCCATCGCATCGGCCACACCTCGACATGGCGGCTGGAGTCGTGTGGGAGCGCCTGGCGGCTACTCCCGAGAAGGCCGTGAACTTCATGAAGGTCACGTATGCTCCGGGTGCGTCGTCGAGCGACGGGGGCAGCGTGCAGCAGCACGAGGGCTACGAGTATGGGTACGTGCTGGCCGGCGAGGTCGAGATCACCATCGGTGGTGAGATCTTCGTGCTGCGCGAGGGCGAGTCTCTCGGGTTCGATTCGCGCATCGCCCACACCCTCCGCAACGTGGGCACTGAATACTTCGAGGGAATCTGGTTCGTGCACGGGCACAGCCACTGAGCCGAGCCGACGAGCGCGATCAAGTCAGTGGGCGACAGGGTCTGGCAAGACCAGTGCGCTGCTCACCCCGCGATCCACGCGTAGCGGCGCTGGGGTCGGCCGGTCTGGCCGTAGCGCAACGAGACGGAAGCCTGGCCGTTTCCGACGAAGTACTCGAGGTATTTACGCGCGACGACCCGTGACATTCCGAGCGAATCGCCGCATTCTGACGCCGCGATGTCAGGTGTGGCTTCGCGAAGTACCCGTTCGATGAGCGCGCCGGTCTCCTTGCTGAGGCCCTTCGGCAGGTCTGCGACGCGACCGGATGCTGCACCCCCGGCAGACCCGAGTGCCTGGTCCAGGTCGGCCTGGCTCAATGTCCCGGGCTGCGACAGGAGTTCCCTGCGTTCGGCGTATGCCGCAAGTCGACTGGTCAATTCGCTGATCTTGAAGGGCTTCAACAGGTAGCTCACGATGCCGCCCTGCAGGGCAGCGGTCACCATCTCGGCTTCGCGCGCCGCGCTCAGAACGAGGAAATCGACGTCGACTCCCTCCGATCGCGCACGACGGATCACCTCGAGCCCCGTCATGTCGGGCAGATACATGTCGAGCAGCACGAGCTGGGGTGCGAGCATGTCGATCAATTCGAGCGACTGTTCCCCGGAATGTGCGACACCAACCACCTGGAATCCGGGTAGTTGCTGCACGATTCGCTGGTGGGCCCTTGCGACCATGAAGTCATCGTCGACGATGAGCACCTCACACATGCGAAGCCTCGCTCTTCTCGGTCACGGGCAGCATCGCCTCGAACTGCGCTCCGGCCCTTCCGTCGTGTCGGTACGTCACGTCGCCGCCCCGCCGGGTGGCAACGAGACGTACGATCGCGAGTCCGTAGCCGTGGCTCGACCCACCAGCAACAGCCGACTTCGACGTGACCCCGACCTCGAAGACCTTCTCGAGCAGGGCGCTGTCGATTCCCGGACCGGTATCGCTCACTGCGACGCGTACGGCGGACGGATGCGCAGTGCCTGTGTCGACAGGCCTCACATCGAGCAGTACGACGCGCTGTGTCGCTCCGGCGACGGCGTCGAAGGCGTTCTCCACGAGGTTCCCGATCACCGTGACGAGGTCTGCGGACATCCCGGCGTCGACTCGAGGCAAGACAGCCTCGGCGTTCAGTCGGAGCTCAGTGCCGCGCTCCCTGGCGACCGAGGTCTTCGCGATGATCAGCGCTGCGACAGCAGGCTCCTGGATCCGCGTGAGCACGGCGGAATCCAGCTCTGAGCGGTCACGACTGACAGCGTCGATGTAGTCCACCGCAGCATCGGTGTCGCCCAGCTGCATCAGCATCGAGATGGTGTGCAAGCGGTTCGCGAACTCGTGCGTCTGGGCGCGCAGGGTGTCTGTGGCCTGGCGGCTGCTGCCGAGATCGTTCTGAAGGGTGACGAGTTCTGTTCGATCCCGCAGAGTGGTCACAACTTCGGGTCTAGCACGCGGCGGATGAATCGTGGTCTGGTTGAGAACGAGCAGCATGCCGTTGTTCACCAGGAGGGTGTCCTGGTCGAAGCCGTGTGATCGCAGTGTCTGCACAGCGTCAGCGTCGAGCCCGACTCCGCCGATCGGCTTGCCCTCTGCGTCGGCTGGCAATCCGAGCAGCGCCTGGGCACTGTCGTTGGCCAGGGTGATGATTCCGTCGGCGTCGACCGCGATCATCCCCTCCCTGATGCCGTGGATCATTGCGTCACGATGTTCGACCAGACGCCCGATCTGTTCCGGCTCGAGGCCCAGGGTCTGGCGTTTCACCCGGGCAGCCAGCAGCAAGGAACCCGCGGTTCCCAGAACGCCGGCCACACCGAGGTAGGTCAGCAGGTTCGGCGCGGCAGACGCGAGAAGCCCGGCAAGCGAGGGAACCTGCCGCCCGGCGATGATGGTGCCCACGAGCGTGCCCGCATCGCTGAGAATGGGTACCTGTGCAACGACGTGATCCACGCCTCCGAGTGCGACCTCGCCCGTCCAGGCCCCGTCGGACGGAGCTTCTTCGAGTTGCAGTGTGGAACGCAACAACCGGGGGTCAGCGGGCGAAGCGAGCACTAGACCCGCGGCGTCCGTCACGATGAGTTCGTCGACGCCTGTCGTGGTGCGCAGGGATTCGACCGGCCCGACGAGCTGCTGGGGGAG
Source organism: Subtercola sp. PAMC28395 (assembly GCF_018889995.1). Classification (NCBI taxonomy): domain Bacteria; kingdom Bacillati; phylum Actinomycetota; class Actinomycetes; order Micrococcales; family Microbacteriaceae; genus Subtercola; species Subtercola sp. PAMC28395. The sequence continues at coordinate 789,413 of NZ_CP076547.1, read as the reverse complement.
GATGCCCGTGGAGAGCTGGCTTCGCAGCAGAGGGTTGGCGGCGGTGTATTCGGCGACGGTGAGCATCCGGCGCACTGACCCGCTGGTGAAGGAGCTGCGGGACTGTTCCAGGCTGATGGCCGTGACAGCGACAAGCACCATCGCGATGAGCACGAGTTGGAAGAGCAGCAGCTGCCGGGTCAGGCTGAGGCGGGCGTGAAAGGGTGATCTGGAATGCATGTGCCCCCTGACGGCCGACGGTGGCCCCAGAAAGATTGTGCCTCACAATTGAAGAAGGAGGAAATGGAACGCAAGCTACACAACGTTCCCTAACTCCACAAGTTGTGCGGGGTATGGCGGCTCGCAGACCATGAATCTGTGCAGCGATGAGGCTGTCACCCAATCAAAGAGGATTGTCATGAGCACAACCACAGCACCCCGGCGCATGTTCGGCACCGCCCTTCTTGCCTCCGCACTGGCGATCGCGCTGAGTGCCTGCGGCGTCACCGGAGCCGGGAGCACAGCGGCGACGGACAGCGGGCCGCTCAAGAACCTGCAGGTCATGGTGCCCAACGCACCGGGCAGCGGATACGACGTGACAGGCCGTGCTGCAGTGAAGGTGATGGACGAGATCGGGGTCGCCACCGGCACCGAGGTGACCAACCTGGCGGGAGCAGGCGGAACCGTCGGTCTTGCACGCACGCTCACCGAGAAGGGCAACGCGAACTTCATGCTCATGATGGGGCTCGGCGTTGTCGGTGCTGCCTACACCAACGAGGGCGACGCAAAGGTGGCCGATGCAACGCCGATCGCCAGGCTCATCGAGGAGGCAGGAGCGATCTTCGTTCCCGCCGATTCTCCGTTCATGACCCTGGACGACATGGTCACGGCGTGGAAGACCGACCCGGCCTCATTCGCGGTGGGCGGCGGGTCGTCGCCCGGTGGCCCTGATCACCTGCTGCCCATGCAACTGGCTGACGCTGTCGGAATCGACCCGACAGCGGTCAACTTCATCTCGTACGACGGCGGCGGTGAGTTGCTCCCCGCCATCCTCGGCGGCAAGCTCAAGTTCGCGGCCTCCGGATACGGCGAGTTCCTGGAGCAGGTCAAGTCCGGCGACCTGCGTGTGTTGGCCGTCACCAGCAAAGAGCGTGTGCCCGTGATCGATGCGCCCACCCTCACCGAGCAGGGCGTCGACCTGGTCTTCACCAACTGGCGAGGCTTGCTCGCGGCACCAGGCTTGAGTGACGCTGAGACTGCCCGTCTGGTCGGCGCCGTCACAGCCATGCACGACAGTGAACAGTGGGGTGCTGTTCTCGAGGCCAACGGCTGGACCGATGCCTTCCTCACCGGCGCCGACTTCGATGCCTTTCTGACCGAACAGGACAACCGCGTCTCGACGACGTTGAAGACACTCGGCCTGATATGAGTGCCGACATCCTGGGCACCTCGCCCACTTCAAAGAGCAGGGGAGCGTCGGCTGCCCGGGCAGCGACACGGCTGCCGACATGGCTGAGGGGTCGTTCAGAACTCGGAGTCGCTGCCCTTCTTGCCACACTGGCGATCGTGATCGGTTTTGACACGGCTCACATTCGCCGCACAGCAGTCAACGCTGGGGTGATGGGCCCGCAGGTCGTCCCCACAATCATCGCGATCGGCCTGGGCGTCTGTTCGATCGCCCTCACCGTCAGCGTCTTGCGCGGCGGGCGCGCGGCCGCTGAAGAGGGCGAAGACATCGACCTCACGCTGGCGGCACACTGGCCGACCGTGTTCGGTCTGGCGGGTGTCATCCTGGCCTATGCCCTCACGCTCGACTTTCTCGGTTTCGTCGTTTCGAGCGCACTCCTCTTCTATGGCTCTGCACTACTGCTCGGATCGAGGCGCTTCGTCTGGGCCCTGGTCATCGGTGTGCTGCTCGCCGTCGGTGTGTTCTACGGCTTCGTGCTGGGGCTCGGCATTCCGTTGCCAGCCGGCGTACTGACAGGAATCCTGTAATGGAGAACCTCACTCTGCTTCTTGACGGGTTCGCCAACGCACTGACGCTGCAGAACCTGCTCTTCGCGCTCATCGGTGTGCTGCTCGGCACCGCAGTGGGGGTGCTGCCGGGCATTGGCCCGGCGATGACGGTTGCGCTCCTGTTGCCCCTCACCTACGCACTTGATGTGACTGGTTCACTCATCATGTTCGCCGGTATCTACTACGGCGGCATGTACGGCGGGTCGACGACGTCGATTCTGCTCAACACCCCCGGCGAGTCCTCCTCGGTGGTCACTGCGCTCGAGGGCAACAAGATGGCCAAGGCAGGGCGGGGCGCGCAGGCTCTCGCCACCGCGGCCATCGGTTCCTTCGTTGCAGGCACGATCGCAACGGGCGGCATCGTCTTCGTTGCCCCGTTCGTGGTGGCGATCGCCATCAGCCTCGGCGCCCCTTCGTACTTCGCCATGATGGTGTTCGCGTTCGTCGCGGTGAGCACCGTGCTCGGAACAAGCCGCATCCGTGGCCTGTCGTCACTGTTCATCGGTCTCGCCATCGGCTTGGTGGGAATGGATGCCACGACCGGCCAGCCTCGACTCACTTTCGGTCAGCCTCTGCTCTCCGGTGGCATCGACGTGGTCGTCATCGCTGTGGCACTGTTCGCCGTGGGGGAGGCGCTCTGGATCGCCGCCCACCTGCGGCGTGGCAAACAGGCCACCATTCCCGTGGGCGTGCCCTGGATGGGCAAGGACGACTGGAAGCGCAGCTGGAAGCCGTGGCTGCGAGGCACCGTGATCGGCTTCCCGTTCGGCGCGATCCCGGCGGGAGGAGCAGAGATACCCACCTTCCTCTCCTATGTCGCCGAGAAGAAACTCTCGAAGCACCCCGAGGAGTTCGGGCACGGTGCCATCGAGGGCGTGGCCGGCCCTGAGGCGGCGAACAATGCCTCAGCAGCGGGGACTCTCGTCCCTCTGCTCACGCTCGGTCTGCCCACCACGGCTACTGCTGCCGTGATGATCGCCGCCTTCAACCAGTACGGCATCCACCCGGGCCCGCTTCTGTTCGCGACCGAGCCTCTGCTGGTGTGGACGCTCATCGCCAGCCTCTTCATCGGCAACGCCCTGTTGTTGGCGCTCAACCTGCCGCTCGCGCCGATGTGGGCGAAACTGCTGCGGATTCCCCGGCCGTACCTCTACGCGGGCATCCTGTTCTTCGCTACCCTCGGTGCGTATGCGGTGGGGATGCAGCCATTCAACATCGTCATCCTGCTGCTGATCGGTGCTCTCGGGTACATGGCGCGGCGCTTCGGGTTCCCCGTACTGCCGATCATCGTCGGAGCGATTCTCGGCCCGGAGATGGAACGCCAACTGCGTCGCTCGCTGCAGATCAGTGCCGGCGATCCGTCAGCGCTGGTGAGCGAACCTCTTGCCATTGTGGTCTACTCGGTCATCGCCCTGTACCTGGTGGTGCCCCCGATCGTGAAGCGGGTACGCAGGCGGAGCGGTACCGGGAATTCAGGCCCCCGTGGTTCAGACCTGGGAGCAACGACCCCGCCTGAGGTGATCTCCGAACCGGCGCCCACCCGACGGTGAGGTCGCGACTCAGGCTGGCTCGTCGCCCGCGCGGGAGCGGTCGAGGTAGCTCCGCGAACGTGCAACCTGGCCCTCGAGGGCCGCGATGGTGACGGCCATGTTCGTGACCGCCTCCGCGCGATAGCCGTCGATCGCATCCATCGTGGCGAAGACGTTGTCGAAGGCGCGCTGCAGCGTCTCGACGTTCACGCCTGACGACGACGCCTGCTCGTGGATCATCACCGTCTGCTGCTTCAGAGCCTCGCTGGTTCGTTCGATCATCGAGTTGGTCGCGTCGTTCAGTGCTGTGACCTGGTCGAGAACGAGTCGCTGGTTGGCCAGAGCCTGGGCGACGATCACAGCCGTGCGGAGGGCGGCGACGGTCGTGGTGCGAGCGCGTTCGACTCCCTTGACCAGTTCGAGGTTGTTCTTTCGGATCATGTCCAGTGCGAGGTAGCCCTGGACCGAGACAGCGATCTGAGTCGTGAGGTCCTGCCGGCGTTGCCGGATGGGAAAGAGCGCGTCGGAGATGAGGGCGTCGGCCAGCCGGGGGTCGGTTGCACAAACCTCGGCTGCGCGGGCCGAGACGGCATCGTCGAGTGCAGCGGCCAGGGCCGCGTACTCGCCGAGCTTGCCCATGGTGACCCAGAGGTTCGCGCGTTCCTGTTCTATGGCCGCATTGTCTTTGAGCAGTTCGTCCTGCCCTGAAACGAGGGCTTCGATGATGGCGTCGAGCTGCTTCTGTGCCGACTGATACCGGGCGAAGTACTGGGTGAACTTGTTGCCGCCGGGCAGGCGGCTGAACAGCCGCTTCGCGCCGGTGAGGTCTGCGCGCGCCGGGTCGAGCTGGGTGAGGGTGGCCCGCAGATCGTTCAGGGTGAGGGCAACAGTGACTTGCGGGTCACCTGCCGGGCCCCTGCCACGGGCGGCGGCGAGTGACGAGGCCGGTCTGGTGAGCATCCGGTTCGACGTCTCTGCGCTCTCGCGGATCTCGCGCTCACCCATACGGATGATGTCACCGACCTTGGCTTCGAACTCAGGGCTCCCGGGCGTGAGTGCGGCGAGCCCGGCGACGAACGACTGCGCGGTCTCGTGGAGCTTCGCGCGGCTGTCGGCGGCGAGCGGGACCATGCCGACAGCCTGTTCGGTCGTGACTTCTGCGACGGCCGCGGGCGGTGTGAGCACAACCGGGGCGGCCGGCTGTGGCTCTGGTGCTGTCGGGGCCGGGGTCAGATCGAGCTCGGACACGTTTCTCCCTTCGTGCGCGAGTCGCACGTGTGTTCCTCAGCGTAGAACGATCTGCTGCAGATTGACCGCAGATATTCACGCGGATGAGCGCGGGGCACGTGCGCCTGGTCGCACCTGCTCACCTGGTCAGTTCAGATCGCCGAACTTGTAGGTGAGGAATCGGCCATTGACCAGCAGCACGTCGGCATCGCCCCGCAGGGCGGCGTCGTGCATCTGGGAGGCTGCCTGCTCGAGCATCGCCAGCTGGGACGCCAGAGCGCTTTCCGGCGTGCTGCCGTCGGCGTAGACGTGCGTGCGTGCCCAATCGGTCGGCAGTGCGAGGTAGGCCTGCAGGGTTTCAGGCAGGTAGACCGTCGCCGTGCGTTCGGCGTTCGTCTTCAGTTCGAACCCGGCAACCACTCTCGGCAGCGTGTCGAGCAGCAACTCGACGATGCGATCGAGCGCCAGCGAAGCCTCCTCAGGGATGAGGCCGCGAACCTTGAAGGGGAGCGTGCGAAGATCTGGGAGCATGTTCTCGCGACGGACACTGAGCAAAGGGCCAGAGACGGAGATGCCGAGCAACCGCAGCGCATCTGCAGGCCCTGATGACGCATCTGTGGCGACCCCGGCGAGAACCGCCACTCGCCCGGCAAAGGCCTGCAGCCATTCCCCGAGTGTCTGGATGCGGCGTGAGACCACAACGCCGTGTACGACTCGGCGCGTCTCCGCGGTGTAGTTCTGCCCGGTGCGGGTGAGCTCCATGATGTACCCGCGTGTGGCGAGGCTGATCGACGTGATGGACCCGCTGCGGAGCGCCAGGCGGTCAGCGAACGACCGGGTTCGCACGACGGTCAGTGCGGACTGCGCCGCCTCACGGGAGACGACACTCTCGACCGCCTCGACGAGCCCGCCGAGGAATGCCTGCGGATCATCGAGTGCGAGAACGTGCCCTGGCATGAAGAGAGTTTATCGCTGGCGCGGTCTCCGCCGGCTGGTATTCAGCCCTTCGGTGTAACGACGCGGGAGCCTGCAGAGGTCACTCCCGAAGCTCGAGGTACTTCGCGATGAGCGACTTCGTCGACGAATCCTGCGACTCGAGGGCTTGTGCATCACCATCGACCGCCGGTGCGACCTGAAGAGCGAGCTGCTTGCCGAGCTCTACGCCCCACTGGTCGAACGAGTCGATGCCCCAGATGGTGCCCTCGGTGAACACGATGTGCTCATAGAGAGCGATGAGCTGGCCGACCACGCCTGGCGTGAGGGCGGGAGCCAGGATGCTCGTGGTGGGCTTGTTCCCGGTGAAGACGCGTGCCGGCACGACCGACTCTGCAGTGCCCTCCGCGCGAACCTCGTCGGCGGTCTTGCCGAAGGCGAGGGCCTTGGTCTGTGCGAAGAAGTTGGCCATGAAGAGGTCGTGCACGTCTTGGCCAGGACGCACGGAGTGACCATCGCCGGTCTCGTCCTTCAGCGGGCGGGCGGGGTTCGCGACAGCGATGAAGTCGGCGGGAATCAGCCGCGTGCCCTGGTGGATGAGCTGGTAGAACGCGTGCTGGCCATTGGTGCCGGGCTCGCCCCAGAAGATCTCACCGGTGTCGGTTGTCACGGGCGAGCCGTCCCACGTGACGCTCTTGCCGTTCGACTCCATCGTCAGCTGCTGCAGGTAGGCCGGGAACCGGTGCAGGTACTGCACATAGGGCAGAACGGCGTGGCTCTGCGCCTTCAGGAAGTTCGTGTACCAGACGTTCAAGAGCCCCATCAGCACCGGCACGTTCTCCGCGAGGGGTGCGGTGCGCATGTGCTCATCGATCGCGTGGAAGCCAGCGAGGAATTCGCGCCAGTTGTCAGGGCCGATGGCGACGACGACGGCCGTGCCGATGGCCGAGTCGACCGAGTACCGGCCGCCCACCCAGTCCCAGAACCCGAAGGCGTTCTGCGGGTCGATGCCGAACGCTGCGACCTTGTCGAGCGCGGTCGACACGGCGACGAAATGTTTCGCAACGGCGTTCGAGCGGTCACCGTCGCTGTCTGAGATGGCCCCTGCCTCGGCGAGGGCGTTCCACAACCACTGGCGTGCCAGGCGCGCATTCGTGAGCGTCTCGAGCGTGCCGAAGGTCTTCGACGCCACGATGAACAGCGTGGTCTCGGGGTCGAGCCCTGCGGTCTTCTCGAAGATGTCGCTCGGGTCGATGTTCGACACGAAACGGCACTGGATGCCCGTCTGTACGTAAGGCTTCAGAGCTTCGTACACCATGACCGGCCCGAGATCCGAGCCGCCGATGCCGATGTTCACAATGGTCTCGATGCGCTTGCCGGTGACCCCGGTCCAGGCTCCCGATCGCACGTCGTCGGCGAAGGAGTACACCTTGTCGAGAGTGGCGTGCACGGCGGCATCGATGTCTTCGCCGTCGACCACGAACCCCTTCGGTGGTGTTAGGCCCGTGCCGTCTTTCGGCCGGCGGAGTGCCGTGTGAAGTACCGCGCGGTCTTCGGTCACGTTGATGTGCTCGCCGGCGATCATCGCTTCGTAACGGCCAGCCACGCCGGTGTCTTCGGCGAGCTGGAGCAATGCGCTCAGGATCTCATCGGTGAGGAACGACTTCGAGAGGTCGACGGTGAGGTCGGCTGCCTGGAAGGTGAAGCGGGATGCCCGTGACGGGTCGGCGGCGAACCACGCCCTCAGGTCGGGCGCGAACCCGTCAGCAATGGAGGCCAGGTTCTTCCAGGCAGTAGTCGAAGTGGAATCGATGGGATTGGATTCGGTCACAGTACTTCTCCTGAACGCCGTGGGCTGGTGACCCCGTGTATTCCGCGCACCGCGAAACGGGCCCCTTCAACACTATTACCTCGGCACCCCGCTCGGGCGTCGGTGTCAGGCACGCGCTCAGGCGTCAGGCGTCAGGCGACATCGACGTGGTCACGGTCATCCTGCCCCATGTCGCCGGTGGCCGGCGCGGTGCCGGTCGGGCCGTAGCGAAGCAGAACCGTGCCTCTCGCCGACGGCGGTTCGGCGGCCAGCAGTTCGAGCGCCGCTGGCGGGCCGTCGTCGGGAAAGAGTCGCTTGCCGGGGCCGACGACGATCGGGTAGACCCAGAGGTTCAGCTGGTCGAACAGGCCCTCAGCGACGAGAGTGCGGGCGAAGTCGATGCTTCCGATCACGTGGATCTCTCGATGACGCTCGCGAAGTGCTGCGATCTCGGCTGCGAGGTCTGGGCCCAGCAGGTGTGAACCGCGCCAGGAGAGGTCGGGCCGGCCGCGCGAGGCGACGTACTTGGGGATCCGGTCGAAGGTGCGGGCGATGCCGGAGTCAGGGCCGTCGAGCTGGCGGGGCCAGTACCCGGCGAAGATGTCGTAGGTTCGCCGACCGAGCAGCAGGGCATCCATGGCGGATATTCCTTCACCGACCTGGTCGCCATCGATCGAGTCGATCAGGGGTGCCTGCCAGCCGCCGAACGCGAAGCCGCCGTCGGTGTCTTCGTCGGGGCCACCCGGTGCCTGGGCGACCCCATCGAGGGTTGTGAAGTGGTCGATGTGAATGCGCCCCGGCATGATGATCTCCTCTGAACACTGCTTCGGTGCGCCCCCAGCGTCTGCCGGGCTGCACCGAGGCCATGATCACCGCCGAGAGCTCGACTTGTCAAGAATTCCGACGGTGTTCTGCCGATCCGTCACACCGTCACCCGGGACCTGCGGAAACGCGCACCAGGGTGGGTGTCTGGAAGGGTGCGCTGGCCCTCGCCGAAGAAGTGCTCGCGGAGCGTGCTCCCGATCAGGGAATCCTTGATCAGCCCGCGTCGGCGGAGCTCCGGCATCACCTCGGCGAAGAAGCGGTCGTTCCTGCCGTCGGGGTCGGGTTGAACAAGGAACCCGTCGGCTCCCGTCTCGGCGATCATGGCTTCGGCCTGGTCGGCCACTTCAGTGGGTGAACCGAGGAACGGTTTTCCCATGACGCCGTTCGCGCGGAACTCCTCGAGCACCTCCCGCACGGTCGGTGCATCGGGGCCGAGGAATCTCTCGACGTTCGTGCGCCCATTGTCGCCGGTGGCCGCCGCGCCCGGAATGGGCTTGTCGGGGTCGAGGGAGAGCAGATCGATACCGGTGAAGTAGGCATAGAGCGTCGCGGCTTCCTCGAGGGAGACTGCGGCGATCGCCTCCTCGTACTCGGCGACGGCCTGTTCCATGGTGTCGGCGACACGGAAGGTGCCGGCGATGAGGCATTTGATGGCGTCGGGGCCCCGCCCGTACTCGACGGCCCTTCGCCTGATGTCGGTGATCTGGTCGGCCAGCGCCTTCGATTCTGCAGCGAGGAAGACGGCCTCGGCGTAGCGCGCGGCCAGGTCGCGACCGGCAGCCGACGCGCCCGCCTGGAACAAGGTGGGTGTGACCTGTGGGCTCGGGGGAGTCACGAGCAGCCCCGTCGACTGGAAGTACGGCCCGTCGTGCTCGATCTCATGCACTTTCGCTGGATCGGCCCACACTCCGGTCTCGGCGTTCCGCTGCCAGGCATCGGCTTCCCACGAGCCCTCCCAGAGCTTGAGTGAGAGCTCGACGTGATCTGCTGCCCTGCTGTACCGGTCGCCGTGCGCCATGAGCGGTTCCCCGAAGAGCAGGGCCGATCCGGCCTGGGCTGACCCGGTGACGATGTTCCAGCCGACCCGGCCGCGCGAGAGGTGATCGAGAGTACGGAACTGGCGCGCGACCACGGGAGGAGATTCGACCATCGTCGAGACCGTCGTGACAAGCCCGATGTGCTCTGTCACGGCCGCGAGCGCGGAGATCAGCATCTGTGGATCGATCGTCGAGAAGTTGACGTCACGCTCGATCGCAGTGGGGATCACGTGGTCGTCGGCAGTGGGGTACCCGTAGGAGTCGGCGAGAAAGAGAAAATCGGCACCATTTGTCTCGAAGGTCTGTGCGAGGTCGGTCCAGTACTCGATATCGGTGAAGGTGGGGCCGTCGAAGCCCGGAATCCTCCAGGTCGGGCGCGCCCTCGTGACGTGGAACATTCCGATCGTGAGTGTCTTCGTCATGATTCTTCCCGCCGTGCATCGAAGTGAATAGATCAGTTCACTTTAGCCACAACGATATTTCGGGTGCATTTCGGGCGCGACACATCTCTGCGTCGCCCGCGCCTCCGCTCCACCGCTCAGCGCCGCAGGGCGTCGACAAGCGCATCCACGCCGACGCGATAGGCCTCGCGCAGGCGCGCAGGTTCGGCATCGGCGAGCAGGGCGAACTGCATTCCGCGCCAGACTGCCAGAAGGTGGGTGCCCCAGAGGGCGGCAGAACGGTCATCCGCTCCCTCGGCGACGAAGATCTCGGCCAGATCTTCGGCCCAGCGGTGTGTGGAGGGGTGCAGGTCGTTGCGCCACCGGTCTGGGTCGCCCATTGCTGCACCGAAGCGCTGGAAGAACAGCACGAGATATGGTCTGTTCTCCGGGGCCGCAAGGTCGTCCCACGCGGCGTAGAGCCGCTCGCCCAGGTCGCCCTCGGCTGCCAGTCGGGTGAACATCGTCTCGAGCCGCGGGAAGCGGTCGAATGCCCGGACGCATGCTTCATCGAGCAGCTTCTCGCGGGAGCTGAAGTAGTACAACAGCATGCGGTTGTTGGAGCCGATCTCGCGGGAGATCGCGCTCATGCTGAGATCGAGAACGCCGACCCGCAGGATGAGATCGATGACCAGATCCAGCAGTCGCTGTCGTTCGGGCTTCATAGCTGCAACTTACACGGCTGTCGGAGGCGAGACCGGAGGGGCCCGCGGTCGCCCGCGAGCACCGGGTGTGACGGCAGCGCCGACGTGTCTTCGCCCGATCGGCTCAGTGTGAAGTTCCACAACAGAGCCCTGTGGCTCTGGGCAGCGGTGCCCCGCGGCCAATACGATGGGCGACGCAGCCATTTCGACCGCTTCGAAGAAAGATCGTTGACTCATGAGCCACTATGCCGTTGTAGATCCTTCGACAGGGGAGACCCTGCGCGAGTACCCCACCATCACCGACGAGGCGCTGGTCGAGGCGATCGGCGACGCCGACGCTGCGTATCAGTCATGGTCGCGAAAGGTTCCGATTGCCACCCGCATCGCGCTCATTCAGAAGGTGGCTGACCTGCACCTCGAACGGCGCGAAGAACTTGCTGCCAGTGCCGTCCGTGAGATGGGTAAGCCGCTCGACCAGGCACTGGGCGAAGTCGACTTCGCCGCCGCGATCTACCAGTACTACGTCGACAACGGGGCAGAGTACCTCGCCGATGAGCCGATCGCGCTCACCGACGGCACCGGTTCGGCGATCATCCGCCGATCGGGCCTCGGCGTGCTGCTGGGCATCATGCCGTGGAACTTCCCGTACTACCAGGTGGCGCGGTTCGCGGGCCCGAACGTCATCGTGGGAAACACCATCCTGCTCAAGCACGCGCCGCAGTGCCCCGAATCCGCAGAGGCGATCGCGAGCATCTTCGCCGAGGCCGCAGCCAGTGTCGGCGCGCCCGCCGGTGTCTACATCAACATCTTCGCGACCAACGAGCAGTCGGCTGTCGTGATCGCCGACCCGCGCGTGCACGGCATTTCGGTGACCGGCTCCGAGCGGGCAGGCTCAGCTGTTGCCGAGCTCGCCGGCAAGCACCTCAAGAAGGTCGTTCTCGAGCTGGGTGGCTCAGACCCGTTCATTCTGCTGTCGACCGACGACCTGGATGCGGCGGTCACCGACGCGGTGAACGCCAGGCTCGACAACAACGGGCAGTCATGCAACGCGGCGAAGCGGTTCATCATCATCGACGATCTCTACGAGGAGTTCGCCGAGAAGTTCACCGCGGCCTTCACTGCCGCCCAGCCCGCGGACCCCTTCGCCGAGGGCACACTGCTCGGCCCGCTCTCGTCTGCTGCGGCCACAGAGCGGCTTCAGTCGCAGCTCGACCAGGCCGTCGCCCAGGGCGCAACAATCCTGGCGAGCGGAACCGCGACGGGCAACTTCTTCCCGCCGGCGGTGCTCACCGACGTCACCCCGCAGATGGCGGCGTACCGCGAAGAATTCTTCGGACCGGTCGCGGCGCTCTACCGGGTGTCGTCTGAAGACGAGGCGGTGACCCTTGCCAACGACACGACCTTCGGGCTCGGTTCGTATGTCTACACGACAGACGAAGCCCAAGCGCTTCGTGTGGCCGACGCCATCGACGCCGGCATGGTGTGGGTGAACCTGGTGCTGGGTGACGCGGCAGAACTGCCGTTCGGTGGCGTCAAGCGCTCCGGCACGGGCCGCGAGATGGGCCGGTTCGCACTCGAGGAATTCGTGAACAAGAAGCTCATCCGCATCGCCTGACGCAGCCAGCGCGAGCAGCAGTGACCGCAACGGGTGTCGCTGCTGCGCCTGTGGGAGTAGCGTGTGCCCCACGAACTCCCTGTGTGAGCCACATTCGCGGGGTTCGGAATGGGTCGACAGCGCAGTCGGCCCAGAAGCGAAGGGAGTTGCGCCGATGTGCCGCTGGCTTGCCTATAGGGGGGAACCGCTTCACCCGTCGAGACTGGTTCTGGATGCCCAGCATTCGCTCGTCGCCCAGTCGCTGAATTCACCGCTCGGCGCCGAGACGGTGAACGGAGACGGTTTCGGATTCGGGTGGTACCCGACGGGTGCCGTCGCAGGCAGCATTCCAGCTGTGTTCCACAGCATCGAGCCGGCCTGGCACGACGAGAACCTTCGCGAGCTCACGCGGGCAATCGAGAGCCCGCTCTTCTTCAGCCATGTTCGCGCGGCGGCTGGACCGCCCATTCAGCAGACCAACTGCCACCCGTTCCGCTATGAGAACTGGCTGTTCATGCACAACGGTGCGCTCGCCGGGTTCTCCGAGACCAAGCGAGACCTCACCTTCGCGATCGACCCCTCGCTGTACTCGCACGTACACGGCACGACCGACTCCGAAGTCCTGTTCCACCTTGCTCTGACGTTCGGCCTGCATGACGACCCGGTCGGAGCGATGACGAAGGCGGTGCAGCTGGTCGAATCAGTCGGCCACGACCACGGGGTGAGGTTCGCCATGCAGGGCACGATCGCCGTTTCAGACGGGTCGACCCTGTGGGCGTTCCGGTATTCGTCCGAAGGGCGTTCACGAACCCTGTTCCACTCCGCCGACATCCCGAGTCTCCGGCAGATGTACCCCGACGTCCCCCAGCTCCAGAACTTCGGCGTCTCGGCGCAGGTCGTGGTCTCAGAACCCCTGGTCGACCTCCCCGGTGCCTTTCTCGAGGTGCCCGAATCTACGGTGGTCGTTCTCGACGAGTCTGGCTATCGTCACCAGCCGTTCATGGCAGTGGCTGACTGAGAGACCCCGGCGCCTGGTCAGCGAGACTGGCGGCGCTTGCCCACCCGGGGTGCGCCCTTGACCGCAGGTGTCCTGCCCTTGCCCTTCGACGCTTTCGCCTTCCCGCCGGGGGGCGCGACTGTCGCAGCGGCGTTGGCTGCCGACTTCGCCCGTTCGATCTGTGCCTTCTCCAGGAGGGCCTCGCCCGCTGCTGTGAGCGTGGTGGTCGGTGCCGTGTAGTCGAACAGCGGGTAGCCGAGTTCAGCCTCGAGCTCTTTGATCGAGGCGACGAGTGTGGCGCGCGAGACACCCTCTGAGCGCGCGGCGTGGGCGAAGTGCAGTTGTTCTGCGGCGGCGACGAAATGGCGCTGGAGTTCGCTGTTCAAGGGCATCCCTTCGTTTCACACGTCGTGAAGGCTCAGACTACGCGTTGGGTCGGCGTCGAAGTCGCCCTTCGCCCAGCTCGGGGTCAGAAGTTCGCCAGGCCCTTGCCGATGACCACCACCCCGATCACCAGCAGGAGCACGCTCATGACCGCCGCGTTGTTGTGCACCAACCAGTCGCGGAGCGACTCGAGAGGCCCTGCCATCTTCTCGGAAGCCGCCAAATACGCGATGACGGGGATGGCGACCGTCAGGGCAGCGATGACGGTGAAGACAGCGATGGCGAGGGCGCTCTGGCCGCCAGAGAGCGACGAACCACCGATGGCGAGCCCGGCCGTGATCGCCATCAGGAGGTTCTTCGGATTCACAGCCGACAACAGAAAGCCGAGTCCTAGTGCCTTCGCCGGTGTCATGGTCGCGATCGCAGACATCCACTTCGGCAGAACCGGTTCGACACCCGCCTTCGGGCGACTGCGCCACTGGCGAATCGACAGCAGCAGCAGAACGAGGCCGAGCACGATCTTGATGGTGCCGTTGATCGGTTTCGAGCCGTCGCTGCCTGCTGGTGGGAGGAGGGTCGAGACCAGCGTGAAGATCGTCGTCGTGACGACGATTCCGAGAATCCAGCCGGCGAGAAACCCGAGACTGGTGCCCTTGGCGCGAGGTGAGAGCAGCATCAGGATCGCAGCAATCACGGGGATCGGGCTGATGGCAATGCCGAAGGCCAGAGGAAGGATGTCGCCGATTACGGAATTCACAGTCAAGCCCCGATTCGAGCACCAGCGTTGATCCCGACGCCGGGGGCTGATGCCCGACTGTACCGCGCCATCGCCCAGTGCGACAGTCTCGGGTGATGGTGCGGCGTGCCCGCCGCCAGTGGCATAGGGTCGCATCAGGTACTCACAAGAGAGGCGTACGCATGACTGAACACGAACTTCACCAGATGTGGGCGACGACGAGGCTTCACATCATCCTGTCGCAGCTGGGGCCGATCGTTCTGCTGACGGCCAGTGTCGGGCTCGTGATGGCCGGGCTCGGTCACCAGCCCACGCCCATCAGGCTCGCAGCAGCGCTCATTCTGCTTTCGACGGGGATTCTCGGCGCTCTCGCCCAGTTCTCTGCCGCTTCTGAAGCCCAGGCCATTTCGAACGACCTGATCGCGCTGGGCGCGTCGAGTGCCGTGAGCCGGCGAATCGTGGCCTCGGCGGGGTACGCGAATGTGGTCAAGTTCGTGACGCCGACGATCTTCGTGCTGACGTATGTCGCCCTGCTCTGGGCGATCTTCGCGCCGCCCGCATACGGCGGCATGCAGTAGGTCTGTCGCTTCACCGCTCCGCAGTTCTGCAACTCAGCCGCGGCGCTCGCGGAACGCGACCATGTTCATGCGGTTGCCGCAGCGCACGCTGCAGAATCGCTTCGAGCCGTTGCGTGACAGGTCTGCCAGCAGGCCCTCGCAATCGTCGGCCCCGCAGGCCCGGAGGCGTTCGTACTCATCGGTGCGGATGACGTCGACCAGGGCGAGGGCGACCTCGGCCATGATCCGTTCCTCGAGCGGCGCCTCGGGGCTGGTCGCGTGCAGGTGCCAGTCGAAGTCGTCGTGCCGCACGAGGAACGGCATCGCTCGGGATTCGGCGAGCATCGCATTGACTTCGTTCACCGCAGTGTCGCGGTCGAGCATCCAGATGCCCCTGAGCCTGTCTCTGGCGTGACGCACGGCCATGAGCTCGCTCTCGTCGCGGTCGAAGCGCCCGGAGTAGCGGTGTGCGGTGAGGAGGTCGGTCAGTTGGGCGGGCGTGCTGAGTTCGTCAGTGCCGCTCTTGGTCGCCGTTGCGACGGTGTTCGCGAGTGCGACGGTGAACTCGAGGGTCTCTTCAGTGTCAGGGGCAAAATGCAAATTGACTCCTTACTCCTCACCAGACTAGCGTCAGTGCTGAAGAAGAATCCACTACCGTGCCCAGGAGCTCCATGAAACGCCCGTCGATGACCGTTGGCCTTGCGATCGCCGTCGTTGCGGCGCTCACCTTCGGCACCTCGGGGGCGTTCATCAAACCGGTGCTCGAGGCAGGGTGGAGCCCGGCGGCCGCGGTGACCGTGCGGGCGCTGGTCGGGGGGATTGTGCTCGCGCCATTTGCGATCGTGTCGCTCCGTGGCTCGTGGGCCGCTCTGTGGCGGGCCCGCTGGCGGGTCACGCTGATGGCCCTCATCGGGGTCGCCGGAACCCAACTCGCCTACTTCGCTGCCATCCAGCGGATTCCCGTCGGTACGGCGGTTCTGATCGAGTATCTGTCGCCGCTGCTCCTCGTCGTCGTGGTGTGGGCGCGCTCGCGAAAACTGCCGAAAGCCGTGGTTCTGATCGGCTCAGTGCTGGCCCTCGTCGGAATCGTGCTCGTCGTCTCGCCGGGGGGAGCGGTGGCCCTCGACCCGATCGGCATCATGCTGGCGCTTGCAGCCATGGTGGGCTGTGCGATCTACTACGTCGTGGCGGCGCGGCCCAGTGATGGCCTGCCGCCCGTCGCGCTCGCAGCGTTCGGTCTTCTGCTCGGCGGCCTGCTGCTGGGCATCATCGGCGCCACCGGCCTTGTGGCGTTCACGGCCACGTTCGGCGAGGTGGGGTTCCTCGGGGCGACCGCGCCCTGGTGGGTTCCCCTGGCCTTCGTTGGCATTGTCAGCACGGCGATCGCGTATGCGGCGGGAATCACGGCCGGCGAGATTCTCGGCTCACGGATCGCATCGTTCGCCGGGCAACTCGAGGTCGTGGCGGCTGCGGTCTTTGCGTGGTTGCTGCTCGGCGAGACGCTCTCTATACCGCAGATCATCGGCGGCGCGCTCATTGTTGCGGGAATCGTGTTCGTGCGGCTGGAGAAGAGTACCGCCGGCGAGCTGGATGCTGCACTCGAGCCCTTCGAACCGATGGGTCTGCCCTCTCGGGTCTGACTCACCGAGCCGAAGGGCTCGAGTGCAGCGATCGCGTGGGGAGGCTCTACTCCTCGAGCGCGGCGTCGAGCGTGATCTCCACGCCGGTCAGGGCCTTGCTGACCGGGCAGCCCGACTTCGCGTCGTTCGCTGCTGCCAGGAAGGTCGCACTGTCGATTCCGGTGACCTCGCCGCGAACGGTGAGGTGAATGCCGGTCAGGCGGAATCCACCGGCCGGGTCCGGGCCGAGCGAGACATCTGCCTTGACGTCGAGTGCTTCGATCGTTCCACCGGCGGCTCCCAGCACGGCAGAGAACTGCATGGCGTAGCACGCGGAGTGGGCCGCGGCGAGCAGCTCCTCCGGGCTGGTGAATCCGTTGGCGTCGTCGGCGGCGCGCTTCGGGAACGACACGTCGTAGGTGCCGAGCTTCGAGCTGCTGAGCTCGACCTGGCCTTCGCCGGTTTCGAGGCTGCCGTTCCATGCGGTGCGAGCGGTACGTGTGGGCATCATTCTCTCTTTTCTCGTTCGGTTCTCAGTGGACGGATGAAGCTTCAGTTGCCGGTCCGTGTAGATCGGTCGGTGTTCTCTGCCGGGTTTCTCATTCGTGGGCCGCGCTTCGCACGTGCTCCGCGACCGACACCACCTGTACCTGCAGAGCCTTCAGCTCGGCCAGGTCGAGGCCTGTAGCGGCGCAGATCTGTTCGGGAATGTGCGCCGCCTTCGTGCGGAGGGCCATGCCTGCATCGGTGAGGGAGACCTGCACGGTGCGTTCGTCTTCGGGAATGCGCGTGCGGGTGAGCAGGCCGGCCGACTCGAGCCTGCGGACCAGGGGCGAGAGGGTGCCGGAGTCAAGGTGCAGGCGCTCGCCCAGCTGGCCGATGCTGACGCGGTCGGTCTGCCAGAGCACGAGCAGCACGAGGTACTGCGGGTAGGTCACGCCGAGGGGTTCGAGCAGTTCACGATAGCGGGCCGTGAGTGCCCGCGAGGCGTTGTAGAGCGCGAAGCAGATCTGCTCGTCGAGCAGCAGGGCAGCGTTCGCGACTTCCGTGGACATGCAGGCAACGGTATCACACTGCGGGCAATCAAGTTGTGCACAATTGAAAGGCTCGGGAGGGATGCCCGGGTCTGATCGCTTTCGTGAACGTAGTATTGACGGACTATGGATGAGCCCCGCATGAACGTAGAGTCGTTCAACCTCGACCACCGCTCCGTGTCTGCCCCGTACATCCGTGTTGCCGATCGCAAGACCCTGCCGGCTGGCGATGTGATCACGAAGTACGACATTCGCTTCACCCAGCCGAACAAGGCGCATCTCGACATGCCTGCTGTGCACTCGATCGAGCACCTCTTCGCCGAGAAGTCCCGCAACCATTCCGACGCCGTGATCGACTTCTCGCCGATGGGCTGCCAGACCGGTTTCTACCTGATTCTGCAGGGCGACCCGGCCTACGACGATGTAGAGACGCTCGTCGCGACGACGATGGAGGACATTCTCGCTGCGACGAGTGTTCCTGCCGCCAACGAGGTGCAGTGCGGCTGGGGTGCGAACCATTCGCTCGTGGCCGCGCAGGCGGCTGTCGCCGCTTTTGTCGCCGGCCGCGATTCGTGGAGCACCGTCTCAGCATGACCGCCGGCATTCCACGAGCCATCGTGATCGTGGCGATGGACGACGAAGCCGCGCCCTTCATCGAGCGAGCCACCGCTGTCGGCGAACCGCGCTCTGTGGGCAACGCGATGATCCGCGAGATAACGTTTGCGGGCCTGCCCGTGCTGCTCGTGCGAAGCGGCATCGGTCTCGTCAACGCGGCGGGTGCCGCGACGGCTGCCATCCTGGCCACTGCACAAGACCGGGCGTCGTCGCTGCCGATGGTCATCAGCGCAGGAACCGCTGGTGGAGTGGATGAATCCGTGGCCGTCGGTGATGTCGTCATCGGCGGCACATACATCAACATCGACGCCGACGCCCGAGCGTTCGGTTACGAACTCGGCCAGGTACCCGGCATGCCACCCTTCTACACCGCGAGCAGTGAACACCTCGATGCTCTGGCCGACGGCTCATGGATGCCCGACCTCAGCGTCGCGAACCTTCCGGCCGTTACGACCCCGCTCGGCGCCGCAGACTCGGGCACGCTGTCCACGGGCTCGGTGCCTTCGGGCACGGCATCGCGTGGAACGGTGCCGTCGACGATCCACGTTGGCCTCATCGTGTCGAGCTACTCGTTCGTGAGCGAGCCACGTGCGCTGGTCATCCGGGATCAGTTCTCCGGCGCCCTGGCAACCGACATGGAATCGGTCGCCATCGCCCAGACCAGCTTCGTGCACGACCGGCCCTTTCTCTCGGTGCGTGGTATCTCCGACCTCTGCGGCCCCGTCGCCAACGCAGACTTCCTCACCCACGTCGACGACGCGGCCGACCGCTCGGCCCAGGTGATCGCCGCACTGCTGCAGCGCCTTCTGGCGCCAGGGTACTGAGAATCGGGTCCCGGGAACGCGACTTGGCGTGAGAGCGTGACCATGCACGGCAAATTGCGCCATTTATCCGCTGGGGGACCAAAGTCACTTTAGTGATTTGATCAAACGCGCACACTTGCTCCATGAATGATTTCTCGTCACGAAATGTCGCTCCCGTGGGGGGTGACAACGGCGCCGGTCAGAACACCGGGCGCGTGTTGGTCGGCATTGACGGATCTGCTGCTGGGACGAAGGCTCTCGCACAGGGAGCTCAACTTGCACGGACCCTCGGAGTGCCGCTCGAAGCGATTGCCGTCTGGCAGGCGCCGAAGATGGGCGGTCTGGCCCTTGGTGCGCAGAGTCGCGCACTTGCCGAACACGAGGCCAAGCATCGGGTCGACGTCAGCGCCTCGGCCGTCTTCGGTACGAGCAGGCCCGTGTGGTTCCATGGTTACTCAGCTGAGGGGCCGACAGCGAGCGTTCTCATCCAGCAGAGCCGTCGCGCATCGATGCTCGTTGTCGGCAGTCACGTCGCCGGGCAGGGAACGACTCACTCGCTGGGTTCGGTCGCCTCGACGTGCGCTGAGTATGCCTACTGCCCGGTTCTGGTGGTGCGGGTCGTGTCCGTCCCGATCCATGCGCCAGACCTCGTAGCCGTACCGTGAGTGCCCCGCCAGCCCCCCGACTGGCGGGATCACGATTACGCCTGGCTCGTCTCTTCGATTCTCGCTACTATCCCGGCCGCTTCGACGACCCGCAGGCCGCAGGTATAGCGATGGGATTTCTCGCCGTAGTCGGCTTCTGCGCAATCTGGCTCTACTCAACGACGATCGACGTCGCGGCTTCTCCCGCCCTCGTCTTCGTATTCCAGGTCTTCGGTGCCATCTGCCTGTTCTACAGCGTGATCGCCTGAGCCGATGCGTCGACGCGCCGTCACAGCGCTGCGCCGGTACGGTGGAACGTCCCAAACGGAGCCGATTGGGGACGTTTTCGCGCACCGGATGCCAGCCGACCCCCAGCCCTGCGTGCTCTCGGTACCGAGAGGGGCCGCAGTACTACGCTGGGCCCGAGCGGAACACTCGCAGTTCCCACGGCCGCAGCTCGCCCGCTGTGCCCTCTTCGGCATAGTTGCCCAGCACGAGCACGCCTGGCGTACCCGCGTCCGACTCCGACGTTGTGAATCCGGGCAGTGGCGGCAGGGGTTGCGGCTCAGACGAGAAGTTGCCGAGAACGAGCAGCCGGGCATCCGGGGTCGAACGCGTGAAGGCGTAGATGTGCTCGTCGCCCGGCAGCAGCATGGTGAAGTCGCCCGAAGCGACGACCGGGTCGCTGTGACGGAGCTCGATCACGCGGCGGTAGAAGCTGAACACCGAATCGGGGTCATCGACCTGGGTCGCTGCGTTGATCGTGGTGTGGTTGGGGTTGATGCCGATCCACGGAACGCCGCTCGTGAAGCCCGCGCCCGGCGCGTCGCTCCACTGCACCGGCGTGCGCGCGTTGTCGCGGTTCATCGGCGCGAGCGACGCCAGCACATCGGACTCTCGCAGCCCCCGCTTCGTCGTCGCTTCGCGGTGGTGGTTCAGCACCTCGATGTCACGGTAGTCGCCGATCTCGGCGAACGTCATGTTCGTCATGCCGAGCTCTTCGCCCTGGTAGACGTACGGCGTTCCGCGGTGCAGGTGCAGGATGCCCGCCAGCATCTTCGCCGAGAGCTTGCGGTATTCGCCGTCATCGCCGAAGCGCGACACCGCGCGGGGCTGGTCGTGGTTGCTCCAGTACAGGCTGTTCCAGCCGTGTTCGGCCAGGCCCGCCTGCCAGCGCCCGAGCGAGCGTTTCAGGTCGGTCAGCCGAAGCCGGGTCGGCTGCCACTTGTCGCCGTCGAGGTGGTCGAGTGATACATGCTCGAACTGGAATACCATGTTCACCTCCTCGCGGGCCGGGTCGGTGAACTGCGCTGCGTCGTCGACGGTGACGCCGGGCATCTCTGCCACTGTCAGCAGCTCACGGTCGCCGCGCGGGGCGAAGACCTCGGTGTGCATCTCGTGCAGAAACTCGTGGATGCGGGGCCCAGAGATGAAGAACGCAGACCCGTCGCCGTAAAGGCGGCCTTCATGCTGCACTCCGTCGGGCAGCAGCGGGTCTTTCGAGATGAAGTTGATGACATCCATGCGAAAACCGTCGACCCCGCGGTCGAGCCACCAGTTCATCATTTCGTACACCGCAGTGCGCACCTCGGGGTTCTCCCAGTTGAGGTCGGGTTGCTTCTTCGAGAACAGGTGCAGGTAGTACTGGCCGCTGGACTCGTCGTAGGCCCACGCCGACCCCGAGAAGGCCGAGCCC
Organism: Subtercola sp. PAMC28395; assembly: GCF_018889995.1. Taxonomy (NCBI): domain Bacteria; kingdom Bacillati; phylum Actinomycetota; class Actinomycetes; order Micrococcales; family Microbacteriaceae; genus Subtercola; species Subtercola sp. PAMC28395. The sequence continues at coordinate 768,294 of NZ_CP076547.1, read as the reverse complement.
CAGTTGTTCGGCTCGGCACCAGGGGTGCCCGGCTCGAAGCCCGGCCGGGCATCCTGCCACCAGTACCAGTCCCGTTTCGGGTTGTCGCGTGACGAGCGCGACTGCACAAACCACGGATGCTCGTCGCTGGTGTGGTTCACGACCAGGTCCATCACCAGTTTCATACCCCGCTGGTGCAGGCCCTCTGTGAGCTCGGTGAGGTCTTCGAGGGTGCCGAAGAGCGGGTCGATGTCGCGGTAGTCGCTGATGTCGTAGCCGTTGTCGTCCTGTGGCGAGGTGTAGATGGGCGAGAGCCACAGCACATCGATGCCGAGGGTGTGCAGGTAGTCGAGCTTGCCGATGACCCCGCGCAGGTCACCCACCCCGTCGCCGTTCGAATCGGCGAAGCTTCGGGGGTAGACCTGGTACACGACGGCGTTCTCAAACCACTGATTCATGTCTCCATCCTCTCCCTTCGGCGCACAATTCGGCGTAGTAGTGTGTGGATGCTCGCCCAATTCTGCGGCGCAGCAACACGTCTGCGATGAACATGCGGGGGGCGGTGATCAGGAGTGGCTGCAAAGAAGCTGCGCGGCGCCAAGCCCGGCAGGCGCCGGCGCACCCTGTACTTTCCCGTGGACCCTGAGGCGATCGGCCGGGCCGTTGACGAAGGTGCGCTGATGTCGCGAACCGCCGCCACGATGGCGACGATGAACCACATCATCGTGGGCGCACTGCGCAACGGTGTCGACTACGACGCCGACGAGGTCGCGAGGTTCGTGAAACACGAGCTGCGCCTGCTCTCGCTGGAGCAGGCCGAGATGGCTGAGCACATCAAGCGGCTGATGTGGGAGTTCCCGCCGATGCTCCGCAAGTCGAGCACGGTCGCCGACTTCCAGCTGCTCACCCAGCGCCGCGTCACCTATTCGGCACTCGCGAGTGAACTCGCCCGCCTGCACGATGACGCGGACTACATCGCCGAGGCGGTCGATTCCTCCCAGAAGTGGGCGTGGTCAGAGCTCAGCCGCGCCATCGAGGTGCGGCTCGACGAGGTCATCGACCCGAGCGAGTCTGCCGAGTACGAGAGCATGCGCGAAGAGCGCATGCGAGCCCTCCGCGAAATCGACATCCCGCGCCTCGCCCGCAACTAGCGATCGACTTTCCCGAAGGTGCACGCTTTCGGCGCATTTGTTGCACCTTCGGGAAAGTCGATGGGGTGAGGGGGAAAGTCGAGCGGGGATTCAGGCGCGGGAGGTGCGGATCTCGCCGGTGGTGCGCATGCCCTCCTGGCGCAGCTCGAGCTGCGTGACCACGAGGGCTGCCAGATCTTCGAGGTTCTCGACCTCTGCCGGCGAGACCTCGCGGGGGACCATGTTGAGTACCACGAGCGTGCCGATGGTCTTGCCGGTGTGCCTCTTCAATGGCACACCGATGTAGAAGCGCAAGCCGAACGCGCCGGTGACCAGCGGGTGATTCTTGGTTCGCTCGTCGACACTGCAGTCTTCGATGATCACCGGGTCGTCGCTTGGCACATTGTTCACCGAGAAGTCGACATCCCTGACGATCGCCTCGACGTCAGCACCGAAGTGCGACTTGAACCACACCCGGTCGTGGTCGACGACGCTCACGAGCGAGATGGGCGCCGAGAAGAGTCGCGCGGCCATGGCCGTCACTCGGTCGAGAGCCTCGTCGGGAAGCGTGTCGAGAATTCCGCTGCGTGGTGCGGCGGGTCCGAATTCCTGGCCAGACGGGAAGAGGGGTTCTGTGGACTCCTCCTTGTGCCGGCCGCTCTCGGCTATGACGATGACCTTGAGAGCTGCAACAAGTTCGTGACGAGTCGGGCGATCGGCCGGCTCCCGCGCCGTCATCGCGGCGAGCAGTTGTTGCCAGAGCGGAGAGAGCGTGTCGGGGATGACCGGGTCACGTGTGAGACGGGCGATGGCAGACTCGACGATGCTGCCGGGGAACTCGAGCTTGCGGGTGAAACACTCCAGCAGCACGAGGCCGAGCGCGTACACGTCGCTCTCGGGGCCGACCGGTCTGCCTGATGCCTGCTCCGGACTCAGATACGCCGCCGTGCCCGTGGTCGCTCCTTCGGCCGTCATACGTTCGATGTCGTCTGAGAGGGCGATGCCGAAGTCGGTGAGTTTCGCCCTCGCTCGAGGCGCCCCGTCTCCGTAGTCGACAAGCAGGATGTTCGAGGGCTTGATGTCGCGATGAATCACGTTGTGCGCGTGAATGTAGTCCAGTGCTTCGGCCATGTCGTAGCCGATCTCGCCGATGTGCCGCGGAGACAGCGACGGAGCCGTCGGCGCGAGGCGGCGGTGCAGATCGGTGCCCTGCACCAGGGTCATCACGATGTAGCGGTTGGCGCGGCCGAACCCATCGAACTCGATACCGGCGTCGTGCATCTGCACGAGCGCATGGTGGTCGAGGCTCGCCAGAACTGCCAGTTCACCCTCCTGGCGCTCGGAGTCGACAGAAGAGTTGTGGAACAGCTTGATGGCGACGTCGCGCCCGAGCGTTTCGTCACGCGCCCGATAGACGGTCGCCATTCCCCCGTGCCCGAGAGGGTGCTCGAGCCTGTACCGGCCACCGAGAACTCTGTCAGTCGAGTCTGGTGCTGGCAGAGAGGCCACAGATACCCACTTTCATTGCTCATTTTAGCCAGCAGCTACCGCTCGATCGGGCTCTTTGGGAGGGACTTGACAGCGGGGAATATTTAGGGCAGTCACCGCGAATGAGGCGGGGTGGCACGGCCCGTGAGTCGACTGGCCCGTCCCGAGGTTCGCGGGGTCTTTGCGCGGTGTACCAAATCTGCACTAGCTTGAGCCGTACGTGCGCCCGATCATCCGGCCGGGCTGCTCGCACCAGGGGAGCACGACGCATGGCGACACTGCTGTACAGGATCGGTGGCTTCGCGGCCAGGCGGCACTTCGTGGTCATCGGGATCTGGGTGTTGCTGATCGCTGCGGCGCTGCTCGGCTCCAAGGTCTTCGACGGGCAGATGGCGCAGTCTGTCGAGATTCCCGGGACCCAGTCGCAGACCGCGATCGACATGCTGCAGAGCCGGTTCCCGGCAGCAAGTGGAGCCAGCGCAAAGGTGATCTTCGTCGCCCCGGAGGGCGGCGACATCCATGCCAACCAGGCGCAGATCGAGTCTGCGGTGAAGGCGCTCACGGCTCTCGACGATGTCGCCGCTGTGAGCGACCCCTTCGTGGCAGCCAACTCGGCCCAGATCGCAGCGAACAACTCGATGGCCTACGTCGCGGTGCAGTACTCCGTGCCCCAGTCTGAGCTGACCCAGGAGCAGGAGAATGCGGTCAGGGCCATCGGCCAGGCCGAAGCCACCGACGGGGTGACCGTGGCGTTCTCCGGGTTGGTGCCGGTGCCCGCGGCCGCCGACAACTCGCAGGAGGCCGTCGGGCTGCTCGTGGCGTTCATCATTCTCGCCATCACGATCGGGTCGCTGCTGGCGGCCGGTATGCCGTTGGTCACCGCAGGGATCGGTGTGGTCATCTCCACCAGTGCGATCACGATCTTCGCGAAGTTCGTCACGATCTCGTCGACCGCGCCCGTACTGGCGTCGATGCTGGGGCTCGCCGTGGGCATCGACTACGCGCTCTTCATCGTCTCGAGACACCGTTCGCAACTGGCCGCAGGCGTGAAACCGCGGGAGTCGATCGCGCTGGCCATCTCGACGGCCGGCAGCGCCGTGGTCTTCGCTGCCCTGACGGTGATCATCGCCCTCATCGGGCTGTCGGTGGTGCAGATTCCGTTCCTCTCTGTCATGGGTATCGGGGCGGCGGTTGGGGTGCTGCTCGCACTGGTTGTCTCGGTGACGCTGCTGCCGGCCATCCTGAGCCTGTTCGGCCGGAGGCTCATACCGAAACCGGGGTCTCGCGCGTTCAAACGTGAGGCAGCGACGCACGACACCGCCGGCGCCAAGCCGACGCTCGGCCGGCGCTGGGTGACGCTGGTCACGAAGAAGCCTCTGATCACTCTCATTTCGACGGCCCTCTTACTGCTCGTCGTCGCGGTGCCTGCGCTTGGCATGAAGCTCACCATTCCCGACGCCGGGTACGACCCGGAGGGGTCAGAGGCGCGGGTCGCCTATGACCTGCTGACCGAAGGCTACGGGCCCGGCTTCAACGGGCCGTTGCTCGTCACGGCAGACATCAGCAAGACCACCGATGTGCTGGGCGCACTGAAGGCGCTCGAAACCGAGTTCACGGGGCTGGCCGATGTCGCCGCCGTGAGCCAGGCCGGGCCGAACGCGGCCTTCGACATGGCGGTCATCTCGATCACCCCGTCGAGTTCGCCCGATTCCGATGCCACCAAGAACCTCGTCAACACCCTTCGCGCTGGTGCGCCGGCCTTCGAGAAGGCGAACGGCTTCACCTACATGGTCACCGGGCAGACCGCCGTGTCGATCGACATCTCGAACCGGCTCGGTGACGCGCTCGGCCCGTTCGCCCTCGTGGTGGTCGGGCTCTGCCTGGTGCTGCTCACGATGGTCTTCCGGTCGATCGCCGTTCCCATCACGGCGACCCTCGGCTTTCTGCTCTCGGTGAGCGCGTCGCTCGGAATCATCACCGCGATCTTCAACTGGGGCTGGCTCGCGGGGCCGATCGGGGTTCAGAAGGTCGGTCCCGTCATCAGCTTCATGCCCATTTTGGTCATGGCGGTGCTCTTCGGGCTGGCCATGGACTACCAGGTCTTTCTGGTGTCGCGTATGCGCGAGGAGTACACGAAGACCGGGCGCGCCTTCACCTCGGTGGTCGACGGGTTCAGCGCTTCGGCCCGTGTGGTCACGGCGGCTGCGCTCATCATGTTCAGCGTCTTCGCTTCGTTCGTGCCTGGTGGGGGAGCCGTGCTGCAGCCGCTCGCCGGCGCGCTCGCGATCGGCGTGCTGATCGACGCCTTCCTCGTGCGCATGACCCTGATTCCCGCGGTGATGGCGTTGCTGGGTGACAAGGCCTGGTACCTGCCGAAGTGGTTGCAGCGCATCGTGCCCGACGTCGACCTCGAGGGAGAGAAGGTGCACGCACTGCTGGCGGCGCGCAACTGGCGGCCCGAGCCCGAGGTTGCCGCTGGGCCCGCCACCGCCGTGCGCGCTGATGCTTCGGCCTCACCCGCCGCAACCGATACTGCGGCGAGCGATACCGCAGCGAACCCTGAGGGCGGCGCACTCGCCCTCGCTGAGACCACTGCGGCCGCGACAGGTTCTGTCGCGATCTCCGCTGAGGGTGCGCCCACTCCCGGCGAGGCCGGACTGCCCGCTGCGGCCGGCAGCGAAGTGGATGCCCGTCCCGGCACAGCCCCAGCCCTCGAAGCCAGCGCCCCCGAACCGGGCTCAGTCCTCTCCATCGCGGCAGGGGCCCTGCTGCTCGACGGCGTCGAACCGTTCGATCTGCGCGTCGGCGCAGGCGACATCCTCATCGTCGGCGGCACCCGCCACGACTCGGTCGCACTGCTCGCCGCGGTCACAGGCCGCCACACTGCCGGCGGGTTCCTCACCGTTCTGGGCCACGCCCAGCCCTTCGAGGCGAGCGCCCTCCGCCGCGAGGCGGTGCTCGTGCTCGCCACCGAGCTCGACGATTCGACCCTCACCCTCGCGGAGTACCTCTCCACCCAGGTCGCCCTCGTCGCCAAACGACTGCACCGCGCGCACCGCCGGGCGAAGGCGGTCAGTCTTCTCGGGCAACTCGAGGCCGTGCATCCGGAGCAGTTCACCGAGGTTTCGGCGCACACGCCCATCGGCCAGCTCAGTACCTATGCGCGAACCGCCGTCGACGTGGCGGTCGGCCTCGCGGCGGAGCGGCCACTGCTTGCGATCGATCTGACCACTCTCGGGCATCCGCTCGCTCTCGATCTCATCGAATCGGTCAACACGCTCGCGCCGGCATCGACCACGCTCGTCTTCGCGGTGTCGCCATTTGTCGACGGTGACGCCCTCTCGCTCGACGACGTCGGGTACGGCAACGCCCTGATAGCTCGCGAGATCGACCCAGAGGTCTTCGCGCCGTCGGCCTTCGGCCTCGAACTCGCTTCTCGCACGATCATGCGGCTGGAGCTTCACCCCAGCGCTCGAAAGGTACTGGCATGAAACGCCTCGCATCGCTGCTGAAATCCCCGGATACGGCCTCGCGTTCGAGGCCGGTGCGGATGATCGCCCTCGTGCTCGCCGTTCTGACCCCCCTGCTCGTTGCCGGCATCGCCATCGGCTCGGTCTCGGGCGCCTCGGCCGGGGCATCGGGTCGCCCGAACGTGCCGGCGGCCGTCGTCAACCTCGACACTGCCGTCACCACCACCCTCGGTGGCAAGCAGACCACCGTCGCTGCCGGCAAGCTGCTGACGCAGCAACTGCTCTCGTCGAACACGAGCGGGTTCTCGTGGACCATCACCGATGCCTCTGCCGCCTCGGCGGGTCTGGCGAGCGGCACCTACTCGGCCGTGGTGACGATTCCGAGTGACTTCTCGGCCCAATACATCTCGAGCCAGGGTGCCACCCCGATGGCTGCGACGCTGGCCGTGGAGACCAACGGCTCGCAGAGTTATGTGTCGGGCCTCCTCGCCACTGCGCTGGCCTCGAACGTGCAGTCGGCGCTCTCCACCAGCCTCACCGAGGCGTACATCAAGGGGCTGCTGGGCGGCTTCACGCAGCTCAACACCACCGTCGCCTCGGTCGGCACCCAGGCCGCACCGCTTGTCTCCGGCGCGGCCCAGCTCTCCACCGGAACTGCCAGCATGGCCACGGGAATGGCCAGCGCAGACAGCGGCATGCAGGCACTGAGTTCGGGGCTCACAGCTATCTCCTCTGCCGTTGACCAGCTTCCGAAAGCCACCGCAGACCTGAATGTCGGCGCGCAGATCGCCCAGGGCGGCACCAAGCTTCTCACCGACGGTCTCGCCGAGATGGTGCTGAAGCAGGCCGACATCGAACTTCGCCAACGCGTTCTCGATGACGGGTTCGCCGCCCTCACGCGCGATCTGCCGACACTCACCCCCGCCGAGGTGGCCAGCCGTGTTGCCGATCTCCAGTCGCAGTCGGCTTCCATCACGAAGTCGAGCGTTGCCGTCGGAGACGACCTCGACGTGGCCGTGCTCGGCACCGCCGCACTGCACGTCGACACCGACCTGGTGGCCAAAGGCACGTCTGCGCTCGCCGGCTCGATGCCGGAACTGGCTTCGAGCGTCTCGGCCGCGTCATCGGGGGCTGACGCCCTCGCCAGCGGTACCGCACAGCTCAGCTCCGCCAGCGCTGAGGTCGCCACGGGTGCTGCCGGTGTCTCGACCGGCACGACCCAACTCGTCGACGGCGTCAATCAGATCGCCGCCAACATCCCCACCTACACAGAGGCACAGCAGACGACGATCTCCACCGTGGTCGCCGCGCCGATCACCACCACGGTGACCAACGCCACGCGTACGTCTTCAGCCATGGATGCCGTGGCCGGCGTCATGGTGCCCATCGCGTTGTGGGCCGGTGCTCTTGCCCTGTACCTCGTGCTGGCACCGTTCACGGCCCTCGCGCTGGGCTCGGTGGCATCGACCTGGCGCATCGCACGCCGCTCGTTGGTGCCCGCGCTGCTGCTGGCGATCATCCAGGCCGCTGTTGTGCTCGTCGGTCTCGCCCTGCTCGGGGTGACGCCGGGGCACCGCATCGGCACGGCCGTGTTCGTGGTCGGCGCGTCGCTGGCCTTCGTCGCCCTGCACCAGGGCCTCGTTGCGATGTTCGGCAGGCTGGGCCGGATGCTCTCGCTCTCGTTCCTCGCGCTGCAGGTCGTCGCCGCGGGTGTTCTGGTTCCTGCCGCCTTCAGCCCTTCGTGGTTCGACGCCCTCTCGGGCATTCTGCCGCTGTCGGTTGCGGTCACCGGGCTGCAGGCGCTCGTAACTGGCGGCGACGTCGGTGGGGCGATCTCGGCACTCGTCATACTTGCGGTGATCGGGGCGATCGGCATCGCGCTGACCCTCGTGGCGATCTCGCGGCGACGAACCGTGGTGCTGCCGACGGCGTGACGGAGGGCCGCGGCTCCGGTCCTGGTTGCTGCACCGGCGGCACGGCGTCGCCGCGGGATCACCACGAATTCGGGGCGGTTCTTTCTTCGGCTATGATTACTGACGCAACACCTAGGAGCTGTCGCATAGTTCGGCCTAGTGCACCACCCTGCTAAGGTGGAGAGGGGTTTATACTCCTCCGTGGGTTCAAATCCCACCGGCTCCGCTGAACCAAAGACGACGACCTGCGGGTCGTCTTTTTTGGTTAGCGCGGTGCCCGTGGCAGAAAGTCTTGCTGTGCATCGGTGTTCATCGAATCACTACTGGTGCCCAGAGAGGCGCGTGCGTGGCGCGCAGCGATGGCATTCAGTGCGACAGTCTCAGATCGGAGACTTTTGACCGGCATGGACTCCGTGACGGCGTCGACTGTCGGGTCTCCCGCCGTGGTGGCGAGCCAGCGACGCATCGTTCGAGCATTGATCGCCGGGCAGATCTTCGGTGGCGTCGGCATGGGTGCCACGCTGTCGCTCGGTGCTCTGCTTGCTGCCCAGCTCGGGGGTTCGACGGCATGGTCGGGCATGGCGGCGACGATGAGCACGCTCGGCGCGGCCGCCGTTGCCGTTCCTCTCGCGCGTCTGGCTGCGGCTCGCGGCCGACGCCTCTCGCTTTCAAGCGGTTCGCTCCTCGCCGCGGTCGGCGCGATTCTTGCGATCACCTCCGCCCAGATCCAGTCGTTCCCCCTGTTGCTTGTCTCGCTCATGCTGCTGGGCGCGGGGTCGGCGACGAACCTCCAGGCGCGTTTCGCGGCCACCGACCTCTCCCAGCCGCGATCGCGTGCGCGTGACCTCTCGATCGTTGTCTGGTCGACGACAATCGGTGCCGTGCTCGGGCCGAACCTCTTCGGTCCGGGCGAGGTTGTCGGCGCCTTCCTGGGGTTGCCGCCACTGACGGGAGCCTTTGCGTTCTCACTTCTCGCCCAGCTGTGCGCTGCCGTCGTCTACGCCTTCGTCTTGCGACCAGACCCGCTGCTGACGTCATATGCACTGCTCGGAACGCGGCCCCTCGCGGGTTCGCGCACCGGCGGATGGGCGATCCTGCGCGCCAACCCACGCGCACGATATGCGGTGGCGACGATCGCGTTCAGCCAGGCCACGATGGTGGCGTTGATGTCCATGGCGCCGGTGCATCTCCGGGAGAACGGCGCGATGCTCACCATTGTCGGATTCTCCATCAGCCTGCATGTCGCGGGAATGTACGCTCTCTCGCCGGTCTTCGGGCGGATGTCTGATCGGTGGGGCCGCATGCCCGTCATCCTTGTCGGTCAGGGCCTGCTGCTGGCCTCCCTGCTCGTCTCCTCGCTCGGTGGAGCATCACAATCGTCGATGATGATCGCCCTCGTGTTGCTCGGGCTCGGGTGGTCGGCTTCGGTGATCGCGGGGTCGGCGCTCGTTTCCGACGCGGTCACGGCAGAACAGCGAACGCCGCTGCAGGGCTTCTCCGACCTGTCGATGAACGCTGCGGGTGCCCTCGGTGGTGCGGTGGCGGGCCCGATCATGATGGCCGCGGGATACTCGGGGCTGGCGTGGGTCGCCATGGTGCTCGTTGCTGCGGTCGGCGCCTGGTCGATCATCCGGATGCTCGGCTCACGCCCAGTCGCACGCCAGGTCGAGGCGGAATGACATCTGCGGAAAGATCATCTGGGCCGGCTGCGGCTTGCGCAAGCGCTTACGCACTGGGCTCAGGTGCGTGAGGCCTGCCGGCCCGTGGGTGCCTCGTCCGACAAATTGGGTTCAGGCGTGATGGTCAACTCGCCGTTGTTCGCGGTCACCATCATCTGTTCCACCCAGGCCCTGTTCAGCTGGGGTCTGACGTTCTCGGCGAACTCGAAGTGCAACTCGATCGCCGGATGCACCCACACCGTGTGGCGCCCATCGCCCGTCGGCGAAGCCCACGAGAAGGTGAACTTCTCTTCGCGCCGCAGCTTGGCGACGATCACCACTTTGAGGTGCGCGAGCACGCGGTCGTCGAACTCGGCCAACCTCGAGCCGGAACCGTAGAGGAGATTTCCCACTAGTGACACACCATCTTTCGGGTTAGCGGCCCCTCGTTACGAAGTGCACAAGAGGCCTCCGATGCTCGTCGACCATGGCGGGGTCCGGGCCACGCGGCGACTTCGTGCCTCAATGGTAGTCGGGCCTGACGTGCAGGACTCACTCATCCGAGATCGAGTTTCGTCAAGGGGCTGGTCGACAGCGAAAAGCCCGGCTTAACGTGGACTCATGACCTCACCGTATGCTCCGCAGGATCCCATCCGTCAGTACCCCAACCCGCCCTTTCCTCCTCAGCAGCAGGCAGCTCCAGGCGATGTGGCGAAGATGGACCCGCGGCCGGATCATGGCGAGAGGAGCTACGTCGGATCCGGGCGTCTCGCCGGAAGGAAGGCGATCGTGACGGGCGCGGATTCGGGCATCGGCCGGGCCGTGGCCATCGCCTATGCCCGTGAGGGGGCCGACGTCGCACTCTCTTATCTGCCAGAAGAGCAGGCGCAGGCCGAAGAGGTGGCAAAGCTCGTGGAGGATGCCGGGCAGAAAGCGCTTCTCTTTCCAGGAGACCTGCAAGTGGAGGCCACCAATGCCGCGCTGGTCGAGGCGACGGTCGACGACTTCGGCGGGGTGGACATCCTGGCCATCATCGCAGGCACGATGCCAACCGTCGACAGCATCGACGATTTCGAAACGGAAACTCTCGACCACGTATTGAAGACGAACATCTACCCCCTGTTCTGGCTGACGAAGGCGGCCTCTCCACATCTGAAGCCGGGCGCTTCGATCGTGACCTGTTCGAGCATCCAGGGCTTCAATCCCTCACCCCAGTTGGCCGAATACGCGGTGTCGAAAGCGGGGATCGCCAACTGGACGCGGGCCATGGCCCAACAACTCGCCGAGCGTGGCATCCGTGTCAACGGCGTCGCGCCGGGGCCGGTGTGGACCCCTCTTCAGCCAGCGTTCGTGCCCAATGAGAAGATCGAATCGTTCGGGAGTGAATCGGCTTACGGGCGCCCCGGTCAGCCTGCAGAACTGGCGCCGCCCTTCGTTCTACTCGCTTCGCAGGAGGCGAGCTACATCAGCGGTGAGACCATCGCGGTGACCGGTGGCACGCCGGTGCACTGAGCCGCACGAGGCGGAGGTCGACGCAACCCCGCGACGGGGTACGACGGCCCGATCATCCCCGATATCTGCCGATATGGGGTCGACACAAGAAAAGAGACCAGGATCCATGAGTACAGACAGCGATTCCCCCCGATCCGACGATCAGGGTCGGCCCGATGCCGATGACCTTCCCGATGGTTCGTCCTCTGACAGTGGTGACGGTGAAAGCCAGTCTGACACCGCGTCGGGCGGGGCGCCCGAGAAACCGTAGAGCGGATGGTTGTCGCACGATGCGATGACGCAGAAGAAGGGACGCGGCCGTGACCGCTGTCAGTGACTTCGTCATCGAGCGTGTCGGAGTCACCCTCATCGATGCGCAGGTCAGTCGGAATGTTCCGCCCCTGCCGCCGCACATCACCCTCGAGCACGCGAAGAATACAGCTCACGCCCTTCTGTAGGGCGATCCGTTCGAGCTCTCGGTGATCCGGGATTCGGCCGAGGCGCTGGCCAGCGAAGGTGTGCAGCGTGTGAAGCATGCACTTCACCTCGATCGAGACGACGATACGGAAGACCCCCGCTGACCGACATCCGGTCGGGGGATGGCCAGTGCGGAAGAGATGGCTCGTCGGTCTGGACCGCGCCGTCGTCAAGCCCCTTTCCGTGTGTTCCGACTTCGCGTAGACCAGAATCATGCGAGCTCTCACTTTTCAAGGAACCCAGAATGTCTCCGTCGAGACCGTACCTGACCCGATCATCCAGGAGCCGACGGATGCGATCATCCGGGTCACTTCGTCGGCCATCTGCGGCTCAGACCTGCACCTCTACGACGTTCTCGGAGCATTCATCAACAAGGGCGACATTCTCGGCCACGAACCGATGGGCGTCGTGGTCGAAATCGGCACAGGCGTGAAGAACCTTGCCGTCGGCGACCGGGTCGTGATCCCCTTCGTCATCGCCTGCGGGCACTGCTACATGTGCCAGCGGGGCCTTCACAGCCAGTGTGAGACCACGCAGAACCGGCACAGTGACAGTGGCGCATCGCTCTATGGGTACACCGAGTTGTACGGCGGAGTTCCGGGAGGGCAGGCAGAGTATCTGCGGGTGCACCTCGCGGACTTCAACGCTCTCAAGGTCGGCTCCGAACTGCCAGACGAGCGATACCTGTTTCTCAGCGACATTCTCCCCACTGCATGGCAGGGCGTGAAGTACGCTGACGTGCCCGACGGCGGAACGCTTGCGGTTCTCGGACTCGGCCCGGTCGGCCAGTTCGCCACTCGTATCGGCAGGCATCTGGGTTATCGGGTTCTCGGTGTCGACCCGGTGCCAGAGCGTCGCGCCATGGCCGAACGCCACGGGGTGCAGACCTTCGATCTGAACGATGACGTACTTGCTGTGCTCCGGGATGAGACCGAGGGCCGGGGCCCCGATTCGGTGGTCGACGCGGTCGGCATGGAGGCGCATGGCAATCCGGGTGCATCATTCGCGCAGAAGGCTGCCGGGTTGTTGCCCGACGCGGTGGCGCAGAAGGTCATGAAGACCGCAGGTGTCGACCGGCTGGCAGCACTGCACCTGGCGCTCGACGCGGTGCGGCGCGGCGGCACGGTCTCGCTCAGTGGCGTCTATGCCGGGGCGGGAGACCCACTGCCGATGATCCACATGTTCGACAAGGGCATCACCCTGCGAATGGGCCAGTGCAATGTGCAGAAGTGGCGCGATGAACTGGTGCCGATCGTCGAGGACCCCTCCGACCCCCTCGGCACGGAGGACCTCACGACCCACGCGGTGCCGTTTGAACGTGCCCCGGAGATGTACAAGACGTTCAAGGATAAGGAAGACGGCTGCATCAAGGTCGTTCTGAAGCCCGGCCTGGAATCCTGAGTAGCAGAGGGGCATTGAGGAAGACATGTCGACAAATCACCGAATCCTGAAGTGCCAGCCCGATGATGTCTTCGCGGTCATCGCGAACGGATGGTACTTTCCCACCTGGGTCGTCGGCGCCTCCCGCATGCGGGACGTCGATGCGGAATGGCCGCACACGGGTTCGCGGCTGCGGCACTCATTCGGGGTGTGGCCTGCGCTGATCAATGACGCGACCACGTCCCTGCAGTGGGATCCCCCGCACCGAGTCGTGATGCAGCCGAAAGGCTGGCCGATCGGGGAGGCGCGGGTAGTGATTGAGGTCGAGCCGCATTCGGCCGGGTGTCGCGTCACGATCGTTGAGAACGCGGTGAAGGGGCCGGGCACGCTGGTGCCGGGCATCCTGATGAATGCCCTGTTGTTCATCCGTAACATCGAGACGCTTCGCAGGCTCTCCTTCATGGCTGAAGCGCGAGCCGGCGGTGAGCTGTCCGCCTCTCACACGCCGACAGTGGATGATCGGACCCCGCCGAAGCGCGCATCGCGGGGCATCCTGCGTCGCGCCCTTCTCTACGGCGTGGGTGTCGCCTTTCTCTTCGGCGTGGTCACGCGCGGGCCGGCCACCCGAAAAGACTGAAAGCAGACGACGGCCGGGGAGGCCAGTGCCGGCGCAGGCCAACCAGATGATTGCCGCTCATGTCGGATGCGATATCAAATCCGCGCGCCCCTGGACCTGCTATTTCGGTGCCATGCGAATTGCTCCGTCCAGCCTGATGACTTCGCCGTTCAGCATCGCATTCGAGACGATGTGTTCGACCAGGGCGGCATACTCGTCAGCGCGTCCCAGCCGGGCCGGGTGAGGAACCTGCTGACCCAGCGAGTCCCGTGCATCCTTCGGCAGGGTCGCCAGCAGGGGGGTTTCGAAGAGCCCGGGCGCGATCGTGACGACGCGCACCAGTGATCTCGCGAATTCCCGCGCCAGGGGAAGCGTCATCGAGACGATGCCGCCCTTCGAGGCCGCGTATGCCGCCTGGCCGATCTGGCCGTCGTAGGCTGCGACCGACGCCGTATTGATGATTACTCCACGCTCTTCGCCCTGTTGCTCCGATCTGAGCAGTTCGACGGCGCTCAGGCGAATGACGTTGAACGTCCCGATGAGATTGACTCTGATGACACGTTCGAAGGCATCGAGCTCGAGTGGAACGCTCCCGCGAATTGTCAGTGCCGGTGTGCCGATTCCCGCGCAGTTCACGACCACCCGAAGCGGGCCGGTGCGGGCGGCCGCGGCGACGGCCGCTTCGACTTCAGGACCGTTGGTAACATCGGCTGCGACGAACTGAGCCGATGTCCCAAGGTCGCTGGCGACGTCGGTTCCGGCCGATGAGGGCAGGTCGACGAGGGTCACCCTCGCGCCGCCCGCTATGAGTCGGCGGGCGGTGGCCAAACCAAGCCCCGATGCTCCTCCGGTGATGATTGCACTTGCTCCCCTGATGTCCACCATGGCGTGGAGACCCCTTTCGTCCGGTGTTGATCTTCTTCACGACTTCGATCTGAGTTTCTGGTGACGGGTGCTGGGCACCTTCTCTCTCGTGATGAAGAATCAGATCTGGCCATGAAGCACTAGAGGCGTTCGATGATCGTCGCGTTGGCCATGCCGCCGCCCTCGCACATGGTCTGCAGCCCATAACGACCACCCGTCGCATCGAGGTAGTTCACCATCGTCGCGAGCAAGCGGGTTCCTGACGAACCGAGCGCGTGCCCGAGCGCGATTGCGCCGCCCCAGGGATTGACCTTGGACTCCGGGGCCCCGGTTTCGGCCCGGAAGACCAGAGGAACGGGAGCGAACGCTTCATTCACCTCGAAGGTGTCGATGTCATCGATACTGAGCCCGGCTTTGATCAGTACCTTCTGGGTGGCGGGAATGACGCCGGTGAGCATGTACAGCGGGTCACTGCCGACCACCGCCAGGCTGTGAACACGGGCCCGTGGTCGGAGCCCGAGTTGTGCGGCCTTGTCGGCACTCATGATGAGGGCAGCCGATGCGCCGTCAGTCAGGGGGGATGAGTTGCCTGGGGTGATCGACCAGTCGATCTGCGGGAAGCGCTTTTCATACCGTTCCTCGCGAAATGACGGCTGAAGCGAGCTGAGGGCTTCAACCGTGGTCGAGGATCGGATCGTCTCGTCGCGGGTGAATGGGCCCGACGGGGTGTCAACAACAGAAAGCTCGCGGGCGAAGTGACCAGCGTCTTGCGCCTGCGTTGCCCGCGCATGGCTTGCGGCGGAGAATTCATCGAGTCGGGTGCGACTGAGCTTCCACCTGGCCGCAATCAGCTCGGCAGAGATTCCCTGGCCCACCAGCCCCTCGGGGTATCTCACGGCGAGGCGGTCTCCGTGCAGATCTGCACCCTGCGTGGATGACCCCAACGGTACGCGGCTCATCGATTCGACGCCGCACGCGATCACCACGTCATGAGTCCCCGCGACGATCGCCTGAGCAGCGAACGCAACGGCCTGCTGACTGGATCCGCATTGCCGATCGATCGTGGTGGCCGGGATGGCCTCGGGAAAGCCTGCTGAGAGCACGGCGCTCCGAGTGAGGTTCAGTGATTGCTCGCCGACTTGCGACACGGTGCCGCCGATGACGTCGTCGATGATGTCCGGTGAGATCCCGGTGCGGGCAACGAGATCAATCAGCACGCTGGCGAGAAGATCGACTGGATGCACGGCGGAGAGCCCGCCGCCAGGTTTTCCTTTTCCGGAGGCTGTGCGAATGACTTCGATGATGACTGCTTCTGGCATCGTGTGGATCGCTTTCTCTGCGGTACTTTCTCAGCGGGTGGAGGGTGAACAGTGGAAGGTCTGGTCACACTGTGAAGCGCCGGCCGGCGTCGTCAGGCCATCAGTGGAGCATCGCGCGAAGAGCCTCGAGCTGTTCGATACGAGCCGTGGTGGTCTGTGCGAGGGTCGAAACGGATACCGTGGTCACACCGGAGTCGCGTAATGCGGCCACACGATCGCGGACATGCGATTCGGTGCCGATGAGAGACGTGCCCGTCACAAGGTCCTCGGGCAGTGCGCTGACCGCTTCGGCTTTCCTACCGGTCAGATACAGCTCCTGCACGGTGGCCGCCTCTGGTCCGAAGCCATACCCGGTGGCGAGATCGTTGTAGAAGTTCGCACCTCGTGCGCCCATGCCACCGACATAGAGGGCGACCGTCTGGCGGTACGTCTCCAGGGCTTCATCGACGTCGTCACCGATGTAGAAGGGCATCTTGGCGATGATGTCCAGAGGCTTGAGCTCGGGAGAGCGAAGTGCTGCTCCCTCAGCGAGGGCCCCTCCCCAGGCGGCAGCCGACTTCTCGGGGTGAAAGAAGATCGGCACCCACCCGTCGGCGATCTCTGCCGCCTGCGCGACGGCCTTGGGTGTCAGGGCGGCGATCGTGATGGGGATCGATGAGCGCACCGGGTGATTGACGAGTTTGAGGGGCTTGCCGAGGCCGCGGCCTCTGTCTGACCCCAGAGGCGCCTGGTAGTAGGTGCCCTGGTGGTCGAGCGGCTCGCGGCGCCACACAGTGCGACAGATTTCAACGTTCTCGCGAATCCGACCGAGGGGAGCGCTGAACGGCACGCCGTGGAAACCTTCGATCACCTGGGGTCCGGATGAACCGAGCCCGAGTTCGAATCGGCCGCCGGAGACGAAGTCGAGGCCGGCAGCTGTCATTGCCAGTAAGGCGGGGGTTCGTGAATAGATCGGAAGGATTCCCGAGGCGAGAGTGATCGACGTGGTTTTCGCGGCGAGGTACCCGAGCTGACTGACCGCGTCGAACGAGTACGCCTCTGCGACAGTGAGAAGGTCGACGCCGATCCGTTCGTACTCGACTGCCTCGTGGGCGGTTTCGGCAAATTCGCCCGAATACCCGAAGACAACGCCGAGTCTCGGTGGTACGGCTGTCGTTTCCATGGATGTCTCCTTCGACATCGGCCCCAAGCCCATGTCAGACAATCATCGCATTCGCGATCAAGGCATGGCGGAGGCGCTACGGCGTCATACGCTTGGATGGCGCGACCGGCATGGCACCGCGCAAGCGACGCGAGAAATGAGAAACATGCTCCCCCTGAAACTCGGTTACAAGGCCTCGGCCGAACAGTTCGCTCCGCGGGAGCTCGTCGAGATCGCCGTCGCCGCTGAGGGCCACGGAATGGAATCGGTGGTCGTGTCAGACCACTTCCAGCCGTGGCGGCACGAGGGAGGCCATGCACCGTTCTCCCTTTCCTGGATGGCAGCGGTGGGCGAGCGCACCTCGACGGTTCAGATCGGTACCTCGGTGATGACGCCGACGTTCCGCTACAACCCGGCGGTGCTCGCCCAGGCATTCGCGACCATGGGGTGCCTGTATCCGGGGCGCATCATGCTCGGCGTGGGCACCGGCGAGGCCCTCAACGAGGTTGCGACCGGGTTCCGCGGCGCCGGCGCCCAGGACTGGCCCGAATTCAAGGAGCGATTCGCCCGGCTGCGCGAAGCAGTCGACCTGATGCGGCAACTCTGGACCGGCGAACGGGTCGACTTCGCGGGCGAGTACTACTCCACTCACGGGGCCTCGATCTACGACCGCCCCGAGCATCCGATTCCCGTCTACATCGCAGCCGGCGGCCCGGTCGTTGCCCGCTATGCCGGGCGCGCGGGGGACGGCTTCATCTGCACCTCCGGCAAAGGCATGGATCTCTACACAGAGAAGCTGCTTCCCGCCGTGGCCGAGGGCGCAGCTGCGGCCGACCGTGACCCTGGGGCCATCGACCGGATGATCGAAATCAAGCTCTCGTACGACACCTCAGCTGAAACTGCGCTGGACAACACCAGGTTCTGGTCGCCGCTGTCGCTCAGCAAGGAGCAGAAGCACGACATCACCGACCCGATCGAGATGGAGCGAACGGCCGACGCCCTGCCGATCGAGCAGATTGCATCGCGCTGGATCGTCGGCAACGACCCTGACGTCGTGGTCGCAGCGATCAAGCCGTACCTCGACGCAGGCCTGAACCACCTCGTCTTCCACGGCCCCGGCCAGGATCAGCGACGCTTCCTCGAGCTGTTCGAGCGTGACCTGGCCCCCCGGTTGCGTGCCCTCTGACCGAGCGACCTGCTAGGAAAGCACCGGTCGCGACGCGCGCTGGGGCGCGATGAACACCAGCGCCGGAAAGGTGATCAACGCCAGCGCGATGTGCATGAGCACCAGGATGAACACTCCTCCAGCCGGTTGCCCCTTGTAGAGGATCCAGACGTCGGGGGCAAACCCGACGATCGTCACGATCACGGCGAGCCAGAAGTAGAGGCGCCTCGCGCGGGTGCTGAGCAGGGTGACGATCGGCCACGCGAGCGATGCAAGAATCACCCCGATGATGGTGAGTTTTCCATAGTCGCCGAAACCGTAGTGCTCGTAGCCCTTCGTTGAAGGGAAGAGCACGACGCCCAGCTGGGCGAGCGCAGCGCAGGCGGCGAGTGAGGCCACGACGGCAACCACGGTCGCGACGATGAACCGCACGACGCCCGGTTGGTTTGTGCCGAGCGGAAAGTCGAGTCCGAGCACATCGACGAGGCGGTTTCCCGGGCCTTTCACGGGCGTGCTCTGCGAATTCTGGGTCATGGTGAGACGTTCCTGTCTGCCTGCACCGGAGAGTTCTGCGGCAGGTTCACTCGCCACTCTAGGGTTCTGCCGTCGCGGCGGCATCGAACGAGCGAGTGATTCTTCGATCATCCCTGAGGATGACGCGGTGGGCGATCGGCCGCACGCTGCTCGAGCCACTGCTGAAAGCTCTGCTGGCCGAGCCGGGTGCCCGGCGCCGGCAACAGGCCGCCGTTGCGCATCGCTCTGCCCATTGCCCCGGGCAGAGCGACCCCCAGCACCGGGCGGCGTAGCCCGAGGGATCGGAGATACCGGCGCACCATATCGGG
Source organism: Subtercola sp. PAMC28395 (assembly GCF_018889995.1). Classification (NCBI taxonomy): domain Bacteria; kingdom Bacillati; phylum Actinomycetota; class Actinomycetes; order Micrococcales; family Microbacteriaceae; genus Subtercola; species Subtercola sp. PAMC28395. The sequence continues at coordinate 749,361 of NZ_CP076547.1, read as the reverse complement.
CATGCTCTCTTGGAGGGGGCCGGCGAGATCGGGTGCCAGGCCGATCGGCTCGGCGGTGGCGATGCGAAGGAGCTCGGCGGCGACCTCGGCGGCCGCGATCGGCTGGGAGCGCATCGCGGGTACGAGCTGGATGCCGACGCCAGTGCCTCGAGCCACGCTCTGCTGGGCGAACTCGTGGAATTGCGAGGCGCGGAGCAGCGACCATCCATCGCCTGATTTCATGATTTCTCGTTCTTGTGCCGCTTTGCCTGCGTAATAACCAGAGTCTGCTGCTGCGGCACCGATGATGGAGAGCGCGACGTGGTGCGGCACCCCGGCCCGGCGTTCGGCAGCGAGAAGATTCTGCGTCACGGTGCTGAAGAACGAGACGGCGACCGCCGTTGACAGGCTGCCCGTCGAGGTGACATCGATGACGGCGTCGACACCGGCCAGCCGCTCGGCCAGGCTGTCGGCAGAGGCCGTGGTCGCGGTGCTGAGGTCGACGCCCGACGCCCGGGTCATCGCGAGGGTCTCGTGCCCGGCGGCACGCGCTGCGGTCTCGACGTAACGGCCGATGGTTCCGCTTGCGCCGACGATGGCGATCTTCACTGGGGGTTCTCCTTCGTGGTGAGTGGTCTGCGGGAGGGAAACAGGAGGATGATGCCCAGAAGGGCGCTGAGGCCGAGCGTGACCAGGTTTCCGACCCTGTCGGTCGTGCTTCCCATGAGATTGGTGGCGTGGTAGTAGAAGTGCAGCACACCGAAGATCGCCCAGCCAAGCCCCGCCAGCCGGCCAGGGAACGCAGAGCGCGTGAAGATCGCGGTGATGCTGATCGCCGACAGTGCGAGGTAGAAGCTGCCCACATCGCTGATGAGGTGGTCGTTGAACGGGCCCATCATAATGAGCCAGTGCAACCCGAGGCCAGGGAACGTGTCGTAGAACGAGCGGTGGAAGAACTCCGCCCAAATGCCCACGCAGAGCCCGATGACCGCGGTGAGCGAGAGAATCACTCGCCGAAAAGGTGTGTTCATACTTATCACGACGACGCAGCCACCCGAAGTGTGAGTCCAGACCTCACATTGGCAGCCTCTGCATCGTCGTGACGGTAAGAGGAGTTGGGTTCATGACCGAATACGATGCAGCGGAGAGCGATATCGACGCCGAGCTCATCGGTGAACGCCGTCAGCTGCTTTCGCTGGCATTCCGGATGCTCGGTACCCTCACCGAGGCCGAAGACGCCGTGCAGGAGACCTACGTCCGGTGGTACCGAATGGCGCAGGCCGACCGTGATCGCGTCGACGTACCCGCCGCCTGGCTCACGCGCGCCGCAAGCCGCATCTGCTTGGACATGCTCGGGTCTGCGCGGGCGCGTCGCGAATGCTACGTCGGGCCGTGGTTGCCGGAGCCCCTGCCGGTCTCGACGTTCGCCAGCCTGCCCGTCGACCCGCTCGACCGCGTCACACTGGATGACTCGGTCAGCACGGCGCTCCCCCTGGTGCTCGAACTCCTGACTCCAGCCGAGCGCGTGGTTTTCGTTCTGCACGACGTGTTCGCCGTGCCGTTCGCGGAGATCGCCGAGATCGTGGGCAGGTCGCCCGCGGCCTGCCGCCAGCTCGCAACCTCCGCGCGCGCTCGTGTGCAGATGCAGAAGACCCGGGACGTACCGAGGCCAGAGCACGACCGGGTCGTGCGCGCGTTCGCCGAAGCGAACCGCTCAGGAGACCTTCTGTCCTTGATCCGCACTCTCGACCCGAACGTGGTGCTGAGCTCTGACGGGGGCGGTAGAGTCTCTGCGGCGCGCCACCCGGTCTCTGGTGCCGACCGAGTTTCGAGGTTCCTGTTGGGCGTGCTGAGCAAGGGCGGGGGAGTTGACGTGCTCGAGCAGCAGACGAACGACGGGCTCGGATTCGCTCTTTGGAGAGAGGGACGCATTGTAGGCGTCGTGACGCTCGAAGTCGGCGCTGGACTGGTTACGAATGTTCGTATGGTGCTGAACCCCGACAAGCTCACCCTCTGGAACTGACCACGACTTCAGAATCGGCCCCCGAATCGCGCCACTGAACTGCTACAGTCCAGATAGTTGCTCCAATCCTTGGCGACGGATATATGCCGTCCTCAAGCAGGGATTCTCATGGTAGCCACGCGCACTGACCCGAACAGTGAAGAGATCGCCGTCGTCATCGGCTGGAGCGACCCGGGCAACGTGCTCTTCACCGGAACCACGTCGTTCCAGGTCGAGTTCGAGCCGACGTCGGCGAATCACGACCAATGAACGGCCCAGCGAACAGGGTCGCCCTGCTCAGCGCGCTGGCATTCAGCTGATGCGAGTGGCATTGAGGCAGATCGGTGAACAACTGCTGATCAATGGTGGCAGTGCTGTCACGTCGACGAAGAGATCTGCGGGCTCGACAACGGAGATAACGCGAGTCGCCGACTACTTCTTCTCGGTGGCCGACCTCTGCAGAGCCACGCATCCCGTGATGCTCACAATCACCGCAGACGAACTGGTGTTGACGGGCACGGCACCGATAGGTTCCACGATGATCGTGTGTGCGCCGAGCTGCGGCACCCCGCGCATCGCACGACATGCCGCAGCATCGCTCGCCGCCGGGAACACCGTCGAGCTGGCCCTGCTCGAGGAGCCGTCTCCGCTGCTTGCATTGCTCGCACTGATTGTGGAGAACGTCTTGCCGGCCCCGAGATTCGCAATCATGAGCGAGCGCACAGGCTGGGCCGTCGCTGGTGTGAACCCCACTGTGGTGATCCTCACGACGACCGACGTGTTCATGAACGGCGAACCGCGCACGCGCCGCCGAGAAGAAGCCGATGCCGATGGCGGTTCTGGCGCACTCATCGAGTTCTACAGTCGCCGCGAGACGGTCAGAGTACCGGTGCGTCGGTCATAGCTGGTTCACGGTGCCGGAGCTGGGCCGTCTGATGGCGTGGCATCAGGAAGCTGAAGGAGTCCGTGAGCCAGGAGCAGTTCGTTGACGATCTGCTCCTCCAGCGCGTCTTCTGCGCTCTCGATGCGGTCGGACCGCTCTGGTGTTGTGTCGGTCATCGTCAGACGCCTGTCTCGACCGGTTGACGGTCGGTTGTGTTGTTCGGGGGATTCACCGGGGTGGTCGGTGCCACAGTCGCAAAGCTGTTCTCACGGGGCCCCTGGTCGTGCTCTGCGGCACGCCAGCTCGGCTTCTTGAAGTGGAATATCAGCAGCGCAGCGGCAACGAAGACCACGAGGCCGCCGGCGACAAGGGCGACATACGTCGTCGGATTCCCGATGGGAAGCTGGGTCGGCGGAAAGAATGACACGAGGAGGGAGAACGCCACCGCGAGAAACCCGATTCCTGCGACGATCCACATCCCCGGCTTGCCTCCCGGGATCCGGAAGGCGCGAGGCAGGTCGGGTTGGGTGTATCGGAGGCGGATTGCCGCGGCGTACATGAACATGTACATCACGATGTAGAGGCTGATCGTGACGGTGGAGATGAGGAAGAACGCCCCGCTCACGTCAGCTGTGAACAGGTAGATCGACGAAACAGCCGTGACGATGATTGCCTGGAGAATCAAGATGTTGCGCTGGATACCCACCTTGTTGGTCTTCTGCAGAATGGGGGGCAGCAGGCCGTCGTGCGCGGTGGTGAGCAGCGCCCGGCTCGGCGCAGAGATCCAGGCGAGCGCGCCGCTGAGCGCTCCGTAACAGACGAGCACGGCAAGGATCTGCAGGAGCCAGTTCATGTTCCAGAGGCCGACGAGCACCGTGCGCATCGCATCGAAGACACCGGTCTGCAAGACGAGGTCGTTGTACGGCACAAGGCCAGCAAGGGCGATCGAACCGAACAAGAAGACGGCCACTGAGATCGCCGACGCGAGTAGCATCGCCGCAGGGAAACCCCGGCGCGGGTTCTTCATGTCCTGCACGTGCACGGCCTGGACCTCGACACCTGCGAAGAGCAGCATGATGTTGCCGAGGAAGGCGAGCGAGCCAAGCCCGGTGAGCAGTGGGAGGAGCCGCGGCGTAGTCACGTCTCCGACCGTGGTCGACACGGCGGGATCGGTCGCTGTCGCCCAGCCCATGGCGTGGCCGGTCGCTGCCCAGTAGATGAAGAGCCCCAGCAATACTGCACCCGGCACGACCGTGCCTACCATGAAGCCGTATTTCGCAACTCGCGCAAGCATCGCGTTGCCCCGAAAGGCGAGGAGCGTCGCCAGCCAATAGCTGACGATGCAGAACACACCGACGTAGATGTGAGCTTCGGCGAGCCCCGCCTGGTTTAGTGCGTAGGCGGCGGCTGCAGCGGCGAAGGCCAGCCCGGTCGGGTACCACACAACGTTCTGGATCCACTGCAACCAGATGCCCACGAAGCCCCAGCGCTGGCCGAAGGCCTCACCGATCCAGGTGTAGACCCCACCCTTACGGTCGGCGAAGGCGCTGCCGAGCTCTGCCGAGATGAGGGCTGCGGGAATGAGGAACAGAATGGTGGCGAACCCGATGTACACGAACATCGTCAGTTCTTCTTTGGCCATCACCGGCAACCCGCGCAGGCTCGTCACCACCGCTGCGGCCGTCAGGAACGCGACGGTGGGAACCGTCATGACGACTTTCCGGCGCTTCGGTTCGAACGAACTGCGCTTCGCGGGCTTCTCGCTCACGAGAGCACCAGCGCATCGGGAACCGCGACGGTGCCGGTGTGACTGAAGCTCGGTGCCTCAGCAGCGGTCAGCGGCCGAGACGGCGGCCGGGCATCCAGTTTAGCGATGGCGTGCCGCAGATCGGTGAGCAGCAGATCGGCCATGTCGATGCTGAGGCCGTGGCGCACGATGATGCGCTGCACGGTCACCTCCTGCTGGTCGGGCGGCAGCGTGTACGCGGGTACGAGCCAACCGCGGGTCCGAAGCTCTTCGGCGAGATCGAAGAGGTTGAATGGGCATTCCTGGCTGTTCTGTTTCCACGTGACCGCGGGAATGCCTTTCAGCGGGTCGCCATCGAAGACGATGTCGAAACGGCCCGTGCTCCGGATGCCCGCACTCAGGTGCTTCGCGACCGCATACGTTGCCGACTGCACTTTTCGGTACCCCTCTTTGCCCAGTCGAAGGAAGTTGTAGTACGACGCGACGACCTGCCCGCCCGGGCGGGAGAAGTTCAGGTTGAACGTGGGCAGCTGGCCGCCGAGGTAGTTCACGTTGAAGACCAACTCCTGGGGCAGGTCGGCTGCCTCACGCCAGATCACCCAGCCGCTGCCGAGGGGCGCGAGTCCGGTCTTGTGTCCGGAGACATTCAGCGATCTGACCCGGGGAAGGCGAAAGTCGAACCGGATGCCCGGGGCGCAGAATGGCGCGACGAAGCCGCCGCTGGCCGCGTCGACGTGAATATCGATATCGAGCCCGGTGCGGGTCTGCAGATCATCCAGAGCGGCACTGATCGCGTCGACATCTTCGAACTTGCCAGTGAAGGTCTGCCCGAAGGTGACCACCACCGCGATGGTGTTCTCGTCGCAGAGGGCAATGGCTTCGGCCGGAGTCATGATGTTGCCGGCGTTCATCGGGGCCTGTCGGATCTCGACGTCGAAGTAGCGAGCGAACTTCTCCCAGCAGACTTGCACGGGGCCGCAGACCATGTTCGGCCTCGTCGTGTCTTTGCCCGCGGCCTGGCGACGGGCCTTCCAGCGCCACTTCGCGGCGAGTCCGCCGAGCATCGCCGCTTCGCTCGACCCGGTGGTCGAGGTGCCGATGGTCGTCGCGGCCTCTGGCGAGTGGAACAAGTCGGCGAGCATGTGGATGCATCGGGTCTCGAGCTCGGCCGTCTGGGGGTATTCGTCTTTGTCGATGATGTTCTTGTCGAGCGAGTCGGCCATCAGTTGCCGTACCTCGGGCTCCACCCACGTCGTGCAGAATGTTGCGAGGTTCATGCGGGCGACGCCGTCGAGCATCAACTCGTCGCGCACGAGTTGATAGACATCGCGCGGCTCCTGTTCGGCAACAGGAAATCGTGTCTTCGGCGCGCCCGTGGTCATCGGCGTGCTGGCGAACACATCGTCCAGCTCGTTGTCGACGGCGACGTCGAGCTTCCATTCGCCAGGGCCCGCCGTGTTCTGGTGCACGCTCTGCTGGGAGTCGGGATCGAACGATAGCGCGGTGCGGAGCTCGTTCGGAGCCAGCTCGCTCGTGGTGCCATCGGGGATGCTGGTGCGGGTGGTGCTGTCGCTGCTCGTCATTGAAATCCTCGGTCGGGACGGAAGGTGATCCGCTGCCGGGGATTGGAGCAACTAAGGGGACTGTAGCACGGCCGAGCAGACCGCCGACGAGGGCCGGTCAGCCGCGGTTCTGAGCAGGGGTCGTCGCGACGATCTGGTTGACGCTCACCTGGCGATTGCTGACGCTTTCAGCGACTGACCTGATGGTGAGATTGTGGTCCCTGGCGAATTTTCTGAGCAGCTGGAACGCGTCGTCCATGCTGAGAGTGAGCTCGTTCGCGATCACGCCCTTTGCCTGCTCGATCAAGATCCTGCTGTCGAGCGCCCGGTGAAGTTGCTCCTCCATCAGGTGACCCTCACGGATGATGCGCTCCTGCAGGATCCCGATCGTCGCCACATCGGCGAGTGCCTGGGCGACTGCGGCATCACGCCCGGTCACCTCTTCGGGAGTCGCACCGAACAGGTTCATCGTGCCGATGATCTTGCCCCGTAACTTCATCGGTGTCGCCAGAACGGAGTGGAACCCCTGATCCAGTGCTGCTTTCTGGAACGCCGGCCACCGTGAGGGTGCAGCGATGTCTTTCACCGAGACGGCGACGCCCGTGCGAAAGCAGTCGATGCAGGGGCCGGCTGCAGCATTCAGTTGCATCACTTCGACAAACCCGGCAGCCTCGCTGGTCGATGTCATGAGCTGGAGTTCGCCGTCGCCGCCGACCAGCATCAGTCCCCCCGCCTTCATACCCAGTATCCCGGCGCACTCCTGAACCAGCGTGTGAAGCAGATCGACCATGTCGTAGTCGGTTGTGAGGGTGTCGGCGACCGCGACGAATGCGGCATTGATTTGGGCTTCGCGGGAGGTGCCGTCCATAGGGTCCTAGTTTCTGCTCAGTGATTCGTTCAGTCGGGGAGGCGGGCGAAGTCGATGGTTCGCGCAACGACTTTGTGGGCGACATCCTGCAGGGTGGCTCCGGTGGCGAACGCGTAGCCTTGCAGGCGCGAGAACGCCTCGGATGCGGAGACATCGAGCTGGGAGATGATCATCCCGGTCGCCTGATGTACTTCGCGACGGAGCGACGGCGCCAAGATCGATTCATCCGAGCGATGGTCTTCAGCCGAGTGAAGGGCTTTCTGTACGGCCGCGCTCGCGACCCGGCCGGTCAGGAGTTTTGCCTGTGCAACGAACGCAGGGTCCGAGGTCACCGTTGCCACACTATACAGATCGACCACGCCCACCAGCGCCGCTCCCATGAGCATCGGAAATGAGAATACGGCGTGGACGCCGAGTTCCCGAGCGGCAGCGAGAAAGATCGGCCACGAGGTGTTCTCGCTGCCGGTCAGGTCAGGGCACAGCACCGGCGTACGTGACGAAAGCGCTTCCCACCGCGGACCTTCGCCCAGATCGAATTGCAGAGCATCCGCCCGGGCGGCAAACGCCCCGCTGGAACAGATGGACGATTGACGGCCACCGAACCCCACCACTGAGATCGAAGCGCCAGAGACGCCAAGGTCCCTGACAAAGGGCAGACAAAGGGAACCGTCGCTCGCCACATCGTGTGTTGGCGCCGGGGCCGGGGGCATGCGGACCTTCATCGAAACATCGCTCGATCAGAGAACCCCGGCAGCGATCGAAAGAGTCCGGGAAGGCGACCCTCCCCTGGCCTCACCCTACCGCTTTCGAAAGAGTGTCCAGGGCGAATGCGGGGGCTGGGTGCGGGCAGAAAAGCACCCAAAACCTGATTTTTGGGTGCTTTTCTGCCCGCACGAACTGATCAGGTCGGCGTCAGGCCGTTTCGACGACGCGCTTCAGCGAGGCGAGGCCCTTGTCGAGGTCTGTGCCGATTGCCTTGTCCATGTTCATGACCAGGCCGACGATGCGAGACATGGCGGTCTTCGGGCTCTTCAGGGTCCAGACCACATTCGTCGACGCGCCCGCGGGTTCGAGGGCGAAGTGCACGAGGCTCTGTGACTTGAATGGCCGCGTGAAGGCGAGCGCCACGTCGAACGAATCGGGGGCGATGGATGTTGCGGTCATCGTTCCCGCGCCGGCTTTACGATTGCCGTCCCACTCGTACGAGGCGCCCACGGTACCGTCGGTTCCGGCGTACGTTCGCTTCAGCTCCGCATCGGTGCCTTCCCACGGCGACCACGACACCCAGCGGTGGAAGTCGGTGAGGTGCGGCAGGATCCGGTCAGCGGGAGCGTCGATCACGATAGATCGCTCGACTATGCCGTATTCAGTCATGCCGAGGATTATTGCAGGTGGCCGCCAGAACAATCGAGACCCATGAGTGCGGCCGAACGTCCCCAAGATCCCGATTTTCGGGCCGTTTGGCCGCACCCACGAGCGCAAAGTGGGGCAACCGACGAGAAGCACCGCCATACTGTCTTATAGGGTGCGTTTTTCTCCTTGTTTCGGTCGAATTGCTACGGAAAGAGTTGTCATGGAGTCGCTGGAGCGAGATGTCGTCGTCATCGGAGCGGGAGCGACGGGGCTGACGGCGGCGGTGCACCTGCAGCGCGCAGGCCTCTCTGTCATAGTGCTCGAGGCGCGCGACCGCGTCGGTGGGCGGCTCCGCACAGACCACATCGAGGGCCAGCTCTACGAGATCGGCGGCCAATGGGTCTCGCCCGACCAAACTGTGCTGCTCGAGACGCTCGATGAACTCGGGCTCGAGACGTACCCACGGTACCGCGAGGGCGAGAGCGTCTACATCGGCGCAGACGGCGTGGCCAAGCGCTTCACGGGCGACATCTTTCCGGCGAGTGCGTACACCCAAGCCGAAATGACACGGATGGTCGGGGTGCTCGATGAACTCGTGGCAGAGACCGACCCCGCGGCTCCGTGGGCGCACCCCCGGGCATCCGAATTCGACCAGATCTCGTTTGCGGCGTGGCTCATCCAGCAGAGCGACGACGCCGAGGCGCGCGAGAACATCTCCCTCTTCATCGCCGACGCCATGCTCACGAAGCCCGCGCACACGTTCTCGCTGCTGCAGGCGCTGCTGATGGCGGCCAGCGCAGGGAGCTTCAGCCACCTGGTCGACGCCGACTTCATTCTCGACCGACGCGTGGTCGGGGGGCTTCAGCAGGTTCCGCTGAAGCTGGCGGAACAGCTCGATGCGAACGATGTGCGGCTCGGGCATCCGGTGCGCCGAATTCAGTGGTCGTCGGCGGCGCTCGAGGGCGACGCAGTGCCGGGCGAGCCGGTCGAGGTGACCACCGATGAGCTGACCGTCACGGCGCGCCGCGTGATCGTGGCGGTGCCGCCGAACCTCTACAACCGCATCGAGTATGCGCCGAACCTGCCGCGCCTGCGCCAGCAGATGCAGCAACACCAGTCGCTCGGCCTCGTGATCAAGGTGCACGCCACCTACGAGACCCCATTCTGGCGCGAAGACGGGCTCTCGGCGACGGCCTTCAGCCCGTACCAGGTGGTGCACGAGGCGTACGACAACACCAACCACGGCGAGACGCGGGGCACGCTCGTGGGGTTCGTCTCCGATGAGAAGGCCGATTCGGTGTTCTCGCTGTCTGCTGCAGAGCGCAAGAAGCGCATCCTTCAGTCGCTCGCTGCGTACTACGGCCCGAAGGCGCTCGAACCGGTGGTCTACTTCGAGAGCGACTGGGCGGCAGAAGAGTGGACGCAGGGTGCGTATGCGGCGAGCTTCGACCTCGGCGGGCTCACGCGCTACGGCGCCCTGCAGCTCGAGCCCGTCGGGCCGCTGCGGTTCGGCTCGAGCGACCTCGCCGCGGAGGGGTATCAGCACGTCGACGGCGCGATTCGCGTCGGGCGACGCCTGGCTGCCGAGACCGCCTCGAGCCTGGTGGCCGACGAGCCCGACGCCTCTGAAAGCCGTGTCGGATGACCGGCACTGACTTCGGCGCCCGGTTCGGCCTCGCGCACGCGGCTGTAGAGCGGATGCTCGTGTCGCACCTCTCCGCGCCGCGAACCTGCGTGCCGCAGATGCCGGTGACGCAGACGCCGGTGACGCAGACGCCGGTGACGCAGTGACCCCGCCGAAGGCGCACGACACCGTCTTCGAACGGCAACGCCCGAGCGATCTCGTCATCGAGCATGCGCTGGCCGGCGCCCGCCGCAGCGCCTTCTGGCTCGATGACATCGCCGCATCGCGCGCCCGGTACGAGACTCTCAGTGGCACGATCGAAGCCGACCTGGTGATCGTCGGCGGCGGCTATACCGGCCTGTGGTCGGCGCTGCGCGCGCTCGAGAGAGATCCGGATGCCCGGGTCGTCGTGCTCGAAGCGGGCCGTGTGGCGTGGGCGGCCTCCGGCCGCAACGGCGGGTTCTGCGAAGCCAGCATCACGCACGGCGACGAGAACGGCGAGAACCGCTGGCCCGAAGAGATGGATGCCCTGCGGCGCATCGGCGAAGAGAACCTCGACGACATCGAGCGCACGGTCGAGCGGTACGGCATGCAGTGCGACTTCGAACGCACGGGCACGCTGACCGTCGCGGTCGAGCCGCACCAGGTGCAGTGGATTCGTGACATCGCCCCGGGCGACGGGTTTCTCGACTCCGCTGCGGTGCAGGCCCAGGTCGCTTCGCCGACGTACCTCGCAGGGGCGTGGGACAAGCGGTCGACAGCTCTGGTTCACCCGGCCAAGCTCGCCGCAGAACTCGCTCGTGTTGTCACCGAACTCGGCGGCCAGATCTTCGAGAACTCGAGGGTCACCGGCCTCGAGAACGACGGGAGTGGGGTACTTCTGCGCACGGTAGCCGGCGGAGTGGTGCGGGCCGACCGCGCGATTCTGGCGACGAACGTCTTCCCGTCGCTGCTGAAGCGCAATCGCGGCATGACTGTTCCGGTCTACGACTACGTGCTGATGACCGAACCCCTGAGCGACGCGCAACTCGCAGCGCTCGGCTGGTCGAACCGGCAGGGCATCGCTGACCTGGCCAACCAGTTCCACTACTACCGACTGAGCCGCGACAACCGCATCCTGTTCGGCGGGTACGACGCGGTCTACTACGGTGGCGGCAAGGTCAGGCCCTCATACGAAGAGCGCCCGGCGAGCTTCTCGACGCTTGCGAGCCACGTGTTGACGACGTTTCCACAGCTGACAGGCATCCGGTTCACCAACGCCTGGGCGGGCCCGATCGACACCTCGACCCGTTTCTGCGCCTTCTTCGGTAAGGCCCGCGCGGGCCGCGTCGCCTACGCCTCTGGGTTCACCGGGCTCGGCGTCGGCGCCAGCCGATTCGCGGCAGACATGATGCTCGACCTGCTGTCTGGGCAACAGACCGAGCGCACCGAACTGCGGATGGTGCGGGAGCGCCCGCTGCCCTTCCCGCCGGAGCCGGCCGCTTCGATCGGCATCAACCTCACGCGCTGGTCGCTCGACCGTGCCGATCATCGCGCGGGCCGTCGCAACCTGTTGCTGCGTTCACTCGATGCCCTCGGGCTGGGATTCGACTCATGACCCCAATGAACGAAGAGTTCGACCGCGTGCGCGACACGAATACCGCGGATGCCCCCTGGGAACCGATCGACGAAGTTGACGTGGTCGGCGGCCATCCCTCGACGCGCACCCTGCTGCTCTTCGAGTCTGCCGGCCCGGTCGAGGCTGGAATCTGGGAGATGAGCGAAGGCGCCGCACGCGACGTGGAAGTCGACGAGGTGTGCCTCATTCTCGCCGGGCGTGCGAGCCTCGCTATCAACGATCATCCACCTGTCGAGATCGCTGCGGGCTCGTTTGTGACCTTGCGTGCAGGCGACCGCACGGTCTGGACTGTGCATCAGTCGCTCCGCAAGCTCTACATCGTGACAACGCTCTGACCGCTGGTCGCGGTGCGGCCAAACGTCCCCACCGTGACGAGTTTCGGGCCGTTTGCCCGCACCCGAGCGCGCGCAGCTAGAGCCCGAGCAGCCCCAGCAGCTCGCGATGGTCGTGGATCGTGTGGTCGGGCACGCAGTGGCGGTAGCTCTTCGTGCCCTGGTCTGAGGCGAACATCACCGTCTTCATGCCGAGCTGCTGCGCCCCGTAGACGTCTCGGTGCATGTCGTTGCCCACATACAAGGTGTGCTCGGCCGCCACGCCCATGCCGCTGAGGGCCAGCTGGAACAGCCGCGGGTCTGGCTTGCGGTACCCATGGTCGCCCGACACCACGATCGGCCCGAAATAACCAGCGATGCCGACCTTGTGCAGCTCGCCTCGCGCGTAACTCGACTGCCCGTCGGTGACGATCGCCATCGGCAGGCCGCCATGGATGCCCTGCAGCACCGTGCGCACGTGCGGGTACAGCTTGAGCCTCCGCCGGGTCGCGCCCCGGTACGTCTCCGCCAGAAGCCCGGGCAACTGTGCCAGCTTCTCTGGAGGGAGGGCCCGGGTGTAGTCGGTTGCCGTCTCCTCCACGAGCGTGCGCCACACGCCGACGGAGTCGAATTCGGGATACTTCTCGGCGCTGCCGCGCTGCTGGCGTTTCAGGATCGCGAAGTAGAGGTCGCGGACTTCATGCCGCCGCAGGTCGATTCCCTGGTAGGTGAGCAGGTGACCGATGGTGCGGAACGCTTCGTCGAGGTGCTCGTCGGTACGAATGTTCACCAGCGTTCCGTTGACGTCGAACGCAATGGCCCTGATGTCCACGACTCTCCCGTACTCCTTCTGCTGCCCGTCTCTGCTGCCGGTGTGTCGACCCCAATCTAGTGCCCGGCTGCCTGGCTAACTCGCGCGCAGCAATCGTTTCGCCTGGCGCACCAACCGCTGCCGGTAATCGCAGCCCACGTAGTCGTTTCGGGCGATGCGGAGCAGGTTCATCCCCATGTAGAAGGGGGCCCGGGACGTGATCGACGCGAATGCGTCGCCGCGGTCGGGAAAGTGGCTGGAGTACTCCCAGAGGAAGTGCCCGATGAAGGGCTCGGCTCGCCGGGCATCCCCTGTCGCCGACAGGAAGGCGTGCTGCAGCTCGCCCGCGACGCGGCCGACGTCGAACATGCGGTCACCGCGCCCCATGCGCTCGAGATCGATCGCCGCAACGTCCAGGCCGTTACCGAAGAGAAAGTTCGCGGGCGTGGCGTCGCCGTGCAGCCACACCTGCTGGTCCTGCCACATGCGCGGGCGCTCAGCCCACAGGTCGCGCAGCCAGAGCAGCTCGTCGGCATCCCACTGCCCGATCTTGTTGCGTTTCTGAAGTCGCCCGACGAGCGTGTCGAGGTACCTGCTGTCGGTGTCGAAATCGACAGCCTGGCCGTTCGCCGTCTTGTTGTGCTGCGTTGCCAGAAAGAACGCCAACGCCTTCAGTCGCCAGTAGAGGTGTGCGTCTTCGCCGCGTTCGGTGCAGCGGCGGATTGCCGTGCTGAACTGCTCGCCCTCGTAGTACTCGACCGCCAGCACTCCGTTCGTGTCAGGGTCGACGCCGAGTGGTCGGATCACATGGTGCGGCGACCCGACCAGGTCGTAGCCCCGCAGCCGGTGCAGGCTTTCGAACTCGTCGCTCGCTGTACGGGCCGCCCGGTCTCTGTCCCACCCGTACTTGGGCCCGTAGAACTTGCAGATGACGCGCGCACGGCTCGACTTCTCTTCGTAGCCGTAGACCTCGTTGCTGCCGTTGAGCCTGAATGCTCGAAAGGCCGGCCGTGGCTCCCTCATTCCGAGCTGGTCGTGGATGATCGCACTCAGAAACCCGTGCAGCCGGTCGTCGCCGCTGACGTACCCCACGTAGGTTCCGATCATCCGGTTTCGCTCCCGCCGCTGTGCCCCCACACCTCCATCACGAATGCCGCCTGTACGAGGGCTGGCGGCCCCGAAGCGAAGTGTTCCACTGGAGTTCACATGCTAGTCACCGCGCATTTCCGCCATATTAAGTAGCGCCGAGATTCGACTGAGCGGGGGATGATCGGCGCGTTCTGCTCGGGCGGACCCTGTACGGCGTTTCTGTGAGGATTCGAAGAATATTCGGTTCCCGAAAGGGGACCTTGTACCCTAGGTGTCCCCCACGGGGGGGTCATCGTTGAGGCATCGGGGCACCGTGTCCCGAGAAGGCAGGACAGCCATGCTCAGCACGTTCTTCGCCGCACTGACCGACATCAGCGCGGGCACCTACTACGGCTTCGGTAACTTCCTCATCCAGTCGGGCAACCTCGTCGTCATCATCGTGATGCTGGTGCTCTTCGTTCTGGCCCTCGTACTCCCGTTCCCCGGAACGCGGCGATCGAAATGACACTCCACATCGATGACGCACCGCTCGGAGGAGCCGCTGCGGAGTCCCCGCAACCCGGGGGGCCCGTCACAAGCGCTGAGCCCGTGGCGCCTGGTGAACCCGAAGAAGACCTGCACACCTGGACCGGCAAGACCAGGCGTTGGATGCTCAAACGGCTCCCACCAGACAAGCTCCTGCCAGAGGGTCAGCCGAGTTATGTCGCATCGTGGATCTATGTCTTCGGCATGGGCGCGATCGCCTCACTGCTCTTCATCATCGTCTCGGGCGTGGTGCTGAGCCTGAATGGCCCGAGCTGGTACCACGTGTCGTCGTTCGGGCACTTCGTGAACAGCGCGCACCTCTGGAGCGTCGAACTCTTCTTCATCTTCATGGTCGTGCACCTCTGGGGAAAGTACTGGATGGCATCGTGGCGCGGAGGGCGTGTACTGACGTGGATCACAGGCGTCGTGTCGTTCGCTGTCTCGATCGTCGCGGCCTTCACGGGCTACCTCCTGCAGACCAACTTCGATTCGCAGTGGATCGCCTTCGAGGCGAAGGACGCGCTCAACGCCGTCGGCATCGGAGCCTGGTTCAACGTCGCGAACCTGGGTCAGATCTTCATGTGGCACATCGTGCTGTTGCCACTGGCAGTCGGGGTGATCGTCGCCCTGCATGTGCTGCTGGTTCGGGCGCATGGCGTCGTGCCGCCGCTCGAGGCGGCCGAGACGGATGCCCAGCTGAGCGGTGCCGAAGTGCCTGTTTCAACCGCTGCCCCGGCTCCGGCCACCCCTGAACCGGTCGCTGCGAGCAACGTGCCGGTGGCTCCGACCGAGACGCAGGGAGGTGTGCGATGACGAAGACACGAGCATCCATGTCGTGGCGTAAGAAGGACGACATCGCCAGTCGGCCGTGGACGGGTGCCAAACGCGAGTACGACCTCTTCAAAGAACTCACTGTGGGTGTCATTGTGGTGGGCGTTCTGGTGGTCGGCCTCTCTGCCATCTTCAGTTCCCCAGACGAGCCGACCGTGACACTGCAGAGTTGGGCGACGAACGCGCCGGCCGACTTCGTGGCGACCGCGACGGCTGAGCTCGGCGGAACCAGTGACACCGCCGGCTATGGGCCGCCGTACAACAGCACTCCAGACGCGACCCAGACGGTGGGTGCAATCGACCTGCAGAGCCTCTCGGGCGTGAAGATCCCGATCGACACCGCGAAGGACTTCGTCACGGGTCCGCTCGCACTGCAGTCGAATCCTCCGAGCGCGCTCAGTGAATGGTCGAGTGCCACACCAGACCAGCAGGCGGCCTGGACCTCGGCGTATTCCGATGCGCTCGCGGCAGCGCCCGACGGCGACCCGACCCAGGTGGTGGCGGGCGATTTCGGCCCGGTGCCTGACCTGACGAACGCGCTGCTGGTCATGGCGCAGCAGGGTGCGCTCGATGGGGCGATCCAGAACGAGGGTGGCTTCTTCAACCTCGACTACACCCGCAGCATCCTGTTCCTCGGTGACGGCACCTACTTCGTAGGTCTCGCCGACGCCGCACACCTCACGGGTGACCAGTGGGGCATGATGAACGAGACCGGCAACTACCCCGGCCAATCATGGCTCTGGCTGTTCTCGTTCTGGTACCAGGTGCCGGCCATCGGCGAAGCGGCGAACGCCGACATCCTCGTCGTCGGGATCATGTTGCTGTTGACGCTGCTGCTCGGTCTTGTGCCCTTCATCCCCGGCCTTCGCACGCTGCCGCGCTGGATTCCGCTGCAGCGGCTGGTCTGGAAGGACTACTACCGCCGCCGCTGAGCACTGTCTCGGGTGCGGAACGCGCGTGGTGACCGGCTGGCCGGTCACCACGCCACTATCTTTCAGATCATGGATGATCGTTTCAACACCGCCGAACTCATGCGTGACTCGGTGTTCTTCGACGGCCCGCACGCGAGTCGCAGGTACTCGAGGTTCTGGCTGCTGCTGATCCTGGCGTCGGTGATCGCCTCGGCGGGTGTGGTCGCCGACTCGACCGCGACCGTCATCGGGGCCATGATCGTGGCGCCCCTGATGACGCCGATCATGGGCACGATGCTCGCGACTGTTCTCGGCGACCGGGCCAACCTCATCCGGTCGCTGTTGCTCGTTGTGGGCGGGGCTGCCACGGCGGTGGCGATCGGTTACCTCGTCGGGGTGCTCGTGGTGCCCGACGTGCTCGCTGACACGAACCCGCAGGTGGCGGGGCGCGTCACGCCGGGCCTCATCGATCTGCTGGCCGCACTCGGTACCGGTGTTGTCGGGTCTGTGGCGCTGGTGCGCCGAGACATCTCTGACACGCTGCCCGGCGTCGCGATCGCGATCTCACTCGTGCCGCCACTCACGGTTGCCGGCTTGACGCTCGAATCGGGTTCTGTCTCGCAGTTTCTCGGAGCTCTGCTGCTCTTCACGACGAACGTGGTCGCCATCATCGGAACGGGCATCGTGGTGATGTCGTTCTACGGGGTGAACCGGCTCACGCAGTTCGACAAGACCGCAGAGAAGCGCAAGCTCGGGCGCCCGATCGCGCTCCTCCTGGTGATGCTGCTGATCATCGGGGCGCCGCTCTCATTGACGAGCGCCTCCGTGGCTGCCCGCGCCGTGGTTGAGGGAGCCGTGCACTCCGTCGCCGACGAATGGTCGCGTTCGGTGGGCTGGCGCATCACCGATGTGAGTTCACAGGGGAGCGAGATCATCGTGCGTGCCGAAGGCCCTCTGCCGGTGCCCGGAACCGATGAGCTGAAGACGCTCCTGATCGCAAAGGGCATCTCCCCAGACCTGATCACAGTGAACCTCATCCCGATCTACACCGTCGAGCTCGACAAGTGACTTCGGACTGATGCGAGCTGTGCGGCTGAGTGGCGGCGCTTCAGGAATTCACATTCTCGTCTAAGAAAACTGGAAGAATCCGGGCGCACACTGGGGTCTAGCGATCAACGAGGAAGAGAGTGGGCTGTCGACGATGAGTACGCGATCCACCGGAAAGAGAAGGGCAGTCGGCGTCACCGTCGCGGTCAGCGCAGCGAGCCTCGCAGTGGCCGGAATCGGCTCCGGCGTGCTGTGGAACTCCACCGCCCAGGCCGCAGCCGCGCGAACGTCGGGTTCGACCCAGCAGTCGCAGCAGTCCACCTCGGGGGGCCAGTCGCAGCAGGGTGGCATCCAGATTCTGCCCGGCAGGCGTTCGACCCAACACTCGACGTCGTCCGGTTCCTGAGCTCCCGACCGGTTCATCGAAATTGACCGATTCAGCGCCCGCCCCGATCAGAGGTCAGTCGCGACCCTGTTCAGCAAGTCGAGCAGTGTCTGCCGTTCGGGCTCGATGAGTGCGCCGAACGAGGAGGCGAGCACCTCCGCGGTGAGGGGGTGGCCGGCCTCGAGCATCCGTTCGCCTTCTGCAGTGAGGTGGTGCTCGATCGCCCGCCCGCGACCGGCCCGGCTCACAGTGCTCGAGAACGCCGGTCATCTCCCTCACCTCGAGCAGCCGGAGGCGACGTTCGCCGTGATCGACGAGTTTCTCGCTGCGCTGCCGACGCGGTCGTCGTAGCCCCACGGCTCGGGTGCGGCCAAACGTCCCGAAACCGCCCGTCTTCGGGGCGTTTGCGCGCACCCGCCGTCGGGGTTGGCTGAGCCTGGCTTGGTGAGTGCGGCCAAACGTCCCCATAGAACCCATTCTTGGGACGTTTGCCCGCACCCGAGAGAGCGACCGCGGGGTCTGAGTCACGCAGCGATGATGCCGAAGCTCTTCAACTTGCGGTAGAGCGACGATCGGGCAATGCCCAGTGCTGCAGCGGCCTGAAGGCGATTGCCGTCGGCTTCGTGCAACGCGTGCACAATGAGATCTCGCTCCGACGCTTCGATGGCGGTGAGTTGACGCATCGACTCGCTGTGGCAGTAACCCGGCAGGTCCTCTGCCTGTATCTCCCCGACCGGGCGTCTCACGAGAGCGAATTCAAGCGCCTCTTCGAGCTGCGGGATGTTGCGTGGCCAGGAGAATCGGCGAATGAGACGCATCGCCGCGGGGCTCACTGCTGCGTACCGGCGGCCCGTCATGCTGGCAAGCAGGCTCGTGACAAGGGGAGGGATGTCATCGACCCGGTGCCTGAGGGGTGCGACAGTGACAGAGTCGTCGAACCAGGCCATCAATTCGGTGAAGGCCGGGGTCGCAGGGAGCTGGGTGACCGGCACCGTCGCAACGATCGTCAGGCCGGGTGCCCGGTTGTTGGTGCCGAGGAAGGCACAGACAGTGTGCATTCCTTCTTCATCGAGCCTGTCGAGATGAGTGAGAACCACGAGCGCCCTTCGATCTCCGCGAACGCGCTCGAACCGGCCGAGCTCGGCGAGGGATTCTCGGTCGGGCGTGACCATGTGTACCGTTGCATCGCCCAGGGTGCGCCGGTGGATGTCGAGAATCAGTGCGGTCTTGCCACACCCGTCTTCACCGCGGACCAGCAGCACGCGAGAACGGGCCAACGCGCTCGTGATGTCCGATGACGCGCGATTCCAGAGGACTGACCCGGTTCCTGCTGCAGGAATCGATGGCTCTTCGCTATCGGGCGTCGCCTCCGGCGGCGCGGCGAAGGGCGAAAGTACATCAACTGAGAGGTCGACCTGCAGAGTCGAACGCGCGGGCATGGTCGATTCGGCGACGATCTCCACAGCGACGACGATTCCGGCGATGTCGTTGCCGACGGTGATGCGGGTACCCCGAATCTGCACGGTCTTCCCGCCCGGCAGTTCGACACGATCTACCGGATCTCCAGGAGAGAGCATCAGGTAGCGTGCGTGTTCGTGAATCAGCCACTGTTCGGCCGGATCGAATCGGTTCTGGGCGATTGCATTGCCCATCACGACAGATCCACCGATGGCCATGACCGCCCCCCTGCTGCGAGCATCGAGTTTGACGAACGTCTCGAAGAGGGCCTGCTGGCACTGGCTCCGGTCGACAAGCAGATTGTGCTCGATTTCGTGCGCGGCCGACCGCACCAGGGACTGCATGAGCGGGCTGGAGTCTTCACTGAGACAGGTGATGTCGAGCACCCCCTCGACTCGCCCGGTCAGCGGATCGCGAATGGGGCTGCCTGCGCAGGCGAACGGCTGGAGCTGTTCGTGGAAGTGCTCAGGCCCGACGATATAGAGGGGCTGGCCCGATTCGAAGACTGTTCCGATTCCATTGGTGCCCACAGACGCTTCGGCATAGTTGAAACCCGGTGCCAAAGACACCTTGTCCAAAAGTGCTCCGATCGTGTGGTCGGTTTCGGAACGGCTGAGGACACGCGCCCGGTGATCGGTCAGCACGATGCTCAAAGGCATCTGGGTCACTTCGTCGCCGAGTCGTGCGATCACGGGATCGGAGCAGCGAACGAGGCGCCCTGACACGTCGAGGTCATCGTGAAAGCGGGCCTGCGACGACGATGCGTCGACCCCTGCAGAGAACGATCGCTGCCACGATGCCGCCACAACGTCGGGAACAGATTCGGTTGCAGCACTGCCGAATCGAAGGAATTCGGAGCGCGCAGAAGCGATTCTCGCCCGTCTTGCAGCGACAGTGGGCATATCGACTCCTTCGTTGACCTTGCAAGCATGCTCCTGATGACGACCGAAGAACAGGTGGGTCGGTGTCCGAATGTGGGACACGCCGCGTGACTCGGCTGGGGTGACGCTTGGAACCGGGTCGCTTCACGTCGGCCCACGATCATTCATCACCTACGCAAAGGAGCGCTCATGGACCGATTGATCAACATCGACAATGGCGGAACACTGACGGACATCGTTGTGGGAAGTGGTTCGGACTTCACGTTCACCAAGACCCTCACGACACCGGTCGACCTCTCGCAGTGCCTGTTCGATGCAATGACGAAGGCGTCGGTGCAGCTGTACGGGCACGAAGACCTGCCGAGCCTGCTTCACAGCACCCGGCACATCAGATACTCCTCGACGCAGGGCACAAACGCCCTCGTCGAACGGAAGGGGCCACTCATAGGCTTGATCACCGACGACCCCGGACTCGCGGGGGCCCTCCGGGCTTCTGGGGAATCGGCATCGTTGTTCGATGACCTCGTCGGCGGCCGGGTCGCTGTCGTCTCACCGGCTGGATCAGAGGACGAGCTCGCCCGCGATCTCGTCGCCGAGATCAACCGCCTCACCACGGCCGGCGCTGAGCGCCTGGTTGTGGCAGCAAGCAGCCTCGAGCGCGAGCACCTCTATAAGCGGGCCATGCTGAAGAACTTCCCCCGCCACCTGCTCGGTTCTGTTCCCATTCTCTTCTCCCGGGAGTTCGCGATCGACACCTCGCGAACGCGCCAGATCTGGTCGGGCATCCTGAATTCCTTCCTCCACCCGACGGTGGAGCGCTTTCTCTACAGTGCAGAGCACCGGCTGCGGGCGCACAAGGTCAAGAATCCGCTTCTGATCTACCGCAATGACGGAGCCTCCTCACGAGTAGCGAAGTCGGTCGCGCTGAAGACCTACTCCTCTGGCCCGCGTGGAGGGCTCGAAGGCACCAGGGCGCTCGCCGAAGCGTATGGGCTGGCAACAGTGCTGATGATCGACGTCGGAGGAACCACAACCGACGTCGGAGTCGTTCGCGACTCGACCATCGACGTGGATCGGCGGGGCACCATCAAGGGCGTCGACATCTCGTACGAGATGAGCAACGTGCATTCGACCGGCGTCGGGGGCAGCTCGATCATCGCTGTTCACGATGGCGTGATCACTGTCGGGCCAGAGAGCGTCGGCGCGGCACCCGGACCGGCTTGTTTCGGCTTCGGGGGCACCCGTGCCACCATCACCGACGTGAACCTGCTTCTCGGCGTTCTCGACCCGGCAACGTATCTCAACGGCGAACTCGCGCTTGATGCCGAGCGTTCCCGCGCCGTCATCACCGCGACGGTCGCTGAGCCCCTGGGCATCAGTCTCGATGAAGCGCTCATCCGCATGGAGGAGACGTACGCTCGCCGCCTCGCCGGATCCTTCGCGCCGTTGATCGTCGATGCCGCCGAAACGACGGTAGCCGCCTTCGGTGGAGGAGGGCCGATGAACGCGTGCGCTGCGGCACGGATCGCGGGCGTCAGGCACGTTCTGGTTCCGCGTCTTGCCGCCGTCTTCTCGGCATATGGAATCAGCTTCTCCGACATCGCCCAGTCGTACGAGACCGATGTCACCGATCTCGACGCCGATGAAGTCGATCTGGCCAGGGAAGCGATGCTGCTGGATGCTTCGCGAGACATGTTCCAGGAGGGTCACGAACTCGGCGACTGCGAGATCGAATGGTCGACGGTGTCAGAAGGCGCCAGCACGATCATCTCGCTCAAGGCGATCTTCCGGTTGCCGCACCCTGTGATCGAAGGTGGCGCCGAGGTCGGGCAGAGCGAAGCGGTCGCCTGTGGCACACGGCAGGTTCGGTCATCCGCCGCCCAGGTCGACACCGTGAAGGTCTTCCAGCTGGATGACCAGGCACCCGGAGCGGCCGCTGCTGGCCCGGCCATCGTCGAAGGGCCGTTCTTCACCGCACGAGTGCCGGAGGGGTGGAGCTTCACCGTGTCTGCCGCTGGCGACCTGCGACTTGCAGACATTTCCTGACGAACCCCACCCCACCGTGATCCTGCACGAAAGGCACTGAAAACAATGCGTGTTCCCATGACCGAATACCTCTTCATCGACCTCGACACAGAGAGATGGCTCTGCCGCGTCTGCGGCAACGACTTCGGCGATGCCCGAGGCAACTACAAGGAGGGGACGCTGGTGTACGACCGCGATCCCCGAGAGATCCACCCACCCATCATCGATCCGGAGAAGTACGAATTCACCTTCTCACCCGACCCGGCGTTCTGCCGGATCCTGGAGTTCTACTGCCCGACGTGCGGCACACAGATCGAGGCAGAGTACCTGCCGCCCGGTCATCCACCGACCGTCGACATGCTGTGGGACATCGATTCACTTCGCGAGAAGTGGGAAGCAAGCGGGCTGAACCCCGAGGAGGTCGTGAACTACGGCCCCGGCGAGAACGCCGTCACCGACCTGAGTGCGCGATTCGACGCTGTCAGCACGGCCCCGCACTCGGGTCACCTTCACCGCGAAGCAGGTAATCGATCATGAAACGCATCTCTGTCGACATCGGCGGCACTTTCAGTGACTGCTTCTTCGTGTGGGACGACCTGTACATCGAATCGAAGGCGCTGACCACCCACCACAACCTCGCCCTCGGGTTCAATGAGGCTCTGGACCGTGCGTGCGAGCGGGCAGGCGTCACTCGTGATGTCGCGCTCAAACAGGTCGACTCCGTTCGCTACGCGACGACACTCGGCACGAACGCGCTGATCGAGGGCAAGGGCCCGCGGGTCGCCGCCATCGTGACGCATGGGTTCGAAGACACGATCCCGCTGTCGCGCGGCCGAGGCTACGGCGAGGGGCTCGACGGTGTGAAGCAGGGCGACATGCCCGACGCCCAGCGGCCCGATCCTCTGGTGCCGCGGCAACTCATCCGCTCGGTCAAAGAGCGCATCGACTCGGTCGGCGAGGTGCTGGTGCCGTTGATGTACGACGACGTCAGGGCCCAGGTGCGTGAGCTGGTCGACGGCGGGGCAGAGGCGATCGTCGTCGCGCTGACCAACGCCACAGAGAACTCGGTGCACGAAGACCGCATTCTCGAGATCATTCTCGACGAATACCCCACCCACGAACTCGGATCGATACCCGTTCTTCTCAGCAGTCAGGTCTCTGGGCGCAAGGGTGAATACGTTCGGGCAATGGCCACGATCGTCGACGCGTTCCTGCACGAGACGATGTTCCACGCACTCAACCAGCTCTCGAACAATCTGCGGGACTCGGGCTATGAGAAGCCCATGCTCGTGATTCACAACTCGGGTGGTATGGCACAGCCCAATTCGACGGATGCCCTGCAGACCATCCACTCCGGCCCCATCGCCGGCGTGGGGGCGGCCCAGCACCTCTCGGAGTCGACGGGTCTTGGCGACGTCGTGTCGATGGACATGGGAGGAACCTCGTTCGATATCGGTCTCGTGCCAGAAGGAGGTGTGCGGCACTATGACTTCCAGCCGACCATCGGTCGCTGGATGGTCTCGGCCCCGATGATCCACCTCAACACGCTCGGCGCCGGCGGAGGCTCGATCGCGGCTTACAACCGCATCCACCACGCCATCCAGATCGGGCCGGAGTCGGCCGGATCTGACCCCGGCCCTGCCTGTTACGACCGTGGCGGACTGCGGCCGACAGTCACCGACGCAGACCTGGTGCTGGGCTACCTCGACCCCGAGAACTATGCCAACGGCCACATCAAACTCAACAAGAAGCGTTCGATCTACGTGATCGACGAGACACTCTCGGATGAACTCGACATGGACGCCATCGAGGTTGCGAAGGTCATCAAGAAGACCGTCGACGAGCAGATGGCCATCGGCATAGAAAAGGAGCTGCGTTCGCGCGGTGGCCTGATCGAGGACTACACGATGCTCGCCTACGGCGGAAACGGCCCGCTGCACGCCTGCGGTATCGCGGCGAGCGCCGGGATCAGCAAGATCTTGTTCCCCCCGTTCGCTTCGGTGTTCTCGGCCCTGGGAGCCGGCAACATGCAGCCCCTGCACATCCACGAGCGCAGTGCCTACGTCGTGCTCTACGAGCCCTTGAAGCGCAGCCTCTACAGCACCTACAAGGTCATGAATCGCTACATCGAAGAACTCGAGGCCAAGGGTGCTGAAGACCTGATCCGCCAGGGCTACGACAGGGCCGACGTTCGATACCGGCTCGAGATGGATATGCGCTACGGCAACCAGCTGGTGACAACGGCTGTCGCGTTCGACATCAACAGGGTCAACGGGGTCGCCGACGTTCTCCACCTGATCAAGACCTTCTCCGAGATCTTCGGGGACAGGTATGGCGAGGGAACCCAGGCGCCAGAAGCGGGTATCCGGGTGCAGACGATCCGTGTCGCCTCGTTCATCGAGGGCGAAGTGGTGAAGTTCGATCCCATCCACGCGGGAGGGGAGAAGAAGCAGCCGGCGCCAGTGTCGAGTCGCCCCGTGCACTTCACCGGGGTGAGCGGTGCCGTCGATACGCCCGTCTACGACGCCGATGCCATTCATCACGAATATGTCATCCACGGCCCGGCGATCGTCACGACGGAGAACACGACCTACCTGGTGGAGCCGGGGTGGCGTCTGGAGCCGACCGTGCAAGGCGCGGTGTGGTTGCTGAGCTCATGATCCCCGCAACCGTCTGCACGAACGAGACCACTACTACACCCCTCAAGCAAAGGAGCTAGAGAACCATGACGATGACAAGCAACGCGTTCGGAACAACCGAAGGCGACAAAGACAAGACGAACGCCGACGACACGCAGGAGCTGACCGATCAGGAGCAGCAGTGGGTCGACAAGTTCATGGACGAGACCACGCTCTTCCTCGGCCCAGACCCGGCGATCATGCGGCACCATGAGATCATGCCGCGAACGGCATATGAAGAGGAATGCATCAAGAACGGCATCGACCCCATCGAGATCGATCGTATTCGCAAGCGACTTGCGGGCGCACTCGACGAAGCGTTCGAGATGTGCGAGAGCATGGGCGCAGCACCGGGGGCGAAGTGGGCCGACCTCTCGTGCGCGGTCTACACCGCCGAAGGAGATGTGACGTACCTGTCGAACCGGGGCGTCATCGCCTTCTCGGCCGTGCTCCATCACCCGATCCGCTACATCATGAAGAACTGGAAAGACGAACCGACCGTCGGTATCAACGAGGGCGATGGCTTCTTCCACAACGATTCGCGATTCGGGATGGTGCACAACACCGACCAGTCGATGCTCGTGCCGGTCATCCGGGGTGGCATCATCATCGCGTGGGTCGGCGCAACGATCCACGAGGGTGAGAACGGTGCCTGCGAACCAGGAGGTATGCCTTCCGGTTCTGAGACACCGTTCGACGATGGGCTTCGTGCCTCTCCGATCAAGATCGTGGAGAAGGGCCACCTGCGACGTGACCTGCTGACGTTCCTGCAGCACTCGACCCGCGACCCCAAGCTCATGCTCGCTGACATCAAGGTGAAGATGGGCGCCGTCAAGCGCATCATGGACACCGTGGACCGCCTGATCGACGAGGTGGGCCAGGAGACGTTCGTCGCTTCTCTGCGTATCACCATCGAAGATGTCGAGACCGAGGTGCGACGCCGGATCGGTGAACTGCCCGACGGCACCGTCACCTTCAACCAGTTCGTCGACTCCACCCTCAAAGAGAACATCCTGATCAAATTCGCCTGCAAGATCACGATCAAGGGCGAACGGATGATCGTGGACCTCACCGGCACGGGCCCCGAGATCCTCAACAGGGCCATCAATTCGCCGCTCGCCTCGACGAAGTCGTTCATGGCACAGGCGATCCTCTCGTACTGGTGGCCCGACCTGCCGCGATCCACGGGCGCGCTCTCGCCGATCGAGGTCATCACCGAGGAGCATTCCTGGGCAGACGCGGGCTACGACGCCCCTGTCGGCCAGTCTCTTCAGGCCTCCTTCCGGGGGTTCTCGGCGCTTCAGACCGCGTTTGCAAAGATGCAGTTCTCGTCTCCGCAGAAGTACTCGAACGTGGTCGCGCCCTGGTTCAACCAGATCAACGACTTCCTCTGGGGCGGTACGACTCAGAACGGCGAGCAGGTCGGCAACCTCTGCGCAGACCTGAACGGGATGGGCGGGGGAGCGAAGGCCTTCCGCGACGGAGAAGACGCCGTCGCACCTCTGTTCTGCGCCATGGCCGACATCGGAGAGCAAGAGGTCATGGAAGAGGAGGTGCCGTTCCTCCAACTCGTCTCGAAGCGGCTCGTCCGCGACAACCAGGGCTTCGGTAAGTTCCGTGGCGGTATGGGCTACGAGATGATCGTGGCCTCGCGGGGTACGCCCAGCTGGGGCTTCATGACGGTCACCTCGGGCTCGAAGTTCTCCTCGGTGCCCGGCATGTTCGGTGGTTATGGATGCCCGGTCTACCCGCTCGCGATGGTGAAGGGCATCAACATCTACGACATCATCCAGAAGGATCCGTCGCAGTTCGACCTCTCGATGGAACGGGTGATGAACGAGCAGCCCTACGAGGGTGGCGACTACCAGTCCGCCCACATGGGCCTGCAGTTCGACGTGGCGAAGGAGGGCGAGCTGTACATGATCGCCCAGGGCGCGGGTGGCGGTTATGGCGATGTGCTGGAGCGCGACCCGGAACTCGTGGTGACCGATCTCGAGCTCGACCGCATCTCGGCCCAGGTCGCCACCGACATCTACGGCGTCGTCTGGGAGCCGGAGACCTATGTCGTGCACGAGCAGGCGACCATCGAGCTGCGTGCACAGATCCGCGCCGATCGCATCAGGCGCGGCACTCCCTATGCCGAGTTCGTCGCCGGCTTCGTGAAGGACGAGCCGCCGGCGGAGCTGCTCTACTACGGGTCGTGGGGGCAGGACAACGACGAGGAACTCCTTGCCACGCACTGGGGCAAACTCGAGCCCGAACGGGTCAAAGCCAAGCTCGAAGACCTGCCGCTCATCATGGTGCCAGACCGTCGAGTGCTGAAGATCGGTGTACTCGAGGCTCGTGTTCGTGAGTTGGAGGAGAAGTACGGAGAGACCGTCGTGCACAAGTCCTAGGGCCGTTCTTCCATCGCTTCGACCTGACGCGACACAGCCCTCTGCGGCGAACCCGGAGGGCTGTGTCGCCTCACATCGATTGAGTACCAAAAACTGCGCAGACCATCCAGCGCACATTCCCATGCCGCGCATCGTGCGCAGTGCTGGGCAATGTGCGCAACTCAAAGGAGAACACCGTGGTCACTTCACTCGCCTCATTGATTTCGGCGCCGCCTTCTGGCCGCCCGCACGCCGTTCTGCTCGACTCCCACGACTACGCCCAAGCGGTGCTCCTCCAGGGTAAGGCGGTGCCGTGGGAGGAACCGATGGCCTATTCCAACTTCTTCAGCCAGGCGCAGGCCCTGCTGAAACCAGATGTCGCCCTGCTGTCACTCGATCGTTTCGTCGACTACGTGCTGCAGCATGACGCAGCACTGAAGCTGGCCATGTCAGCCAGATCGCGCACCGGGTTCGCGCTGCGTACCCTTCTAGCAGATGCCTCGCTGGCAGAGCGATCGACAGCTCTGGCATCCATCTTCGCGAAGATGCAGCGCGAGCCCGTTGTCGTGGTCGTGCCCTCTCCGATAAAGTGGCTGCTGCTCACGCACGGATTCTCGTCGGCGTCGGGGGAGGTCTCGGTCGATGCAGACGACGCAGAGAACGCTTCGATGTATGTGGCCGACTGGCTCCGCGCGTTCTCCGCACTACCGATTGCCGGCGTCATTCTCGACGACAGGATGCCCGGGGCCGGGATCGTGCCTGCACCCGGGCCATCAGCCGCGGTGCCCTTGGCCGCCTACACGCCGATCGCCAACGTCTCCGACCACTACGGCTGGGGCCTGGGCTTGCGGAGCATCGACCGGGTCGAATTTCGCGGGCCGGAGACCGGGGCTGTCATCGGGCAGGAATTCTGGTTGGGTGATGATGACGCGTCGGATTGTGGCCGCGATGTGGCCGGCACCGAATCCGAAGCCGGTCTCCTCCTGGTCGGGGAGATCCCGCCTTCGGCCGTGCCCGAGACGGTGCTGCGCCGAATGGCAGCGCTGGGCAGACACCCGGTGTGAGTGCCCCCTCGGCTCGAGTGCGGCCAATCGTCCCGAAACCGCCCGTCCTCGGGACGTTTGCGCGCACCCGCCGTTGGGGTTGGCTGAGCCTGGCGTGGTGAGTGCGGCCGAACGTCCCCAATGCGCCTCCTATCGGGACGTTTGCGCGCACTCGGCAGCGCGGCCGTGGGTCAGCGTGCGGTGGGTATCGATGCTTCGGCAGCCTCGAGCTCACGCACGAGCGGGATCACGTCGCGGGCGAAGCGCTCCATCTCGGCCAGGTGCGGCGAGAACTGCAGCAGCAGAATACCGACTCCAGCGCGCGAGAACTCCATGATGCGCCGGGCGACGACCTCGGGGGTGCCCACGAGATCGGGTCGCAGCCCCCGGTTCGACACCGAGTAGTCCCGCAGATCGACCACGGTGTCGAGCTGCGACTTGCTGACGAAGTCCTGGTACGACTCGTAGGCGGCCCCGTGCTTGACGTCGGTGATGCGCTCGAGCTCCTGCCGGGCATCCACTTCGTTGTCGCGCACGATGGCGAAGGCCGCCATGCCGAAATCGGCGAAGGGGGCAAGGCCAGTGGCTTTGCGCCGGGCGGTCATGTCGGCGATCTTCGTGCGCAGCTCGTCGGGGGTGCCGCCGTGGGTGACGTAGGCGTCGGCGAACCCGGCGATGGATGCCCGGCCGGCCTCGCTCTCACCGCCGGCGTAGATGCGCGGGGTAACACGGGGCTTCGGCTGCAGGTGTGTGCCGTCGAGCTGGTAGTAGTCGCCGGTGTAGCTGAACGGCGTCTGGCTCCAGAGCCCCCGCAGAACGTCGACGAACTCCTCGCTGCGGCGGTAGCGGTCGTCGTGCTCGGAGAAGATGCCGCCGTACTGCCGGGCCTCCTCTGCCCACCAGGCCGAGACGACGTTCAGGGTGAGCCTGCCCCCGCTGATCTCGTCGAGGGTGGCCGCCTTCTTCGCGGCCAGCGCGGGAAGGTGGTAGCCCGGCCGCACGGCCAGCATGATCTCCTGCGTCTTCGTGACGGCGCCGATCGCGGCGGCGAGCTCCCAGGCATCGAAGCTCGGCGCATCCTGGCCCTTGATGTCGTTCAGGTTGAGCTCGGCGATGAGGGTGAGGTCGAAACCGACCTGCTCGGCGGTCTGGGCGATGGACTTCAGGTGCTCGAACGTCGCGGGGGTCTGCTCGTCGTCGACATTGCGCAGCCAGCCGCCGAAGATGGGGGTCCAGTAGCCGAAGCGCATCATGCGGGGTGCGCCTGGAGACGTGTCGCGCTCGATTCGGCGGCGTTCTGTTCGTCGAGCAGCGAGCCGAGGAACCGGGCGATCTCGCGGGGGCCAGAGACGGCCGAGGCTGCCTCGACGTCGGGGTTGTAGTTCGTGTTCGTGTTGACGTCGTAGGTGACCCGGCGCCCGTCGGCGGTCTCGATGAACTCGATCCCGGCGATCTCGACGCCTGCGGTTGCGAGAAAGTTCTCGTAGCGTGCGATCAGGGGGTCGTCGTCGAAACCGGGTCGGAGGGAGAACGGCGGCGTTGCGGGGGCGGGGGGTGCAGCATCCGCTGAGCCGTCGAAGGGACTCTGGGTATCGGTCGACAGGGCATCCAGATCGACGGCGCACGCATCGGCGGGGCACAATTCGAAGCTGCCGGACGAGATGTCGACCTTCACGGCGTAGAGGTATCGCCCGCCCACGAACTCGACGCGGGTGACGAACGGCTCGGCCGCCACGAGGTACTCCTGGATGAGCGTGATGCCGTCGGGAGATTCTTCGAACAGGGGCGAGTCGACGTGGCTGTCGAATTCGGCGTGCGAGTCGAAGCGCCGAACCCCCAGGCCCTTGCCGCCCTGGTTGTGCTTGGTGATGAAGGGTGCGTCGAACTCGCGAGCCTTCTGTTTGAGGCCCTGCCGGCCGAAGACGGCGGCTGTACGCGGCACGTCGAACCCTGCCGTCGCCAGGGCGCGGTGCTGCTCGACCTTGCTCACCTCGAGGTCGATCACCGAGCGACCGTTCACAACCCGGATGCCCGAACCCTCGAGCCACGACAGCAGTGCCCGTGCATAGTCTTTCGAGTGCTCATGGCCCCGGGTGTGCGACGAGGCGCTCATTCGCGACCAGTACACGCCAGGCGCGGGCTCGCCGTCGAGGTCGATCGCGCCCTCGGTCAGCACGATCTCGTCAAACGGCACACCCTCAGCCTCGAAGGCCGCGCGCAGTGGCGGCAGCCACTCCGGGTTCTCGTGGATGATGTAGACGCGCGCGCTGTCAGTCATCCTTCAAGCGTACGGGCAGCACGAAGGCGATGGATGATCGGCTGTTGCCGGGCGTAAGAATCCGGCTCTCGGGCCCCCGAGCATCCACGCTTCTAGGCTTGAGGGTGTGAGCATCATCGAAACCCGTCGACTGCGGCTTCGCCAGATGGTTGACGCAGACCTTCCGGAGATGGAGTCCCTGCTGGGTGATGCAGACGTCATGCGGTACTACCCCGCCGTGAAGAGCCGCAGCGAGGCGCAGGCCTGGATCGACTGGAACACGCGCAACTATGCCGAATTCGGATTCGGGCTCTGGCTCGTCGAGACGATCGCCGGGGAGTTTGTGGGCGATTGCGGCCTGACCATGCAGACGGTCGACGGAGTCGAGCAAGTGGAGGTCGGGTACCACGTTCGTCGGGATGCCCAGGGGGTGGGTTATGCGACAGAGGCCGCCCTTGCGTGCCTGGAGTTCGCACGTGCTCGGGGTATCTCGCGAGTGATTGCCATCATCAACCCGGCCAACATGGAATCGCAGCGGGTCGCACTGAAGTGTGGGCTGGTGCTTGAGAAAGAGGTCGTGAAAGGCAGGCTCCAGCAGCTGGTCTTCGCTGCGTCGCTGGTTGAGTAGGCGCGCAGCGTCGTATCGAAACCCTCGGCTTGCCTTGTGGTCATTGCCGAGCTTGTCGAACATATCTTCGACAGTGTAGTATTGATGTATGCTCATTGATTCGAATCTGGTCGAGGTGTTCCCTCGCAGCGCGGCTGTGGAGGCGCTTCTGTCTGAGGTGTATTCGGGCATGGTTCGTGATGAGGCACTGTTCGCATCGGTGACCGCGGAGAAGGCTGCCGAGGCAGTGATGTTCGCTGAGCCTGAGCCTGAATCGGTGGATGCTCGGGGTTCTGGTGGTGCGGAACGCCATGGGGTGGGTGCTTCTTCTTCTTCTCAATCCTCTGGTTCTCGTTCGTCGTTTGCGGTCCTTCGTGATGGGGTGAGTCGGGCGGTGGAGGCGGTGGTCGAGGTCGAGGCGGATATCTCGGCGCTGATGGCGCGTCGGGCGCGTCTGGTCGAGGAGACCTGCCGGCTCGCTCTCGCTGCGGAGGAGTTGGTATTGACGGCGTCGGTTCTCGAGACCGGTACTCGGTCGCAGCGTGACAGCCTGGGGCTGCGGTCTCTCGTTGCGGAGTTGGGGTGCGCGTTGCGGGTCCCGGAGGCGAGTGTGCACCGGCTGCTGACTGAGAGCGAGGCGTTGTGTTCGGGGTTGCCATCGACGTTCCAGGCGTTGCATGGCGGGTTCATCAGTTACCGGCATGTTCAGGTCATGGTCGACAATGCCCAGTCGTTGCCCGAGGAGGCAAGGCTGACGTTCGAGGGTGCAGCGTTACCGTCGGCGGTGTCCTCGACGGCGGCGCAGTTCGGGGTGAAGGCCAGAAAGCTTCGGGAGCGCCTCCACCCGGAGTCGATGGTCGCCCGGCGGGTGAAAGCGGCCGGCGACAGGTGTGTGCGGTTCGAGCCGGCCCGTGACGGTATGGCGTGGCTGACGCACTACCTCCCCGCGGCGGTCGCGGTGCAGATCGATGAGAGCGTCGACGCCCTCGCCCGGGGCCTGAAATCGCCCGAAGAGACGCGCACCCACGCACAGTTGCGTTCCGACGTGCTCACCGACCTCATCCTCGACTCGGCCACCCTCAACTCGCCCACCGTACTGGGCGACCCAGGCCACGCGTGCTCCCGTAACATCCACCCGCCCGCGACAAACGCGAAACGTACCACCCCGGATTTGGGCACAATTGAGCTCGGCCACGATCAGCGTGCAGACGATATGTGTACAGGGCATCTGGGCGCGCACGGTGCCGACACTCAAGGTGCTGACACTCAGGGTGCTGACACGCAGGGTGCTGAGACGCAGGGTGCTGAGACGCAGGGTGCTGAGACGCAGGGTGCTGATACTCGGGCGTGCGACACTGGCGGGTTCGCAGGCGACGGCGTCGGTGTTGACGCGACGGCGTCGACCTGGCCTCCGCCCGGTCCGGCGGCACGGTTGGTGGGTCGGGGGGTGCGTCCGACGGTGATCGTGACGGTGCCCGTGATGACGCTGCTCGGGCACACTGACGAGCCCGGGGATCTTTCCGGTTATGGTCCGATCGATGCCGAGACCGCCCGGGAGCTAGCCCGGCACGCGCCGTCCTTACATCCGGCTTTTGACGCACCCCGAGACCGGGGCGACACTATCTGTGGGCCGGCAACGATACCGGCCGCCCGCTGATCTTCGAACCGCCCTGCAGATCGATGACCAGACGTGCCGGTTCCCGGGCTGCGCGGCAGCGGCACACCGTTGCGAACTCGACCACACCCACGACTGGGCGGCCGGCGGCCAGACCGCGGCGGCGAACCTGGCGCATCTGTGCCCGAAACATCACCACCTCAAACACGAAACCCGATGGAAAGTCAGAGCCGACCAAAACCGAACCCTGCACTGGACCTCACCCCTCGGCCACGACTACACCACCACACCCGCCAGAAACACCGAACCGGCTGTCGTGACCGAACCGGCCCGCGCGACCGAACCGACCGATGCGCCCTTCTGACAGCACAGCTTTAGGCGGGCCGGCGGAAGTGCACGGACTGCGCAGTGAGGTACGCGTGGAGGCCCTCGACGCTGTATTCCACCCCGAGTCCGGAGTCGTGCCGCCCGCCGAAGGGTGCAGAGTGGTTCGAGGCGAAGAAGTTGATGCCCACAGAGCCCGAATCCACCCGCGCGGCAACCGCGAGGGCGTGCTCGACGTCAGCAGAGAAGACCGTGCCACCCAGCCCGAACTCGGTGTTGTTCGCAAGCGCAAGGCCCTCTTCGAGCCCGGAATACGGCAGGATCGCGAGCACCGGGCCGAAGATCTCTTCGCGCGAGATGCGCATGGTCGGCATCACGTCGGCGAAGACCGTGGGCTTGACGAAGTAGCCGCGGTCGAAGCCGGAAGGCACGTCTCCGCCGGTGGTCGCGCGGGCACCTTCTGCGAGGCCCGAACGGATGTAGCCGCGCACGATGTCACGCTGTGCGGCCGACGCGGAGGGGCCGAAGACGGTGGCCGCATCCATCGGGTCGCCCTGAGGAGCAGCCTCGATGGTGGCCGTGACCATGTCGACGAGTTCGTCATACCGTTCGACCGGCGCGAGGATGCGCGTGGAGATGTAACAGGTCTGCCCGGTGTTGCGCATGCTGGTGCGAATGAGCACCTTCGCCATGGCGTCGAGGTCGACGTCGGGCAGCACCAGGGCAGACGACTTGCCCCCGAGCTCGAGCGTCACGGGCCGAAGCAGTGCGCCACAGGCCGAAGCGATCGAGCGGCCCACCGGGGTCGAGCCGGTGAAGGCGACCTTCGAGATGAGTGGATGCTTGACCAACGCATCGCCGAGGGCCCCGTTGCCCGTGATGACGTTGATCACTCCCGCAGGAATACCTGCGGCCGCAGCGGCGTCGACGATCACGCGGATCGACAGAGGGGTGGGCGAGGCAGGCTTGATCACGACAGTGCAACCGGCCATCAGCGCCGGCGCGAGCTTGACAACGACGAGGTTGATCGGGAAGTTCCAGGGTGCGATGAGGGCGCAGACGCCGATGGGGTCGTACCGCACGAGCGTGCTGGCGCCACTGCCGTCGGCGAAGGGGCGAACATCCACATGCTCGAGATGCGGGGCGAGCGAGGCGTTGTAGCGCAGGATGCTCGCGGCGTTGGCGGCTGCCTTCGACGTCTCCGCGATGGGCGAGCCGTTCTCTGCCGTGTTGAGGTGCGAGAGCGCAACCGCTCGGAGTTCTATCTCGTCAGCGAAACGCAGCAGGAACGCAGCGCGCTCGGAAGGAGCCAGGTCACGCCACCCCGGACTGGTGAAGGCGCGATGCGCCGCAGTGACAGTGGCATCGAGGTCGGCCGTTGAGGCGACGGGTACCGAACCCCACACCTCTTCGGTGGCGGGGTTGGTGACATCGATGCGTTCGGTGCCGGAGGCCTGGACCCAGGCGCCGTCGATGAAGAGGTCGTCGGTGTGGGTATAGGCGAGTGCGGGCGCGGCCGCGCCGGATGGGCTCGCCGGAGCGGTTGCGACCCCGTGGCCGGTCATCGTGTCGCCGATGAGAAGATGTCGGTCTTCAACAGGGCTTCAGACCGTTGCAGTTCTTCGGTCGCCATCTGCAGCGCAGCATCGGTGATCAGCTCGGGAATGACGATCTTCCGCAGTCGCTGGCAGTACTCAGTGGGCGTCTGGAAGAACCAGCCCGACGCCAACGCAATGCCTGCGGTCGTGAATCGCCAGAGCCTGTCGGCGTCCCGAACGAGGGTGTCTTCGATTGAATACGACTCGGCGCGAGTGTCGTGGCCCTCAATGATGGCTGTGACCCGCTGGACGAAGTCGTCGTCGAACCCGAGACCCGGGAGTACCTCCCTGGCGATGTCGCAGCCCTTGAACTCGTGTTCGTACCGGATCTGCGCCTGCTTCCAGTTCTCGCCGAAACCTTCGGAGATGATCTTGCTCTCGTCGACCCGGGCCCAGCCCGTGTCGTGCAGCAGAATCGTCACACGCACGAGCAGCCTGTCGGCTTCGGGGTGTGCATCGCAGAGCCGTTCGGCGTACGCCAGCGAGATCGGAGTGTGGATGTCGTTCCCACGGGTGCGGAGCTCGACC
Organism: Subtercola sp. PAMC28395; assembly: GCF_018889995.1. Taxonomy (NCBI): domain Bacteria; kingdom Bacillati; phylum Actinomycetota; class Actinomycetes; order Micrococcales; family Microbacteriaceae; genus Subtercola; species Subtercola sp. PAMC28395. The sequence continues at coordinate 714,426 of NZ_CP076547.1, read as the reverse complement.
GCCACCGAACGCCACAGCTCGTCGAGGTCTGTAGAGGGGTCGCTGGCGACGATGGGCGAGGTGTCGACGGAATTCAGGGTCTTGAGCGTCATGGCGTCGTCACTTTCTTCAGGGAGTTGGTGGAATCAGCGGCGAGGTCTGCCGGGATCGACTGGTCGTGATTGAGGGCATTTCGCACGGCCATGAAGTCGAGCGGGCTGTTCACACAATCGGCGGCGATGAGCTGCTCGCCACGGTAGTAGAGCACCGAGAACTTCTCGTCGTGCGGGTTGCCACGCACGATCACCCGGTCGTGGCTGCCGGAGAGCCCGGCGATCTGTAACTTGAGGTCGGCTTGGTCAGACCAGAACCACGGCACCATATGGTGCGTGCTCTCGAGCCCCAACAGGGTGGCTGCAGCCACTTTGGCCTGCTCGACGGCATTCTGCACGCTTTCGAGCCGCAGGCGGCCATCACCGAAGTCGGTGCCAGCGTCTGCGCGCGAAGGGTTCGGCATGTTGGCGCAGTCTCCCGCCGCGACGGTGAAGCCGTCGGATGCCCGTGCCTGGGAGTCGACGACGATCCCGTTGTCGACGGCGAGCCCGAGCTGCTCGGCGAGTTCGGTGCGGGGGATGACCCCGACCCCGATCAGAACCACTTCTGCGGGAACGATGGTGCCGTCATCCAGTCGCACGCCTGTGACAGCGCCGGGCTGGGAGTCGGGGCCGCCATCGCCGACGAAACCCGCGACCCGGGCGTTCAGTACAACGGTGATGCCGCGACGCTCGTGCGCACCGAGATAGAAGGCGCTGGTCTCCTCTGACACCGCACGCCCGATGAGCCGGGGGGCGGCTTCGAAGACGGTGACGTTCTTGCCGGAGGCACGAGCAGAGGCAGCGACCTCGAGGCCGATGAACCCGCCGCCCACGATTGCGACGTTGGTGGCGGCAGCCAGTTCGGCGAGCAGCCGAGTGGCGTCGGCCGCGTCGCGCAGGTAGCCGACCCCGCGAAGATCGGAGCCCGCGAAGGGCAGTTTGCGTGGGGCGGCGCCCGTGGTGAGCGCCAGGCGGGCGAACGGAAAGCGCCGACCGGATGCTGAAATCGCCTCGCCGCCGAAAGCGTCACGGGTGATGGAGGTGATGTGTTCGCCGGTGACCACCTCGATGCTGTGCTCGCGGTAGAACTCGTCGCTGCGGAACGCGAGCGACTGGGCCGTGGCGTCTCCCTTGAGAAAGGCCTTCGACAGGGGCGGCCGCTGGTAGGGAGGGTGCGCTTCGTTGCCCACCAGGACGATGGGTTCGGTGTCTCCGAGTTCGCGAAGCGTCGAGGCGAGCTGCACTCCCGCCTGCGAATTGCCGATGATGAGCGTGCCGGCTGAGCCAGCCGCTCCGGTGTAGGGGGCCGAATCGGGCATGGTCGTCACACCTGGCTTTCGGGGGTTCTGACGAAGACGTCGTGCCCGGCGCTGAGTTTGAGCTGGCACGACAGGCGTGAGTTCTCCTGCCTGTCGACGGCGGTTCCGTCGAGCATGTCGTCCTCGAGGTCTTCGCGCTCGCCGAAGAAGGCAGCGCTCTCGGGGCAGACGAAGACGTGGCAGGTGGCGCACGAGAGGCTGCCGCCGCACTCGCCGACGATTCCGGGTACGCCGTTGCGCACGGCGGTCTCCATGACGGAGTCCCCGGCCTCGCCGCTGGCGGTCGTTGCCGTGCCGTCGGGGGCGGTGTAGGTCACTGTGGGCATGGTGTGTCAGGCTTTCTTGTCAGTGTGAGTGGGCTGGCCGCGGCAGGCTCAGATGAACTGCCGGCCACCGTCGACCACGAGGGTCTGGCCGGTGATGTACCTGCTGCCGGGGCCAGCGAGAAAGAGCGCAGCGCCCACGATGTCGGCGGGTTCGCTGGCGCGTTTGAGTGAGCCGCGGTCAACGCCATAGCTCGCTGCGTTGTCGATCAGCCCGAGACTCGCTTCGGTGAGCGTGAAGCCGGGAGCGATGGCGTTCACCGTGATCTCGCGGGCACCGAGCTCTTTGGCGAGCACGCGGGTGAGCGCGATGACGCCGCCCTTCGAGGCCACGTAGTGCGCCCACTGAGCCGAACCGCTCATGACGGTGGCCGACGAGAGGTTGATTACGGCACTGCCCGCACCCAGGTAGGGCGAGCAGGCACGCGTCACAAGCCATGGGCCCTTGAGGTTCACGGCCATCACGGCATCCCATTCGTCGACGTCGATGTCTTCGAAGGGCGACCGGATGATCGTGGCATAGATGGCCGCATTGTTCACGACCACGTCGATGCGGCCGTCTCCGAACGCAGCGGCGGCCGCGGCTAGTGCTTTCGTCGATTCCGCGCTCGTCACATCGGCCTCGACAGCAAGTGCCTCGCCGCCGGCCGAGCGGATGAGCCCGGCCGTCTCCTCGGCGCCGGCGACATTGCGGTCGGCGACGACGATGCGATCACCCTGGGCAGCGAACCCCTCAGCGAATGCCCGGCCCAGGCCGCCGGCCGCTCCGGTGACCAGCACCGTGCGGGCCGGGGTCTGGGTCTCGGTCATCTCAGCTTCTGCTTTCGGCGAGCAGCGAAGCCACTGAATCGGCTGCCGACAGCTTCACGCTGTCTTCTTCGGACGAGCTTTCTGCCTCGGACGAGCTGTCTAAATCCGATTGGCCAGGTGCATCGATGATCGTGACCGTGCCGCGGTTGCCGTCGACGCGGAGCCACTGGCCGCTCTGGATGAGTGCCGATGCAGTGCCGGTGCCGGTCACAGCGGGCATGCCGTACTCGCGGCAGACGATCGCCGCGTGGCTCATCATGCCGCCGATGTCGGTGACGGTTGCGCGGATCTTGCCGAAGATCGGTCCCCACGAGGGAGCCGTGACGGGAGCGACCAGGATGTCGCCCTCCTGCACCAGAGAGAGCTGGTCTGAAGAGTCGATCACTCGGGCAGGGCCCTCTGCGACACCGCCGGAGGCGGCCATTCCGCGGAATTCGCCCTCTGGTGCGTCGGAGTCTCCCTGCCAGTTCTTGATCTGGTCGTCGGTGATGCCCCAGAGCATCAGCGTGAACGGTTCGGTGATCACCGCGGGGGGAGTGTTGAGTGCGGGCTGCGGGCGGACTTTGGAGAGGGCATCCACAATGGCGCGTCGCTTGTCGATCTCGGCGGGCCAGTAGGTGGGCCCGACGGGCGGGGCGCCGACCGACCATCCGGTGATGTAGTCGAACAGCACTTCGCGCACCTCGTCGCGGCGCAGGTAGAACATGTCGTTCTCGCCGGCCCAGAAGCCCTGTTCATGCAGCATCTTCGACAGCTGGCGGGCCTTGCGCCAGAAGACGCCCATGGTCCAGTGCTCGATGTAGAAGTTGTGGTTCTCGACGTAGGGGTAGACCTGGCGGGCGAGGCCGAGTTTGCCCTGGAATCCCTCGACGAGTTCTTCGGGAAGCAGCTCGGCGTACTCGTCGGTGATGCGGTCGCGCTCGACGACGAGCGCCTCGATCGGCCGGTCGATGACCTGGCCGTCGTTCAGGCGCGAGATGTAGTCGTTGATGTAGCCGAGCGGGATCTCGAAGTGGTCGAGCCAGTACTTGTCGTGGGCGTAGAAGCCGTTGCCGACCGTGAAGTTGAACCACGGGTCGTGCGCGAGCTTCCAGGCGTTGGTCCAGATGTCTCCGCCGGGAGCGGCGAGAATTCCGGCGAGGGTAGCCTCGGGGTCTTCGGAGTTGCCGAAGAGGTGATCGAGTTTCAGCTCGATGGCCAGCTTGGCGAGCTTCTTCAGCTCGTCATCCGGCCGGAACAGCTCCATGTCGACGCCCTGCACCATCTTGGCCACAGCGAGGTCGGGGATGCCGGGGAACGCCTCTTTGCAGAACGAGAAGAAGTCGAGGTAGGCGACGTAACCGAGGTTCAGGAACTCGAAGTGGTACTGCCACGCCCGGTAGGCCAGGCCGATGAGTTCGTCGTACTGGGCGAGCAGGTCGACGCTCGGGCCGGTGCCCTTTCCCGACAGGATGTCTTCGGTCGGCACATATTCGGGCAGAGCTTCGAACGAAAGGGCCTGCATCTCGGCGATCGTGCCCTTGATCTTGCCGTGCCACTGGTCGAGCAGGGTCTCCCAGTTGCCGAAGTAGTGACCGGCACGCTCGAGGAACTGCGGAACGCGGGCTTCGATCTGCTCGGGCGGCACGGCGACCGGCGACATGTAGACGTAGCCATTGTGGATGCGGAACTCGATACCGTTTGCCACCGGAATGCGCAGGTGCCGGGTGTTGTACTGCCCGAGCACGCCGACGGCGAACTCGAAACCGATCGTTTCGAACGGCTTGGTGACGGTGGGCCAGTGCTGGCTGTCGCAGAACCAGAACTTGGCTTCTTCGACCTCTTTCAGGTTGTCCCTGAAGATCAGGTTGTAGGCGTACATACCGCGCCAGTCTTCGGCTCCTGCGGCCGGTTCGAGGGCGTACGGGCTGGGAAATGACTTCGATGTCATGGTTCAACCGTTCTGTTTGATGGGTGAGGGGATTGCGTGCTGATCGTGATGCTGATGGTTCTGAACGATGCTGCGTTTCAGGCCTTGACGACCTGGGCCAGCAGTGCCTTGGTGATGCTGTCGATGCCGAACCCGGTCGAGGTGACCTGCGTCTTCGGCTTCGACGACCAGACCGTCTCCGGGCGCGACTGCAGAAGGAGGAGGTTTTCGCCCGCCGGAAGGTCACGGTCGAAGGCCCACTCGATGTCCTGCGGGGACTTGAAGTGCTTCTCGGCACGCTTGGCGATGGTGGCGACCGCGAGCATCTCGGCGTCACTGAGGCAGCACACCGCGCGTCGCTCGGCCGATACCTCGTGCTCGACGAGGCTCCTGCTGGCCGGGTCGGGCACGAGTTCCGCGTGCTTGTCGCCGATCACCTGGCGCACCACGCTGAACATGACCTTGTCGATGGTGATGTTGTCGGGGGTGACGAGGCCGGAGACCACGAGTTCACCCACGCCGTACGAGGCATCCATGACGATCTTCGACCGGTCGCCCGTCGTCGGATCCATCGTGATGGCGACGCCCGCGGTCTTGGCGTTCACCATCTTCTGCACCGCAACGGCCATCGAGAGGCCCTTGTTCGGGATTCCGTTCTTCAGCCGGTACACGATGGCCCGCGACGTGAACAGCGAGGCCCAGCAGAGCCGGATGTGCTCGGTCACGTCATGCAGGCCGCAGAGCCAGAGATAGGTGTCCTGCTGGCCAGCGAAGCTGGCGTCGGGCAGGTCTTCAGCGGTGGCAGACGAACGCACGGCAACGGGGACCTCGTCGTCGAAGCGGCTCTGCAGCCGCGTGTAGGCGTCGATGGTCTCCTGCCGGAGGGGTTCGGGCACCTTCCGGGAGACGATGTCGTCACGGATGATCGCCGAAACCCGGTCGACCTCATCGACGTCATCGGCGTCGAGCCCGACGAGCAGCGCTTCGATGTCGTCGGCGATGCCCGCCTCGGTAATGAAGGCGTCGAATGCCGCAGTGGTGACGGCGAAACCGGGAGGAACGGGCATCCCTGCCATGGTCAGCGACACCAGGGAGGCGCACTTGCCACCGAGAAGGTCGTGCTGGGGAGGGGTCGGGTCATCGAAGAACTGGATGTAGGGTTCGTGCGTCATGATGCGGCCTTCCAGGTGACAGGCACCGATGTGGGCGCCCGGAATGACAGGTTGTCGCCGAAGACGATCTGCTCGGGGTTGACGATCTGCAGGCTGGGTATCGCCTTCACCGTCTCTTCGACAACGATCTTGTCCTGCAGCTTCGCGAGGAGATTTCCGAGGCAGTAGTGGATCCCGAATCCGAACGCGAGGTGATTGCGAGCATTGACCCTCGTGATGTCGAAGACCTCAGGCTCGTCGAAGACGGCCGCATCGCGATTCGCCGACCCCATGAGCAGCAGGATGTTCGAGCCGGCCGGTATCGGCACACCGCCGATCTCGGTGTCGGCCAGGGCCTTGCGCCGCCAGCCGACGATCGACGGGCTGAACCGCAGGGTCTCGTCGATGGCCGCGGGGATGAGGCTTGGGTCGTCGACGACCTTCTGCCATTCTTCGGGGTGACTGAGCAGCACGCGGATGGTGTTGGAGATGAGTGTGGTGGTGGTCTCGTGACCTGCGAAGAGCAGGCTGTAGCAGACCGAGGCGATCTCGTGGTCGGAGATATCCGCCCCGGCATTCTGCGCGGCGACCAGGTCGGCCACGAGGTCGTCTCCGCCGTTCTCGTGGGCGGCAGAGACGAGGCGCTGGCATTCCGTCCAGTACTCGACGAGGTTATGGGCGTGAGGGATCTGTTCCTCGTCTGTGAGGTCGCCCCAGGTCATCGCCGCTCGCGACTCCGACCAGCGCTTGTAGGTCGGCACCATCTCCGGGTCGACGCCGAGCAGGGTCAGGATGGTGACGGTCGGGATGTCGGTGGCGACGTCACGCAGAAAGTCGCCCTCGCGCAGGGGGTTGTCGAGCATCCGTTGCAGCAGGCGAGCGGTGTTCTCGCGGATGGCGGGCTCGAGTACTTTGTAGCGGCGCGGGGTGAAGGCCTTCTGCACGATGGTGCGCATGCGGGTGTGCTCCGGGGGAACCCGCGCAGACAGCCCGGAGTAGGCGGTGAACCCGCCGTCGTTCATGATCTGCGTGGCCTGGGGGCCGCGGGGGCGCACCGGGGCTTGGGCGTTCTCGCTGCTGAAGGTCTGCCAGTTGTCGAAGACGGCCTTGATGTCGTCGTAGCGGCTCACGATGTAGTAGCCGATGCTCTCGTCGAACATCACGGGTTCTTGTTCGCGGAGTTCAGAGTAGGAGGGGAAGGGGTTCGTCATGGCGAACGCGTCATAGCCGTGGTGCTGTGCCGTCGACGGCGCGAGATTCGCGTGGTCGACAGGGCATTTCCCGGCCGATGCTGGTGTGGCAAGTGGCGCAGTCTGCGTCGGTAGGTCGACCGTCATGCGGTGCTCCTTCATCTGCAATCCCCGACGTTGGGGAGGTGGGTCAAGCTTCGGGTGTGCGCTGGGCGAGAACAACAGTGAATCCCACTGAATGGGAATGGCTTGGGTTGTTCACGGTCGACTGACGGTTTCGTACCGACGCTGTCAGTGCGAGCGGGCATTGGAGCGCAGAGCTGAGACCGGCAGATTCGCGATGCCGAGCTCGATTCGCCGTGCCGTGCCGATGAGGCTCGGCAGGCTTCGTTCGAGTTCGTTGGCGCGGTCGATGGGGAGCACCACGCCGAGGCCGCCGAAGATGCGGCCGTCCTTCTGGAAGAAGGGCACGGCGAGAGAACAGGAGCCGACCCGCACCTCTTCTGAGGTCTGTGCGTACCCGCGGTGGCGGATGGCCTCGAGTTCACGCCTCAGTTTCACCGGGTCCGTCTCGGTCCGGGAGGTGCGCTGTTCGAGAGGGCCGTCGAGAACGGCGTCGCGAACCCACTCCTCTTCGAACGCCAGGATCACCTTGCCCACCGCCGTCGCGTGCACCGGAAGCCGTCCGCCCACCCGCGAGGCCTGTGGCACGCGGCGGCTGCCGTAGACGCGGTCGATGTAGAGCACCTCTGCACCCTCACGGATGGCGATGTGCACGGTGTCCTGGGTGAGCCCGAACAGGTCCTGCAGGTAGGGCCGCGCAACGTCGCGCAGCTTGACGCCGGCGTGCTGCCCCAGCTCCCACAACCGAAGACCGATCTGGTAGCGACCATGGGCGTCACGCTGAACGGCGCCCCACTGCTCGAGCTCGCCGAGCATCCGGTGCGCTGTGCTTCGCGGAAGACCGGTCTGGGCGACGATGTCGGCGAGGGAGAGGGGCGTACCGGTGTGCTCGAAGGCCGCCAGAACACGCAGCGCGCGTGAGGTGACGCTCTCACCTGGACTCGCCACTCGACCTGACACTGTGTCATCGCCCCTTCGTCGTCGAAGCGCTCGTGCGCCTGTGCCCAGTATGCTCGCGCATCATGCTCACCTGCACTGAGAGCGCGCGCCGAGGGTCAGTGGCTGCGCCTCAACAGTGAGGGCCCGGAGGTCGTCGGCTAACATCGGGGCTGTGGCGACGCAGCAGCAAGACAGTGATGGTCGTACGGTGGCGTCGAAACTCTTCGCCATTCTCGATGCCTTCACCGTCGCGCCCACGACGGCATCGCTCACCTTGACGGCCATTGCCGAGCGGGCCGGCCTGCCACTCTCGACAGCGCACCGCCTCGTCGGCGAGTGGGTCTCGTGGGGTGGCCTCACGCGCACCGACGATGGGCGCTACAACCTGGGCCTTCGCCTCTGGGAACTCGGGGTGCAGGCGCCGTCGGCAAAGAACCTCCGCTCTGCGGCGCTGCCCTACCTCGAAGACCTCTTCGAGGCGACCCACGAGCACGTGCACCTCGCGATTTTCGACGGACGCGATGCTCTCTACCTCGAGAAACTCACCGGCCACGGTGCCGTACCGATCATCTCGAGGGTGGGCGCTCGGCTGCCCCTGCATTCGACAGGGGTCGGGCTCGTTCTGCTGGCATTCGCCTCGGCCGACTTCATCAACGACTACCTGGATGCCCCGCTCACTGGTTTTCTGCCCGGCACGGTGACCTCGCCCGACGTTCTGCGGCGCCGTCTCGCCGAGATCCGGGCGAGCGGCATCGCCCAGATGAGCGAGGAGATGACGCCGGGATCATCGTCGACCGCAGCGCCCGTCCGCGATCGCAGCGGGGCGGTGGTCGGGGCCGTCTCCATTGTGATCCGCACGTCGGAGTCCGCGGCCCGCGCGAACGAGGCCGTCGTGCGCGTGGCGGCACGGGGCATCAGCAGGGCCCTCGGCTTTCGCTCCACCGCCGGATGAGAGCCTCGAACCACGATCGGCCAAGCGACGAGAGTTTCCGCTGAGCGGAAGGAGCGCTCGGACGGGGTCCGCCGCAGGCGATACTGGCGATCATCCTCACCACCGTCGCTCAGGAAGAAACACTGTGCCCACACTCACTACCCGCGTCGCCATCATCGGTGCCGGCCCCGCCGGACTCCTTCTGGGCTGGTCGCTCCGGCAGGCCGGGATCGATTTCGTCATCGTCGAGAACAAGTCTCGCGAATACATTCTCGGCCGGGTGCGCGCCGGCGTTCTCGAACAGGGAGCCGTCGAAACCCTGCAGCAGCTTGGCGTCAGCGAGGGCGTCGACGCTGACGGGCTCGTGCACCACGGCATCTACCTGCAGTCGCCTGGCCTCCGCCACCACATCGACTTCAACGAACTGATCGGCCGCACGGTCACGGTGTACGGCCAACAGTCCGTCGTTCGCGACCTCGAAGCCGCGCACGATGCCGCCGGATCTGCCGTCTTCTACGAGGCAGGTGACGTCGCGGTGCACGGCATCGAGACGCGTTCACCGTCACTGACTTTCACGCACGACGGCTCGGACTACACGGTCGAGGCCGACTTCATCGTCGGTGCAGACGGGTTCCACGGCATCTCCCGCCCGGCGATTCCGAAAGACCGCCTCACGGTCTTCGACAAGACCTATCCGTTCGCCTGGCTCGGCATTCTCGCTGACGTGGCACCGTCGACAGACGAGCTCATCTACGCCCTGCACCCCGACGGTTTCGCCATGCACTCGATGCGCTCGAACTCGGTCTCGCGCCTGTACATCCAGGTCGACCCGGGTGATGACATCTCGAACTGGCCCGATTCGCGCATTTGGGATGCCCTGCACACCCGGCTCGCGATCGACGGCTGGGCGCTGAACGAGGGTCCCGTCACAGAGAAGTCGATCACCCCGATGCGCAGCTTCGTGGCGTCGACCCTCAACCACGGATCACTGTTCCTCGTCGGCGACTCCGGCCACATCGTTCCGCCGACCGGCGCCAAGGGCCTCAACTCGGCCATCTCCGACGTGACGCAGCTGAGTGCGGCTCTCGTCGCCCATTACGCCGACGACTCAGCGCTGCTGAGCTCGTACAGCGACACCGCACTGGCGCGCCAGTGGAAGGTGCAGCAGTTCTCCCAGTGGATGACCGACCTCCTGCACGTTCGCCCCGGCGCCGGTGACGAGGCGGCCTTCGACTACCGCAGCCAGCTCGGCCGACTCGACTACGTCACCCACTCGGTGTACGCCCAGCGCTCGCTGGCCGAGCAGTACACCGGCCTGCCGCTCAACTGACGCGCCCACGAACCCACACTTGACGAAGCATCACCCAGAGAAAGTCAGCCCCCCAGATGTCGGAAACACTGGCCAGCCAGAACGAAATCAATGCCGAGATGGCGGCGATCAGCTCCGAAGCTCTGGCTGCCCGCCACGACGGCGGGCAGCCAGAGCTCCACCCGCGTCGCGGCTATGCGCCGTACCGGAGCTCGGTGCTGAGACACCCCACCCACGCGCTGGTGAAGGCCGACCCTGAAGCGATCGAGCGCACCTCGCCGGCGTTCGGGCACACCGACGTCGACTGGTATGAGAGCGACCTCACCATCCAGCACAACGGCGAGCCGCTCGGCGAACGGATCATCGTCACCGGCAAGGTTCTCGACGGCGAAGGCCGGCCGGTGCGCAACCAGCTCATGGAGATCTGGCAGGCGAATTCTGCAGGCCGGTACGTGCACAAGCGCGACCAGCACCCGGCGCCACTCGACCCCAACTTCACCGGCGTCGGCCGGGTCGTCACTGGTGACGACGGCAGCTACCAGTTCACCACGATCAAACCGGGCCCCTATCCCTGGAAGAATCACCTGAACGCGTGGCGGCCCGCGCACATCCACTTCTCGCTCTTCGGCACGGCGTTCACCCAGCGACTCATCACGCAGATGTACTTTCCGGGTGACCCACTGTTCGCCCTCGACCCGATCTACCAGTCGATCGTCGACCCGGCAGCCCGTGAGCGCCTCATCTCGAGTTACGACCACGACGTCACGAAGCCGGAGTGGGCAACCGGGTATCGCTGGAACATCGTTCTGACGGGCCCGAAATCAACGTGGATGGAGCAGGATGATGACCATGAGTGAATTCGTGCAGGCGGAGTTCGTGCAGACCCCGTCGCAGACCGTGGGCCCGTTCTACGGTTTCGCCCTGCCCTATGAAGGTGGCCCCGAACTCGTCAATCCGGCTCACCCGGCGGCGATCCGGCTTCACGGCCGCGTCATCGATGGCGTAGGTGTGGGCTTGCAGGATGCCCTCGTCGAGATCTGGCAGCCCGATGAGAACGGCGAGATCAGCCGCGAACTGGGTGCCCAGGAGCCCGACGGCTACACCTTCACCGGCTTCGGCCGCGCCGCCACCACCCGCGCCGGGGACTTCACCTTCACGACAGTGACGCCGGGTTCCGTCGGGGGTGAGGCACCGTACGCGCTGGTCACGGTCTTCGCCCGCGGGCTGCTCCACCACCTCTTCACCCGCGCGTACTTCGTCGACGAGTCGGCCCTCGAGGCGCTCGCCGAGACCGACGCCGTGCTGAAAAGCGTGCCGGCCGACCGCCGGGCGACCCTGGTGGCCGTTGCAGACGGACCCCGCTCGTATCGCTTCGACATTCGCCTGCAGGGCGAGGGTGAGACGGTATTCCTGGACTTCGATGCCTGATCTGCTTGACCCCCTGGGTGCCGATGGCATGGCAGAGTCACTCGTCGGCGACGAGGCCTGGCTCCAGGCCCTCGTCGACGCCGAGGTCGCCCTCAGTCGAGCCCTGGTGACCGCAGGGCTGGCGCCCGAATGGATGCTCGGCGTCGCCGACTCCCTGGCCGACACCGCGGCTCTCGACCGCGAAGCCCTCGGCGCTGCCGGGCGATCGGGCGGTAACCCGGTCATTCCCCTGGCCAAGGCGCTCGCGGCCCGCGCAGAGACGCTCCACGCCGGCTCCTCCGACCACGTGCACGTCGGGGCCACCAGCCAGGACATCATCGACACCGCCACCATGATCATCGCGGCCACCACACTCGAGGCCACACTCGAGTCGCTCGTGGCGCTCGCGGGTTCGCTCGCTGTGCTCGCTGAAGCGCATCGGGCCACACCCCAGGCCGGCCGAACCCTCGGCCAGCATGCCTCGCCCACCACGTTCGGCTTCGTCGTCGCAGGTTGGCTCGACGCGGTGTGCACGGTCATCCTGAGCGTAATGGATGCCCGGCAGAAGCTCCCCGCTTCGCTGGCCGGCGCCGTCGGTACCCTCGGAGCGCTCACCGACGCCGCAGAGACACGTCTGCCCGGGCATCCGGCATCGACGAGTGTCGAACGCGTGGTCTCGGCCTATGCTGCAGAACTCGGGCTCGTAGCCCCGGTGATCAGCTGGCACAGTAACCGCTTGCCGATCGCCGAACTCGGGTCGGCCCTCGCAGGGGCCACGGGCGTCGTCGCCACCATCGCCCTGAACGTCGCCGAACTGTCGCGCACGGAGATCGGCGAACTGTCTGAAGGCCTGGCCGAAGGTGAAGGCGGCTCGTCGGCGATGCCGCACAAGCGCAACCCCGTCAGCTCAGTGCTCATCGTCTCGGCCGGAAAGCAGGCGCCGGGGCTGTTGTCGACCCTCTACGCGAGCCTGTTGGCCGAAGACCAGCGCGCCATCGGTGGCTGGCACGCGGAATGGCAGACTCTTCGCGAGCTCGAGCGGCTTGCGATCACGAGCACGGCCGCCGCGTCGGGGCTTCTCGCGAACCTGCGCGTCGATGGCGGCCGAATGCGCGAGAACCTCGACATCACCCACGGGCTGCTCTACTCCGAACGGGTTTCTGCCGTGTTGGCCGGAATGCTCGGCAAGACGGCGGCGTTCGCGCTGGTGAAGGGGGCTTCCGGCCATGTTTCAGCGTCGTCGCCGCTGGCCGTCGTTCTCGACGAGCAGCTGGAGGTGGCCGGGCATGGGCGCGAGGTTCGCGACACCGTGCAACGCGTTTTCAACCCCGAAGCACCAGTGGGCCAGACTGGTCCAGCGATCGATGCCGTACTCGAGCGGCACCGGAGTCTCGTCGATCAGCATCGTCTCGCCCAAACGAAGGTCTCACCATGAGTGTTCCCCTGTTGCGCTGCACCGTCCACCCCGTCGCCAGCGGTGCACCCAACGCCGAACTGCTCGTTCTCGGCCCCTCCCTCGGCACAACGACCTCGCTCTGGCAGCCACTGATTGCCGAACTGACCCAGAACTACCGCGTGCTGACCTTCGACCTGCCCGGTCACGGAGCAAGCCCGCGCCCGACGTCGCCTTTCACCATGAGTGAATTGGCCACAGGTGTGCTCGCGCTCGTCGACGCGGTCGGCGGCGGGGCGTTCCACTACGCCGGCGTTTCGATGGGCGGCGCGGTCGGACTGCAACTTGCGGTCGACCACGCCGATCGACTTCGAAGCCTTGCTGTGATCTGCTCGGGGCCGAAGATCGGCAGTGCAGAGGGATGGGATGCCCGGGCAATACAGGTACGCGCCAGCGGCACTGCCTCGCTCATCTCGTCGAGTGCCGAACGCTGGTTCGCCTCCGGCTCCCTCGAACGCAATCCTTCGTTCACCGCCCGCGCCCTGAACGAGCTTCTCGACATCGACGACGAGTCGTATGCACTGTGCTGCGGTGCCCTCGGTCAGTTCGACGTGCGTGATCGGCTTGCTGGCATAACGACACCCGCACTGTGCGTCGCTGGTGAATTCGATGTGGCGACGCCGCCAGAGCTGCTCGAGGAGCTGGCTGGGGCGATCAACGCACGGTACGTCGTCATCGGCAACGCAGGGCACCTGCCCACGCTCGAGTACCCGCATACGCTCGCTGTCGAGGTGCTCGCGCATTTGCAGGGCATTGGGCCGTGGGGCTCGGAATCGGCCGGCCGGGCATCCTCACCGACTGCGGCGCAGACCTATGACGCCGGCATGGTCGTCAGGCGTGCCGTGCTCGGCGATGCCCATGTCGATGCGGCTAACGCGAAGATCACGCCGGAGACGGCCGACTTCCAGGATTTCATCACGCGTTATGCCTGGGGGGAGATCTGGACACGCCCAGGCCTCGACCGACGCACGCGCAGCTTTCTGACCCTGGCCTGCCTCGTCACTGGCGGTCACGAGAGCGAGCTCCGGATGCACGTGCGGGCTGCGCTCACGAACGGACTGACCCGCGCAGAGATCGCCGAGGCATTGCTGCACACGGCAATCTACGCCGGGGTTCCCGCCGCGAACTCCGCACTGGCCGCGGCCCGCGAAGTATTCGCCGCGCTCGACGAGTAAGCGCGCACGCCAGTCACGCTCGGGGTGGCAGAGCTGAGTAGATTTCTGCCCAGCCGGCCTCGTGCTCTGCGGGCGTGATCGCGCCTCGACGACGAAGTTCGTCCAGAGCGTGCAACCGATCGATCGCTGCGGTGAACGATCCGATGTCGCCCAGGGACTCGATGCGCCCGCCGATCGGAACAGTGACCACCACAAGTCGTCGGACCTGCGGGCGGATGCGTCGCGTCAGGGCCTGTGCGGTCATGAGCCCGGCACCGTAGACCGAAACCGCGACAGCTGCCGCGGCCAGCGGGGGCCAGCTACTGAGGGCGAGCATGACAAAGAGTGCAACCACCGCTCCTGCGACAGGCCAGTTTCGGTGCAGTTGCAGTGCACGACGTTCGGCTGCATTCGTGCCGGGAGGGTAGACCGTCAGCCGCGTGCGGTTCCACGTGGTTCTGCCCGTCGGTGTGACATCCACCCGTCCCCAGCGATTGGGCCCCTCGCAGACTGCGACCAACCCGCGGCCGACCAGGTTTCCGAGATCTGCTGCGTGCCCATCCACGCTGGTGCGACGTTCGGTTTGATGAGATTGGGCACGGGGGTTTGCCTCACGGAATCGATCGGCACCGGGATGATCGACTCCGGTGTGTTCGGCCGGGAGAGGGCCGAGATCATCACTGCGCGCACTCGTTCGACGCCCGCGCCTGCTGAAATCTGTCATGCTCCCGTTCTACGCCGCCGCACGCCGCCGAGTGCCGATCTCTACGAAATCCTTATGCCAGAATGCCGCATCATCACAGACTCACTGCAGCACGTGAATCGTGCCCGTTGAGTTTTCGTTAGGGTTCCCGATCGGGTTCGCCGGGCGGCGTAAGACAGAGCCATGACCCTCACGCACATGATGCCGAGCCTTCGCCGCAGCATCCCGGACCCGATCAGCACCGACCTCTGGCCGGAACACACCACGGCCACAACAACAGACGTCTCGGTCGCGGGCGTGTCGATGCTCCGCCTTGCCGAAATCTGCCAGACGCCATGCATCCACACCGCGGCTGCCGTCATCCCTGGGACCCACGGTCGTCCGTCTGTCACAGATCGTGCGAGCGCCATCGTGACGGCGGTCACGGCCATCAGTCTTTCGCCAACCGGCACCCTCTGGGTACGAGTGGATGCCCGGCTCGACGACGTGCGGCCCATTCTCTCCGAGGCGCGGCTGATCGGCCGGGCATCCGTCGCACACGGTATTTCTGCGGCGTTGGTACTCCGCGAGTTGGCCGACGAGGAGCCTGGAGTGGTCGAAATACTGGCTTCGGGGCTGCCCGCGGATCTTGTGCCCGGAGACCTTCTCGTGGTGCCGTGTCGCGGCGACCTCGCGCTGAGGAACGTCCGCCCCCGGGCCTCCTACCTCGAAAGGCGGGCGATGGTCTCGAGGTAGTGAGGGAGCGAGAATCCCTCGGTCTCCGTCGCCAGTGTCGCGATGTCGACGCTAGCCTGGCGAATCTTGAGATCCGTCGCGCGGAGTTATGAAGCCCGCAGCGGGTGAGCGAAGAGCACATTCGTGCGATCCTCGAGACGTGGAGTGGGAACGTAGCGCTATTGTTTCTGAGCGGCTCAGACTGGAGCCGCTGACGATCGATCACGCGGTCGAGATGGAGGCTGTGCTTTCGAGCACCTCGCTCTACGAGTTCACGGGGGAAAACCCTCCATCGCTGGCCGAGTTACAGGAACGCTACGCCAGGCAGGTCACCGGGCGATCGGCGGACGGTTCACAATTGTGGTTCAACTGGGTCATTCGCGACCCTGGTTCGGCGAGAGCAATGGGATTCGTTCAGGCAACGGTTTCACCCAACGCGGGGGCGATGGTCGCCGAACTCGCGTGGCTCGTCGGCACCCGAGACCAGGGCAACGGGTTTGCCACGGAGGCTGCGCTCGCCGTCAGGCAGTGGCTGTCCTCGCGCGACGTTGTGTCATTTGCGGCGTCGATCCACCCGGAGCACGGGGCTTCGATGGCTGTCGCCCGGAGGCTCGGCCTGCATCGCACAGATCTCCTCTCTGGTGGTGAGGTCATCTGGCAGGGCTGACCAGCCTGTGAGCGATCGGTGCTCCTACAGCCGGGCGATGGTCTCGATGTCGTCGAGGAAGTCCGCGGCGACCTCCGCGGACACTGTGGCGCGCGTCGCCCCGATCGCCTCGAGGTAGTCGGCCGTGACCGGTCCGGTGGCAGTGGCATTCGGGCCACCCTCGTAGATCGCCTTCTCTAGGGCGCTCTGGGAGGCCTTGCGCGCCGAGTACTCGATGTCGGCGGGCGAGAATCCGTCGGTCTCTGCCACCAGGGCTGCGATGTCGACGCTTGCCTGGCCCGGAATGTACCGCTCCCAGATCGAGTGCCGGGCGGCGCTGTCGGGCAGCCCGATCGGAATCACGTAGTCGAAGCGGCCATGTCGCAGAAAGGCCGAGTCGAGAGCCCTGATGAAGTTCGTCGCACACACCAGAAGACGATCGGGCTGGTCCCTGAAGGCCGGGATGATCTTCAGCAGTTCATTCGTCACGCCCTGCAGTGCCGACGGCGGTTCGCCGCCACGCTGGGCGGCGATCTCCTCGACCTCGTCGATGAAGACCACGGCATGCTCGAGTTCGGCGATCTTGAGGAACGTCTCGCGGAGCGCACCGGCCAGGCCTTTCGGGTCGGAGGCGAGGCGCGACGGAAAGACTTCGACGAACGACCACTCCAGACGCGAGGCGATCGCGCGCGCGAACGTGGTCTTGCCGGTGCCGGGAGGGCCGAACAGCACGACGGCCCGCGGAGGCACAACTCCGAACTGCTCGGCGAGCTCGGGCTTGGCCAAGGGCATCACCAGTCGGCGCTCGAGCAGTTCCTTCTCCTGCTGCATGCCGCCGATGCCATCCCAGAGGCCCCGAGGCAGAATGCGGCCGCCGAGTTCGGCGAGCGTGCCGAGCTCTTTTCGCTGCACGGGAATCTCGCGTTCGAAGTAGCGGAGGTTCTTCTGGATCTCGAAACCCTGGTCGACGAAGGCGTCGACCCTGGTGGCCGTGTCCGGAAGGAGTGCAGACAGTTTTGAGAGGCCTCTTGGCGTCATCTGCTTCTCGAGGGCAGCGAGCAGTGAACTTCCGATGCCCTGGCCCTGCCAGCTCGCGGTGGTCGAGAGAAACACGATCCAGCCCTGGGCATGGGCTGCGCGTCCGACGGCAGCGCCGATCACGACGTCGTCGTGCACCGCGACGACAGCGTTGTCCTCCTGGCAGGAGGCGAGTACTTCGGAGAGCGCATAGACGGGTTCGACCTGTGACGCCCGCAACTCCTCCCACAGGTGGAGGATGCCGTCGACGTCGTCGGGGTGAAAATCGCGAATTCGGTACGAGACCATGGCCACATGCTATCCAGAACCGGGGTGAACGTGTCTGCGTATACATTGACCCCAAAAGACTTGCTATTTCTTCACCCTGAGGCGCATACTGGGCATGCTTGTATACATAGACGTGAGGGCGGGTGAGATGCGAGCGAGTGATCGTGCCTACGCCGTTCTCCGCGGTGAGATCGTCGAATGGCGCTTGGCCCCCGGTACCGTTCTGGCCGAAGTCGAGCAGTCGACGCGCATCGGCGTCTCACGTACCCCCCTTCGGCACGCCCTCAGCCGCCTTGTCGCCGACGGGCTGGTCGAGCCGCAGGGGGCTCGCGGCCTCGTGGTCGCGGGCGTCTCCGCAGAGAATGTCGTCTCGCTCTTCGAACTCCGCCAGGCCCTCGAACAGCAGTCTGCTGGCCTCGCGGCCCGCAGGCGCTCGGTCGAACCGTTCGCCGTACTGCAGTCGGCGCTGCGCACGGCACCGGTCATCCTCGGTGACCCGAAAGCCGACCGCCAGGAGTACTACGACATCGTCTCCCGCTTCGACCACGAGATCGACGTCGCCATCGACAGCCCGTATCTCGTCGGCGCGCTCGATGGTGTGCGCACGCACCTGGCCCGCATCCGTCGCCTGTCCAGCGACAACCCGGCCAGGCTGCTCGAAGCGGCGAAGGAGCATCTCACGATCGTCGAGGCGATCATCGACGGCGACGCGCAACTGGCAGCACACGCCACCCACGTTCACCTGCACCGCAGCCAGCAGGTCATTCTCTCCTCGCTCGCCGATGCTGTCGGCGGCCGTTCGCACCCGGCGCGGCCCGATGACCCAACGCCACCCAGCCCCCAGCCGACTTTCACTGCCCAACCAGCTTTCGATCCCCAACCAGAAGGAACACTCTCCATATGAAGACTCTTGACGTTCGGGTGCACCCGAGCTCCGAAAACCTCCCGGCAAGCGAACAACTCGCCTATTCGATCGCCCAGGTTGCGGCCGACCCGGTGGCGGTGACCGATGATGTCGTCGAAATGGTGATCAACCGCGTGATCGACAATGCGTCAGTCGCCACGGCCTCCCTCGCGCGCGGCCCGATCATCGCGGCCAGGGCCCAGGCCCAGGCACACCCCTACACGCCGGGCTCCACGGTCTTCGGGGTGGAAGGCCGTTACAGCCCCGAGTGGGCGGCGTGGGCGAACGGCGTCGCCGTGCGGGAGCTCGACTACCACGACACCTTCCTCGCGGCTGAGTACTCCCACCCGGGCGACAACATCCCGCCCATCCTCGCCGTCGCCCAGCACACCCAGAAGAGCGGTCACGACCTCGTGCGCGGCATCGCGACCGGCTACGAGATCCAGATCGACCTCGTCAAGGCGATCAGCCTGCACGCGCACAAGATCGACCACGTGGCGCATCTCGGCCCGAGCGCGGCCGCCGGAATAGGCACACTGCTCGGCCTCGACGTCGAAACGATCTTCCAGTCGATCGGCCAGGCACTTCACACCACAACGGCCACCCGCCAGTCCCGCAAGGGCGAGATCTCCACCTGGAAGGCCTACGCCCCGGCCTTCGCCGGCAAGATGGCGGTCGAGGCTGTCGATCGTGCCATGCGCGGCCAGACCAGCCCCACCCCGATCTACGAAGGCGAAGACGGCGTGATCGCGTGGATGCTCGACGGCCCAAGCGCCCAGTACGACGTGACTCTGCCCGCCCCCGGCGAGGCCAAGCGCGCCATTCTCGACAGCTACACCAAAGAGCATTCCGCTGAGTACCAGGCCCAGGCGTGGATCGACCTCGCGCGCAAGCTCCACAACCAGCACGCGGTAGCGAACGATGATGACATCGTCAGCATCGTCATCCACACCTCGCACCACACGCACTACGTGATCGGCTCGGGCGCGAACGACCCGCAGAAGTACGACCCGCTGGCGAGCCGTGAGACGCTCGACCACTCGGTGCCCTTCATCTTCGCCGTCGCCTACCAGGACGGCGAGTGGAACCACGAACGTTCCTACTCGCGGGAGCGAGCCACCCGGCCCGACACTGTCGCACTGTGGAACAAGATCACCACACAGGAAGACGCGGAGTGGACGCGTCGCTACCACTCGAACGACCCCGCTGAGAAGGCTTTCGGCGGTCGCGTCGAGATCACACTGAAAGACGGCACGCGCATCGTCGACGAGATCGCGGTCGCCGACGCACACCCGCTCGGAGCCCGGCCGTTCGAGCGTGCCGATTACATCAAGAAGTTCCGCACCCTTGCGGCTCACGCCCTCGACGAAGCAGAGATCGAGCGCTTTCTCGACGTGGCCCAGCGACTTCCCTCGCTCAGTGCGGCAGAACTCGGCGGCCTCACCGTCACGGCTCGTGCCGGATTCTTCGAGGGAATCACCGCACCGAAGGGACTCTTCTGATGTTGTATTCCGAGAAGACGCCCGCTGAGAAGAGAGCCGACTTTCGTGCGGCTCTTGCCTCGGGCACGCTGCAGAAGATGCCCGGTGCGTTCAACCCGCTGAGCGCCAGGCTCATACAAGACAAGGGTTTCGACGGCGTCTACATCTCTGGCGCGGTCATCGCGGCCGACCTGGGCCTGCCCGACATCGGCCTGACCACGCTCACCGAGGTCGCCCTTCGTGCCCGGCAGATCAGCCGCATGACCGACCTGCCGACACTCGTCGATGCCGACACGGGGTTCGGTGAACCGATGAACGTGGCCCGCACGGTCCAGGAGCTCGAAGATGCCGGCGTCTCAGGCCTGCACATCGAAGACCAGATCAACCCGAAGCGCTGTGGCCACCTCGACGGCAAGGCGGTGGTCGACACCGACACCGCGACCAAGCGCATCAACGCTGCCGTGAGCGCTCGCCGTGACCCGAATCTGCTGATCATGGCGCGCACCGACATCCGTGCCGTCGAAGGGCTCTCCGTCGCGATCGACCGGATGAAGGCACTCGTCGACGCGGGCGCCGACGCGATCTTCCCCGAGGCGATGGCCGACCTCGGCGAGTTCGAGGCGGTTCGCAAGGCGATCGACGTGCCGGTGCTTGCCAACATGACCGAGTTCGGCAAGAGTGAGCTGTTCACCACCGACGAGCTCGCCGGAGTGGGCATCAACCTCGTCATCTACCCGGTCAGCCTGCTGCGTCTTGCGATGGGTGCCGCTGAACGCGGGCTCGAAACGATCCTCGCCGAGGGCTCGCTGCAGCCCGAGGTGAAGAACATGCAGACCCGCGCGCGCCTGTATGAACTGCTCGACTACTCGGCATACAACACCTTCGACACCAGCATTTTCAACTTCCAGGTACCACAAGGCAAGGGAGCCTCATGACCGACCCACAGATCCACAAGGGCCTCGCCGGCGTCGTCGTCGACTACACCGCAGTCTCGAAGGTCAACCCCGAGACCAACTCTCTGCTCTACCGGGGTTACCCCGTGCAGGAGCTGGCAGCGAAATGTTCCTTCGAGGAGGTCGCCTATCTGCTCTGGCACGGCGAGCTCCCCGATTCGGGGCAGCTCTCCGACTTCCAGGCCGTCGAGCGTTCGTACCGGAAGCTCGATGACAACGTCAAGCGGGTCATCGACGATCTGCCGCTCACGGCTCACCCGATGGATGTGCTTCGCACCGCTGTCTCCGTCATCGGCGCGAACGACTGGGAGGCCGACGTGTCGACCCCCGAGGCCAACCTCGCCAAGTCGGTCGCCCTGCTCGGCAAGATCCCGGCGATCGTCGCCTACGACCAGCGCCGGCGTCGCCAGCAGGCGATCGTTGAGCCGAGGGATGATCTCGGGTACAGCGCGAACTTCCTCTACATGACGTTCGGCGAAGTGCCCGCCCAGGTCGTCGTCGACGCCTTCGATGTCTCGATGATCCTGTATGCCGAGCACTCGTTCAACGCCTCGACTTTCACGGCCCGCGTCGTGACGAGCACGCTCTCCGACCTGTACTCCGCTGTCGTCGCTGCCATCGGCGCTCTCAAGGGCCCCTTGCATGGTGGAGCGAACGAGGCGGTGATGCATGTCTTCGACGAGATCGGCGAGGCGGCAAAGGCCGAAGAGTGGCTGAACACTGCCCTGGCCGAGAAGCGCAAGATCATGGGCTTCGGCCACCGTGTCTACAAGAACGGCGACTCACGCGTTCCGACGATGAAGGCCGCCCTCGATACGCTCGTCGCCGAATACGATGCCCAGGATCTCGCTGCCCTCTATGACGCGCTCGAGTTGTCGATGACGTCGAAGAAGAACATCCTGCCGAACCTCGACTACCCGTCTGGCCCGGCGTACCACCTGATGGGGTTCGACACGCTCACCTTCACTCCCCTCTTCGTGGCCAGTCGGGTGACCGGCTGGACTGCCCACATCATGGAGCAACTCGCCTCGAACGCGCTGATCCGCCCCCTGAGCCTGTACAACGGGCCAGAAGAGCGGCACCTGCCCTGATCCGCTGTGCTTCACAGGCTTCCGGATGATCGACCGAGACGAGAGGCGAGACCGTGAGACGTGCCGCGGCCGACCTCGATGTTCTCGATCGTGCTGAGGCTCTCTCTGGCCTGGCGGGCGTGCAGCGGGCCCAGGCTGTGTTCGGAATCAGCTCGGTGCGCCTCGACATCATCACCGCCCTGCTCTCCGGTTGCGAGCTGAGCGACGCGGCACTGATGGAACGCTTCGGAATCACCCGCAACGGGATTCGCCGCCACCTGAAGGCGCTCGAATCCGAGGGCATCATCGTCGGCCGGCACACCACTCACCCGCGGGGTGCCGGCCCGATCACGTACTGGAGGGCCGACGCCGACGAACTGCTCATGCTTCTCGACGATCTGCGGAGCACCATTCTGAACAGCTGACGAGTGACGAAACCACTATGCTCTGGCCATGACGAACTCCGAGCCCGCCACCCCTGCTGAGCCGCCTGCGCCTGAAGTCGAAGCAGGAAGCCCCGCCAGCGCGAAGTGGTGGCAGAGCCGCAGGCTCTGGGTGACCGTTGCCGGCGGTGTGGTCATCGCCCTCGTTGCCGGCTTCGCAGGAGGGTTCATTGCCACGACTGCACGAGTTGCCTCGGTCTGCGACGCAAGGGCTGTGGCGACCGATGTTCTTCCGAGTATCGTCACCATCAGCATCCAGGGCGCCGGCGGAGGTGGGGTCGGCACGGGAGAGATTTTGACGAGCGACGGCTACATCGTCACGAACAACCACGTCATCTCCGATGCCGCCCAGGGCGGAACAATCACGGTCATGTACAACAGCGGTGAATCAGATACTGCCTCGCTTGTCGGGCGCGACCCGGTCTCAGATCTGGCTGTACTGAAGGTCACCCGCGACCAGAAGCTGCCGACCATCTCGATCGGAGACTCGTCGACAGTGGCTGTCGGCCAGCCGGTCGTCGCACTCGGCGCGCCCCTCGGCCTGTCAAGCACGGTGACGGCGGGAATCGTGAGTGCGCTGGGGCGCAACGTCACCGTACCGAGCGACGGCGACACCACCACGACGCTCGCGGGAGCGATCCAGACCGATGCCGCGATCAACCCGGGCAACTCGGGCGGTGCGCTCGTGAGCTGCGACGGATCTCTCGTGGGCATCAACACCGCCATCGCTTCGGTGCCGAACGCGGTCGGCCAGGCCGGAGGCGGCAGCGTCGGCATCGGGTTCGCCGTGCCGGTGAACCTCGCGAACGGCATCGTCAAGCAGCTCATAGCGACGGGAACCGCGGTGTACCCGTGGTTCGGAGTCGAGGTCTCGCTGATCCCGCCGGCAGTCGCGCAGCGGTTCGGAGTCGAGTCGGGTCTCTTCGTCGAATCGGTGGTGCGAGGAGGCCCGGTTGCGACCGCAGGGATCCAGGCCGGTGACATCATCACGCGCATCGACGGGCAGCCGGCGATCAACAGCGACGTGATCACCCGGGTGACGCTGGCCAAGAGGATCGGCGACGTGGTCGACGTCACGTACGTGCGGAACGGTACCGAGGCGCAGACCCAGGTGACGCTGGGCACGCCGCCAACCACTGGTTGAGCAGGCCGTCGCGAAACCCCCGTGCGAAGCGTTCACCTGGCCGTTGCTCGGCTGGCGTAAAGTTCGCCCGTGACAACTTCTGCAGGGCCCTCGCTCGCACGGCGGCTCGGGCTCACCGATGCCGTGTTCATCGGGCTCGGCTCGATGATCGGCGCCGGCATCTTCGCCGCGTTCACTCCCGCGGCACAGGCTGCGGGAGCCGGCCTGCTCGTCGGGCTCGTGGTCGCCGCGATCGTCGCCTTCTGCAACGCGACCTCGTCGGCCCAACTGGCGGCCGCGTTCCCCACCTCCGGCGGAACGTACATCTACGGCCGTGAGCAGCTCGGCCCCTGGTGGGGATTCCTGGCCGGGTGGAGTTTTGTCATAGGCAAGACGGCGAGCTGCGCGGCGATGGCCATCACCTTCGCTGCCTACGCCGCCCCGGCAGGCTGGGAGAAACCCGTCGCCCTGCTCGCCGTGATCGGCCTTGCTGCGGTGAACTACCGCGGGGTGACTCGCACTGCGGCATTGACCCGCATCATCGTTATCGTCGTGCTGATTGTGCTCGCCATCGTTGTGGCAGCCGGGTTCAGCACCGGACTCCCCGCAGCGGGTGCTGTCGACTCCGCCGGCTTACTCGCCCACGGTTGGTACGGAATCCTGCAATCGGGGGGTCTGCTGTTCTTCGCCTTCGCCGGCTACGCCCGAATCGCGACCATGGGCGAGGAGGTACGGGACCCTGCCCGCACCATTCCACGTGCCATCACTATCGCACTCAGCGCAGCCGTTGTGATCTACGCCGTCATCGCGGTCGTCGTTCTCGGCGCGCTCGGCCCGGCCGGTGTCGCCTCGTCGACGGCGCCGCTCGCCGACACCGTCGCGCTGAGCGGATGGTCGTGGGCCATGCCCCTGGTTCGAATCGGCGCGGCAGTAGCGTCGCTCGGTGCCTTGCTCGCGCTCATCGCAGGCATCGGTCGCACCACCTTGGCGATGGCGCGCGAGGGCGATGTTCCGCGATGGCTCTCAGCCGTGCATCCGCGATTCGCCGTGCCGCACCGCGCAGAGATCACGCTAGCCGTCGTCGTGTGTCTTCTGGTGCTCACCGTCGATCTTCGCGCAGCCATCGGTTTCTCGTCGTTCGGCGTGCTCCTCTACTACTTCGTCGCCAATCTGGCCGCGCTGACCCAGGCGAGCGACAGTCGCCGGTATCCGCGCGTGCTTCAGCTGCTGGGCCTGGCCGGATGCACGGCTCTCGTCGTCACGCTTCCACTCACCGCCATCGTGGTCGGCGTCGGTGTGCTGGCGATCGGAGTCGTCTACCGGCTGGTCGTCAGAGCAGCAGCACGTCGGCGTGAAGCGGCGCGCACGTGAACGGTCGGTACGTGAACGGTCGGCACGTGAACGGCCTCAGAGTGCGTGGCCGAGGGTGAGCCCGAGGAGTGCGGCGAGCACCGAGAGCACGAGCATCCCGATACCGTTCATGAGGGCGGCCACCCAGCGTCTCTGCTGTACGAGGCGCACGGTCTCGAAGCTGGCTGTGCTGAAGGTGGTGTAGCCACCCATCAGGCCGGTGCCGAGGATGAAGAAGAGTTCCTGGGGCACCAGGTTGCCCAGCGTGAGTCCCGTGATCAGACCGAGAATGAGGGAGCCTGACACGTTGATGATGGTCGTGCCGAGCGGGTAGGCGCCGGTGAATCGGCTCTTGACGAAGCCGTCGAGCCAGAATCGCAGTGCCGCACCGAGGCCGCCGGCTAGCGAGAGCAGGGCGAAGATCAACGGGTTCATCGGCCCCCCGCCGTGTCGGAGGTGTCGGGTCGATTGCGGTTGTCCGTGCTGGTGTCAGCGCCCCGGCGACTGCCGGTTTCGGCGCGGGTGCCGCTACCCGGGTCGAAACGGCGGCGGTGCCGGTTCGCAGCGACAACGATTCCGAGAAAAGTCGCAACCGCGCCGACGAGAAGGGTCGCCACGGCATAGAGCGTCGCCGCCGTCGGTCGGCCGTTCGTCAGCAGTAGTGCTGTGCCGGTGGCCAGGGTGCTGTAGGTGGTGAACCCGCCGAGCACGCCCGTGCCGAGCAGCAACCGGAGTCGTCGGCGTCGCCCTTCGTCTGGCCCGCTGCGGCTCAGGGTCTCAAGAAGTGCGCCGAGAAGGAACGCGCCGACGACGTTGATGCCCAGAATCACCAGTGCGACACCGTTCAGGTCGGGCACGACCAGGCTGAGCAGCTCGCGAAGGGCCGTTCCGACGGTGCCGCCGACGATGACGATGCCGGCATAGTGCCACCGCAGGTGTATCGGTTTGCCTGCCTGCCTGGCACTGGCAGGAACGAGCTTCGGGTCACCGACTGCCGGTTCGCCCGATTCGGCGTCGACGAGGTCGGAGTCGACGGGCAACGTGGTGAATTCGTAAGCAGCGAACCCGCCTGACGAGTCATCGACGGCGTCGCCGAGCGAGCCGGCAGGCTCGCCGTGCTCCTCGGGTTCGCCGTGTGCGCTCACCAGTCGATCAAACCACAGTCGCGGTCAGCGTTTCGGCTTCGATACTGCTGAGCCCGCGACCGCGACAACAGAGCCGAGCGTCGCGCCGCCCACGACATCCGAAGCCCAATGCGCTCCCACCAGCAGGCGGGTGGCCGCAACAGCCGCCGCGAGGGGGTACAGCACGAACCCCATCCACGGCAGCTCGAGCGTGACCCCGGTGGCGAACGCGAAGGCACTGGCCGAGTGCCCTGACGGAAAGGAGGGCGATGCCGGATGATCGGCCAGACGCCTCGCCTGCCGCACAGTGTCGAGCGGGGGTCGGGGGCCGCCGAGCATCCGTTTGACCACCAGGTTGGCGGTCGCGCTCGCGGCCAGCAGCGACAGGCTGCCCCGAACGGCCGCCCGCCGGTTACCGGTCACGCACAGCAGGGCGGCGATGCTGAACCACAGCACCCCTTTGTTGGCGAATGTCGAGAGCCCCACGCCCGCGCGGTCGAGCGCCGGATGCCCGAGGTGCCCGTTCACCGCACGCGCGACCTGCTCGTCTCCCCTTCGCACCCACGCTGGCGGTTGGCGCTCGTGCGGGTTCAGCGGAGGCTCTTCTCGAAGCAGAGCGAGAAGGGGATCGCTGTCGCGTACGGTTCGTACAGCGCAATTGGGGTGAAGCCGATCTTCTCATAGAGGGCAACGGCCTCGGGTTGGCGGTCGCCCGTCTGCAGAATGAGGCGCGCTGCGCCCTCCTCGCTGGCGATGCGTTCAAGTTCGAGCATCAGTGCCCTGCCGATGCCGCGGCCTCGCTGATCGCCCGTGACGATGACGCGCTTGACCTCCCAGTCACCCCGCAGCATACGCAGGGCTGCGTGGGCGATCGGTGTGCCGTCGTGGTCGATCACCAGCACCGTGGCCCGCACGTCGCTCGGGTTCACGGCGAGGGCCGTGAGAGTCAGCGCGTCGATCGGTTCACCATCGACCGAGTAGCGTGCTCCGAGTTCGTCGTCCATGACAGCACGCAGGGCAACGGCGCGAGGGTCGGAGTAGTCGACCCGCTCGAAGCGGAAGGGCAGCGCATCGCGTGAAGGCATGTCTCAAGGGTAAGGGTTTCGATACCCGCGCTTCAGCTCGCGAGGGTCACGTCGATGAGCGCATCGATCTCGCCCGCGCTGAAGATCCGGTCGGCGGTGATGAGGGCGAGGCCCGAGACCCCCACGAGCTCGCCGAGGTCAGAGGTCTTGATGCGCAGGTTGCGCGTCGCCAGGGGCAGCGACCGCTGGTAGACACGCTCCCGGATGCCCGACATCAGTACCTCGTCGCACTCCGCCAGCTGGCCAGACAGCACGATCATGCCGGGGTTGAGAATGCTCACCAGCCCCGCGACCGCGTCGCCCAACACCCGTCCGGCCTGCCGCACGAGCCTGACAGCCTCGATGTCGCCGTTCTTCACGAGCTCGACGACCCCGGCGACGTTCTCCACCGAGATGCCCTCCGCCTCGAGGTCGCGAACGAGCGCCCAGCCGCCCGCATATGCCTCGACACAGCCGACATTGCCGCACCGGCAGGGGAGTGGAACAGCATCGTCGGCGTGCGCCGCGCGGGTGTGGCCGACGTCGCCCGCTGCTCCTTCACTGCCCCGGATGATCTGGCCGTTGAAGACGAGGCCGGAACCGATTCCGGTGCCCACCTTGAGGCTGATGAGGTTGTCGATGCCGTGCTGCCTCGACTCCATCACGGCGCGGGCATTCGCGTCGTTCTCGACGACCACGGTCGCGTCGTACTTGCTCGCGAACCAGTGCACGATGTCGAAGTGATCCCATCCGGTCATGATCGGCGGGTTCACGACCCAGCCGGCCGCGAACTCGACCGGCCCGGGAACACCGATACCGATGCCCCAGACCTCCTCGCCCTGGCGAAGCTCGGTGAAGGCGGCCTGCACCTCGAGCAGAACGGGTTCCGGGCCCTCCCACACGTTGATGGCGCGGGTGACGTGCCTGATCGGGGTTCCGTTCAGGTCGCAGGCGGCCGCGACGAACCCCGAGGCCCCTACATCGGCGGTCAGCAGGATCGCCCGCGAGCGGTTGAGGGCGAAGCGGGAGGATGGCCGGCCGCCGGTCGACTCGCCGCCGCCGACGGGTGTGATGAAACCGGCCGCGGTCAACGCGGTGAGGCGCTGGTTCACGGTGGAGCGAGAGAGACCGGAGATCTCCATGACGTCGGTGCGGCTCAACTCGCCGCGGGTGCGAAAGAGGGCCAGCACGTCGCTGATGTGGGAACCGTGCTCCACGAGCTTCACGAGCCCTCCATCACTGTCATAGGAACGATTACGATGATAATAGACCCATTGATTGACTAAAGTTAGCCAACTTTCGTATTGCACAAACACAAAAGTACCTGTAGTTTCGACTTTACCCGGCACGCAGTAGTGCCCACAGCACCTCAAGGATGAAAATGTTCAGCAAAGATGCAACATTCAAGCGTGTCGTTGGAGCGGGTGTCGCCCTCGGCGCCCTCTCGCTGGTTCTGGCTGGCTGCGCGGGCAGCAGCTCAGGCGGATCGACCGCAGCGGCGACCTCGACGAACTTCGCCGCGGTGATCAAGGGACTCGACAACCCCTTCTTCCAGGCCATGGGCGACGGGATCACCGACACGGCCAAGACGAACGGCGTCTCTGTGACGGTTCAGGCCGCAGCATCCACCGATGACACCACCGGCCAGGCCGAGAAGCTCACCGCTCTCGCCGGCCAGGACTTCAGCTGCTTCATCGTCAACCCCATCAGCGGTACGAACCTCGTTCAGGCGCTCGCCCCGATCTCCTCTGCCGGCAAGACCATCGTCAACATCGACAGCCCGTTCGACCCCGACGCCGTCAAGACCGCCGACCTCAAGATCTCGACCTACATCGGTACAGACAACAACGCTGCAGGCGGCAAGGCCGGCGCATTCGTCCTCTCCAAGGTCCCCGCTGGCTCCTCCGTAGCGCTCATCGGCGGAGTCGCCGGCAACGTCACCAGTGCCGCCCGCATCGACGGCTTCAAAGCTGCCGCCACCGGCCTGACCGTGGTCAACGAAGTCGCCGCGGACTGGAGCCGTGACAAGGCCCTCACCGCAGCGACCGACATCATCGCCGCCAACCCGAACATCGCCGCGATCTTCGCTGCGAACGACGACATGGGCCTCGGCGTCGTGAAGGCCGTCGAGAATGCCGGCCTCACGGGCAAGATCGTGGTTGTGAGCGTCGACGGCAACAAGGACGCCCTCGAGTCGGTGCAGGCCGGTGGCCTCACGGCGACCGTCGCACAGTACCCGTACGCCATCGGTACCCTCGGTGTCGAGGCCTGCCAGGTAGCGGCGGCCGGCAAGACCCTGCCGGCAACGGTCGAGTCCCCCACGGCTCTCGTCACCACCGACGTCGCAGCGAAGGCGATCACAGCGTTCCCGCAGCCGTTCGACACCTTCGAGAACCCGCTGACCGCCCTGCTTCCCACGAAGTAGCAGTCACCCAGCTGCGCTGACCCCACACCGAAACACACCACGAGAGAAGTCGAGCTAACCCTGTGAGTACTGCAACACACACCCAGGCGGCACCGCCCAGACCAGCCAGAGCGCTGCTCGGCCAGGCGCGCAACGTCAGTTTCTGGGCCGAATACGCGGCTCCCATCGGGCTGGTCGCCCTGGTGATCGTCTTCTCGATTCTCTCGCCGACGTTCCTGACGGCCGGCAACATCAAGGCCATGCTGGTGGCCGCCGCGATCCTCGTGATCCTGGCGGTCGCCCAGTCCTTCGTCATCACCACCGGCGGGATCGACCTGTCGATCTCGGCGACGATGACGTTCGGTGCTGTCGGCTTCGGTGTGGCCTGGTCGGCCGGCGCGGGGATCGTCATCTCGATTCTCGCAGCGCTGGTCGCGGCCGGAATCATCGGTGTGATCAACGGGCTCCTCATCGCCAAGGGCAAGGTGACCGACTTCATCGTGACGCTCGGTACCCTGTCGGTGGCGACGGGGTTGGCGCTCATCATCTCCAACGGCAAGCCCATCACCGTGAACAGCCCTGAACTGTTGAAGTTCACAACAGGGTCGATCGGAGTCTTCGGCTACCCGGTCATCCTGGCCGCCGTCATCGCCGCCCTCGGCTGGTTCGTGATGTTCAGAACACGCTTCGGCCTGCACGTGCAGGCTGTGGGTGGCAACGAGGAGAGCTCGGTGGCCAACGGCATCGCGGCCCCCCGCGTTCGCATGGCCGTCTACATCATCTGTTCGCTGCTCGCCGGAATCGGGGCCATCCTGCTGGTGGCCCGCGTCGGTGCGGCTGAACCGTCGATCAACACCTCCTACCTGCTCAACTCGATCGCCGCTGTTGTCCTCGGCGGGGTGAGCCTGACAGGCGGCAAGGGGTCGATCGTCGGCCCCGTCATCGGTGCACTGCTGCTGACGGCCCTCACCAACGGGCTCACGCTTCTCGGTGTCTCGCAGTTCTACCAGCCCCTCGCCGTGGGCATCGTCGTTGTGCTCGCGGCCCTACTCACGAGGTTCCAGAAGAAATGACCGACACCAACGTCCAGGCCGCACTCCCGGTCGACCCGCACTCACCCGATGTCATTCTCTCTGCCCAGGGCATCACCAAGTCATTCGGTGGTGTGCGAGCGCTGAAGGGCGCCTCCATCGAGCTGCTGCGCGGCGAGATCACCGCACTCATCGGCGACAACGGCGCCGGCAAGTCGACGCTGGTGCGCTGCCTCTCCGGCATCCACCGGCCCGATGGCGGCACGATCACGCTCGACGGCGCCGAAGTGTCGTTCAGCACGCCGAACGAAGCGCGAAAGCTCGGCATCGAGACCGTGCAGCAGAACCTCGCTCTCGTCGAAGACCTCACGGTCTGGCAGAACTTCTTCCTCGGCCGCGAACTGACTCACGGCTTCGGCCCGTTCCGCACCCTGAACCGCAAGCAGATGAAGGCCACCGCCAGCGACCTGCTCGCCAACCTCGCCGTGAACTCTCCTCCCGTCGCCAGCAAGGTGCGTCGCCTCTCCGGCGGCCAGCGCCAGGCACTCGCCATCGCGAGGGCTGCCGGGTGGGGCAGCAAGATCGTCATCATGGACGAGCCGACCGCGGCCCTCGGCGTGCAGGAGACGGAGAAGGTCGAACAGACCATTCGCACGCTGCGGGACTCGGGTGTGGCGGTGTTGCTCATCAGCCACAACTTCGACCAGGTCATGCGCCTCTCGAACCACGTGTGGGTCATGCGCGGAGGGCTGGCTGTCGCCGGTCGCCGCACCGCAGAGACCGATGCCGACGAGCTCGTGTCGCTCATCACAGGAGCGAAGTCCGCGTAGGCGCGCGCGCGCCCAGGGTCCGGCTCCGTTCTTCTTCGGAACGGAGCACGATCTCCCAGCACAGCCACGCCTGAAACACAGTCCAGCCAGCCTCAACCCACCCAGCCCCAACCCACCCAGCCCCAACCCACCCAGCCCCACCCACCCAGCCCCACCCCATTCACACCAAGGAGCCACCCGTGCCAGCAAACCCGATCGGCATCCACGCCGGCCTCTGGGTCGGCGACTGGTCGCCCGCCTCGGCCACCTACGCCATCAGCGAGAGCGCCAAGGCCGGCTTCGACCTCATCGAGATCCCGGCCGGCGACGCCCCGAACATCGACGTCGCCCTGACCGCGAAACTCCTCGCCGACCACGGGCTCACGGGCGTCTACTCCCTCGCGCTGCCTGCCAGTGCCGACATCAACGATGAAGACGACTCCGTCGTCGCCAGAGGCGAGCGGATGCTCGAAGCCGCCGTGACCCTGGCCCGTGACACTGGCTCGAGGTATGTCGGCGGGGTCACGTATTCGAAGATGGGGCAGTACGATCATCCATTCACGGCTCGCTCACGGGCGAATTCGCAGGCTGTACTCGGCCGGGTGGCCGAGAAGGCGAAGGCCGCAGGCGTCACGATCGGTCTCGAGTTCGTGAACCGGTATGAGTCGAACCTGCTGAACACGGCGCAACAGACGGTCGATTTCATTCGCGAGATCGGTGCAGACAACCTTGCTGTGCACATCGACACCTTTCATGTGAACACCGAGGAGCCAGACCAGGTCACTCCGGTTCGCGTCGCAGGCCCGCTGCTCGCCTACATCCACGCCGGTGAGAACCACCGTGGGTACCTCGGCTCGGGCAGCATCGACTGGCCTGCGCTCTTCAAGGCGCTGAACGAGTCGAACTTCACGGGGCCGATCACCTTCGAGTCGTTCTCGGGCGCGGTGCTCGATCCGGAGCTCTCGCACACGCTCGGCCTGTGGAGGAACCCCTGGGTCGACCCCGCGGCCGTGGCACGCCACGCTCACGACTTCATTGCCACGCAGCTCGCGGCGGCAGCGGCCACATCATCGTTCTCGATTGCTCCGGCGACCGAGCTCGCGCACTGATCCCTCCGTCAGAACGCGCGCGCCATCCGGCACCATCACCACCCCTGACCACCACCAGATCCACTCCCCCAGACCGACTCACCCAGACCCACTCACCCAGACCGACTCACCCACAGAAGGAACCCTCATGACGCTCAACAAACTCGGTGTGCACGCACTCGTCTTCTCCGGCGGCACGACTCCCTCTGAAGTCGACTACGCCATCGCCCAGACGAAGGCGGCCGGCTACGACATCCTCGAGCTCTCGCTGCACGACGCGCAGAACCTCGACGCACCCGCAGCGCGGGCCGCCCTCGAGGAAGCAGGGCTCGACGTGGTCTGCTCGCGCGGCCTCGCCTTCGACGCCGATGTCTCGAGCGAAGACCTCGAGGTCGTCGCGCGCGGTGCCGCACTTCTGCAGTCGTCGCTGCAGGTGACGCACGACCTCGGTGGCACCATTCTGACCGGTGCGCTCTACAGTGCATTCGGCAACTTCGGCCGCGCACTCACCCCGGCGGGTCGCTCGAACGCCGTCTCGGTGCTCAAAGATCTCGCGGTCGAGGCACAGGGCAAGGGCATGACGCTCGGGCTCGAGATCTGCAACCGTTACGAGACGAACGTCATCAACACCGCAGCCCAGGCGCTCGCGCTCGCCGACGACATCGGCGAAGACAACGTCATGATCCACCTCGACAGCTACCACATGAACATCGAAGAAGACGACTTCGTGCGTCCGTTCCAGCTCGTCGGTGACCGCCTCGGCTACGTGCACATCGGCGAGAACCACCGCGGCTACCTCGGCAGCGGCCACATCGACTTCACGTCGTTCTTCCACGCCATGGCCGACATCGACTACACCGGTGGAATCACCTTCGAGTCGTTCTCCTCGACCGTCGTCTCGCCGACCCTCTCGAACGATCTGTCGATCTGGCGTAACCTGTGGAATGACGGACCCGCGCTGGCCCGCCACGCACACTCGTTCATCACGAACGCCCTCGAAGGAACCCGTGTCTACTCCTGAGCCAGGTGCTGCTGAGACCGCTCCTCGGGAGACGGCCCCAAGCGACCCGGTCTCTCCCGTCGCAGCCCCGGCACTGACCGGGTTGCCGGGCCTCGATGCGCTGGCCCAGCGCGCCATCACCCTGATGGTGCCCGGCCGCCGCGTGATCCTCGGAATCACCGGCAGCCCGGGTGCCGGCAAGACGACCCTCGCCGTCACGCTTGCGGCGCGAGTCACCGAACTGCTGGCCAGCGACGCCGCCAGTCCTGGTGATGGCGCGAGTTCTGGCGCTGACCAGCGCGGCACCGCCGTGCACCTGCCGATGGACGGCTACCACCTCGCCAACGCCACCCTCGACCGCCTCGGCAACCACGACCGCAAGGGTGCCATCGACACCTTCGACGGCTGGGGCTTCGTCGCTCTGCTGAACCGGCTGCTGGTCGAACTCGACCACACCGTCTATGCGCCCAGCTTCGACCGCTCGGTCGATGAGGGCATCGCCGGCGAGATCGCGGTGACTCCGGATGCCCGGCTCGTCATCGTCGAAGGCAACTACCTGCTCGTCGACCAGTCGCCGTGGTCCTCCGTTGCCGGGCTGCTCGCCGAGAGCTGGTTCTGCGCGACCAGCGATGAGGAGCGCCTTCGCCGTCTCGTCGACCGACACGAGCGCCACGGGCGCAGTCCCGAAGCTGCCGCGGAGTGGGCCACCACTGTCGACGGGGCGAACGCACTTCTCATCGAGGCGTCACGGCCGCGCGCAACGATCGTCGTTTCGGGAGTGGATGCGTCGATCATCCAGAGCGCTCGCTGACCGCTGCACCCACCGGGCCACTGGCTGACTGCAGCACCCACCGGGCCGCTGGCTGACCGTGCTTCGCACCTGCCGCGCACACCTTTCAATGGCCGCACGGACCTCGTTCGCCCGCCAAGGAACAGTCCACACGCCCTTCCGCGTGCACACTGCACGTCGTCGGGCGCCTGGACTGTTTCGTGGTGAGCTCCGACGCACCGGAGTCGCCGAGTCAGCTCGAGATGAGCCAGAACACCGCGCCCTGTGGGTCGGTGACCCCAGCCATACGGCCGACGCCGCCCGCGTCAAAGGCCGGCTGCCTCACCGAGCCACCCAGTTCGACGAGCTTCTCGACCGCCTTGTCGACGTCGTCGACCGCGAAGTAGATGTTCCACGCGTTCCGCGAGTCGACCTCGCTCGTCGCGACGGCCCCGGCGATGCTCCGGTCGTCGACGAAGAACTGGGTGTAGTCGCCCAGGCCTTCGGTCGCTTCGGTTTCGCTTCGCATACCTGCGGCGGCTTCATAGAAGGGGAGTGTCGACGCGACGTCGCTCGAGCGCAGTTCGTTCCAGACCACCGCTCCAGGCTCATTGACAACAGCTGAGCCGATGTGGCCTCTGGTCTGCCAGAGTCCGATGGCGGCACCCGAGGGGTCGAGCAGCGAGCCGATGCGTCCGGAGCCCGGGATCTCGTCGACCGGCCTGACCAGTGTTCCACCGGCTTCGACGGCACGCGCCGCGGCCGCATCAGCGTCGTCGACCGCGAGGTAGGTGTTCCAGTGCACATCGGTCTCGGCAGAATCGTCGAAATCCTGCATGAGGCCGGCGACGTTCTTGCCGTGCAGCGTGGACATGTAATAGGTGAGCCCGGCTTCCGGCGGCCCCATCGGGTAGGCGTCGTACTGCCAGCCGAACAGCGAACTGTAGAAATCACGGGCTGCAACGATATCGGTGGTGACCAGGTCCACCCAGCACGGGGTGCCCTGCAGGTAACTCTCGACGATAGCCATCGGTGTCTTCCCTTCGCGTATCGCGGAGCTGCGCGACGGTGCAGCCCTGCACTGGACTCCAGTATGAACTCCTGCGCAACCATTGAGAAGGGGGCTTTGTCAGCGACACCGCGGCAACGCCGCCCACTCGTTCGTCTGCGCGGCCGACGGCGTGCAGGCTGCACGCGCCGCTGCGCGTGGACGAACGGGTGGCGAGCACCCTGCCGCACCAGCGACCGGGGCGAGCTCGGCCGTCAGTTCACGACGTGCTCGAACACTATGCTCGTGCGGGTCGACGCCACAGAGGGGTGCGCCGACAGGTTCGCAACGACGAACTCGCGCAGGTGGTCGCTGTCTCGCGTCGCGACATGGATCACGAAGTCCTCTGCGCCTCCCAGAAAGAACAGCTGAAGCACCTCCGTGCGGCTGCTGATGTCGTCGCTGAATGCCGAGATGCTCTGCCTCGCTCCGGATTTGATACTCACGCTGATGAGGGCCTGAAGTGACAGGCCGAGGGCCGCAGGCGAGACCCGCGCGGTGTACCCGGTGATCACGCCGCGGTCTTCGAGCGATCTCACCCGAGTGATGCACGTCGACTGCGCCACGCCCACCAGTTCGGCGAGACGGCTGTTGGGCATCCGTGCGTTGGCCTTCAGCAGTTCGACCAGTTGGGTGTCGATGTCATCGAGCGGGCCGGATGACCGTGGAATCTTCGAACTAACCATCGTCTGGCACGGCTTTCGTTGCAGTTTGCGCGGCTGCGGGTCAGTTTGCCGCAGTATCCACTGATTTTACCTACCCGAAACGAGTATCTTGCGAAAATTGGATCACTATTCTGGCCGCGCACTGCTGAGCAACGGAGACGATCATGCGAGTTGGCATTCCCACCGAGATCAAGAACAACGAGAAGCGCGTCGCCGCGACTCCCGCCGGCGTGCACGAGCTCGTACGTCGTGGCCACGACGTCGTCGTGCAGAGCGGCGCAGGCCTCGGGTCGCGAATCAGTGACGCCGACTACGTGACTGCTGGTGCGACCATTCTCGGCTCGGCAGACGAGGTGTGGGCGAGTGCCGACCTGCTGCTGAAGGTCAAGGAGCCGATCGCTTCGGAGTACCCGCGCATGCGTGCCGGGCAGGTGTTGTTCACCTACCTGCACCTCGCTGCGTCACGGGAGTGCACCGATGCCCTGATCGCCTCGGGCACCACGGCCATCGCCTACGAGACTGTACAGCTCGACAACCGCAGCCTTCCCCTGCTCTCGCCGATGAGCGAGGTTGCCGGGCGCCTGTCTGTTCAGGTCGGCGGGTATCACCTGATGAGCGCGGCCGGTGGGCGTGGAGTGCTGCTCGGCGGTGTTCCCGGAACCCGCAAGGCCAAAGTTGTCGTCATCGGCGGGGGAGTGGCGGGCGAGCACGCCGCTGCAGACGCCGTCGGAATGGGTGCCGACGTAACCGTGATCGACCTCTCGTTGCCTCGCCTCCGCCAGCTCGAGGCGCAGTTCGGCGGGCGCATCCAGACCCGCGCGTCGTCGGCCTACGAGATCGCCGCGCAGGTACGTGACGCCGACCTCGTCATCGGCTCCGTGCTCATCCCCGGCGCGCAGGCCCCGAAGCTCGTGACCGACGCGATGATCGCCGAGATGAAGCCCGGCTCCGTGCTCGTCGACATCGCCATCGACCAGGGGGGTTGCTTCGAGGGCTCCCACCCGACCACGCACGACGACCCCATCTTCGCCGTGCACAACAGCATCTTCTACTGCGTCGCCAACATGCCGGGTGCTGTGCCCGAGACCTCGACGACCGCTCTGACCAACGCAACGTTGCCCTATGTGATCACGCTCGCCGAGAAGGGGTGGCAGAAGGCCATCGCCGACGACGAAGCGCTCGCCCGTGGCCTCAACGTGCACGCCGGGCTGGTGACGAATGCCCTCGTCGCGTCGGCGCTCGGCCTGCCCTACACGGCTCCGCACGACGCGGCCCTCGAGGTCGTCGCCGCCTGACCGCCCGGCGCGCCACCAGCGCGCCTCTGGGTGTTGCTGGCTCGACGTGACGCGATACGCCCTGACCCCACGGCTTGAGGGGCGAGTCGCGTCAGGTCGATCATCCACTCACGCTGGGCGATGCATTCAGGCGCTGAGGGGCCACCAGGCAGGGAGCAGCTGCCGGTAGGCGTGCAGGAACGCCTCTGCGTCGCGGGGCTCGGGTGTGTCGAGCCAGGTTGCGATCGCCCCCACTGAACCGTCGGCGATGAATCGCGTTGCCATCTCGGTGAGCAGGATGGGCGACGTCTGCTCGGCCCGGATGGAGCCTGCACGTTCGATCGCGGCCCCGCCGTGGCCGGGATGGGCTTCAGCGATGTCGTGGTCTTCGATGGTCACCGCCTGAAGGCTCACCAACAGGCGAATGGATGCTCCGAAGTGCGAACTCAGCATCGGGTGCAGGCTTGCAGACCCGCTCGTCTCGTTCAGGCCGAGTGCGTAGATGAGAGCGTGTTCGTCGACGTGGTGCAGAACGGCACGGGTGACCTCGGCCATCGCGGTGCCGGCAGTCTCTGCCGTCGCGTGCCGCAGGTGGCGCTCGCGGATCTCGTCGAGCTCCGTGCGCAGCACCAGCTCGAGCAGGGCCGAGGGGGACGCGGCGTGTTCGTAGAACGTCGAACGGTTG
This sequence comes from Subtercola sp. PAMC28395, assembly GCF_018889995.1. Classification (NCBI taxonomy): domain Bacteria; kingdom Bacillati; phylum Actinomycetota; class Actinomycetes; order Micrococcales; family Microbacteriaceae; genus Subtercola; species Subtercola sp. PAMC28395. The sequence goes on along the minus strand of NZ_CP076547.1, from coordinate 676,681 downwards.
ACGCCGGCGAGAGCGGCCACCTCAGAGGCGGTGATCTCGTCGCCCTGGCGCGAGGCGGCCAGAGTCAGGATCGCCGTTCGGAGTTTCTCGCGTGATTTGAGCTGTCGAGCATCCATGCGCCAAGTTTATCCGACACTTGTTGGTTAACGGGAGTACAGTGGTCATTCATTCGGCACAGAAAGAAGTATGAAAATCATGGCTACCTATGATGTTGCAGGGCGTTCCGCGATCGTGACCGGTGCGGGTTCGGGAATCGGGCGAGCGGTTGCGCTGGAGCTCGCCAAGAACGGCGCGTCGGTGATCGTTTCGGATGTGCGGCTCGAGGGTGCGCAGGCCGTCGTCGAGGAGATTCGCGCTGCCGGGGGCGTCGCCGAGGTGCTTGTGGGCGATGTGTCAGACCCGGCATTCTCCGAGGCGAGCGTTGCGGCGGCGAACGCGCTGGCGCCGCTTCGCATCGCGGTGAACAACGCCGGGATCGGTGGCGAGGCGGCACCGATCGGCGAGTACTCGCTCGAGAGCTGGCGCAAGGTCATCGAAATCAACCTCAATGCCGTGTTCTACGGGCTGAAGTACCAGCTGCCGGCCATTGCGGCCAACGGTGGCGGCTCGATCGTCAACATGGCATCGGTTCTCGGAAGTGTCGGCATCGCGTCGTCGTCGGCCTATGTCACCGCCAAGCACGGGCTCGTGGGGCTGACGAAGAACGCTGCTCTCGAGTACGGTGCGCAGAACGTGCGTACGAACGCTGTGGGCCCCGGCTTCATCCACACTCCGCTTGTCGATGCAAACCTCGATGCTGCCGCGCAGGAGTACCTCGCCTCGAAGCACGCGCTCGGTCGTCTGGGTAAGCCTGAAGAAGTCGCGGCGCTGGTCGCGTTCCTGGTCAGCGATGCCGCTTCGTTCATCTCGGGCAGCTACCACCTGGTCGATGGAGGGTACGCGGCGCAGTAGCACAGACCTGGCAGGGGCACCGCGGTTTTCGATCGCCGTGGCGGCCCGCCAGTCGCCCTCCGCTCTCAAGCATCCCCCTCCGTCTGTGGCCGTGCCTGAGCCATGGTAAATTGAACCAGTGGAGCCGCGAGGCCGCGATGTGCGAGTAGGTGGCACTTTCGTGTACTGTTGCTCCTTGTGTGAAAAACGTGTTTGATCACGCATGCGCCCGTAGCTCAGCTGGATAGAGCGTCTGACTACGGATCAGAAGGCCGGGGGTTCGAATCCCTCCGGGCGCACCACCGAGAACCCCCGCCCAGGCGGGGGTTTTCCTGGTTTCAGGAGCAAATACGTTCCGGTGATGTCTCGAACGATGTGAAGCTCGAGACACGGTTGACCAGCGGCAGCCCCTCGCTGCGGGGCGCCGGGCGCGGACGCGGTTCTGTCAGGTCACAACGCACTCTCGAGATGGTGGGTGCGCGGAGCGACCTGTCGGTCTGAAGTCTGGCTCGACCGCGTCAGAAGATGTCGATCAGGCCTCGTGCAGCCGGGCACGCAGGGCATCGAGTGACTGCTGTGCGGCGCGACGCACTTCTTTGTCGCGGTCACGAAGCAGGCGCTCGAGCACCTCAATGCTCGCTTCGTCGCCGACGGCGGCAATTGCACGCGCTGCGGCAGAGCGCACGCGGGCATATTCGTCGGTGGTGAGCCGGGCGAAATCACTCGGGATTCCGATGCTGCGGGTGGCGCAGACCCTGGCCGCCATTTCGCGCACTCGCCACGATTGGTTGGCGAGGCCAGCCAGAACAGCGGGTGCGGCTGCGTCGTCCCAGACGTAGAGAAGGGCACGGGCTCCCCAGAGCTCCGGCCAGTACAGGGCCGGGGCCCCGGCCAGGATCCCTTCTGCGTGCGGGCCTCCGACGACGCGCAGGAAGTCTTCGCCCTCGTAGCCGCCCGCGAGCAGCGAACGCGCACGACGGGCGACACTATTCTCGCCTTCGATCAGCACGAGCGAGTGGAGGCGCTCCTCGAGGGAGTCGTCAGGGGATGAAGGTGATGCATTCTGGTCTGCCATGGGTGAGTACAGACTAGCCCTGCTACGCGACTAGACCGGCTGACCAGACGGGAGCGTCTCCGGCAGGCGGGGAATGTCGGCGACGCTGTCGAGAATGTACCGGTGCGGGTATTGCATCAGCTCGGCCCGGCTGAGGCCGCCGGTCAGCACGCCCACGCCGATGACGCCGGCATTCTCGGCAGCGAACAGATCGACGGCCGTGTCGCCAGCTGCGAGCACAGCCCGCGTGCTGAGCGTTCCTGTCTTCTCCATCGCGTGGTGAATGAGGTACGGGGCTGGCCGGCCGGCGGCGACGTCAGACGTCGTGATCACGGCGTCCAGCAGGTCGTCATCGCTGTGCCCCACGGTCCAACCGAGCGATGCGAGCAATGGCAGGGCGACGTCGTCGGAGAAACCGGTGCTCAGTGCGATGGCGATTCCGCGGGAGGCGAGTTCGCGCAGGGCGGCTTCGACTCCGGGCAGTGCAACAGGCGGTCGGTCGACGTACGACGCGTGCAGGAGCGTGCGGAACCGGGCGAAGGCGTGGCTCACGAGATCGTCGTCGGCTGGCACCCCTCCGAGGCCGATCAGGGCAGTCAGTGCGGCAACCTTGTCGGTGCCCATCCACTGCTGCACGTCGGAATCGGTGAGGGTTGCGCCCGTCTCGATGACGGCGTCGGCAAGAGCGTCGTAGACGAGCCCATGGTCGTCGATCGTCGTTCCGGCCATGTCGCACACAACGAGCTCGATCACAGTGTTACGGCCTCCCCGTTGCACCAGATCGGACACCAGTGCGTACCTCGACATTTCATCAGTGAGAGTTGAATGCCATGTGAATGGCAGGCGACAGGATGCCCCGTGCTGCTCGCCACGCTTGACTTACGCCTCGTGGCACCCGCAGTCTCGAATACCGTGATGAATTCTCCCGGTCGTGCTCCCGTCGCTGTGATTGCCGAATGTGACGTTCTGGTGGTCGGTGCTGGCATCCTCGGCCTCGCTCACGCGGCCGAAGCCCGCAGGCGAGGGTTGTCAGTAGTCGTGATCGACAGGGACAGCCGCGCGGTTGGCGCGTCGATTCGCAACTTCGGGCACTGCTGTGTCACAGCGCAGTCCGGCGACCTCCTCGAACTCGCGCAGTTCGCACGCGAACGGTGGCTGCATTTCAGCGGCCGCGCCGGGTTCTTCGCCGTCGAGTCCGGAGCGCTCGCCGTTGCACGACGAAGTGAAGAACTGGCGGTACTCGAAGAGCTCGCACAGAGCCGCGAGCCCGGGCAGGTTCAGCTCATCAGCGCGGATGAGACCCGTGACCGCCTCTCCTCTGAACCTGATGAACGGTCTCAGTACGGCCGCGAGGTTCTCGGGGGAGCCATCCTGCGAGACGACCTGCGCGTCGACCCTCGCGAAGCCGTCGGTTCCCTGGCGGCCTGGCTGGCGGGTGAGGCCGGCGTGACCTTCTTGTGGCGCACGTCGTACCTGTTCAGTGATGAAGATCGCGCACAGACTTCGCGAGGGGTCGTCAGGGCGGCACGCACGATCGTCTGCGTCGGCCACGACATCGACTACGTCTTCCCCGAGCTGGCCGAGCAGTACCAGATCGAACGCTGTGGTCTGCAGATGGCACGCATCGAGGCGCCGCGGGCCCTGCGCATCGGCCCCGCTGTTCTCACCGGCACATCGATGCTGCGGTACCCCGCTTTCACTGACATGGATGCCGCGGCCGCCCTGGGCGCAGCCGTCGCCGCCGATGATCCGGAGCTCGTCGCTATCGGGGCGAATGTCATGTTCACCCAACGCCCCGACGGCACCATCATCGTGGGAGACAGTCACCGGTACGACGTCACCATGGACCCCTTCCAGCGTGAGCAGACGACGGAACTTCTCGTCGCGCGAATCTGCGAGATACTCGAGGTGGATGATGCGCGCGTGCTCGAGCGCTGGCAGGGAATCTATGCGTCCAGCCCGCAACGTCCTTACCTGGTCACGGACGTCACGCCCTGGGTGACGGCTGCCGTCATCACCTCGGGGGTCGGCATGACCGTCTCGTTCGGCGTCGCGGCGCGCACCTTCGATGCCCTCCGCTGACGTGGCGGGTGATCAATACCGTTGACCTGGCGCAGCGACCCCGATGCGGTGACCCCGATGCGGTGACCCCCAGTCGGGTGTCAAAATGTCACCGCCCGGCCGCCCGGATTTTGCTCGGAGTTTACGCGTAGAGCGCCCTCTGGTCACCCTCGCCGGTCACCATCGAGTGACCGACCCGGTGCCCTGAAGTGTTCGCCTCACAGCGCGAACGGCCGGCCGGTCACAGGAGGACACCTCAGTGAACAGAACACGTCTCATGGCGGGGGCGGCGCTTGCCGTCGTCGCAGCCGTCTCACTCAGCGCCTGCGCCGGCTCAAGCACGCCCTCGAGCACCGCAGAAACCAGCGCCAAGACCGCGACCAGTGCCGCGGATCTGGGCGGAATGGATGCGCTCGTCAAAGCAGCCACCGCAGAGGGCACGCTCAACGTCATCACTCTTCCGCCGTCATGGGCGAACTACGGCAAGATCATCTCCGGCTTCGAAGCGAAGTATCCCGGCATCACGATCGTCTCCGCAAACCCTGACGGCTCGAGTGCGGATGAGGTCGCGGCCGCAAAGGCTCAGAAGGGCCAGTCCACCGCCCCCGACGTCTTCGACCTCGGTACCGCCGTGCTCCAGCAGAACCTCGACCTCGTGGCGCCCTACAAGGTGTCGAACTGGGCAGACATTCCCGCCGATTTCAAAGACCCTGCTGCCAAGTGGTACTACGACTACACGGGTCTGATGTCCATCGGCTATGACTCCAGCGTCATCAAGACTCCTCCGACCTCGATGAAGGATCTGCTCGGCTCGGCCTACAACGGAAAGGTTGCCATCAAGGGTGACCCGACCCAGGCGAACGAGGCTGCCAGTGCGGTGTACCTCGCGGCGCTGCAGAGCGGCGGCAAGGCAGACAATGTCCAGCCCGGCATCGATTTCTTCCACAGCCTCAAGGCTGCCGGGAATTTTCTCGCCGTCACACCGACTCAGGCCACCGTTGCCTCAGGCGAGACGCCCGTGGTGATCCAGTGGAGCTACAACAACCTCGCTTGGGGTGCAGCTGGCGGATCGTCCGGAAACGCCAACTTCAAGACAGTCGTGCTCCCCGGCACAGCGCTCGGCAGCTACTACAACCAGGCCATCAGCACTGACGCTCCGCACCCGGCAGCGGCCCGGTTGTGGGAGGAGTACATCTACAGCCCCGAGGTGCAGAACCTGTATCTCGCTTCAGGCGCGTACCCCGCAACCCTTGCTGCAATGCAGACCTCCGGCACGGTCGACAAGACCGTACTCGCCTCGGTAGGCGAAGCACCGGCGAGCTTCGTGCAGCTGACGGCAGACCAGGCTTCCGCTGCGGCGGCTCTGCTGAAGTCGAACTGGGCAGCAGCGATCGGCTGACGATCAGATGACAGCAATTGTCGCCGCACCACCGGTACCGGTCGACAGCATCAGCGACGCCGGGGTCCTGCCCCGGCGTCGCTGTGCCGCCTGGCTGGGCCTCGTGCCGTTCTCTGCCTACGTCGTATTGTTCCTCGCGATCCCTGCCGTCCTGGCGGTTGCGAGCGGATTCTTCGATTCGACGGGCGATTTCACCCTTGCCAATTTCGCCGCTTACACGAACCCGACCATCCTCGGCAACTTCTTCTCGTCACTGTGGCTCTCGGCCCTGACTGCCGTTGTCGGCGCGATCCTCGGCGCACTGATCTGCTACGCCATGCTCGGTACGCGCGCTGAGACCGGGCTTCGCCGCACCGTCGATTCCGCGAGCAGTGTGCTCGCCCAGTTCGGTGGCGTGATGCTGGCTTTCGCATTCATCGCGACGATCGGCACCCAGGGCGTGCTCACCAAGTGGCTTGTCTCCATCGGTTTCACGACGAACATCTTCAACAACTTCAACAACAATGGTCCCCTTTTGTACCAGATCCCGGGGCTCGTGATTCCGTACCTCTACTTTCAGGTGCCACTGATGGTGCTCACCTTCATGCCCGCTGTGGAGGGACTCAAATCGACGTGGGCTGAAGCAAACGCCACCCTCGGCGGCACTCGCTTCACCTACTGGACCCGCATCGGTGCTCCGATCCTCGCGCCCGCCTTCTTCGGCAGCCTCATCCTGCTTTTTGCGAATTCCTTCTCGTCATATGCAACGGCCGCCGCGCTGATCTCCCAGGGCGGAATCATTCCACTCGCGATCCGCCAGCAGCTCACCAGTGAGACCATCGTCGGCGTCGCCAATGTCGCAGGTGTGCTCGCCCTCGGGATGGTTGTGGTCATGATCGTGCTGATGAGCGCGTATTCCGTGCTGCAGCGGCGGGCCTCGAGGTGGCGTCGATGAGCCGGCCACAAGAGACAACGCGGTACCGCGCGGAACCCGGGCGGATGGCGCGATGGGTCATCCTCGGAGTGGCAGGCGTGCTGTTCGTCGTACCAATTCTCTCGATGCTCGAGTTCTCGCTGCGCAGCGGGCAATCCGGGGCACACGGCCTCGAGCACTATTCAGCGATCTTCGGTGGAAGTGCGGGCACTTACGCGGTGCTCTTCCAGGGAATCCTGAACTCGCTGGTGATCTGCCTCATCACTGTTCTGATTGTGCTGTTACTGCTCCTGCCGACCATGATCCTGGTGGAGATCGCGTTTCCCCGGCTTCGCGGGGTTCTCGAGTTCATCTGCATCATTCCCATCACCATTCCCTCGATTGTTCTCGTCGTGGGTTTCATTCCGGTGTACTCGGTGGTTGCGCGGATCTTCGGCAGCAACCCGTGGACGCTTGCGTTCGCTGTGGGAATCATCGTGCTGCCGTATGCCTTCCGCCCTATCGCGGCCAACCTCGCCGGCGTCGAGGTCGTCACGCTCAGTGAGGCCGGGCGGTCGCTCGGCGCGAGTTGGGCCCAGGTGCTGTGGCGGGTCATCCTGCCGAATCTTCGCACCGGAATCGTCTCGGCCTGCTTCATCACCGTCGCGGTGGTTCTGGGTGAGTACACGATCGCCTCGTTCCTCAGTCAGAACACCTTCCAGACAGCGCTCGTGCTCGTGCAGCACACCGACCCATATGTCGCCGTGATCTTCGCGGTATTCGCCCTCGCGTTGGCGTTTGTTCTGTTACTCGTCATCGGCCGACTCGGAAGTCTCGGCCGCAACCGGAGGTCTCGATGACCACAACCGCATCAGCCACGTCCTTACAGACTCTGCGTGAGCGCCAAGGCTCAACCGTCGAACTGCGAAACGTCGTGAAGTACTACTCCAGCCAGAAGGCTCTGAATGGCGTGAACCTGTCGATGGCACCAGGGGAGTTCATCGCCCTTCTCGGGCCGTCGGGATGCGGAAAGACGACAGTCCTGCGCGCGCTCTCCGGCCTGGAATCGCTCTCTGACGGCCGCATTCTCATCGACGGCCTCGATGTTGCCCGAACCCCGGTCAACAAGCGCGACATCGGTATGGTGTTCCAGGCATACTCCCTCTTCCCCCACATGACCGTCTCGCAGAATGTCGAATTCGGGTTGCGGATGCGAAAAGTGGATGCTGCGGCCCGCCGCCGCCGGGCATCCGAAGCTCTCGACATGGTCGGACTCGACGGGTTCGGTGCCCGCTACGCACACCAGCTCTCCGGCGGTCAGCAGCAACGGGTCGCGCTCGCACGCGCACTCGTGACGCGACCGAAGGTACTGCTGCTCGACGAACCGCTCTCGGCCCTCGATGCAAAGGTGCGTGTTCAACTTCGCGACGAGATCCGCCGCATCCAGACCGATCTCGGCATCACCACTCTGTTCGTCACCCACGACCAGGAGGAGGCCCTGGCCGTCGCCGACCGGGTCGCGGTGATGCGTGAAGGCAACATCGAGCAGATCGGCACGCCGGAAGACCTCTATACCAAGCCCGCTACGTCGTTCGTGGCCACCTTCATCGGTTTGAGCAACGCCGTCAGTGCGGAGCTCTCTGGCGGCACAGTCTCTCTTCTCGGGTCGCGCTTGCCGCTCCTGGGGACGGGACCCGCCGACGGGCCGGTCACGGCCTACATTCGCCCGGAAGACATCGCGTTCGGCGGCTCGGGAATCCCGGCGACAGTCGTCGCCTCGAGCTTTCTCGGGTCTCTCCGCCGCACGCAAGTCAGGCTCGAGACCGGGGAGGTGCTCTTCGTTCAACACGACGTGCACCTGCACCCGGCACCGGGCGAGCGGGTGCACGTGGTGCTGGGCGGAAGGCCGGTGGCCGCCGGCGCCCCGGTACGCAGTTCGACGTGACGCCCGGCGGTGCTGGCGCGCCCCGCCTGCACTTCGAGACGCGCCTCGAGTGAATCGCTGGGGGATGAAGATGGTGCATTGCGGTCTGCCGTGGGCGCGTTCAGACTAGCCGTGTAGCCCACAGCGCTCGCCACGGCCTGCGAGGTGTGTTTTCGAGAACGAGGAGTTCAGTGATGACCTTTCAGCCGAGTGAGTTCCATGCCGCGATGGACCGGGCACACGCCGGCGCTCGCGAGTGGATCGATTCGATACCGGGCAGGCGGGTCGCTCCCAGCGCGAACATCGACGAGATGCTCGCCGTGTTCCGAGGCCCTCTGCAGGATCGCCCGACCGCCCCGGCAGACGTCGTCGACGAGCTGGCGAGGCTCGCGGAGCCGGGTCTCATGGCCATGCCCTCCGGTCGGTTCTTCGGATGGGTCATCGGCGGTACGCTGCCGGCGTCGTTGGGCGCAGACTGGCTGGTGAGTTCCTGGGACCAGAACGCTGCAATGCGGTATGCCTCACCGGCGACCGCAGCGATCGAACAGGTCGCAGGTGAGTGGCTCGTCGACGCCCTCGGCCTGCCGCCCGGCTCGGAGGTGGGCTTCACCACCGGCGCGACAATGGCCAACTGGACGGGCCTGGCCGCAGCGAGGGCTTACCTGCTCGACCGCGTGGGCTGGGACGTGAACACCCGGGGCATGCAGGGCAGCCCACCGATCACCGTGCTCGCCGGTGCCGAAGGGCACACCTCCGTCGATCTCGCGCTGCGGTACCTCGGCTTCGGTTCGCCCGCCAGAGTTCCGGCCGACGAGCAGGGCCGAATACTCGTCGACGAGCTCAGGGTTGCTCTCCGCGCGAGCGAGGGCCCGGTCATCCTGTGCCTTCAGGCGGGCAATCTGCACTCGGGAGCCTTCGACCCGATGGCCGAGGCGATCACGCTCGCGCACGAGTACGGTGCCTGGGTGCACGTGGATGGTGCGTTCGGGCTGTGGGCCGCGGCGAGCCCGACGCTCGCGCCGCAGCTGGAGGGTGTCGAGCTGGCCGATTCGTGGGCGACCGACGCGCACAAGACGCTCAACGTGCCCTACGACTGCGGTGTCGCAATTGTGGCCCACCCGGGCGTCGCGCGTGCAGCTCTCGGCACCCAGACCGCCTATCTGATGCGCGCGGAGGGTAACGCGCCCGACCCGATGGATCTGACCCCGGAGATGTCGAGACGGGCGCGCGGCGTTCCGGTCTGGGCTGCGCTGAAACAGCTCGGCCGCTCGGGGTTGACCAACCTCGTAGAGGGCCTGGTCTCGAATGCACAGGCACTGGCGACTGAGCTTGCCACGCTGCCCGGGGTCTCGGTGCTCAACGAGGTGGTCTTCACGCAGGTGTGCCTGAGTTTCGGCTCCGACGAGCGCACCCGCGAAGTGACGGCGAACCTCATCGCCGACGGCGCGGTATGGATGTCCGGCTCACGGTGGCGCGGGCACGACGTCCTGCGCATCTCTGTCAGCAATTGGTCGACCGGCGCAGACGAGGTCGCCTTCTCAGTGCAGGCCGTGCGAAGGGCAATGAGGTGACGGCGCGCGTTCCCGTGAGCCCCCTGAGGTGTTTGCCTGTAGAGCAGCGCTCATGAAAGTATGAGCGCGTGAAGACACCGGACGTTCGCCGCTGGACCGGGATCCCGGCTTGTGCGGTGGAGGGCTTTCTCCTGGCCTCTGGACGCGACGCCCGTCGCGGTCGACCAGCGAGAAGACATCGATGAGCGGCGATGATGCTGGTTCGTGGTTTCTCAGCCGCGAAGAACGCGGAAACCTGGCCACAGATGTGCATTCGGGTGCAGCCGGAGCCATAGCGTGGTCAGAGGGAAACCTCGTCCGACCACTCGTGCACGGGGCGAGCTACTTCGCCCGGCTTCATGAGGAGTTGACGGCGCTGGGCCCCGGAGACCGGGTCTGGTTCACGGACTGGCGTGGCGATGCTGATGAGCGTCTGACAGCTGACGGCCCGTCGATCGGCGACCTGCTCGCCAGGCTCGCCCGCACGGGTGTTGAAGTTCGCGGACTCGTCTGGCGCTCTCATGGGGAACGCGTGTCATCCCCGATCAGTGGCCGGTCGAACGAACTTCTGGGAAGAGAGATCAACGACGCCGGCGGGGAGGTGTTGCTCGACCAACGGGTCCGCCTGTTCGGTTCGCATCATCAGAAGCTCTTCGTCATCCGGTATCGCGACGACCCGTCGAAGGACGTTGCTTTCGTCGGTGGCCTCGATCTCAGCCACAGTCGTCGTGACGACGCAGAACATGCCGGAGACCCGCAGGCCGTGACCATGAATCCGCGCTATGGCAGACGACCCCCGTGGCATGATGCGGCGCTCGAACTCCGAGGCCCGGTCGTGGCAGACCTGCTCGCGGTCTTCGCCGAACGATGGAACGACCCGCATCCGCTCGACAAGCGCACCCCGTACCGGATGCTCGTGCAACGACTGGCTCACATGCCTCGCCATCCTCAGCCTCTCCCCGAGGCAGCGCCCCCGCCCCCACCAGCCGGCCCGCATTCGGTCCAACTGTTGCGCACATACGGGGTGAAACGACCACCCTTCCCGTTCGCCCCCGAAGGGGAGCGCAGCGTGGCCCGTGCCTATGCAAAGGCCTTCGCCCGGGCTCGCTCGCTGATCTACATCGAAGACCAGTACCTGTGGTCGACGGAGGTCGCGGCTGCCCTGGCGGAGGCACTGCAGCGCAATCCCGTTCTCACCGTGATCATCGTCGTGCCCCGCTACCCCGACTCCGACGGCCCTCTCACCGGGCCGCCTAAGAGGCTGGGGCAATTGCGTGCGGTCGGACTCCTGCGGCGGGCCGCGCCTGGACGAGTGGGAGTCTTCGACCTCGAGAACAGCGCAGGCACGCCGATCTACGTGCACGCGAAGATCTGCATTGTCGACGACACCTGGATGACGTGCGGTTCAGACAACTTCAACCGACGTTCCTGGACCACGGACAGCGAGCTCACCTGCGCCGTTGTGGATGAATCAGGAGACATTCGTGCGCAGTCCGGCGAGACGTCGGGGAGCGGTGCTGGGACCCACCCGAGCGTCGCCGGGACACTGGCACGGGACCTGCGGGTTCAGCTCTGGTCTGAGCATCTCGGTCGTGACCGGGAGGACCCGTCTGTGCTCGATCCTGCCGCAGGCCTCGGGGTGTGGAACGCTTCGGCCGATGCACTCGACCAGTGGCACGAGTCAGGTTGCTCGGGGCCGCGCCCCGAGGGTCGCGCGCGCCATCACCACATCGAACCGGTCACCGCCGCCCAGCGCCTCTGGGCGGCTCCGGCCAGCCGACTCGTCGTCGACCCAGACGGGCGCCCCCGCCAGCTGAGACACACAGCCCGGTTCTAGTCCCTGCGTGCGAGCTTCACGTGGTGGTGGAACAGGCGGCCAACGATGCTCGTAGGAGTGATGTGCACGAACACGTAGGGCTCCGTCGGCACCCAGTCGGGCAGCGCGGTGAACGCAGCATCCGGTACCTCGAAGTCGTCGGTGACCGCGTGGGCAGTGCCTTTGACTGTGACGCTCCAGGTGCCCTCGTCGGTAGACGCGTCGACCTCGAAGACGACCGTCTTGTTCGTCATGAGCTCGGTGAGCTTGGTTCCGGAAGCCGTACGGAAGACGATCGCGCTGCCGTTGCTGAAGTAGTTCACCGGAAAGATCTCGGGCTGGTCGTCGACGCTCACGCCGATACGGCCGAACGTCGCTCCGGTCACAAGGGCCCAGCTCCGGGCATCCGACAATTCGGTGACCGGTCCCTGGGGTGACCACTCTTCGATGTCATCTTCACGATCGGGCACGGTGACTCATCTCTCGAGGATGTCTTTGCATGGTCGCATTCGCTTTCGTGTGGTTGGCATTCTGGTGGCTGTTGCTCCGCACTCCACTATCTGGGGAGTCTCGATCGATCGACAGTGCCGAAGGTCCCACCTCAAACTGCCTCCGGACGTGTTTGCGCGATCTGTTCAAATTCTGGACGTATCTCCAATAGAAGCGACTGGCGCGAGAGTCTGGAAGTGTCGGATCTCCTCTTCAGCGGGGACGAGGTGCTCAGAAGTCGATTTCGGCTGTGGTTCCTGAGGCGATACGACATAACGTGACTGTGGCAGCGCCGCCCAATGAAGCGAGGTTCGGCAATGGGACTCAAGTTCGGTACCTTCATGGCTCCTTTCCACTGCCCGGCTGGCCAGAATCCGACTACTGCGTACCAACGCGACCTGGAGATCATCCAGCACATGGACCGTCTCGGGTTCGACGAAGCCTGGATCGGCGAGCATCATTCTGCTGGCCAAGAGCTGATTCCTGATCCGATGGCGTTCATCGCCTGGCTCGCACCACAGACGCGCGACATCAAATTGGGAACGGGTGTTCTCTCGTTGCCCTATCACAACCCGCTCTGGGTCGCTGACCGGGCATTGTTCCTGGACCGACTGCTCCGCGGTCGTTTCATGCTGGGCATCGGCCCCGGTGCGCTTCCGACGGACGCGACGATGGTCGGCATCACCCTCGAAGAACAGCGCACTGCACTGGAAGACGACACGGATGTTCTGATGAGCATTCTGCGGGGTGAGAAGGTGACGGCGCGAACGAAGCGCTACAACCTCGTAGACGCACACACGCAGCTCGCGCCCTACAGCGACTTCGACATCGTGGTGGCTGCCATAGCCTCGCCAACGGGCCCGCGCGCCGCGGCCCGCCACGGACTCGGGCTCATGTCGGTCGGCGCCACGGCCCAACGCGGGTTCGACGCTCTGGCGCTGCACTGGGATGTGATGGAAGAGCGAGCCCCGCGCTTCGGGCATGTTCCTGATCGTTCGAAGTGGCGGCTGTGCGGCCCGATGCACCTGGCCGAGACGCGGGAGCAGGCGATCGAAGACGTCAAGTACGGGCTCGATGACTGGTCGGAGTACACCCAGCACGTTCTTGCGACACCGCATTTCCGTGCGGTGGGCGCGACGTTCGAGGAGAGGGTGCAGTGGGTGAACGAGTCGGGGTTGGGCGTGATCGGCACCGTTGACGATGCCATCGCCCAGATCGAGCGACTGCAGAAGCAATCCGGTGGGTTCGGCTCGTATCTTCTGATCCACCATGAATGGGCCAGGCATGCAGCGACTCTGAAGAGCTACGAGCTGTTCGCAGACCACGTGATCCCGCGATTCCAGGGGAGCGCCGATCGCCTGGTTCAGGCAACCGAGTACGCGATCTCCCGGTGGGACGAACTCGACGCGCCGCAGGCGGCTGCCATCCAGGCCGCGACCGACAGGTATGCCGCCGAACGCCTGGCTTCGCGGCCCTGAACCTCCTCTGAAACGACACAGGAGTCCCCTCATGATCACCCTCCAGCAGACGATCGATCGCGATCAGCTCAGGCGCGCCTTCGGCTCGTTCCCTTCAGGAATAGCGGCGATCTGTGCATACATCGACGGCAAGCCCGCGGGAATGGCGGCGAGTTCGTTCACGTGGGTGTCGCTTGATCCACCACTGGTCTCTGTCTGCATACAGAACGAATCCACTACGTGGCCGATTCTCAGACAGTGTCCGCTGTTGGGATTGAGCGTGCTCTCGCAATGGCACGACAAGACCAGTCGGCAACTGTCGGTGAAGGACGGTGATCGCTTTGCCGGGGTCGAGTGGGATGCCGGCCCTGACAACAGCGTGCTCATCCGCGGTGCTACGGCCTGGATGGAGATCTCGATGTTCAAGGAGGTGCCTGCGGGAGATCACACCATCGCGATCCTCCAGGTGCATCGCTTCGACTGGGTTCCCAACACCCCGCCCCTTGTGTACTACGGCAACAAGTTCCGCAAGATCAGCATGACCGCAGAAGAAGAGTTACACGCCACCGCAGAGCAGTGGTGATCATCCGCCACCCGGCGGATGCAGAACAGGAGAACAACAGATGTACAGAACTGTCGACCCGACGTCAGGCGAAGTCATTCGCGAATTCGCTGATCTGAGCGATGAGGAGGCGACGCACGCACTCGAGCGAGCCGATGCCGCCTATCGCAGCTGGTCGGCTTTGCCGATCGGCGAACGTGCCGCCATCGTCGGGCAGATCGGGGCGCTTCATCGTGAGCGCACGGAGGAACTCGCCCAATTGATGACGCTCGAAATGGGCAAGCCGATCACGCAGTCCCGGGCCGAAGTGCAGCTCGCGGCGTCGATCTACGAGTACTACGGGCAGAAGGGCCCCGCGTTGCTCGCGGACGAGACGCTCGACATCGCGGGCGCCGGAGTGGCCGTGGTGCGCACCGAACCCATCGGCGCCCTTCTGGGGGTCATGCCGTGGAACTTCCCGCTCTACCAGGTCGCCCGCTTTGTCGCTCCCAACCTCCTGCTCGGCAACACGATCCTGCTCAAGCACGCGAGCAACTGCCCGCAACTCTCGCTCGCCGTCGAACAGATCGCGAGTGATGCCGGAGCCTCCAACGGTGAATATGCGAACGTCTTCGTCACCCACGGGCAGATCGAAGGAATTATCGCCAGCCCTCTCCTGCAGGGTGTCTCGCTGACGGGCTCCGAGAGCGCGGGTCGACGGATCGGGGGGTTGGCGGGCCAGAACCTGAAGAAGTGCGTACTCGAACTCGGCGGCTCGGACCCGCTGATCATCCTGCCCGGGGCTGATATCCCCCTGGCCGTCTCTGCCGCCGCCACGGGGCGATTCTGGAACGCTGGGCAGGCGTGCACATCGATGAAGCGCACGATCGTCTCTGAAGAGGTCTGGGATGACTTCTTCCCTCGTTTTCTCGAAGAAGCGTCGACGTGGCACACGGGCGACCCGAAGGATCCCGACACGAAGATGGGGCCATTGTCGTCGCCTGGATCTCGCCGCGATGTAGCCGAACTGGTGGATGACGCCGTGGCGAAGGGCGCGAAGGTGCATCTGGGCGGAACGATTCCTGAGGGTGATGGCGCCTACTATCCCGCAACTGTGCTCTCGGGAGTCACGCCGGACATGCGTCTCTACCACGAGGAGATCTTCGGACCGGTAGCCGTTGTGTACAAAGTCGCTTCGACAGATGCGGCGGTCGACCTTGCGAACGACTCACCCTTCGGTCTGGGCAGTGCAGTCTTCGCCGGATCAGGAATCGAGGCGGATGAGGTTGCCGGTCGGCTGGAGGTCGGCATGGTCGGAGTCAACATGCTGATCAGGAGCGCTCCTGATCTGCCGTTCGGCGGCGTCAAGAATTCGGGCATCGGCAGGGAGCTGGGCCGCTTCGGTCTCGACGAGTTCGCCAACAAGAAACTCGTTCGTCGGGCGTGAGCTACAGATGACCCCAGCCTGAAAGGGGGAGCCCCGCAGAAACCCGCGGGGCTCCCCCTTTTTGTCGGCACAGAGCCGACTGTCACAAAGAGGCTGGATCACGCTCCGACGAACTGACAGGTGCTGTACGCAAAAAAGCTGGCCGCGTGCGGTTCCGTCAAGTGGAACCGGCACGCAGCCAGCTTGTCTGTTGGGGCCCCGGGAAGGGGCCGCAGGTGGTTAGACGAGCACCATTCCGCCGTCGATCATCATGACCTGGCCGGTCATGTAGTCCGAGTCGGATGATGCGAGGAACAGCGCCGTACCGATGACGTCTTCTGCAACACCCTTGCGACCGATCAGGTTGGCGCCCGAGAACTCGTCCCACGCCTGGCCGACCTTGGCGGATGCGCCGATCTCGACGAGGTCTTCGTCGAGCTTCTTCCACAGGGGAGTGTCGACGACGCCCGGAGCAAATGCGTTCGAGGTGATGTGGTGTTCGGCGAGCGCATTTGCGGCCGACTGGTTGAGTGCGATCACGCCGAACTTGCTCACGCAGTACGAACCGAAGTTGCCGTAACCCTGGCGACCGGCAATCGATGACGTGAGGATGAGTTTTCCGCCGTGGCCCTGCTTGATCATCTGCTTGGCGGCCTCCTGCTGGCAGATCAGGGTGCCGAGAGCGTTGACGTCGAGCGTCAAGCGGAAGTTGTCTTCGGTGATCTCGAGGAACTTCTGCGGCTTGATCATGCCCGCGATGGCGAACAGAACGTCGAGCTTGCCGAACGCCTCGACGGCGGTCTCCACGGCTTTCGCGACATCTGCACGCTCTGTCACGTTGCCGGCGATGGAAACAGCCTTGCCGCCTGCGGCGATGATCTCGTCAGCCACCGCTTTGGCGGCGTCGGCGTTCAGATCGACGATCGTCACACCTGCGCCTTCCTTGGCGAGGGCGATGCTCACGACTCGACCCATTCCGCTGCCGCCACCCGTGACGAGGATGCTGCGACCTTCTACGCGTCCTGACATTTTCTTCTCCTTATATTTATGGTGAGTGGTTCCCGCCCGGAGGAGTCGGAATCGACTACTCGAACTGAACCGTGGATCGGGCTTGGGGGATCAGGCCGTGACTTCGGCGAGCTTGCGTTGACGGCCTCGCTTGTTCTGTTCAGAGATGCGCTTGATGCCGTAGTCGATGAGAACGATGGCCAGCAGGAAGATGCCCGTGAACAGCTGCGAGACGAAGGCTTTCGATCCCATGCCGGCGAGGCCCGAGGCCAGAACGGCGATGATCGCGAAACCGAGGAAGACGTTCACCATCGTGCCGCGACCGCCCGACAGGCTGATTCCGCCGACGAGCACAGCAGCGAGGCCGGTGACCAGCATCGATTCCAGCGCATCGGGAGCCGCGGAGCCGGAGAGGGCGCTGGTCAGAGAGCCACCGACGGCGCCACAACCTGCCGAGATTCCGAAGGCGACGATCATCCCGCGTTTGTAGTTCACACCGGCTGCGATGGCCTCGTGTCGTGAACTGCCCAGCGCGTAGAGCTCGCGGCCCCACCTCGTTCGGGCAAGGAAGATACCGAGGCCGATGAGAACGACGAGGGCCGTTGCCGACAAGGGAGAGAGGAAGAGGAACTTCACCTGGAAGACGTCGGAGGCGAAGATGTCGTCGACACTGATCGCCAGCCCGCCGCATACCAGCCACGTCAGACCCCGGATGAGGATGAGCGTGCCGACGGTGAAGACGAGGGAGTTGATGCCCAGCTTCGCGATCGCCCAGCCCTGGAGCATTCCGAGGAGGGTGCAGCCGATGATCGCAATCACCACGGCCACGATCAGGCCGAGACCCGAGAAGACGACTGTCAGAGCGCCTGCGAGAGCCGCCATCGAGGCGATGGAGAGGTCGAATTCGCCGGCGATCATGGTCACGGCGAGCCCTGCAGCGATGACGCCGAGCGGAATGAGGCGTTCGAGGGAGGCCTCGACGTGGAAGTTCGGGTAGAGCGAGTACATCGAGACGATGACCGCGATGAGTACCACGAACTGGAGCAGGTACCGCTTGAACCATGCAAATACGGGATTCATCGGGAAGCCTTTCGCAAGAGGTGAAGCGTGATGACAAGGGCGACGACGACGAGGCCGAGAACGAAGTATCGCGTGCCCTGAGGGATTCCCGACAGCACCATGATCTGTGTGATCGTCGCGATGAACAGAGCGCCGATCGCGGACTTGACCGGTGAGCCGTCACCACCGGTGATCGCAGTACCACCCACCAGAACAGCGGCCACGACGTTCATGGTGAGCTCGGGAAAGTTGTCCGCCTGGATCTGCAGGGTCTGCGACACCTGCAGGATGGCCGCGACGCCGATGCCGACCGAGAAGGCGAGGAACGCCCAGATGGTGGTACCGGTGGCCGAGATTCCGCTGTTCCGGGCAGTCGCCTTGTTCGCGCCGAGAAGGTGCAGGTTGCGGCCGATGAGGGTGTGTTCGGTCAGGAACCATGCGACGGCAGTGAAGCCGATGAAGATGAAGACAGGGAGGGGAACTCCGAAGATGGCGAAGGTGGCAAAGGCACCCATGCTGTTGTCTGCTGCTGCCACGACCTCGCCCTTGGTGAGGATGGCCGTCGATCCGTAGATGATCGCGCCGGCCGCCAGAGTCACAACCACAGGATTCAGGCCCAGCCCGACTATGTAGCCCTGGATGAGTCCGAGTACCAGTGCGACGACGATCGCTGCAAGAGCTGCCACGAAGATGTTCCCGGTCGCGCTGCCCACCCACAGGTAGATCACACCAGAGAAAACGGTGCTGGCTGTCACCGCGAGCGAGAAGAAGTTGCCCGAGAGGGTGACGGCCGTCATTCCGACCGCGATGATCCCTGTGATCGATGTCGCGAGCAGGATCGCCCTGATCGTCTCGAAGGTGAGGAACTGGGGCACGAAGATGCTCGCTCCGACGTACACCGCCGCGATGAGGATCGGCAGAGCCGAGTTCCTGATTCCGTTGATCGCCCGGCGTTGGCCGGCACGCTCCTGGAAGCCGGTAGTTGTTGGTTGAAGTGTTGTCGTCATTTTGATTCAGTCCTCACGGTGCATGACTTCACGGACAAGCTCTGGCTCTGTCCATTCGGATGCTGATTTGCTCGACGTCTGTGCCCCTCGGTAGTACGTAGCGATCGTGTCGGAGAGGCCCAGGATTTCATTGGTGTCAGATGAGCTGACGATGATGCCGACGCCGCTGTCGCACAGTCGGCGGAGTTGGGCGTAGATCTCGGCGCGTGCGCCGACATCCACCCCTCGTGTGGGCTCTTCGACAAGAAGGACCCGCGGCCGGATGCCCAACCATTTTCCGACAGCGACCTTCTGCTGGTTCCCACCAGAGAGGTTGCCGACCGGAGTCTGCATGCGGGCAAGGTCGATGGCGAAATTGCTTGCGCTTCGTGTCGCTTCGTCCATCTCCTGCTTGCGGCTGACGAATCCCACGCGGGAAACGCGACGAAGCCAGGGAGAGGAGAGATTCCGCTTGATCGAAACTCCGGCGAAGATGCCGTCCTTCTTACGGTCGGGGGAGCAGTAGGCGATTCCGATGACGATTCCACGGCGCCGTCCGCGGAGGTCGATTGGTGACCCTTCGAGTTCGACTGTGCCGGCCAAGACGTCGGCGTTGCCTGCGATGGCCTGCATGATTTCCGCGGTGCCAGACCCGAGCTGCCCGGTGAGCCCGAGGATCTCGCCGCGCCGAACCTGGAGGTTGACTTCAGATCGCATGCCGGCGATCTTGAGGCCGCTGGTCTCAAGGACGACCTCGCCGATACTCGGAGACTTCTCGGGATAGAGGTGCCCGAGCTCGCGGCCGATCATCAGTGCAACGACCATGTCGACGGTGAGATCGGAGACGTTTCTCGACGGCTGGCTCTTGCCATTTCGGAAGATCACCACCTGGTCGGCGATTTCGAAGACTTCGGGGAGACGGTGAGTCACGTAGATGACGCTTCGGCCTTCGGCAGCCAATCGCTTGACGACGCGAAGAACGCGCACGATCTCTGCGTCGGAGAGTGCGGCTGTGGGCTCGTCGAAGATGACGATCTTCGCGTCTTTGGCCAGAACGCGGGCGATCTCGACCAGCTGCATCTCTGCAACAGTGAGGTTCTCGACCGGAGTGTTGGGGTCGAGATCTTCAAGGCCGACGCGTTCGAGAATGGCTTTTGCGGCGGTGTTGAGCTTGCTCGGGCTCCACCACCAGGAGGCGCCGCGTTGCCCGAGAACGAGATTCTCGGCAACGGTCAGGGTGCCGACGGTGCTGAATTCCTGCTGCACCACAGCAATGCCCGCGGCCTGGGAAGCGTTCACTGTGGGGAGGACGACTTCTTCGCCGTCGATCGTGATCGTGCCGCTGTCGGGAACGATGAGGCCCGAGATGATCTTGACGATCGTGCTCTTGCCGGCGCCGTTCTCACCGAGAAGGGCCACCACTTCTCCGGGCTTCAGCGCGAGGTTCACGTCATCGAGAGCGCTGATGGCCCCGTACGACTTCGATATGCCTTTTGCTTCAAGTCGGAACGGAATGGTCTCGTTCATGCTTTCCTCCACAGTGAGATTCGCGTTGTTCGGTGCGGTGAGACGGTGGGCCCGTCAGGGGTTCCGCAGCTGGGTTCGGGTAACCCCTGCTGCGGAACCCCTTTCGGGCTGCTGGCTGAGCGCTGGGCGCGTCAGTTTGTTGCGGCGTCACCCATCAGTGCCTGGAAGTCGAAACCCCAGATCTTGAAGCTGTCGATGTTGGCAGCGGTGACGCTCGGGTTCATCATGTACGTCGTGCGGGTGGGGGGCGTCATCTCGAGCTTGGGCTTGGCTGCGTCGGACGCAATCGTGACGGTTCCGGCCGTGACCGAGCCCGTGGCGAGGTACTGAGCCGTGTTGTCGACGATCAGTGTGCCTTCGATGACCGGCGACTGCAGAACAGCCGTCGTGATCTTGCCTGAACGCAGGTTCGCGGTCGACCCTGATGACGTTCCTGTCATGAGGAAGACGTCGGTGCCAGGCTTGAGGCCGTTCTGTTCGGCGGCCTGCACAACACCGTTACCCATGTCGTTGGTCTGCACGTAGATGATGTCGATACCGGCCGAGAGGTACTTCGGGATCGCGGTGCTGGCAGCCGTGAAGGCTCCCTGGGCGTCGAAGTTCGCAGCGCCTTCACGACCGAGGTAGTTGATCTTGCCGTCGGTGACCTTCATGAAGGCCGTGTGGCGGTCTTCACCAGCGGCGTAGTCGCCGGATCCGAGTGAGATCTCGAGAACGTTCGGCAGTCCGCCGGGGCCGTGGAACTTGTAGCCGGCCTTCGTCAGGGTGTCGATCTGGGCCAGAGTGTCTTTACCGGCCTGGTCGCCGATTCCGAGGTCAGAGACGCCAGCGTAGCCGATCTTGATGAACGGGTCTGCTGCGGGGTCGATCAGCTGGTTCCACTGCAGAACCGGTGCAACCTTCGAGAGCGCGCGAATGGATGCTGTCGCATTCTTCGCGGAAGCCGGCCAGATCAGAACAGCGGCAGCCTTCTCGCCGGTGGCGAGCCATTCCTGCACCTGCTGGTCTTCTTCGGTCTGGCTGAAGTTGTTCTCGATGATGCTCGAGGTGTAGCCGAGGTTCTTCGCTTCAGCTGCAGCGGCCTTCGCTGCTGCGGCCAGGTAGACGTTCGACGTCGAGGGCATGAAGATCTTGATGAGTGCGCCCTTCCCGTCGAGGGTGCCTGAACCCGAGCCCGCTGCTGCGGTGCTCGAGCTTGACGATCCGCCCGTGCTGCAGCCTGCGGTTGCGACCGTGAGGCCGGTGATGAGGGCGGCAGCTGCCACTGTCTGCCAACTCAAGAGTTTCCGAGTGCGCATTTTCTGTGCTCCTTTGCATAGTGTGTGATTGCTTCATCGGTGCTGACTGCGCAGTGTTCTGAATGACTGCGCTGTCGATTGGGACGCGAAACGTTCGGCTCCGGGAGATCTTTCAACAAGATCGAGTCGTGCTCGTGGTGCTTCGCGATCGCCATCCTGCTGTCAAAATCCCGTCGCCCCGTGAGAATGTTCAGTATCTGCACAGGGCGACGGAGATCGACAGGGTTAGTCGTGCAAACGACTACGGGTGAACGATGATCTTGACGTTCTCTTCTTTGTTGTGGATCAGCTGCTTGAAGCCCAGCTCCACGACATCCTCAACCGAGATTCGGCCGGTGATGTACTGCTCGACGTTCTCGATACGCCCCTCCTGCAGGAGTTTGATGACGGCAGCGTGGTCGTTCGCGTACGCGCTCGTTCCAACGAGGTTGAGCTCGCGCATGGTGAGGCCGAAGAGATTGACGTCGGCGTTGTGGCTCCAGATGGAGACGTTCACGACTGTTCCGCCGCTCCGGGTGGAGTCCATTGCCGCCTGGAGGGCCGGCGAGGCAGCGACGCACTCGAAGGCAACGTCGGTTCCCCGGCCACCGGTGAGCTCGCGGATCGTCGCGACCACGTCTTCAGCTGTGGGGTCGATGACGCGCGTCGAGCCGGCTGAGAGGACCTTTTCTTTGCGGATGGTTGAGATCTCGACGTTGTAGATCGTCTCGACACCGATCGCCTTGAGAATCAGGGTCACGAAGATGCCGATCGGGCCGGCGCCGAACACTACGGCCGTGTCACCGGCCTTGGCTCCGGAACGTCGAACCGCGTGATGGGCCACGGAAAGAGGTTCGACGAGCGCGCCCACCTCGGTTGAGAGCTCGCCCAGCGGGTGCACCATTGCTGGGTTGTTCACCACGACGTACTCCGCGAAACCACCGCCCCAGCCGGAGAGGCCGTAGTACCCGGCCTTCGGGCAGAGGTTGTACTGCTCGCCGCCGAGGCAGTATTCGCACTCGCCACACAGGATGTAGGGCTCGAGGGCGACTCGTTCGCCGACCGTGAGCCCGGTCACACCCTCGCCGAGGCCTGCAATCACGCCGGCGAGTTCGTGGCCGAGCACCACCGGAGTCGTTTCACCGGTCAGTGGGTGTGGATGCCCGGGCTTCGGGCAGAAGATCGCTCCCTCTTCGAACTCGTGGAGGTCGGTGCCGCAGATTCCGGTCCATTCGACCTTGATCTTCACGCTCCCCGGAAGCAGTTCCGGCTCCGGGATCTGTTCGGTGCGGATGTCTTCTTTGCCGTAGAAGCGTGTTGCTTTCATCAGCCATATCTCCTTTGATTGGGTCTTCGGCTCTCGCCCGATGTCGTGTCGCCACCTGCGGAGCCTCGAAGGGCGCTCGTACGTAAACGCCGAGTCAAGAGAATCTAAGGGCACCTCGAAACCGCTCGAGTCGGACTGTTCATTTCTTGAACATGGTGCCGATCGCCTGTGTTTTTGTTATTTCGGCAGAGGCCATGCCAAGGAATTTGTAACAAATTGCCTGTTCATTTTCTGCACCCCCCCTTCCAATATCCCAATCGATGATGTAATGGACCGGGCGTGATTTTTGTTGCGACCCGTCCGACCAAAGGTGATCGAGCGACAGAGATGACGTACTCCAGCAGCTGGGAAAGGTTCGTCGAAACCGAATCCGTGAACGGCGTCCGGCTTCCGATTGCTGCTTCCTGGGCGCGGTCCGCCGAGTCGAACCCCCTCGAACCATCGATCGAGGTACACAGCGAACCAGATCGCGACGACGTACTGCTCCGCGCGGCGCGCGGAGTTCTCGATGGTGTTGAAGAGGCGCTTTCGAACACCACGACCTGGGTCTCCCTGGCGGATTCGAAGGGCATCGTCATCTATGAGTGGTCATCGACCTCGAGCCTCCGTCACCGACTCGACAACGCATCCGTCGCGAAAGGCGCGCTCCTTGAAGAGCATGCGGTGGGCACCAATGGAGTGGGGCTGGCCTTGGCCACCAGGTCGCCTTCGCGTGTCAACGGTGCTGAACACCTGAATCCGGCGTGGCACGACCTCGTCTGCGTCGCCGCCCCCCTCATACACCCGCTGTCTCGCGAAGTGATCGGTATCGCCAACATCACAGCGCTCGTCGCTGAAGAGAACCAGCACGTGAAGATCGCGTTGAATTCCCTGACCTCCGGCATCCAGGATTCGTTCGCCTCAGGCCTGCGAACGAGACACCAACGTTTGCTCGATGCTCATCTCCGAGTGACGAGGGCAACCCCTCTGATGGTGATCACGCTTGACGGCCAGACCATGATCGCTGAGAATTCCAGGGAACTCGCCGGGTTCGATCGCGACATGATCTGGAGCCTCATCGAGCGTACGGGCGCCTCCGCCACCCAGCTCACACTGCCGAGCGGTCAGCGGGTGCGACTGTTCCCGATTGATCAGACCGACATTTCAGCGGGGTGCTCGCTCGTGTTCGGGGCGCCGATCGGAAGCCACACCGATCGTGTCCGCATGCACGATGCCAAATGGCGCTCACTCGGCCCGATCGAACAATCCGAGCGTGATGTCATCATCTCTGTGCTGAGGGAGGTTGAAGGAAACAAATCGATCGCTGCGGACAGGCTGCAGATCTCCCGCGGCACGCTCTACGAGCGCCTCAGGCGTTACGGCCTGGAAGAAGTCTGACGAGGTTTCCTGATTGGTGAGCTTTTCTGAACTGCACTTCGACGCACAGTTCGAATGGGTCAGAGGCCGTAGCGCCGAAGACGCTCGTAGAGCGTGCCTCGGGAGATCTGCAGCTTGGCTGCCGCTTCGGACTTGTTACCACCGGTCGCGTGCAGTGCGGCGAGGATGACCTCGAACTCGGCCTGCTCGAGCGGGCCCAGACGCTCGCGGCAACCCTTCTGGGCTTCGATTGAGCGGATCCCGCCTGCCCCGACCAGCTCTGCAACCCTGCGACCCGGTTCGAAGACCAGCGAGCAACCCTCTGAGAGACGACCCCGCACGACAGGGATCAGCTGGAGTCGTTGCCCCGAAGGCAGCGAGAGTTCGGTCGCAAGCGGCCCGACGCTCTCGATCAGCTCCCAGATGGATTGCCGGTCGATCAGCGCGCCCAGGTCGTCTTCGACGATCATGGTGAACGCATCGAGGGTCACGACAGGACCCCGGGATTGTTGCCGTACGCGCAGGTGCGCATCGAGCAGACGCTGGTGCCGGGTGCGCGATCTCGCGAGCAGGCCGTGCTGAATACCGGCGACCATGGAGTTGAGCGTGATCTTGAGGTGCTGGTTCTGCTCCGCAACGAGGCACGTGATGTTCACGACGCCCATCATGGTCTTGGTTACCGGGTGGATGATCGGGCTCGCGCCGCACGCGAAGGGATGCCAGCTCTCGTTGTAGTGTTCGGAGCCTTTCACCAGAGTGCGGCTCCGTCTGGCAAGCGCGGTTCCGACACCGTTCGCTCCAGCGTGGGTCTCGGTGAGATCGGCTCCCGCCTCGACGTCGGCGCGCGACATGAGGTTCTTCACGTGGGAATTCGACGCCCACTCGTACGTGATGACGCCGGAGGCATCGGCAACAGCCAGCCATGTCGTCGTATCGGCGAGGGCGTCTTCCGTTGAACGAAGTACGTCGTGGGCAGAGCGCATGAGCTCCTGGCTGAGCTCGAAGGGACTCAGCTCTACAGAATCGGTGCCCCGATCCTTTGCCTGCACCAACGCGGTGGGTGCTGTGTTCCTGGCGTCAAGCTCCCTGACGAATGATTCCCAGCTGACCGCACTGTTCATTCCCAACCTTTCGCAGTCGCGCGTCGTCGCGTGACCACTCAGTATCTTGCGGCCGGGCTGCAGGGCGCCTGAATTGTTCAGTTATTGAACAGCCGGGAGATAACAAACCGGGAATGTTCGGTTAGTGAACAAGACGCACTGGTGGATGGCTGGCGGAGGGAGTATCGGAATTCGTGAATGAGCCATTCAACGGAGAAAGGAATACCATGAAAATCGGTCTGTTCGGAATGCCGCTGCACCCGCCGACGCGGAATCGCGGAGAAGTTTATGTAGAGGACGCGGAGAGAGTCATCCTGGCTGACAAGCTGGGGTTCGAGGAGGTTTTCATCGGGGAGCACGTCTCCTGCACGACGGAGCCCATCCCCGCGCCAATGATGTTCCTCGCGTCACTCATCAGCCGTACCGAGCGCATCAAGCTCGGTACCGGCGTGTTGGCGCTGCCCAACCACCACCCGGCACTCGTCGCAGCTGAAGCCGCGATGTTCGACCACCTGAGCAACGGGCGATTCCTGATGGGCATCGGCCCGGGCGGACTCGCAAGCGACATGGAGCTCTTCGGAGTGCTAGATGGCCAGATCCGCAACGAGAAGATGATGGAGTCGATCGACATCATCCTCGATCTCTGGAAGAGCGAACCGCCCTACCAGGTCAAGACCAAGCACTACGAATTCGGCATCGAGGCCACGTTGATTCCGGAGCTGGGTGTCGGTTCGATCGGCAAGCCGCTCCAGCAGCCGCACCCCCCGATCCTCTCAACGGCGATGTCCCCGTTCTCGGGCAGCGTCAAGAGCGCCGTCGAACGCGGCTGGGCTCCCATGACCGCCAACTTCTGCCCGCAGTTCGTGGTGCAGAGCCACTGGCAGAAGTACGTCGAAGGCTGCGACTCGATCGGCGTCGAGGCTACCGGTGACGAGTGGCGCGTGTCGCGCAACATGGTCATTGCCAGCACCGACGCAGAAGCGAAGGACAGGGTCTTCGACCCCGATGGTGGCAACTACTACTACTTCTCGTACCTCTGGGAAGTTCTGAAGGCGGCAAACTACACCGCAGTCATGAAGCAGGACCCCTCGACCCCAGACGAAGATCTCACGGTCGAAGACCTCATCGAGAGCATGGTCATCTACGGCTCACCCGACACGGTGACCGAGAAGCTCCAGGCGTTCCGTGAGTCGACGGGTCCGTTCGGTACCCTGCTCCTGTCGATGATGGACGGCAGCGGTGTCAACGAAGCGCGGGAGCGCGAGACGATGACTCTTCTGGCGAACGAGGTTGCTCCTCGTTTCCAGGGACAGCCGGCCCTGGCCTAGTCGCATCACAGAGAAGGGGCCCGGAGCGAATGCTCCGGGCCCCTTCTCTGTTTCCGCTCCGCGTGTTGCTGGCGGCTACGCGGGGATGCGCACGAGTTTCTTGTTGGCGAACTCGTACATGCCGTAGCGGGACAACTCGCGGCCCACACCGGATCGCTTCACGCCGCCGAAGGGCAGATCCGGCGCGCTCCTGCTGATGCCGTTGATCCAGACCATGCCGAAATCCAGTTCCGCCGCTGCGGACGTCAGGCTCGCATCGTCGGCGCCGAAGAGCGAAGCCGAGAGCCCGAATGGCGATTCGTTCGCCAATTCGATGGCTTCGGCGAGGTCGGCCACCCGGTACACGACGGCAACCGGGCCGAAGAGTTCTTCGCTGTAGGCGCGCATCTCCCGGGTCACACCGGCCAGCACGGTCGGTTTGAAGAAGTTGCCAGGGCCTGCAACGCGACCACCCGCGACGAGCAGGGTCGCACCAGCCTCAACGGCGTCGGCGACCTGACCCTCCAGCTCGTCGACGGCGACCGCGGTAGACAACGGGCCGAGCACTGTCGACTCCGACAGCGGGTCACCCGGCTGATAGGACTCGATCGCGAGGGCGAAGTGCCTGACGAATTCGTCGTAGGCGCTTTCGACGACGATGAAGCGTTTCGATGCTGTGCAGACCTGTCCGGCGTTGTTCATCCTGCCGATGGCGGCGGCCTTGGCGGCGGCCTTCATGTCGGCAGGGTCGACGACGATGAAGGGGTCCGACCCACCGAGCTCAAGCACGTACTTCTTCATGTGGCGACCGGCGATCTCACCGACCGCAGAACCTGCGCGCTCCGACCCGGTGAGAGAGACGCCCTGGATCCGGTCGTCGGCCAGCATCGTCGCGACCTGGTCATTCGTGGCGAAGACGTTCGTGTAGACCCCGCCCGGTACGCCCGCATCCCTGAGGATCTCTGCGATCGCGAGGGCGGAACGAGGGCAGTTCGGAGCATGCTTCAGAATGATGGCGTTGCCGAGCATCAGGTTGGGCGCAATGAAACGCGCGGCTTGGTAGTACGGAAAGTTCCAGGGCATGATGCCCAGCAGCACGCCGATCGAATCCGTTCTGACCCACGCTTCACCGCCGCCCATGATCTCGAGTCGCTCGTCTTCGAGGAACTTCTCAGCGTTGTCTGCGAAATAGTCGAAGATGGATGCCCAGATGGAGACTTCCCCGCGCGCCTGCACGATGGGCTTGCCCATCTCAGCGGTCACAATCGACGCCAGGGCCTCCGAACGTTCGCGACAGAGCTCTGCTGCCCGCTTGATGATCGCCCGGCGTTCTGCGAGTGGAACGGCCCTCCAGAGTCGGTAACCGTGACTGGCCTCGGCAAGTATGGGTTCGATCTCCGAATCTGCCAGGGTCTCGAACTGCTGTTCCACTTCTCCCGTGGCTGGGTTGATCGATTGGTAATGACTCACCGATGCCTCCTCGACATAGACGTGACAAGAGCGTCGCGAAGGATTGCGCACTCTTTCAGATTGTCGATGGCCGAGCAGGATCGCACCCCTTCAAGCAGCTGAAATGGTCAAGAACTGCACAGTCACCATGTGCGGTGTCGCCGATCGTGTTCACTGGCATCTCAAGGTCGCAAAGACGCGGAGAGGACGCAGACAGCCAATGACATCGATCCAGATCGACGAAGCAGAAGATCGCGTGTTTGCTCGGATCGTTCGCCCGGAGACGCGCAACGCGATCGACCGGGAAATGGTCGAGGAGCTTCACGAGCTCTGCGCGTCGCTCGAATCCGAACCGCGAGTGTTGATTCTCTCGGGAACAGACACCGAACGAAACGCGGTCTTCGCGTCAGGGGCCGACATTCGCGAACTGCGATATCGCCGACGTGACCAGGCTCTCTCTGGCATCAATTCCGGCCTGTTCGACCGGATCGCCCGGCTCCCGCTCCCTGTGATCGCAGCAGTTGACGGCTTCGCCCTCGGAGGCGGAGCCGAACTTGCCATGGCCGCAGACTTTCGCATCGCAACTCCGCGTGCCCGGTTCGGTAATCCCGAGACCGGTCTCGGCATCATGGCCGCGGCTGGTGCGACCTGGCGACTTCGTGAACTCGTCGGAATCGCGGTTGCGACGGAGATTCTCCTGGCCGGACGAATCCTCGACGCGCGCGAGGCTCTCGCCCTACGCCTCATCACTGAGATCCATGAACCCGAAGACCTGCTGAACGCAGCGTCCCGCCTCGCTGACCGCATCGTCGCCCAGGATCAACTTGCCGTGAGGATCACCAAGATGGTCATGCACATGCCGCGTTCGGCGCATCCGTATGTCGACGACCTGGGCCAGGCCGTGCTCTTCGAAGCCGACGGCAAAGAGCAGCGGATGACGGCGTTCTTGAACCGAAAAGGAACCGAAAGATGACAGTCCCAGAGTATGTCGGAGTGTTGGGTGGCGGCCGGATGGGCGCCGGTATCGCGCACGCCTTCCTGATCGCAGGAGCGAACGTCGTCGTCGTCGAGCAGACCGAGGAATGGGCCCAGGGCGCACGAGGCCGGGTTCTCAGCAGTGTCAAGAACAGTGTCGCTCGTGGCGCCGTGAGCGAGACTGAAGAGGAGATCAGCAGTCGTTTCAGCGTCGCCACGACGCCGGAGGCGTTCGAGAACGCTGGGCTTGTCGTGGAAGCCGTGCCCGAGCAGTTCGACTTGAAGCTCGCAGCACTCACGGGGGTGGAACGGGTCGTCGCTGACGACGCATGGATCGCCACGAACACCTCGTCCCTCTCCGTACAGCGCCTGGGATCGCAGCTGAGCATCCCGTCTCGTTTCGGTGGACTCCACTTCTTCAATCCTGTTCCTGCGTCGACGCTCGTCGAGATCGTCGTGGCAGACACGACCTCCGGTGACTACGCGATCCAGGCGGCCGGATGGGTGGAGGCATTGGGTAAGACATCGATCACCGTGCGCGACAGCCCGGGCTTCGCAAGCTCCCGACTCGGGCTCGCCATCGCTCTCGAAGCGATGCGCATGGTCGAAGAGGGCGTGGCCAGCGCTGCCGACATCGATGTGGCCATGGAACTCGGCTACAAGCATCCGGTCGGGCCTCTGCGAACTTCTGACCTTGTCGGTCTCGACGTTCGGCTCGGTATCGCCGAGTACCTCTTCGACACCATCGGCCCCAGGTTCGAGCCACCACAGATCCTCCGCGACCTGGTCGCCCGAGGTGACCTCGGTCGAAAGACGGGCAAGGGATTCTTCGACTACGGCACAGAGGGTGCCAAGTGACCATGAACGAGTCCGTGTTCGGCAGAAAAGCGACAGGCCCTCTCGCCGGCCTGGTCATCGCAGACTTCTCGCGCGTACTTGCCGGCCCCTACTGCACGATGCTGCTCGCAGACATGGGTGCCACCGTCATCAAGGTGGAGTCGCCTGCAGGCGACGAAACCCGCAACTACAAGCCACCGGTGCTCGGCGAGGAGTCGACGTACTTCCTCTCTGTGAATCGCAACAAGCGGTCGATCGTGCTCGACCTCACGACAGAAGACGACCGGATGATCGCCCACGACCTGGCCGCAAGCGCCGACGTCGTCATCGATAACTTCAAGCCGGGTGGTTTCGCCCGCTTCGGGCTCGGGTACAGCTCGATCGCCGCAGTCAACCCCACGGTCATCTACGCGTCGATCACCGGCTTCGGCACTGCAGGTGGTGCAGACCTACCCGGTTACGACCTCCTCGCGCAGGCGATCTCGGGAATGATGGACCTCACCGGCAACCCCGGAGGCGAGCCGTTCCGGGCTGGGGTCGCTGTCTTCGACGTCATGACGGGATTGCATGCCTGTATCGGCATACTTGCAGCGCTCCATCACCGGGACCTGACGGGTGAGGGCCAGCAGGTCGAGATGAACCTGCTCTCTTCCGCTCTTTCAGGCCTGGTCAACCAGACCGGTGCCTACGCACTGTCGGGAACGGTGCCCACGCGCATGGGCAACGAACACCCCAGCCTCTACCCCTACGCGCCGTTCCCCACTGCAGACGGCCAGATCGTCATTGCTGTGGGCAACGATTCTCTCTTCCGTGCGCTCTGCGCCGGTATCGGCAGGGCAGAGCTCGGGGTCGATGAGCGATTCGCGACGGCGCCGGCGCGCAATCACAATCGGGGGGAATTGCGACCGATCCTAGAAGAACTGCTGAGTGTGCGCACGGCCAGCGAGTGGGCTGACCTGCTCCAGGCCACGGGTGTTCCGGCTGCCCCCATCCTCAATGTGCAGGGCGGAGTCGAGACTGCTGCGCGACTCGGGCTCGAACCCGTCGTGGCTGCCGGTTCGGGTGAGCGGGAACTGCCGGGCATCCGAAACCCGATTTCGTTCTCGCGCACAGCGCCGAGCTATGACTGGGCGCCCCCCGTGCTGAATGAAGGCCGGGTCGACGTACTCGACTGGCTCTACGGCCCGCCAGTCACATCAGATCTGCCAGCCACACCAGAGAAGAGGAATCGTGAACGACCAACTGAATGACGTATTCGCCGTCGACTCGGACTACTACCGGGTGACGGACTACCTCAGCGACGAAGACCGTGCGCTCGCAGCGAAGGTGCGCGCGTTCGTCGATGCCGAAGTGACGCCCGTCATCAATGAGTACTGGGAGAAGGCGGACTTCCCGTATCACCTTCTGCCCAAGGTCGCGGAACTCGGAATCGTCGGCACGGCGATCAAAGGGTATGGCGCACCCGGGCTCACCCGCTTGCAGACCGGCCTCGTCGCCATGGAACTCTCGCGAGGAGATGGCAGCTTCAACACGATCAACGCGGTGCAGTCCGGCCTGGTCATGGGCACGATCAACCTTCTCGGGAGTGAGGAACAGAAGACACGTTGGCTGCCCGAGCTGGCCGCGCTGCGCAAGCTCGGAGCATTCGCCCTGACGGAGGCCGCTCACGGATCCGACTCTGTCGGCCTCGAATCGACAGCAGAGCTCGTCGGAGACGAGTACGTGATCAGTGGAGAGAAGCGCTGGATCGGTCTCGGCCACGTGGCCGACGTTGTCATCATCTGGGCGCGCGATGTCGCCGACAACAAGGTCAAGGCCTTCGTCATGGAGAAGAACGCCGACGGAACGTATCCGGAGGGTTACCACGCCGAGGCGATCACCGGCAAGATGGCCAAGCGGGCCATCCAGCAGGCGGCGATCACCATCACGGGTCTCCGGGTGCCGGCAGGGAACAAGCTGGCG
This sequence comes from Subtercola sp. PAMC28395, assembly GCF_018889995.1. NCBI lineage: Bacteria > Bacillati > Actinomycetota > Actinomycetes > Micrococcales > Microbacteriaceae > Subtercola > Subtercola sp. PAMC28395. The sequence continues at coordinate 644,972 of NZ_CP076547.1, read as the reverse complement.
CTGTCGAAGTCGTTCCGGGATGTCTCTTCAATCCTGAACATGACACGGACGACGGTCGCCTGGGAGGCGCTCGGGCACGCGCAGGCGTCGTACGAGATCGCGGTGCGCTTTGCAAACGAGCGGGTGCAGTTCGGCAAATCCATCTCGAACTACCAGCTCGTGCAGTACAAGCTGGCCAACATGCTCGCCGACCTCACGGCTATGCAGCTGATCTGTTTCCGCACGGGCGCACTCCAGAACGAGGGCCGCCTGACCAATGAGCAGGCCTCTCTCGCCAAGCTGTTCACCGGCCAGAAGTCGCGCGCCCTGTGCCGCGAGGCACGCGACATGCTCGGCGGCAACGGAATCCTGCTCGAGAACCATGTGGCGCGCCACCTCCTCGACATGGAGGTCGTGCACACCTATGAGGGCACCGACTCCATGCAGGCACTCATCCTCGGCCGGGACATCACCGGCGTTCCAGCGTTCAACTAGTAAGGACCGATCATGATCAAAGAGAACTACGACCCCCTCACCGAAGCGGTACTCAGCGCCGATGAATTCAAGAACGCCTTCAGGGATCATCCTGCCGGTGTCGCAGTCATCACTGCAGATGCTGGCGATGGGCCCGTAGCGCTGACCGCGACGTCAGTCGCTTCGGTCAGCGCCGAGCCGCCCCTCATCATGTTCTCGGTCTCGGCGATCTCGTCGAGTACCCCGACGATCCGTCGGGCACGCACCGTGGTGGTTCACCTCCTGAGTGCAGAGCAGCTGCACATCGCCAAACTGGGCGCCACAAGTGGAGTCGACCGGTTCGCGGACCGCACACTCTGGGACGTGCTGCCGACCGGCGAGACGTACTTCCCCCAGGCCCGCACGTGGATCAGGGCGCGCGTTCTGAACCAGATGCAAGCCGGAGGCTCGTCCATCGTGCTGGTCGAGGCGCTCGAAGCGAAGCCGCAGCTACCTGCTGAGACAGACCCGCTGGTGTACCACAACCGTGCGTGGCACCGCCTGGGCGACCACAGCCGGATCGAGTGACATGACCGCCAGTTTCGTCTACGACGCAATACGCACACCGTTCGGCCGATTCGGCAAATCTCTCTCGGGCCAGAGGCCCGATGACCTGCTCGCTGTCACGATCAAGGAGATCCTCGCCAGGAACCCTGGAGTCGACCCCGCGAGGATCGATGACGTCATTGCGGGGGCGGCCAACCAGGCCGGCGAAGACAACCGCGACGTGGCACGCATGTCCGCACTGCTGGCGGGGCTGCCGACGTCGGTGCCCGGTGTGACCGTGAACCGGCTGTGCGGCTCGAGCCTGCAGGCGATCATGGATGCGAGCAGGCTTGTGGAGACCGGCGATTCCTCACTCGTGCTGGCCGGCGGGGTGGAATCGATGAGCCGGGCACCCTGGGTCGTCTCCAAGCCGAGCAAAGCCTTCCCCGCGACGAATGAGATCATGCATTCGACGACGATCGGCTGGAGGCTGGTCAATCCACGTATGCCGAAGGAGTGGACCATCTCCCTCGGGGCCTCGAACGAGATCCTCGCCGAGCGCTACGGCATCACCCGCGAGGAACAGGACGCTTTTGCGGCCAGCAGCCATGTCAAGGCGGCTGCTGCCTGGGATGCCGGGATCTACGAGAACGAGATCGTCTCCGTTCCGGGGGTCGACCTGACCCGTGACGAGGGAATCCGTGCCGACTCGACGGTCGCTTCTCTCTCGGGGTTGAAGCCTGCATTCGCAGAGAACGGCACGATCACCGCCGGCAACTCGTCACCCCTCAACGACGGTGCATCGATGCTCATCATCGGCGCGGAGAATGCGCCGATCGATGCCGAACCTCTCGCGAGGATCATCGGCAGGGGCGTGGCCGCCGTCGACCCCGATGTCTTCGGTATCGGCCCTGTCGAGGCGGTCAACAGGGCCCTTCGCAACGCGGGCAAGACGTGGGCCGACGTGGACTTCGTCGAACTCAACGAAGCATTCGCTGCCCAGAGCCTGGCCTGCCTTCGTCTCTGGCCCGAGCTCGACCCGAGCCGGGTGAACATCCACGGGGGCGCGATCGCGATCGGGCATCCCCTCGGTGCA